>CP019154.1:0-741564 GCA_002844335.1 Haloarcula taiwanensis
ATGACTGACGAAAGCAACAACTCGGCCCCGGAATCCGATCTGTCGACACCAGAAACGTCGAACGATGCCGACGGGTCCGACGGGCACCCCGGCTCCGAAACGGACCCCGACATATCGACCGGGCCATCAGATCTCGACGATGTCATTCTCGACAATCTCGATACCGGATCCGATGATCCCTCAGACGAAGCGTCCCGTGGCCTGTTCGACGACCTTCTCGAAGGGGAACCCATTTTCGAGAACAAGGAGGTCCTTCGCCCCTCGTATACGCCACACAAACTCCCCCACCGCGAGGAGCAGATCAACAACATGGCGACGATTCTCGTTACCGCCTTGCGCGGTGATACGCCGTCGAATATCCTCATCTACGGCAAGACGGGAACAGGGAAAACCGCGTCCGCGAAGTTCGTCAGCGAGGAACTCGAAACGACCTCACAGAAGTACGAGGTTCCCTGTGAGGTCGAGTATATCAACTGCGAGGTGACCGACACCCAGTACCGCGTACTGGCTCAGCTCGCGAATAAGTTCATCGACAAGAATGCCCGGCTCATCGACGACCGAATCGCCGAACTCGAAGACCTCCAGTCGCGCGCACGCGAGAACACGGCGGCTGCACTCGAAGAGACGGCGTTTGACTCTCTCGACGACATCGAAACCGAAATCAGTTCGCTGGAAGCAGACAAGGCGGAGTTCGAGGAAGTGCCGATGACCGGGTGGCCAACGGATCGGGTCTACAGCTCCTTTTTCGACGCAGTCGACTACCACGAGCGCGTGGTCGTCATTATGCTCGACGAGATTGACAAGCTCGTCGAGAAAAGCGGCGACGATACCCTGTATAACCTCTCCCGGATGAACTCCGAACTGGAGAACTCCCGCGTCTCGATTATGGGCATTTCTAACGACCTGAAGTTCACTGATTTCCTCGATCCTCGGGTCAAATCAAGCCTCGGAGAGGAGGAGATCGTCTTCCCGCCATACGATGCGAATCAGCTCCGGGACATCCTACAGGCACGCTCCGACGTGGCGTTCAAAAATGACGCGCTCACCGAGGATGTCATCCCGCTGTGTGCGGCCTTCGCTGCACAGGAACACGGGGACGCACGTCGTGCGCTTGACCTCCTCCGGACTGCGGGCGAACTCGCCGAGCGCGACCAGACCGACAACGTCCTCGAAGACCACGTCCGCCAAGCTCAGGAGAAGATCGAACTCGACCGCGTCGTCGAGGTCGTCCGGACGCTTCCCACCCAGTCGAAGATCGTCCTTTTCGCCATCATCCTTCTGGAGAAAAACGGCGTCCACAACATCAACACCGGCGAGGTATTCAACATCTACAAGAACCTCTGTGAGGAGATCGACGCCGATATCCTGACACAGCGCCGCGTCACTGACCTCATTTCGGAACTCGATATGCTCGGCATCGTCAACGCCGTCGTTGTCTCGAAGGGCCGATACGGACGGACGAAAGAGATCTCGCTGTCGGTTCCAACCGAGGAGACGGAGGCGGTACTTCTGTCCGATTCACGACTCGGCGATATCGACGACGTCCAGCCGTTCGTGCAGGCCCGCTTCGACAACTGATCTGCGGATTGTCTGAGCGCCCGGCAGTCTCCGCCGTCGCAGGTGAAACAGTCCCCCTATCGAGAGTGACGAACTACCCGGACGCAGTCGTGTTCGTGGCTGTCGACCCTGTTTCGTTCGTCACTGCCGGTCCTGCCCCGCTTGGTACTACGTCGGTCGCTCCAGCCTGGTTCCACTGGAGCCGGACCTGCCCCAGCAGTGGGACCCGCATTTCCGCGGTACCGACGACCCACCCAGGCTTGACCGGTTCGCTGATTGGGCTGGAGCCGACCTGGTCGTACCGGCCGTTGTTGTCGCCCTTGGTGATGAAGCCGGCGTGGTCGGCCGGACAGGAGCTGAGTTCGTCACAGCTGTCCGCACTCCCGATGTAGTCCTTGTTCGCCCGGTCGTACCAGTTCTCGCCGGCATCAACCCACAGCATCGCTCGGTGGATGATCGGGGTCTGCCGACTGTTGCCGTCGGGCTCGTATACGATAACGTCGCCCGGTTGCTGGAACTTCCGATAGCTGTCGTCGTTCGCCGCAGTAACGACACCCCTGTGATCACCTGGGCCGGAGAACCGCTCCTCTTCCATCACGAACACGAGGTCGCCTTCCTTGATATGCGGGTCCATGCTCGGGCTTTCGATAGCGACCAGTGGGGGCCACACGCCGCTAACGGCGAACAGCAACACCCCGACAAGCAGGACTGAACCGGCGCTACTGACGATATCGGTCACGTACATCATCCCTCCCGGTCCCTCGGTTCCGTCCCCGTCCGACGACCGATGGTCTGACCCGGCCATTCGTACCACGAATACTCGGAGGCGGCCAATCAACCTTCTGTTGTTACAGCGACCACTACCGTCCGAGTCAGTCAACTTGCCGCTGGCGCTGAAGCTTCTCCGACCCCTATAGTCGCTGCTGTGTGCCATAGCTGGGACGGCTGGACCCGGACGTACCCGAGACGCGGGATTCGGAAGATTCCGGTTCCAATAACCCACTGCGGGCGCACAACAGTACTCGCTCCGGTCACCTGATCGTATCTCGTGTTGGTCACTTTGTTGTCACCTTTCGTAATAAACCCAGCGTGGGGGGCCGGGCAGTTCCGAAGCTCGTCGCAACTGTCCGCGCTTCCGATGTACGTCTGGTTCGCTCGGTCGTACCAGTTCTCGCCGGCATCAACCCACAGCATCGACCGGTGGATAATCGGCGTTCGCTGTTCGTTACCGTTGGGTTCGAAGACGATGACATCTCCGGACTGCTGAAAGGTCCGATACCCGGTTTCGGCCCCGGTTGCCGCCGTTACAACGCCGTGACGCGCCCCCTGTCCGGGGAACCGTTCTGCGTCCATGACAAACACCATGTCACCGGTGTCGATGTGTGGCTCCATGCTCCCGCTCTCGATTGCGACAAGCGGGGGCCACACTCCGCTGACGGCAAACAGGAGCGCACCGACGAGCATGACCGCTCCGACGCTCGTACTGATGTCGCGGACGTACAGGCCGAGACGAAACGTTGGGCTGGTGTCAGCAGCCTCCTCCGTCTCGTCTGGCGACGTGCTGCTGGTCGATTCGTCCCGGCCCATCCTACCTCGGATTGCCGACAGCGGGGTATCAATCTTGTGACGACTGTCGGTCCGCTATCCTTTTGCCCGCAGACACTGAGTGTGGAACGTGCCTCTGGAGACGCCGGCACGAATCGTCAGCGAACTCGCGAGCCGCGGCTACAACGCGGAGCGCGAAGCAGTGACGCGGATCGCCGATACCCCGGATCCATCGGCGACACTGGAACGCGCACTCGAAACCCTGCCCGATGACGCGCTGAAGCTGACAACCGACCACGTCGAATCTGTGATTGAGACGGCAGAAGACGCGGGAAGCACGCCGAAAACCGGACCAGGCGCAGGAGACGAAATTACCGGCACCCCTCCCAATCCACACCCCTCCGTTTCAACTGGAACGAGTGCAGCCGCGTCGACCGAACCGGGTACGTCTTCTCCACCTGAAACGGAGGGGTCACGGGATGTGGACACATCCCTCCGGGCAATCGAGGTCGCGAACGACATGACCGGTCAGTCAACTGGGACCGGCGAGTACTCGGACTTCGTCTCGGTGTTCCGGGACCGCTACGAGAAACTGGCGAGCAAACTCCGTGGCAGAGTGAACCACCGGCCGACCGACGCAATCGAAAACATGGGTGGCGGCAGCGACGCGGCGCTCATCGGGATGGTCTCGGACATCCGCTCGACCGCCAGCGGGCACTGGCTCGTCGAACTGGAGGACACGAACGGGACCTTCCCCTGTCTGGTGATGAAAGACCGCCCTATCGCCGACCTCGTCCAGCAGTTGCTCATGGACGAGGTCATCGCCGTCGAGGGAACGCTGGCCGACGACGCCGGCATCCTGTTTGTGGACTCGCTGTACTTCCCGGACGTGCCCCGAACGCACAGCCCCTCGACCGCTGACCGTCACGTTCAGGCGGCACTCATCTCAGACATCCACGTCGGCAGCCAGGAGTTCATGGAGGACGCCTGGCACCGCTTCACGGACTGGCTCCACACCCCAGAGGCTGAGACTGTCGAGTATCTCCTCATCGCCGGCGACATGGTCGAGGGCGTCGGCATTTACCCTGAGCAAGACGAGGAACTGGACATCATCGACATCTACGACCAGTACCGCGCATTCTCGGAGTACCTCAAGGAGGTTCCGGGCGATATGGAAATCCGGATGATTCCGGGCAACCACGACGCCGTCCGACTGGCCGAGCCCCAGCCCGGCTTCGACGAGGAACTCCGGGACATCATGACTGCCCACGACGCTCAGGTCCACTCTAATCCCTCGTTGGTCACCGTCGAGGGCGTCACGGTGCTGCTGTACCACGGCGTCTCGCTGGACGAGGTCATCGCCGAACTTCCGGATGAGGAGGCCAGCTACGAGGAGCCACACAAGGCGATGTACCAGCTCCTGAAGAAGCGCCACGTCGCGCCGCAGTACGGCGGTCACACCCGGCTCGCCCCCGAGGACCGCGACTATCTGGTCATGGAGGAGGTCCCGGACGTGTTTCACACTGGCCACGTCCACAAGCTCGGCTGGGGCGAGTACCACAACGTCGTTGCGCTGAACTCCGGGTGCTGGCAGGCCCAGACCGCGTTCCAGAAGAGCGTCAACATCGACCCCGACGCCGGCTTCGCGCCGATTCTGGACCTGGATACGCTTTCGATGACGGTCCGGAAGTTTACCTAACCACCTTTTTCCACGGGGGCCTCGCGCTCGCCGGGGCCGAGCGCTCAACCCCCGTACAAAAACGTGGGCGAAAAAGGCCGGACGCTCACTCCGTTCGCGTCCGGTGAAACCGGTCGCCAGGCGACCGGTATGCTAACCGCCCGGCACGACCGCAGGCCTGCCCTTCCCCGGGTCGCTTCGGGTGCGACAGTCGTCGCACCACTCGCTCCCGGCCCGAGTACTTCTCTTCGTGTTCTTCCAGAAGCACGATACTGACTCCACACGGCCTTCCGCGCCCGAATACGTCCGGAAACGGCCCGAATAATCACCGCTATCTCGTAGCAGTGGCGGGGCTCACCGGTGTGGTCGTTATTAAGACCCATCAGGTGAAAGCGGAGTGTATGAGCGACGACCAAGACCACGGATTCGAAACCGACGCCTTGCACGTCGGCCAGGAAGAGCCGGACGCCGAGACCCGCTCTCGCGCGCCGCCGCTGTACCAGACCACCTCCTACGTCTTCGAAGACGCCGAGGACGCCGCAAAGCAGTTCGCACTGGAGAAGCCGGGCCACATCTACTCGCGGCTGATGAACCCCACAGTTGGGATGCTGCAGGAACGGCTGGCGGCGCTGGAGGGCGGCGTCGGCGCGGTCGCCACCGCGTCGGGCATGGCGTCGCTGAATCTGGCGACCTTCCTCCTCGCGGACGTCGGTGATAACGTCGTCACGGCGTCGTCGCTGTACGGCGGCACCTACACCTACTACACCCACACCGCGCCGCGCAATGGCGTCGAAACCCGCTTCGTCGACACGCTCGACTACGACGCCTACGCCGAGGCTATCGACGAAAACACAGCCTATGTCCACTGTGAGACCATCGGCAACCCGGCGCTCGTCACGCCCGACTTCGAGCGCCTGGCCGAGATCGCCCACGACCACGGCGTCCCCTTCTTCGTCGACAACACGTTCGCGACGCCGTACCTCTGTAACCCGATTGAGCACGGGGCTGACCTCGTCTGGAACTCCACAACGAAGTGGATTCACGGCCACGGCACCACCGTCGGCGGCGTCCTCGTCGACGGCGGCTCCTTCCCGTGGGAGGAACACGCGGACAAGTACCCCGAAATCGCCGGCGACAACCCTGCGTACCACGGCGTCAACTTCCGTGAGCGATTCGAGGACGCGGCCTTCACCTACGCCGCCATCGCTCGCGGTCTCCGTGACTTGGGCTGCCAGCAGTCGCCCTTCGACGCGTGGCAGACGATGCAGGGTCTGGAGACGCTGCCCGCACGGATGGATCGCCACTGTGACAACGCCATGGGCGTTGCCGAGTTCCTCGCTGACCACCCCGAAGTATCGTGGGTCACCTACCCCGGCCTCGACGACCACGAAACGCACGACACCGCCAGCAAATACCTCGACGGTGGCTACGGCGGCATGATAACGTTCGGCCTCGACGCGGGCTACGACGCCGCCCGGACGACCGTCGAATCGACCGAGATTGCGTCGCTGCTGGCCAACGTCGGCGACGCGAAGACGCTCATCATCCACCCGGCCTCGACCACCCACCAGCAGCTCACGGACGAGGAGAAGGCCGCCGCTGGCGTCACTGACGACATGGTTCGTCTCTCTGTTGGCACTGAGTCTGTCGAAGACATCAAAGCCGACCTCGACCAGGCAATCGGCCAGGCAACTAACTAACGAAGAATACGGTATTCTACAGAACTTTTCTGAACGTGCGTATCAAAGTACTGCAATAATTCATCTATTCATTAGGCTTATTACGGGAGAAGACAATGCATTCAATGAACCGTCGCTGGTAGCGAGCACGCGTCGGTTCACGCTCAACCATACTCTGTCATTGGTCCGACAACGACTGCTCGCGTCCGTGGGGAGCGTGCCTCTCCCCGTTTGTTCTCCGTCTACCGTGCAGCGTACAGGTCGTGACCGTGAGCGACAAAAACAGAGATTCGTTACAGGATTCCTTCGGCTTCCAGCAGCTCGTACAGTTCGTCCATTGTCTCGACTGTCGTGTCACACGACGGCGCGACGGCCGGTTTCGGGTCGAAGCCGATAGCCAGGTTCGACACTTCGAGCATCGGGAGGTCGTTGGCCCCGTCGCCGACGGCAACAGTCGCGTCCCGGTCTTCGCCGGTGACGGCGGTGACGACTTCCATCGCGTCGTCTTTCGTCCCGGAGATGAGCGGCCCGCGAACTTCGCCGGTCAGCTTTCCGTCTGCCACGGGCAGTCGGTTGGCGACGATGGCGTCGACCTCGACCCCCTCCGTTTCGAGTGCAGCCTCGACGCCGCGCTCAAACCCTCCAGTGAGGATAGCGACGTAGACGCCGGCGTCTCGTAGCGCAGTGATGACCTCGGCTGCACCCGGACGCAGGGCGACCTCACTGAAGGCCGCCCGGGCCTGTTCATCCGAGAGGCCTTCCAGCAGCGCACAGCGCTGGCGCAGGCTCTCGGCGTACTCGATTTCGTCGTTCATCGCGCGCTCGGTGATGTCGGCCATGTCCTCGGCCGTCCCGTTCTGGCTCCCGAGCAGGACCGTCATCTCCGAATCGGAGAGCGTCCCGTCGAAGTCGAAGGCGACTAGCATTACCCGTCCGTTTCACGTGGAGGGTTTCAAACTATCCGGTTTCCGGTCGGTCGCTGTTCCGAACCCGTACTCAAGGCTTCGGCGGCGGCCCGTCGTAGGCGTCCATATCTTGGTAGAAATTCAGCATCGCGAACTTGAGTTTCTCGGGCCCGATATCCACCATCTCGCGGCGTTCCTCCGGCGGGAAGGTCCCGCGGACGGCGTAGTCGTGCATCTCCATCTCGGCGGCCTCCGTGTAGCGCTTGTCAAGCAGGATGCGCGCGCCGAAGTCCTCGGGCGAGCGGACAACTCGTCCGAGGGCCTGCCGCGTCTTTCTGACCGTCGGAATCTCGACGGCGTAGCGCCAGCCGGCCTCGTCCTCGTCGTCGCCGAAGGCCACGTCGTAGGCGTCCTGGACGGCATCCATCCGGTCGTCGAGGTGGGGGTACGGGACGCCGACCACGACCACGGTCCGGGCGTCGTCGCCGTCGTAGCTCACGCCCTCGCCGAGCGTCCCCCACAGCGAGGTGTAGAGCACGCCGTCGTCGCCGTCGGTAAAGGCCTCCCGGAGGTCCCGGGCCTGCGTGCCCGGCTCGTCGAGGTATCGCGTCGCGCTCACGGCGGTCATGTCGTGGTAGCGCTCGGCCTCGCTGTAGGAGGGGCAGAACACAAGTGTGTTGCCGGGGGTGAACCGGACGATGTCTTCGAGCGTGCGGGCGATGCGCTGCTGGGTCTGTGGGTCGTCCCGTTCGCTGGAAAACAGCGCCGGGCCGTCGACGGCATAGGTCCGCCGGCGCTCCTCGGGGAACTGCGCACCGTAGGCCATCGTCACCGGGTCGTCGACGCCGACGACGTTCTCGGTCACGTCGAACGGGCGCAGCGTGGCACTCATCAGCACCGCCGCGTGCAGGTCGGAAAACAGGTCGCGGGTCACCTGCTCGGGGATGCAGGTGTACAGTTCCGCGCGGCCGTACACCTCGTCTGTCGATTCGTCCCGGCGGACGCTGACGACGGGGTACTGACCGGTCTCGTCCGTTTCATCGAGCCAGTCGGAAATGAAGCCGGCGGCCTGCAGCGTCTGGCATTCCTTTCTGGTGTCGAGGTCTCCTTCTTTGAACGCCTCCTGGTAGCGAGCGTCGAGGTCCCGGCCGAGGTCCAGCGCGTGGTCCAGTTCCTCGTGGAAGCCGGGGCCGGTGTAGCTCTGCAGGAAGGCGAGCGTCAGGTCGTCTTTCCGGTCGTCGTTAGCGATGGTCACGTCATCCCAGTGCTCGTCGACGGCCGCGCGCCCGCCGAACTCGAACGAGTCCTCGTAGGCTTCGACGAGCGCGTCCCGGAACGTCTCGATGACGTTGGCCGCGGCGTCGGTCCGGGCGTCGTCCTCGCCGTCGAGTTCCTCGATGGCCTGGTCGAGCGTGTTCTCCGTCAGCGTCCGCCGGGCGTGGTCGCGTGCGGCCGATTCGACGTTGTGGGCCTCGTCGAAGACCGCGATGATGTCCTCGGGGTCCCGGCCGATCCAGTGGAAGAACTGCTCGCGGATGGTCGGGTCCAGCAGGTGGTGGTAGTTACAGACGACGAGATCGACGCCGTCCATCCCCTCTTTCAGCAGTTCGTAGCCACACAGGCCCTGCTGGTGAGCGTACTCGTACACGTCATCGGGCGTCCGGACGTCGTCGAACAGCCAGGAGTAGAACTCGCTGGTGTCGACAGTAAGGTTCCGGTAGTAGTGGTCGCAGGTCGAGCGTTCGGTTTCGATTTCCTCGCGCTCGTCCTGCAGGTCCCGGAGTTCCTCGACGACGGCGTTACGGGCCTCCATCGCTTCGCTGCTGCCCGCCTGGCCGTCCGAGAGGAGTTCGCCCTCGCGCTGTTCGAGTTCGGCGATGTCGTTCTCGACCTCGACCAGGTCACGGGTCGTGTCTCGAAGTGCCTGACACTCCTCGTAGTCCACGTCGATGTGGCACATCGAGCCCTTGCCCCGGAAGACCACGGCCCGCAGGCGCTCCTGGTCCGTTATCGCTCTGGCGTCCTCGACGAACTGGCGCATCTGCTGGTGGACGTTCGTCGTGATGACGACGGTCTTGCCCGTCTCGCGGGCGTGTTCCAGCGCAGGGACCAGCGATGCAAGCGTCTTTCCGGTCCCACAGGCCCCCTCGAACAGCACGTCCCGACCCTCTTCGAGGGCGTCGTATATCGTGCCCATCGCCTCCTGCTGATGGTCGTACGGCTCTTCGAAGGGGAAAAACCGCATGTAGCCGTCGTCTGTCGTTGCCACGTGCCCCGATTGGCCGTTCACCGGCAAAAGGGTTCGCCCCCACAGCTACTTGCCGCGAGCGCTCCTCAAGAGATACATGTGGCGTGTCACGCTCGCCGTCGGTATTGCCCTTCTCGCGGGGTGTTCCGGCTTCCTCCCGGCTGGCCCGTCGGCGGACGACAGCGACCCGGTGACGCCAGCGCCCGTCCCCACTAACACACCGGAGGCGACGGTCACAGTCCCGACCAGCGACGGGAGGGTCGACGTGGACCGACTGCTCGACCGCCATCAGCGGGCACTTTCGAACCGGAACTTCCATCGACACGTCGAACAGGCCGGGCCACAGAACACGCTCGACGTCTGGATCGACCGTCAACGAGGCATCCAGCGGGTCAGACAGCGGTTCGGTCCGATATCGGACGACGTGGTCCTCGCCGACGGGACGCTGTACACGAACGTCCGGGACGACCCCGATACGCCGTACGCCACCACGCCAGCGACGCCGAACACGTCGCTTGTCGCCTCGCCGCCCGGCGTTGACCTGCTTCGACGGCTCCTGTCGAACACTGCGTATCGGACGGTGGCGTCCGTCCAGCGGAACGGACGGCCTGTCGCTGTCCTGGCCGCAACGAATGCGGTCGAGACACCAACCGCCGAAAACGAATCCGCGGTCGTGCGGTCACGGCTGTACGTCGACCGACAGGGAGTAATCAGACATGTCGAACACACTGAACAGCGGCCGGAGCGGCCGGATATCGACACGACGATGACGGTCACAACCGATATCGCCCGCGTCCCGATTCCGTGGTGGCTCGAAGACAACGACCCTTACAGTTCCGGCTCGACGTAGGCTTTCCTGATGTCGTCGTTGGTGTCCTGCATCGCCGATTCCAGCGCCGTTATCTCGTCGTCTATCGATTCCGTGTCCAGCGCCGGGTCGAACTGCAGGTCTGCGAAAACGATGACCTCGTTCGGCCCGAAGTAGACCGTCCGGAAGCCGATAATTTCGTCCACGTGTTCGTTCTGCATGACAACCTCACGGAGGCGCTGTTCCTCGTCCGTCGGGAGACTCTCCCCCAGCAGGAGCCGCTTGTTCTCCCAGGCCAGTGCCAGGGCGAAGCCCATCAGCATAATCCCGATGAGTAGTGCGGAAACCCGGTCGAAGAAGGGGTTACCGGTCTGCTGCTCGAGGAACAGGCCGACCAGCGCGATGACGATCCCCGCGAGTGCGATGGCGTCCTCGGTCAGGGCGGTCAGCGTCGTCACGTCGCTGGTCTTGCGGAACGCCTCGCGGTATCCCGACCAGTCGTTGCGGTCTATCTGTCGCTGCATCTCCGCGCGGGCCTTCACCAGTGCGTACGTCTCAAACACGAACGCACCGAGGAGGACGGTGTAGTTGACCCACAGCGGGTCCAGCCACGCCGGGGGCTGGAAGGAGAAAAACAGGAACTCGACGGCCTCGCCGGCGTGTCCACCACCGCCGTGGCCGCCGGCCGTGAGCTCGTTCCAGCCGTGTTTCGCGCTCTCCCAGCCGGCGATGCCGAACAGGAACACGGAGACGAGGAAGCTATAGAAGAACTGTGCCTTGCCGTACCCGAAAGGATGACGGCGGTCGCGCTCCCGTTCGCTGAACCGAATCCCGATGAGTAGAAACACCTGATTCCCGGTGTCTGAGATGCTGTGGTACGTCTCCGACAGCATCGCGGCACTCCCCGTGAGAAGGAAGCCGAAGAACTTCAGAATCGCAATCGCGCCGTTGGCTATCAGTGCGGCGATGACGACTGATTTACTCCCTGCCATTATTTTTCCGTCACGACCGTAACGCAAAATGCTTCTGGATTTATACCTGGCCCCGCTACCGTCAGTATGCTCACTGCTATCTCAGACACGCACGGAACGGAGGACCACCGGCTGACAGGTCGGACGCTTGCCGCTGTCCGCGACGCCGACCATGTTCTCCATGCAGGCGATTTCATGACTGAGCAGGTCCTCGATGCCATCGAGGCCGAATGCGACGAACTGACCGGCGTTGTCGGGAACAACGACAGACCACCGGTCCGTGATCGACTCCCAGACGTTGCGACCGTCTCTTGGGAAGGGCTGACCATCGTCGTTGTCCACGGGCACGAGCACACCGAAACCGCACTCGGCATGCTGGCCCGACAGGAGGCGGCCGACATCGTCGTCGTCGGTCACTCACACAAACCCGTACTGACCGATTTTGGCGGCTGGACGCTGGTTAATCCGGGTAGCTACGCCGACCCGCGGCGCTATCAACCGGCCCACGCGGAACTGGACGTGATGGCTGGCGACGTTCGCGTCCGCCTTCGCTCCCCGGACGGGACGCCGATTTCGACGACTATCGTCAATCGGTGAGCGTATCGTAGCGACGCTAATTGTGGTAATACCGGAGCAAACCGGCTGCAGGCGGTTACTGCCGGATATACCACAGCGCCGCCATGCCCGCGATGACAAATGCGCCGCCAGCGAAGAACGCAAGGCCCGGCGGAATCACGGCGGCAGCGGCCTCGGCACCGCCCTGTGCGGCAGTGTCGAGTGCACCCGCAGTAGCCTCGAAGCCGCCGTCGGTCACAGTCGCGTTCTCGGCGTAAAAACTCGGGTCCCGGCTGCCAGTGTCCGCACTCCCGGACGACACTGTCGGGCCGCCAAACAGCGTTCCCTGCCCGCTCCCGAACACTTGCTGGACCAGCAGGCTTGCGAAGCCGATGATAGCGAAACCGCCGATAATGTTCGCCAGCGCCGCCCGGAGTCCCGACGTTTCCTGTTCGTCACCGGCACAGATAACGAGTGGCTGGTTGGCCGGCGCGAACACGTCCATCTCGCGTCCCTTCTCGGAGTACGCCGTATCGACGACCTCGACCGCGCCGGCGTTTTTCAGTTTCTTCAGGTGATACTGTGCGTTCTGCAGCGACGTATCCACCCGGTCGGCCAGCTCTGACGGCGGTGCCGGCTCCTTGTTTAGTTCTGACAGTAAATTGCGCGCTGTCTCTGCCGAGAGTGCCGACAGCACGTCGTCCGCATCATCACTGTCGACACCGATGACTCGGGGTTCGGCGTCCGGGGTCGCCGGGTCCCGAGAGGGCAGCAACGACATGACTATCTGTATGTTCTATGGGATTATGAGTCTTTGCCAAAGCACAGTGACCGTTGTAGCTATCGGTCAAACCCGTATTTTACCCTCCAAAATCGACCGGTAGACGCCCGAAGGCGCTCCTCCCGAAAGCATTTTCATCTCGGCTCGACAACCGCCGGTATGGCCGACCTGCTCACATACGCACTCCTCGCTGCTGTGCTCCTGTTTTTTTTCTTCATGTATCTGATGCTCCGGCGGACCTTCCAGGGCTTCAAAGAAGGGTTCCAGCAGAGCAAGAAGAAGTAGCCGGGAGGGTAACGATTAGGGGGCGTCGGTGGTGCCTATCTGTATGGACCCACGTATCCGCGAACACGCGGAAGTCATTGTCGACCACTCTATCGATTTGAGCGAAGGCGACAACCTCGTTATCGACGCGCACCCACAGGCTGCGGATCTCGTTACGGCGCTACACGAGTTCGCTGCTGACCGCGGCGCAAATCCGCTTGTCGTGCAGGACCGCCTCGGCGAGCGGTTCCGTCGCGCCTACCTCCGCAACCGGGACGAGTTCGAGACGCCGAGCCACGTCGAGGCGCTGTACGAGGAGATGGACGCGTACATCGCCATCAAGGGGAGCGACAATGTCACCGAGACCAGCGACGTCGACCCCGAAACGACGGCCGCCTATCAGCAGTCCCAGCAGCCGCTCCTGAACGAGCGGCTCTCGAAGACCTGGTGTCTCACGCAATACCCTGCGCCCGCCAACGCCCAGCTCGCCCAGACGTCCACGGAAGGGTACGAGAACTTCGTCTGGGATGCTGTCCTCAAAGACTGGGACGCCGTTCGCGAGCACCAGTCACAGATGGTCGAGATACTCGACCCCGCCGACGAAGTCCGCATCGTTTCCGGGGAGACAACGGACGTGACGATGTCCGTCGCCGGTAACGAGACGCTCAACGATTACGGCGAAAAGAACCTTCCCGGCGGCGAGGTGTTCACCGCACCGGTCCCAGACAGCGTCGAGGGCGAGGTGCTGTTCGACAAGCCGCTGTACCACCAGGGCCGGGAAGTGACTGATGTCTTCCTTCGCTTCGAGGACGGCGAAGTCGTCGAGCACAGCGCCGCGAAGAACGAGGACCTCCTGACAGAGGTGCTGTCAACCGATGACGGCGCGAGCCGACTCGGCGAACTGGGTATCGGAATGAACCGGGATATCGACCAGTTCTCCTACAATATGCTGTTCGACGAAAAGATGGGCGACACCGTCCATATGGCGGTAGGACGAGCTTACGACGCCACTGTCGGCGAGGACAACGAACAAAACGAGTCCGCCGTCCACGTGGACATGATTGTCGACATGAGCGAGGACTCGTTCATCGAAGTCGATGGCGAAGTCGTCCAGCGAAACGGGACGTTCGTCTTCGAAGACGGGTTCGAGGACTGAGTACTGACCGCGAACGGAGTGAGCGGCCGGCCTCTTCATCGACGTTTTTCAAGGAGCGGTCGCCAGAGACGACCCGACGCAAAAAAAGGTCGGCGCAGGTCGTCCAGCGAAACGGGACGTTCGTCTTTGAGGACGGATTTGAGGACTGAGTACCGACCGCGGCTATCGGCTGCTGGACGTTGACGGCTCAGTCGTCCCCTGTCGACTCTGCTCCCGTTCGGTCCTCGACGGCCGTCTCGAACACGTCAGTCCCACTGTCGATAGTGTCGGATTCGTCGACGGTGAACGTTTCCAGCAACTGCCCGAGGTCGGTGGCGCGGTCGGAGAGGTTCGCGACGGATGACTCGACGTCATCGACGGCCTCGACCTGCTCGGTCGCCGCGTCGGCGACGGCGGCCGCTTCGACAGCCGTGTCGTCGCTGATGTCGCCGACCCCTTCAACCATCGAGACGACCTCCTGTGTCGACTCAGCCTGCTCGTCTGTCGCGCGGTCGATCTCTCGCATCCCGCTGGTCGCATCCTCGATGTCGCCGACGATGTCGTCGAACGCATCGAGGGCATCGCCGACCGTCTCGGTTCCAGTATCGACTTTCGACTGTGTGGCGTGCATCTCGTCGACAGTGCGCTCGACCTGCTGACGCATCTCGCCGATAGCGGCCTCGATATCGTCGGTCGCTGTCACCGTCTCGTCGGCGAGCGCTTTCACCTCGTCGGCAACGACAGCAAAGCCGTCGCCATCGCCTTCACTTCCGGCCCGGGCGGCCTCGATGTTGGCGTTCAGCGCGAGCATCGTCGTCTGGTCGGCGATGTCAGTGATGAGGTCGGTAACGGATTCGATTTCACCCATCAGTGCGTCGAGTGCTTCGACCTGTGTGACAGTCTGGTCTGTCGACCGTTCGATCTCGTCGAGCGCCGTCGCCGCGCGCTCGGCAGCCGCTCGTCCGCTTTGTGACCGGCTGAGCGCTTCGTCAGCCCGGTCTCTGACCGTGTCAGCGGCGGTGGACACCTCCTCGACAGTCGCCGAAAGGTCTTCGAGTTCCGTCCAGACGGTTTCGAGCTTCTCCGACTGCGTCTCTGCCCCGTCGGCCATCTCTGTGGCCGAGGATTTCACGCTGGTACTGCGGTCCTGAACTGCGTCGACGTTCTCCGAGACGGTCTCGGTTGCGGTGTCGACGGCCTCACTGAACGCTCGGACCTCGCGGATGGTGTCTTCCCACTCGTCGAGCAGGTCGTTGTAGGCTGTTGCGATCCGGGCCATCGACTCGGCGTCAGCGTCGGACGACATCCGTGCTGTCAGGTCGCCGTCGGCGCACGCAGCCATGACCTCGGCGTAGTCTTCGGCGCGGTTCTGGAGCCTATCGCTGAGTGTCTCCGCGGCTTTGCGAGCCGCTTCTGCCTCTTCTTTCGCCGACTCGGCCTCTTCTCTGGCGGATTCGGCGTTCTCCCTGGCCGCCTCCGCGTCAGCGATCTGCTCGCGGAGCGACTGCCCCATCTCGTCGAAGGCGGTGAACAGCTGTCCGATTTCGTCGGACCGAGATGTCTCGAGCGTCACGTCGAGGGTGCCTGCGCGCATCTCGTCGGCCGTCGTTGCGAGTTCAGAGAGAGCTGTCGCCGAGCGCCTGCTCATCGCAACGGTCACGCCGCCGAGGATTACTATTGCGGAGATGAGCGTCAGGAGGAGACTGGTCGCAATCTGGTTACGGAGGGCATAGGCGCTCGATGCAGGCACTTGTGTCACGACCGTCCACCGGATGCTGTCGAGGCTCGAATACCCGTACACTGTCTCCGATGACTGGGTAAAGCCGTTGCCGCCCTCGCGTGTGACCGTAGTGACGGCCTCGCCCGGTATACTGTTGCCGACGACAGCCGTTCCCTCCGGTCCGAGAATCGTCGTCTCGCTGTCGGCCAGCGACCCACGGAACGATTCGGTACGCGCGGAGAGGTTCGCCTCAACGACGATGACGTGTTCCGTGTTCTGCGGCGCGGAGCTGACGAACGCCAGGACGCTGTCGTTTGTTACCGGTGACTTGTAGGGCTCTTCTGGGACAACGACAGTCCCGGACGTATCTGTCTCGTTGTCGATAGCTGCCATCTCCGACCCCCATGGAACGTTGAGGGATGCAAGTGTCTCCCCGCGGACCCCGCTCGCGGTGCTCGCCTCGACCGTGCCGTCCGAGGCTTGCACGTAGTGGACGGCGACGAACTCCGAGGTGAGGTCGCTCGATTCCAGCAGGAGGTAGTCCCTGATGACGCTCGGTTGCCCGTTCTGGAACTCCTTGACCGACGAGAGCGTCTGGGTCTGCCGTCGGAAGCCGTCGACCCAGTTGTCGAGCCCGTCGGCCTGTAACTCGGCGGTCGAGACGACCTGTGTCTGCACTCGCTGGTCGAGCGTTCGCGTCGTATCGGTGTAAAACACTGCCCCGATTCCGCCGGCAACCAGGACCGCCACCAGCACTGCGGCCACGAACTTCCGGACGAAACTCTCTCGCACAGCGGCCGGGACGAGGTGGGCGATTCGGGGGCGGGCATCTCGGCTTACCATTCGTCCGGCGATTTCCAGTTATCGTACAAAAAACTACGAGATATATAGAGATACTGACAGAGGCATATACGAATGATTTGCCCGGGAAATCGGCGATTTGTGGGCTGAAATGTCACTATCTGTAACTGCTTGTCCGATGTGCTGACATTCCTGGCCGCCGCCCCAGTTTCAGATTCAATATCGGCGGTGCGGTGTTACCACAGTCGTCTCCCTTCGAACCGGAGACTTATGCTGGCAGGTATGGTAGTGCCGATATGAGTGAACAGCGGTCCCTCTTCGTCAGGGCGGTGTGGTTCCTGCTCGTCGGCTGGTGGGTGACCGGCATCTGGCTTTCAGTCGCGTGGTTCCTGAACGTCACAATCATCGGCCTCCCGCTGGGCATCAAAATGATAAACAAGGTGCCGCTGGTGCTGACGCTCAAGCGACGTGATCGGCTCGTCACGGAGAGTGCTGGCGGCTCGCAGCACTCACTGCTCGTCCGGGCGATCTGGTTCGTCTTCGTTGGCTGGTGGGCCAGTGGCGTCTGGACCGGTGTCGCGTACGCGCTGTCGTTGACAATCGTCGGCCTGCCGCTGGCAATCTGGATGTACAACAGACTCCCGTTCGTCGTTTCGCTGTACCAGTACTGACGGTCACTCCAGATACGGCTTTTCGATGTCCGTTTCACCGGTGATGAGTGCGGTTATCCGGCCAGTGATGCCATCGAACACGGTGATAAGCGGAGAGAGTACGCGCTCGACGAGTCGGACGGGCGACGCGACAGTTAGTGCCCACGCCTGTGCGTTGCCGAGGCCGAACGCCTTGGGCACGATCTCCCCGAAAATCAGGATGAGGACGCTCGTCACGACCGTGGTTGCAACGACCGCCGGTCCGGGCGAGAGATAGCTCGCGACGAGGACGGTGATGATGCTCGAAATCGCGATGTTGACGATGTTGTTGCCGACCAACAGCGTCACCAGTAGTCGGTGGGGGTTATCGTACAGTTCCTGCAGCACCTGCGCCCGTCGTTCCCCCGTCGCTGCCTGTTGTGCTATCCAGTCTTTTTGCAGCGAAAACACTGCTATCTCCGAACTGGAAAAGAACGCGCTCAGTCCGAGAAGCAAGACCACAGCGAGGACGCTACCGACTGCCACGATAGGACCACTCATACCCCGCCTTCAGCGAGACGAGGCAAGAAGGCGTCGACGCCGTTTGACGGCCCGCAAGCCGACAGATGCGGCGAAGGATACTCGACTGTCCAGTTCATTGTGAGCATATGGCACTCGGCCAGGTGGAACTGGCGTTGCGCGTCATCGCTGGCCTATTCGTCATCGTCGCGCCGACGCTGCTGTTTCTGGGGCTATGGCGCGGCCTCGAAGCGATGCGTGACGACGAACTCATTCAGCAGGTCCACCAACACGCTGAGATGCAGGACCAGTCGCTGACTGGCCCTGACTGGCCGGCCGACGCAATCCTTGACGATGAGTCGTCGCCGCTGTCGGAGACCAGTCTGTCAGTCGTAACCTGTGCCACCTGCGGCACGCCGAACATGGAAGACGCCAGCTACTGTCAGGAGTGTCTCACAGAACTGGAGTAGTCAGTCTATCGTGTCGCTCTGGCTGACCTGCACCACCAGCGTTGGCTCAGAGCGCTCCGTACTGCAGTCGTGTCCCTGTTCGATGGCGTACGTTTGTGACTCCGTCCGGTTCGGGTCAATCGGTAACTCAGCCCTGACGGCGTAGGACTTTGTCGCCGAAGCGCCGATAGTGTCCTCGTCCCACTTGATATCGGTGTTTATGAACACGCTGTCATCCGGATGTTCTGTCGGGCCGACCAGACAGCCCGAAAGTGAGGGGAGATCTAGCGCCCGCAGAAACGGAGAGGGGTTCGACGCGGTAACGGTCCCGACCTCTGCCTCGATGTACGGGTACCTGTTCGGGGTGTGTTCCGTCTCCGGGACCGACACGGTGACCGACTCGTTTGTCTGCACATCGTAGGCCACCCCGCCGCTGAGCGCGTCGGCACCCACGAGTCCAGCACTCACGATGAGGAGGCCGCCGAGGGCGGCCGCCGCCGTTCGCTGCGACGGCGTCGGAATCCCTGCCCGGAGCGCGTAGCCGAGCCCGACGAACAGTCCTGCGGACATGGCGAGCAACAGGAACGTTCCCGTCTCGCCGGGCGAATACCGAACGACGACGTAGCCGACGAACACGACGTAGGTCACCCCACTGAGGGCGAAGGCAACGACGTCAAGTACGTCTCGTTCGAGGGCTACACCCGCAACGAACAGTGCGATAAAGGCCAGCAACAGCAGCGCCGCTTTCACGGTTATCGAGAGGTCGAACACGACATCACGGACAAAATACAGGAGCGCAGCCGCGGCGAACAGGACACCGAGTGCGTACAGGAGTTTGCCGCTGTCGATACCAAAGCGCATCGAGCGTACCCTCACTTCTCTGAGGCGGGACATAAACCCACGTCCTGACAGCACAACGTCTCTTTCCGACTCTCTCAGGCACGCTGCAACGAACCACGGGGTGGCTTGCTAATCGTCCGCAGTTGCCCGCCCGCTATCCGCGCCGCCGGCCAGCGGTGTCCGCTCGACGACCGTCCCGTCGTAGGTCGGGTACTGCTCGACGATTTCGCCCTTGTCGAGGTCGCCCTCTTCGACCATTTCCTCAAGCAGCCACCAGGCCAGCTCGACGTGCTCGGATTTGACAGTGTAGTACTCTTCGGGGACGCCGAGTGCCTCCAGCCGCGCCTCGGAGGTCCACGCCTTCCCGTAGACGAGCGTCCCGTCCTCGGTCACGTCGTCGAACGGACGCCGGATGTTTCGAGCCATCCGCTTGAGCCGCGAGCGGTGCTGGGCGGCGTCCTTGAAGACGCTCGTACAGAAGTACACCTTCTCGTGGTCGCCCATTTTCTCGAGGATGTCGTGGGACCCCTCGACGGCGCTCATGTGGTCCTCTTTCAGTTCGAAGCCTTCCTCCTGCATCCGGCGGTAGTTCCCGTCGGACATCTCGAACTCGTTGATGTTACAGAAGTCGGCCGCGCCCTCGTCTAAGAATTCGAGGAACTCCTCCTCGGCGCGGATGCCCGGGATCTCGAAGGCGGGGGTCAGCCCCTCCTCGCGGGCGATGTAGAGGATGTCCTCCCACTCGGTCCCGTGGAGGTCGCCCCACTGCTCCAGCGGCGGGTGGAAGCGAATCTCGTCGAGGCCCGCTTCCGAGAGCCGGCGCATGTTCTCCCGGCCGCCGGTGATGCCCGTATACAGGTGCGTGTGGTGGTCCTCGCCGAACTCGTCTTTCAGGAGCTCCAGGTAGTGACAGGTCCGGTCCAGCGCCTCCTGGGGTTCGCCGCCCGTGATGGAGGTCCCGAGCGCGCTCATGCGCCTTGCCTCCTCGATGACGTCGGCGTCGTCCTCGACGGGGCGCTCGTTGGCGTACATCTGGGTGACGTTCTTGCGGTTCTCCCCGAGGGGACAGTAGAAGCAGTCTCGCTGGTCGCAGTAGCCGTAGACGAACAGCACCATCTTGCCGCCTTTGGCGCACTGTTCGCAGCCCTCGGAAATCATTGTCTCTAGCCACCGCTCCCAGCGGGAAAAAGCGTGCGCATCGGGTTCGGCGTGCGAGAGACGCCCACGGCCCCGGCGCGCTTATCCGGCTCCCCGACCCAGGGGCAGGTATGACAGCCACCGGGACCGGCACCGCCGGCTCCCGCCGCCGCGCCCTCGCGGTCGTCTTCTTCGTCGTCTTCCTGGACCTGCTGGGTTTCGGCATCGTCATCCCCATCCTCCCGTACTACACCCGGTCGTTCCCGGGCGGGACGGAGTTCGTCATCGGCCTGCTGGCGGCCTCCTACTCCGCGATGCAGTTCGTCTCCGCGCCGCTGCTTGGCTCGCTGTCGGACCGCGTCGGCCGCCGGCCGGTGCTTGTGGTGTCGCTGTGTGGCTCCGTCGTCGCGTGGACGGTGTTCGGGCTGGCCGACGCGCTGTGGCTGCTGTTCGTCTCCCGGATGCTCGCCGGCGCGATGGGCGGGAACCTCTCGACGGCCCAGGCCTACGTCGCCGACGTGACGCCGCCGGAGCGACGCGCCGCGGCGCTCGGGTTCATCGGGGCCGCCTTCGGCCTGGGGTTCATTTTCGGCCCCGGCATCGGCGCGGTGCTGAGCTTCGACGCCACGGTCGCCGCCGTCGACGCGCTCGTGCCGGCGGCCGTTCCCGTCACCCGGTTCTCGCTCCCGAGCTTCGCCGCCGCGGCCGCGAGCCTCTGTGGCGTCGTCGTCGCCCTCCTGTTTCTCCCGGAATCCAGGCCCGCCTCGGGAACCCCGACGGCGACCGGCCGCCCCTCGGCGCTCTCACAGCTCCGGACGGCGGTGGCGACCCCCGGCCTCCGCCCGTTGCTGGCGGCCTTCTTCCTGGTCTCCTTTGCTTTCTCGGGCGTGCAGGTGATGTTCGTCCCCTACGTCGCCGACATCTACGGCTACACCGCGGCCCAGAGCGCGCTCCTTCTGACTTATATCGGCGTCCTCGCGGTCGTCACCCAGGGCGTCCTGGTCGGGCGGCTCTCGGCCCGGTACAGCCCGGTCCGGCTCTCGCTTCTCGGGACCGGCCTGCTCGTCGTCGGCGTCGGTGCCATCCCGGCTTCGCGGGCCGTCGGCTCGGCCCTGCCCGACCTGACCGCACTCGTCCCGTTTCTCACCGCCGACCTGCTCGGCCTCCTGCTCGTGCTGACGCTGCTGCCGCTCGGCAACGGCATCCTCTCGGTGACGCTGACGGCGCTGGTCTCCCAGCGGGCCGGCGCGGCCGTCCAGGGGAGCGCCTTCGGCATCACGCAGGGGGCCGGCAGCCTCGCCCGCACCGTCGGCCCGCCGGTCATGGGCGGGCTGTACTTCGCCGTCGGCTACTGGTCGCCGTTCGCCGTCGGGAGCGTCCTCCTGCTCCCGGTGCTGTGGCTCGTCGCCCGCTTGGGGACGACACCGGCGGCCTACGAGCCGCGGCCGGCCGACCCGGGCCATGCCAGGTAGGGACCGCTTTGAATGTGCTGGGGTCCGTTTCGGGTGTATGGACGACGAGGAGTCCGACCCCGTGGGCGGGCCGCTGCCGGCGGCGGAGTCGTTCGACGACAGAGTGTTGGCCCTCAGCGAGACGGCCATCCGGTACGTCGAGGTGGTCGCGGCGCTGGTGCTTGTCCTGCTGTTTGCCATCGGCGTGTTCGACCTCGGACTCCAGATATTCCAGAGCGCCATCCGCGGCGACATCACCGACCCGCTGGTCGTCGTCGGCTTCATCGACACCGCCCTGCTCCTCTTTATCATCGTCGAGGTGTACCAGACCGTCGTCGCCTACACCCAGGAGAGCGAGACCCGGCGAATCGTCCGCCTGGTCATCTACACGGGCGTCATCGCTATGGTCCGGAAGGCCATCATCTTCCGCACCGGCGAGTACGCCTCCGAACAGGCCGCCCTCCTCGCGGCCGGGGCCTACACCCTCATCATCCTCGGCCTCGCGGCGCTGTTGCTCGTCGAGCGCCGGACCCGCGGGCCGTCGACGGAATCGGGGTAGCGGTCCCGAAAGAAGTTAAACACAGACGGCGTAGCGCCGACAGATGCTGCTGGTGCTGTGTATCGACCTCGACGACGACCTCGGCCGCAAGACCGGCATCGAGACGCCAGTCATCGGGCGCGATGCCGTCGTGGACGCAGCGGTGGCGCTGGCCTCGAACGACCCGGAGGACTCCGACGTGAACGTCCTCTTCGAGGGCGTCCACATCTACGACGACATCACCGACGAGCCGGTCGAAGTCGCGGCCGTCACCGGCGTCGACGGGAGCGATGTCGCCGCCAACCGCGCGGTCGGCGAGGAGGTCGATACTGTTCTCGCGTCGCTGGCGGCCAGTGAGGATGTCCGGGCACTCCTCGTCACCGACGGCGCACAGGACGAGTCGGTGGTCCCCGTTATCCGCTCGCGGGTTCGCATCGACGGCGTCCGCCGCGTCGTCGTCCGGCAGGCCCAGAATCTCGAATCGATGTACTACACCATCAAGCAGGTGCTTGATGACCCGGAAACCCGCGGCACAATTCTGGTGCCGCTGGGTATTCTCCTGCTCATCTACCCGTTGACAATCGCTATTGAAGCGCTGGGCTACCCCGGCTCTGCGCTCGGTGTCATCTCCGGCCTGCTCGGACTCTACATTCTCGCCCGAGGCCTCGGTGCCGAGAAGATACTGGACGAAGCGGTCGAGCGAACGACCGCCGGACTGTACGCCGGGCGCGTGACGATTATCACCTACGTCGTTGCGGCCGCACTCCTTGCTATCGGCGGCGTCAACGGCGTTCAGGAACTCGGACGCCAGACGGACCCCGATGCACTCGAAGTCATCGCGTCGCTGGTGTCGGGCGCGATTCAGTGGTTCGCCGCCGCCGGCATCACCTCCAGCCTCGGCCGGGTGACCGACGAGTATCTCGACGGGAGCTTCCGGTGGCGATATCTCAACGCCCCCTTCTACGTCCTCTCGATCGCCCTCGTGTTACACGCCGTCAGCGCCTTCTTCCTCGGCACTCAGGACTTGGAGTATCTCGCCATAATGCTCACCGGCGGGACGCTGCTCGGCCTGGTCAGTACGCTGGCCTTTGCCGTCGCGGAGGCCCGCTTCGACCGCCCCGAACAGCACAATCAAGGCCCCGGGGGCCCCTCATCCGAATAATGTACGTCTCTCGTGCCGTCGAGAGTTTGCGCGCGGACCCAGTCGACGGCGAACCCGTCGATCTGGTTCTCGAAACGGCTGACGGTGCTGACCCCGAGCGCGTTGCCGCCGCCGCGGAGGCCGCCGGTGCGACCGTCGAGCGCCGCCTCCAGTTCGACGACCTGCTGGTCTCGGCGACACAGGACGAAATCGACGCCCTCTGTGGTCTGGACGGACTGGCAGCGATTCAGACCGGCAACGTGAACGCCATTACAACGCCCGACGATGTCGAAGAAGACCTTGACCCCCACGACTGACTGGCGACTGTGTTCCGCATTTCTTTTGTCACTACCGGAAGTACACGACAGCGAGGGCACGTAGCTCAGTCCGGATAGAGCGTCGGACTTCTATCTCCGCTGGCGCTGCCATCGGGGGAAGACATCCGACGGTCGTGGGTTCGAATCCCACCGTGCCCGTCCCGCCGCTGAACGATACCGAAGCGTGCCGAAACACACAGGAGGTTCCGCACACGGGAGTCACTGCCTTCGTCTCGTGGTCGAGAAACGCACTCGCCTTTCTGATGAAAAACTGACACGCCGGTGGGCTACGCCTCCACGATGTCGTCTTCCATGGCAGCGACTTCGGTGAGGATTGCTTCGATGTCGTCGTCGGGGACGCCGTTCTCGCGGAGCGCGGTTTCGAGATGGGAGGCGACACTGGCGAAGGCGTCCTCTGTGATCCCCATGCCCTCGTGGGCGGTCTGCATATCGTCCCCGTCGTAGTCGACCGGCCCGCCGGTGACGGCGCTGATGAACTGCGCCTGGTGGCTGCGAAGTTGGTCCATGTCGGTCTCCTCGAAGTACGGTTCGAGCAGCGGGTCGTCAAGCACGCGGTCGTAAAAATCCGAGACCACCGCCTCGACCGCGTCGCGACCGCCGATCCGCTCGAAGATGGACTGTGATGCCATTGCTGGAGGGCACGGAAGCGGTCGACATGACGGTTGTGGAAGAACATATTCGGGTCGGTCGTCGCCGCGGCCGCGCCGACGTTCCCGGCTCGAACGACGCCTATCTGGAGCTACGGCCGTTCCAGCCGTCGCTGGCGAGAGACCAGCACCACCGTCAGCATACCGAGCGTCCCGAGGACGGTCCACTCTCCATGGCGGTCGGTGACAGGTCGTGCAGTACCGACGCCGGCCCCGGACCTGTCCCCGGCGCTGGTCGCCGTGGTGGCGCGCTCGAGTGCCGGCGCGGCGTTCATCGGCCGCTCGGTCGTGTCTGCCGACCCGCTCCGTCGCGGGCTGAGGTCTATGAGCGCGTCCATCGGGACCGACGGTGCGTCGCCAGTGACGGCCCGCCGAACGAATGCATCGAGGTCCGTCCCGGCGACGGCTGACACCGTCTCGGCGAACAGCGCGAGAGTGACGCGGTCGTCCTGCTGCATCAGCCTGCCGAGGACGGCTTCGAACGTCCGGCGACCGTCGGTCGTCTGTCGGAGGCGGGCGTCGATGGCTGCGACGACGCGCGTTCCCTTGTGGTACTGCGGCCCGGGGCCGTCCCAGCTGTCGGGCCGTGTCAGGTCCGCAGTCTCGTAACGCTCGGTCGTGACCCTGTCCCGGAACCGGTCTTGCCCGATGTCGCCCGCGGTGTAGGTGAGCGCCGCTGTGTGGTAGTCGGCGCTCCCCTCCTCGAGCCACACCATCTCCGGTGTCGCCTCGAACGTCTGTCGGGTGTGGCGGTACTCGTGGACCCAGACGTTGACCGGGGAGCGGACGGGTTCCCCGGCGTTGACGATGACGTCCGGCTCGCCGTTCGAGGGGGCGTACCCGCCCGACGCGAGTTCGTTCGGCGCGACAAACACGCGGATGTGGTCGTGGTCCCGTCCGGCAGTCGAGGCACGCTTCGCATGGCTGATAGAGTCTAGAATGGCGTCTCTGTCGGGCCGCAGCTCCGACGCTGCCGGGACGATGAGCGTGATTCGGTCGCCATCGACCGTCTTGGTTTCTGTCCCGTGGGGACCGATGTAGGCGGCTGTCCTCCCGGCGACACCGCTCTGACCGGGCGCGAGCGCGAGTGACTCGTTCCACGTGGGCCGCGGCCCGACGTGCCAGCGCCAGCGGGCACGCAGTGACACTTCCTGTCTGGCCAATAGCGTCCAGTTGTGGGTGTCGGCGGTCCGCTGGCCGAACGCTGTCGAGAGTCCGACCGGCACGGTGTAGGTCAACCGTGCTGTCCTGGCAGCACCGCTGAGACGCCAGCGGTCGCCATTGGACTGGAGGCCGTCAGCTCTGTGGACTGTCGCCTCCGCTGGCGTCCGCACCGACAGTCCAGTGACGTGTCGTGGGCGATCAATCGTCGCGGTTACCCGGACGTGACCGGTCTGGTTCGGCTCTCTATCGATTGCGTACTCGACGCCAATCGAACTGTCGCCGCCAGCGCTGCCTCGCTCTGGTAGTCCCGATCCGACACCGAGGGCGACCGGGGACGCACAAACCAGAAGGAGACAAACCAGTCCTGTCAACAGCTGCGTTCTCATAGCTCTGGGTGCGACTGAATGCTACGCGACAACCAGCGAGTGGCGGTAAAGTGTGTGCCGGTGAAAATCTCAAAGGTAATAACAGGCTGTGTACCTCGGACACGGGGTCGCAAGCGTTTTGCCAGCGGCCGCGTTATCCCCTGATATGGCCGACTGTCCGCTCGCAGACGACTGTCCCAAATTCACCGAACGAATCCAGGGGATGGGCTGTACCCACTACGGCGACCGCGGCGGTGCAGAGTGGTGCAATCACTACAACCAGCCGATCTCGGAACTCAAGAGCCAGCCGGTCAAGATGGGCGAGGAGGTCACCGTCGACGTCGAGGACATCCACGAGAGCGGGGCCGGTGTCGGGCGGACCGAGGACGGCTTCATCATCATGGTTGACGGCGTGCTCCCCCCGGCCCGTTCGCTGGTCAAGGTGACGAACGTCCACTCGAACCACGCCCGGGCCGAGGAAATCGAGCGCCTAGAGATGGACGAAGCGCCGTCCGAAGCTGAGTCCGGTGAGAGCGACGCCGAGACTGACGAGACGGACGACGACCCCGACGATGACGGCCGCCGTCTCGGAAGCCGGGACAACTTCTGGGGCAGCTAGGCCAGTCAGCCGAACCGTTTGCGAGCGGGACTTCTTTGAGCCAGTCAGCCCTTCCTCTGGGTATGGACCTTGAACTCGATGGCAACGCAGCGCTGTGTACCGCCGCGACGAGCGGGCTCGGACTTGCGAGCGCCGAAGCGCTCGCCGCTGAGGGAGCCGATGTGGCTGTCTGTGGTCGGACGCCGGACCACGTCGACGAAGCACGGGGGCGGCTCGAATCAGTCGGTGACGGCGACGTGCTGGCCGTCGAAGCTGACATCACCGACCCCGATCAGATAGCGGCGCTCGTCGAGGAGACCGTCGACACCTTCGGCGGCCTCGACCACGTCGTCACCAGCGCGGGCGGCCCGGCCCCCGGCCCGTTCATGGAGACGACCGAGCGCGAGTGGTACAGCGCCTACGACCTGCTGGTGATGAGCGCCGTCTGGACCACCCGGGCCGCCTACCCGTACCTCAGTGACTCCGAGGCCGGCACCATCGTCAACATCACGTCCCGCTCGGTCCGGGAAGTCATCGACGACCTGGTGCTGTCGAACGCCGTCCGCCGGGCCGTCATCGGCCTGATGAAGACCCAGGCCCGTGAGCTCGCACCCGAGGTTCGCGTGAACGCCGTCCTCCCCGGGGCACACGAGACGCCCCGTATCGAGGAACTGGTTGAGGCCGCCGTCGAGCGCGGCGAGTACGAATCTTACGAGGAGGGCATCGAATCGTGGTCGGACGCGCCGCTCGAACGCGTCGGCCAGGCGGAGGAACTCGGCGACGTGGTGGCGTTCCTCTCGTCGGCCCGCTCGTCGTACGTCACCGGGACGGCGCTCCCGGTCGACGGCGGCGCGATGCGGAGCTGACGGTCCCGACCAGCGGTCCAGTCAGAACCGCTCATCGTCCCGCAGTTTGGCGACCACTTCCCTGACTCGCTGGGCCTCGTCTTTCGGAACGACCAATGTCCGGTCGTCGAAAGAAGCTACCACGAGGTCTTCGACGCCGACGGCGCTGACGTGGCCGTCGCTTGCTAGCACGTTCCCGTCGGCGTCGATGGTCACCGCGTCGCCGAGCACCGCGTTCCGGTCCTGACTGTCGAGGACGCGTTCGAAAGCGTCCCACGACCCCAGGTCGTCCCAGTCAAGCGCCGCTGGAACGACGAAGACGTTCTCGGCGTCTTCGAGGACAGCGTAGTCGATGCTCACCGGATCGACGATGTCGAACGCCGCATCGGCGTCCTCGTCCAGCCGTTCGACCATCGGTGCAAGCGGCGAGGACGCTGCCGCCGACAGGAGGGTCGTCGGCGTCCACGCGAACAGCCCGGCGTTCCAGTAGAATCCCTCCCGGACGTACTCCGTCGCGGTCTCCCGGTCAGGTTTCTCGTGGAATGTTTCGACCGGCGCAAAGCCGTTCTCTGACGGGCCCGGCTTGATGTAGCCGTAACCGGTCGCCGGCCGGTCCGGTTCGATGCCGACGGTGACGATCCCCTCCGTTTCCACTGCGACTCGCGCGGCCGTCCGCCCGACCCGCTCGAACGGCCCCGAAATCCGGTGGTCGCTGGGCAGACACAACAGGACACAGTCGCCGACCCGTTCGCGGATTCGGTGGGCTGCGTACACAAGGGCCGGCCCGGTATCTTTGGGGTCCGGCTCGGTCAACACTGCCGTATTCGGGACACGTTCTCGGACCCCATCGGCGAATGACTCCCGGGTCAGCACGTAGGTTTCGTCGGCGAACCCCACACGGTTGACAGTCTCGGTGAGTAGTGACTTGTCCGCCCCAAAGGAGAGAAACTGTTTGGGCCGGTCGCTTCGACTCGCCGGATACAGACGTGTGCCGGTCCCGCCGGCCAGAACGAGCGCGACGATTGGTCGCTCCATACTCCGCGTTCAGCCGGCCGGTGCTAAAGTGTTGTACTGGCGACCGAGGGGAGGACCGGCCGAAGCCACTGCCGTCAGCGACTTACCACGTCTCTATGGTGCCGCCCCTGATATCCTCGACACAGCCCTGACAGTCTGGGTTCTCCGCGTCGTAGCAGACTGGCCGTCGCTGCTCGTCCATCGACACCGCGCGGTACTCGGCGTGCCGGCGACAGACGATTCGGGCCCGCCCTTCCTCGTCTCTGGGCAGGCCGGCCTCCGCCGACCGCTTGCCGTTCTTGTAGGCCTTCTTCGCGTCGGAAAGTTGCTGCTCGGCCGACCGCAAGGTCTCCCGGATGAACCGTGCGAGTCGGTCGTCGTCGGCCATACTGACCGTTGTGCCCGGCCACAAATCAATCTTCTCGCGTGGCCCTCACAACTCAATTCGGGGCCGCGACATTCGCACGCAGTTTCACTTTCACTCCGCTGGGCGAGTGTTTATAACCAAAGGCGACCAACCATCGAACGTCTCCCAACGAAAACCAGGCGGAGACAGTGACAGCCAATGACTGAGTCAGATTTGCGAACCCACGCGACAGAGATACACGAGCAGTTTTCCGACCAGCTAGAGATTGATGTCGACGACGTCGTCGAGCGTCTCGATACGCTGGTCAACGATTATCAGGTCCCGATCAGCGAGGCCCGCCGGAGCGTCGTCAACACGTACCTCGACGAGGCCGGCATGGACCGCGACCAGCTGGGCAGCGGCGACGGTGGCGGCAACGAGCAGGTGAACGTCGCCGATGTCGACGCCCCCGAGGAGTGGGTCGACGTTCGCGCGACGGTCGTCGAACTCTGGGAGCCACGCGCCGACGCCGTGGCCCAGGTCGGCCTGCTGGGAGACGAGACGGGCACGATTAAGTTTACGAAGTGGTCGAAGTCCGACCTGCCTTCCCTGGAGGAAGGGAAGTCCTACGCCCTGCGCAACGTCGTCACCGACGAGTACCAGGGGCGCTTCTCCGTGAAGCTCAACCGGACGACCACTATCGAGGAACTCGACGAGGAGATCGAGGTCGGCGACGACAGCGTCGAGGCCGAAGGCGCACTGGTCGACATCCAGTCCGGCTCCGGGCTCATCAAACGCTGTCCGGAGGACGACTGCACGCGCGTCCTCCAGAACGGCCGCTGTAGCGAACACGGCGAGGTCGAAGGCGAGTTCGACCTCCGCATCAAGGGCGTCCTCGACGACGGCGAGGAGGTCACCGAGGTCATCTTCGACGAGGAAGCGACCGAGGAACTGACCGGCATCGCCCTCGAAGAGGCGAAAGAGATGGCGATGGACGCGCTCGACACCACAGTCGTTGCTGACGAGATGCGACAGAAAATCCTCGGCCGGTACTACCGCGTTCGCGGTCCGACCTTTGGCCGCTACTTGCTCGCCGACGAGCAGGAGCGACTGACCGGGGCTGTGGATGCAGACGAGATTCTTATCAAAGCGAGGTCGATCTAAATGGCGAGTACACCCACCCGCGAGGTCGCACGGCGCGTCTTCGCACGCGAGTTCAACGACGCGAGCTACACGTTCAAGGAATCCGACGACGACCGCGCGCCGGTGTACGTCCTCCTCCCGACCGGGCAGCGCGCCAACCGCGTGTTCCTGGTCGGGACCCTCACCGAGACTGAGGATGTCGGCGAGGACAGCGAGTACTGGCAGGGACGGGTCGTCGACCCCAACGGCGACACGTTCTTCATGTACGCCGGGCAGTACCAGCCCGACGCAGCGTCGATGCTGCGCGAACTGGAGCCGCCAGCCTACGTCGCCGTCGTCGGCAAACCACGCACCTACGAGACCGACGAGGGCGAAGTCAACGTCTCGATTCGCCCAGAATCCATCTCCGAGGTTGACGAGGCGACACGGGACCGCTGGGTCGTGGAGACGGCCGAGCGAACCCTCGATAGGGTCAAGCGGTACAACGAGGCCGACATGGAAGATCCGGCCACCGACGAGTACATCGCAATGGCTGACGAGGAGTACGAGCAGCTCTCAATCGAGAACTATCGGCAGTCCGTTGTCGGCGCGCTGGAGAGCCTACAGGACGAGCAGGCCGAAGCCAGCGCGGACTAACCTCGACGCTGTCGGCGGTTTCTTTGCGACTGGCGTTACGGCTCCAGTAGCTCGATTCGGTTCCCTTCGGGGTCGACGACGAACATGATCGTCGTCCCGCTCTCGGTCGTCTGGGGGCCGCTGAGCGTCTCGACATCGTCGGGCAAGCGGTCGGCGACGGCGTCGAGGTCGTCGACCTCCAGCCCGGGATGGGTCGCTCCCGGACGATTGAGGTCGGGGTCGGGCATTGCCCCACCCTCCGGCTCGTATGTCGCCAGTTCCAGACGGACGCTGCCGGCGTCGAGGTGGACCAGTTCGGCGCTGGCCCCCTCGATGTCGACAGCGGTTCCAAACGCCTCGTCACCGACCGAAAAGCGGGTCAGTACGTCGAGTCCGAGCGCGTCGCGGTAGAACTCAACGGCGCGGTCCAGGTCGCTGACGATGATGCCGAAGTGGTGGCCGGTTGCGTCGATATCTGTCGCCATCTCTGCCGATACCGAGGTCGGCCGGCTGTTAAATCACGGCGGTTCGACTGTTGCCGGAGACGGCTACCGAGGTGCGGGTCCGGTAGCGTCTGACAAACGATTAAATACGTTGCTGCTAAAACAGTACATAACTATGGGTAACAAAAACAAGACAATCTCCTTTCGCGTCAGCGAGGACAAATTCGAAACCCTCCGCGAAATCGCCGAGGAGCGCGATATCTCGCTCTCTGCAGTTTTTCGTGACTACGTCGACACGCTCGTCTCCCACGACGGCCAGGTGAAGGTCGCGCCGGAACACGAGTTCGAGGACGACGCAACCGAGACCAGCACCGAGAGCTTCCCCCCGAAGGTCGAAGTACCCAAGAGCTTCGTCCGCGAGCACGAACGACTCGAACTCGAAGCCGAGCACCTCCGCGAACAACTGGAAGAACACAAGCGCTACGTCACCAAGCTCCGGCAGCAACTCGACGAAATGGATCAGGACGAGGTCATCCACCTCGAAGACCTTGACCAGGGCGAGGAAGAGGACGCCTCCTATCGCATCGGCAGTTTCGACGACTTAGAGTAACCGCTGGCGTTTCTGTTGTACGTCTTCGGCCACGTCGTCTCGCCCGTCGACGTCGGCCAGGGTTTCCACGGCTTCTAACGTTCTGACGGAGTTATCGAGGAAGGAGAGCACGTCACCCGGATAGGCATACAGCATGTAGTCGTCGCTCATCACGTCGACGATGGCGTCCGGTCCCATTCCCTGTTCGCGGAGTTCCAGCAGGTACGAAATAAACTTCCGCTCGGCACAGCCACAGTGGGGGTTGGCCTCACAGTCACAGTCCAGAAAGTCTTCAGCGAAATCGAGGACTCGCTCTCTGGAGGCTTCGTCGAGCTTTGCCAACCCCTCGCCCTGAAACAGGATGTCCAGCGTCGCACCCTTGAACGCGCCCTTTGGGAAGCTCGTCTCTAGCTGGGAGGCAAGCTGCTGGTGGTTCTTGACGTAGATTTTGTCCGTGATGGCCACGCGTGCCCCTCTGTACGCGTCGGCTGTGTAAAAGCGTCTCGAAGCAGCCGGTGACCTAGTCGAAACCCACTCCGAACCGATGTGCAACCGCTGTCATGCGCTCTCACGACTCACTGGTTTCCAGATTCGTAACGTATTTCTGTTCCAGCGGAATATCTACGAATGCTTCAGCGAGCGTGTCCGGGTTGGGGTAGTGGTATCCTTCAGCCTTGTGGTGGCTGAGACGTGGGTTCAATTCCCGCACCCGGACTGTATAAATTTTCTTATATGTCTTGAACCGAGGACATCGGTACGTTTAGTTTTATTTTCACCCTACTCGGCTCATATTTACTATCTACTACGTTCTTGTCTGCCCTGTGAAAGAGTTCGACTGTCCGACATGTGGTCGGGTATTCGATAGTCGACGTGGTCTTGGAGTGCATCATAGCCGCGTCCACGACGAACGGCTACCGAATAGAGAGTGCAACCATTGTGGAGACTCCTTCTACTGTGAGTCCGCCCGAGCCTACTGTTCGGAGCACTGCCACGATGCCGCCGTATCGTACGAAGGAAAAGCTAATCCGAACTTTTCGGATGCGACAGAGCAGACGAAGTGCGAGGTCTGTGGCGCGAAGTTCGAGTATTACCCGTCGGAGAAAGATGGGGTGTACTGCTCTGACTGTGTCGAGAACGCGGCGTGGCGCGACCCGCCACAAATTTCTGGAGCTGCACACCACTCGTGGTCCGGTGGCAAACTATCGGTCTCCTGTGACGTTTGCGACGCCCGCATTGAGCGATATCCGAGTCAGATTCAGAGTGAAGTCGTCCTCTGCAGCCGTGACTGCCACGGGGAGTGGCTTTCGGCGGCGTTCACCGGTGACGGGCATCCGAACTGGCGCGGCGGTGGCGTGGGCGAATACGGACCGGGATGGCGGGCGGTGCGCGAGCAAGCCCTGGCGCGGGACGACCACGCTTGCGTACTGTATGGGACTGATGCCGACGAACTGGGCCGGAACCCGGACGTGCACCACATCGTGCCGGTTCGGTTGTTCGCCGCAATGCGGGCGCTCGCCGTTCGGGACGCACACATGCTGGACAACGTCATTTCGCTGTGTCCGGGCTGCCATCGCCGAGCGGAGTTCGACCATGTCTCGCGGGCGAAGTTGCGCTGGCGGGCCAGTATCCCTCGAATGGATACCCCTGTCGCAGGCGGCACGACGGTGTAATTGGACCGGAACCTACACAATCGGTCCCGCCGCCAGTACCCGTATGTCACCGACTGTCGACGAACTGCGGAACGAGATCCGCGAGGCTGTCGGGCGGTACGAACGGCCGGTCTCGACTGCGTTCACCAAGGAAGCGCTGGCGGCGATCTGCGAGGCTGTCGGATACGACGTAGATACGGACCGACTGCCATCGAAACCACAGATGCGGGCGGGAATCCTCTGGCAAATCGGAGAGCAGGAGGATGACAACCCTGCGGACGCAGAGCAGCCTTTCCGGAAGGGGGAACTCGAAGCGGTCGCCGCGGCGCTGGACACCGAGTAACGGTGTCCTCCGGCTGGCGCGAGGGTTCCAGCTGACCACCAGAATGCAGAAATATTTGCATCAAGACAGCGAACTAACCAGTATGGGACGCAACCGCTCTCCGACGTTCGCGAACAGGCAGGCGGCTGGAAACCGGCTTGGAGAGGCGTTGCGCGAGCGGGATATCGAAGTCGACATCGTCCTCGCTATCCCGCGCGGTGGGCTGCCGGTGGGGCATCCAGTCGCTGACGCGCTCGATGTGCCACTGGATATTTCGGTCGCAAAAAAGATCGGCGCACCGAACAACCCCGAGTACGCTATCGGCGCTGTCGCCGCCGACGGCTCGGTCTGGCTCAACAGCGATGTCATCAACCGACGAGAGATTCCCAGTGACTACGTTGCAAACACGCGATCGGAGATGGCCGAAACCGCCCGGCAGAAAGCCCAGCGCTACCGTGACTCGAAGTCATCGCTGTCACTTACCGGCAAGCGGGTGTGTCTCGTCGACGACGGCGTGGCGACGGGCGCGACGGCCCGGGCCTGCATCGAGCAGATTCGACAGGCTGACCCCGAGCGCCTCGTCCTCGCGGTGCCGGTCGCCTCGCCACGGGCGATATCGGACCTCAAAGCGCTGGTCGACGAGGTGATCTGTCTGGAGGTACCGTCGGAGTTCCGCGCTGTCGGCCAGTACTACGAGCAGTTCGAGCAGGTCTCCGACGAGGCGGCGATGTCGTATCTCGCCGCCGAGTGACCGCTACCGCTCTATTCTGGATTCGGGTTGGACGGTTTCGGTTTCCGGCTCGCCGATGGCGGTGTAGTCGCTGCTCGATTTGATGATGGAGAGTGCCGTCATAATGTCGGATCGGGTGAGCAGCCCTTCGAAGGAGTCGTCTTCGCCAGTGACCAGCAGGCGACCGACGGAGTTCTGTTGGAGCGAGGTCAACGCGTCCATCACGTCGGTGTCCGAGCTAATCGTGATGATTTCCGTCGTCATCACGTCGCCGACGGTGTAGGCATCGCGCTCGACTTCCTGAACGGCGCGGGCGTCTTCGAGCGTGACAAGGCCGATGACCTCGCCGCCGCGCTCGACCGGATAGCCGGTGTGGCGCTCCCTGAACATTGTCTGGATGAGCTCCCGGACGGACATGTCTTCGGGGACCGTCGTTACGTGGTCCGCCGGCGTCATCACGTCCGCGACGGTGACGCCCTCGAACGCGGCCCGCATCGAGGTCTGGCGGGACTCGCCCGCCGCGCCGATGTAGATGAAGAAGGCTAGGCCGGCGAGGAAGATGTTTCCGAGGACGAAGATGCCAAACAGGCCGAGGAAGATGGCGAACACCTTCCCGACCTCGGCGGCGATGGTTGTGGCTCTGGCGTAGGACCGTCGGCGGGCGAGCAGCGCACGCAGGACGCGGCCGCCGTCCATCGGGAACCCCGGGAGCATGTTGAACGCCGCCAGCGCGATGTTCATCAGCGCGAGATAGCCGAGAATAAACCGGGCTGATTCGACGATGGTCCCCACGCCGCTCGGGAGAATCTGGAACGCGACGTAACAGACAGCGCCGACGGCGATACTGACGATAGGACCGGCGATGGCGATGACCAGTTCCTGTTTCCAGTCTTCGGGCATCTCGCTGAGCTGGGCGATGCCGCCGAACAGCCAGAGCGTGATGGAGTCGATGGGAAAGCCATAGCGGATGGCCACGAGCGAGTGGCCGAGTTCGTGGAGGACGACGCCGGCGAACAGGCCGACGGCCGCACCGATGCCGAGCACCCAGACGAGTGCACCGTCGGTGAGGACGGCGGCGTCCAGCCCGGCGTTCAAGGTCCCGTTCAGGAGCTCGGTCGTCTGCTCTACCTGTGTCCCGATAATCCAGGCGAACAGCGGTAGTACGAGGAGAAATGTCAGGTCCAACTGGATCGGGATTCCGAACGCGCTTCCGATACGAAACCGGCGCATATCGAGGAGTTGACGCGGGACGGTCTTAAGCCCCCTTGGCGGGACTCCCGCCGCCACGCCTTTGCGCTGCACCCGCGATGTCTCACACATGAGCGACCCACTGATTCGGCGGGCCGAGGACATCGAGTACGAGGGTGTCGACGCAGCTGACGGGCTAAAAAAAGGCGTTCTCATCGGCGAGGGGACCGGCGGTGGCAATCTCGCAATTCGGCGCTTCACGCTCGCCCCCGGCGGCAGTGTACCGGAACACACCAACGAGGTCGAACACGAGCAGTACGTCCTTGCTGGCCGGTACACCGTCGGTATCGAGGGCGAAGAGTACGACGTCGAAGCCGGCGACAGCCTCCATATCCCCGCCGGCGCTGTCCACTGGTACCGCAACGACGGTGACGAACCGGGTGCGTTCCTCTGTGCGGTTCCCGCCGGCGACGACGAAATCAAACTGCAGGAGTGACTGCTAGCATGTGCATCTCCACGGGCGTAGCAACAGCTGAGCACCAGAGCGCCCAACACAGAGCCGACTACCCAATCCAGGCCGGGTGGGAGCGAAAGGGGCGAACCGCTGGGCGTTCGAGACGACCTAAACACCGCAGGGAGTGCAACGACCGAGGAGCGCAGCGAGTCGCAGTAGTCCAGCGGCTCGGGGCGTTCTGGCTGTTCGAAACCGTAGCCGCGTGATTCGTCCCGCCCACACCTAGTCCGAACCGCTCAAGTAGCGCAATCGCCACTAGACAACTGTGTCACAGCAGGCCGCACAGGTAGAGACGCTGTTCCTCCACGAACACGGCGAGGAGTTCCGCGTCGTCGCCCAGCGGGACGGCGACCGGCTCTTCCACGGCATCCTCGAACTCAAGGAGACCGACGCCGGCCCCCGCCCACGCCGACTTCGGATCAAGGACGGGACCAGCGAGGAGCTTCGCTCCCCCGACCAGTTCGTCGAGATCGCCCGTCGTGCGGCCCGCATTCGCATCTCCGAGCAGACTACCCCGCTCGCCCGCGAGCGCATCCGCGAGATGCTCGACGCGTACCAGATCGAGGCCAAGGTCGTCCGGAGCTGCCGGCTGTGTGCCTCCGACGGGCGCTACTCGCCGATCACGAGCGAGACGGCCATCGAAGCCGACGACGAGACCATCTGTCCGGAGTGCGCTCGTCAGCAACTCGACCGCGAACTCGCGTTCAAAGGGAGCATCAGCGGCGACGCGCGCGACCGCCTCGAAGAACTGCTACTGGAAGTCCAGGATCTCGACCGGGTGACGAACCTCCTGTCGGGCCAACTGGACCCGGACCTGACGAAGTTCGACGAGATTTCGGCGACCGTCGACGAGGTCGACCCCGTCCGCGTCGACTCGCTGGACCTCCACCCGGGTATGCAAGCACACCTCGAATCCCGGTTCGACACCCTGCTCCCGGTCCAGAGCCTCGCCGTCGAGCACGGGGCCACGGAGGGCCGCGACCAGCTGGTCGTGAGCGCGACGGCGACGGGGAAGACGCTCATCGGCGAGATGGCCGGCATCGACCGCGTCCTCAACGGCAAGGGCAAGATGCTGTTTCTCGTCCCGCTGGTCGCGCTCGCGAACCAGAAATACGAGCAGTTCCAGGACCGCTACGGCGACATGGTCGACGTGTCGCTGCGCGTGGGTGCCAGCCGTATCGCCGACGAGGGCGGACGCTTCGACCCCGAAGCTGATGTCATCGTCGGGACCTACGAGGGAATCGACCACGCGCTCCGGACTGGCAAGAATCTCGGCACTGTCGGCACCGTCGTCATCGACGAGGTCCACACGCTCGGCGAGGACGAGCGGGGCCACCGGCTCGACGGCCTGATTTCCAGACTCAAATACTACTGCGAGTCCGGCGGCGCGCCCGACAGCGGCGACACGCAGTGGATTTACCTCTCGGCGACGGTCGGCAACCCCGGCCAGCTGGCCGACCAACTCCGAGCGACGCTCATCGAGTTCGAGGAGCGGCCGGTCCCCATCGAGCGCCACGTCACGTTCGCCGACGGCCGCGAGAAGATTGAGACGGAAAAGAAGCTGGTCAAGCGGGCGTTCGATAATAAGTCCAGCAAGGGCTATCGCGGTCAGACTATCATTTTCACCAACTCCCGGCGGCGCTGTCACCAGATCTCACGGAAACTGGAGTACAGCTCAGCGCCGTACCACGCCGGACTGGACAACCGGAAGCGCCAGCGCGTCGAGCGGCAGTTCGCCGACCAGGACCTCGCGGCGGTCGTGACGACGGCGGCGCTGGCCGCTGGGGTGGACTTCCCGGCCTCGCAGGTCATCTTCGACTCGCTGGCGATGGGTATCGAGTGGCTCACCGTCCAGGAGTTCAGCCAGATGCTCGGCCGTGCGGGCCGCCCGGACTACCACGACAAGGGGACCGTCTACATGCTGGTCGAACCGGACTGCTCGTACCACAACAGCATGGAGATGACCGAGGATGAAGTGGCGTTCAAACTCCTGAAAGGCGAGATGGAGCCGGTCATCACCCGCTACGACGAGGGCGCGGCCGTCGAGGAGACGCTGGCGAACGTCACCGTTGCCGGCAAGCAGGCCAAGCGGCTCAACGACCGGATGGTCGGCGAGGTGCCGACGAAACACGCACTGGGGAAACTGCTCGAATACGAGTTCATCGACGGCCTCTCACCGACGCCGCTCGGCCGGGCTGTGACCCGGCACTTCCTCGCGCCCGACGAGGCGTTCCAGTTGCTCGACGGCATCCGGAAGGGACAGCATCCTTACGAAATCGTCGCCGACATGGAACTGCGCGACGAGCACTGAATCGCTTTCGCCCCGCAGACCTGTCGGCCGAATATCCTTTCGGCGTACATTCTTGTAGCGGCACGTACTTCCGGTGTCCATGGGCCTGTTCGATACGATCCGTCGCACCGTCGGTGGCGATACCTCGTCGACCGGCGGGGACGAACGGACGGCTGGAGGTGACTCCTCGTCCGACGATGGGCCGGACCGTCTGGACACGGCGACGCTTGACCCGACGGCGTTCCGGAAGTACGCCGAGCGCGTCGTTGACGGCGCGGACCCGCTGACGTTCGACCCCGATGCGCTCGCCCGTCTCGATACAGCCATCGAGGAGAGCTACGGCGGCGAGACCGTCGGTGGCGCCGCGGGGACGACGACCTACACCGAGAACACGGTACGGTTCGGGAGCTATCTCGGCGAACTCCTCGTGCGAGCATACGACGGTGAGTGGGTCCAGTCCGACGGCCGGTGGGGCGTCGCCGTTTCCGGGCCGGACGACGAGGTGGGCGTCGCGGTGTTCGACGTGGCCGCTCGCTCGTTCGGCAACGAGCCGGTGTTTGCGGCCGTCGTGACGCGTCTGGAGTCCGAACTGGCACTGGATAGTGTCCAGAACGCCGGACCTGCAGTCCCGGAGACGGACGAAACCGATACCGACAGCGGCGCTTCCGAGCCGACGCGGATCGTTAGCCGCGTCGACGATGGACAGGCGGACGAGCGCGACGCACCTCCCGAACCGACGGCGGCAGACGAGCAAGGTGAGACAACTGCCGGCGATACCGCTGCTTCTGCGCCGTCGCAGGCTGTCGAAACGGAGCCGACCCGAGTCGTTCGTCGGGTCGACGCCGACGCGGAGACGGGTGACGGGTCGGACGACACTGACCCTACACCTGTCGTCGGTGACGTTGCTGACGAACCAGCGAACGAGGCACCACCGGCCAACGAAGCTGATGGCACGGCTACCGACATCGCTGGAGACGCGAACCCCGACCCGACCGATTCAGCGTCAGACGATGCCGGTAGCGAGCCGTCGACCGCTGAAACCACCGAAGCGGAATCGACCGCCGTTCCGAGTGACCGGCCGTCGGCCACTGACACGCCTGCTACCGCCGAAACAGCTACCGATGAGCTCGCTGATTCGGCCGCGGCCGACGAGGCGGCCGCATATATCGACGAAGCAGAGTCCTCGTTCGATAGTGCTACAGCGGGCCCCTCGGACGACGCACCGACGACCGAGACACCGCCAGCAGGCTCGCCTATCGACTCCCGCGACGATGCTGGAACCGGTGACACCGCGCCCGTGGGGTCGGCAACTGACACACCCGTTGACGACGCAGCGACGGACACAGTCGCTGACGGACCGGCCGACGCATCGACGGACGACGAACCGACTCGCGATAGCTCGCCGGATGCGTCGTCAGGCGATGCTCCAGACGCAGAGGCGGCTTCCGAAACGACGGCTGACGAGTCACTTGCAGCCATCGACAACACCGCGGCGGTCGATGACGAGCCGGTAGCTGTTGCGGAATCCGACGCCGGGACATCATCCGATGACAGTCCCGATGCATCGGACTCTGTTGCGGACGCTGAGGCGTCTGGTGCCACTGCGACTACACCGTTACAGGACGGCTCCGCTGGCTCGACGGCCCGCTCGTGGGATCCCGGCACGGTCCGCGCGGGCCACGCTGACACCGCTGTCGAGTTCGCCGAGTTCTGGGGCGAGCACGACCTCGATTTCTCCCCGGCCTCGCTGTCACGCCTCGATGACCTGGTCGACACAGAGTGGGACAACGAGCGCTTCGCCGAGACGACGTTCGGGAGCGATGCGTCGTTCGACGACCGCGCATTTACCAGCGTCGTCCGGGAACTCGGCGGCTACTTCGGCGAGGTACTCGTCCGACATCTCGATGGCGACTGGACTGACGAGACGGACCACGAAGCGGCGGTCGTCGTCGGCGGACCGGACGGACAGTTCGCCGTTCCCGTCTTCGAGGTGGCGATAACCTCGCTCAGAAAACGGGCCGTGTTCGGCCGGAGCTACGACGCTTTGCTCGACGACCTCGGCCGCGACGGACCGGTTCGGTGAGCCCGTTCCCGGCGCGTCCACCTCGTCGTAGCTATTCGCTCAGGGCCATGACCGACGTGCTCCCACAGTCGGGGCACTCGTCGTGGTCCGCGTAAAGCAGCGTCTCACACTCTATACACCGGTGGGTGGCTTCGTCGTCGGACGCGTTTCCGACCTCCTGTTTCAGCTCCTCGACTTTTCGACCGAGATCGTTGAAAATTCCCATTGGGATACTGTTCGACCCGGACAGGGATAAACGTCGGCCGCCGGGTCAGGGTGCCAGCGGACGCCCGACTCGCAAACGACCCATCCTTTTGTCACTGGCCCCGCAGGGGACAGACGTGTCGCTGCCACCTGTCACGCCGGGGATGTTGTTCGTGTTCGCGACCATCGTCGCCGCGCTGGTGCTGTTTGCGACGGAGGCGCTGCCAGTCGACGTGACCGCTATCGCCGTCATGGTGGCGCTGATGCTGGCCGAACCGGTGACGGTACTCGCGGCCGATATCGGGCTGCTCGCCGAGCCGGTGTACGTGTTACATCAGCCGGGCGACGGGCTATCGCCGCTGGATCGCGGGCTTTCGGGTTTTGCCTCGACGGCGACGATAACTGTGCTGGCGATGTTCATTCTCTCCGACGGCGTCCAGCGGACCGGAATCGTCCAGATCCTCGGCGCGAAAATCGCCTCCCTGACCGGGGACAGCGAAACGAAACAGCTCGGTGCGACCGTCGGGCTGGTCGCGCCTATCTCCGGGTTCATCAACAACACCGCTGCCGTCGCCATCCTCCTGCCGATGGTGACCGATATCGCGCACAAGGGCAAGCTCTCGCCGTCGAAACTACTGCTGCCGCTGTCCTACGCCTCGATGTTCGGCGGGATGTTGACGCTCATCGGCACCTCGACGAACATCCTCGCCTCGCAGCTCTCGGCGGAACTGATCGGCCGTCCGTTCAGTATGTTCGAGTTCACCCAGCTCGGCATTATCGTGACTATCATCGGGACGATCTATCTGCTCACTGTCGGGCGCTATCTGGTCCCGTCGCGTATCCCGGCCGAAGAGGACCTCACCCGGGAGTTCGAGATGGGTGAGTACCTGACCGAAGTTGTCGTCCGCGAAGACTCCCCGCTCATCGGCCAGACTGTCGAGGAGGCGCTCAGAGTCTCGGAGTTCGACGTGGATATCGTCCAACTGGTCCGTGAGAAGCGCACGTTCCTCGAACCGTTCGGACAGAAAGCGATCCAGGCCGGCGACGTCTTTGCCGTTCGGACGGACCGGGACACACTTGTCGACCTCCTCGACGTCGAGGGGCTGGACGTAATTCCCGAGGTTGAGGTTGACGACGCGGAACTGGAAACCGCGACCGAGCGAAAGAATCTCGTCGAGGTCGTCGTCGCTCCCGGCTCCTCGCTCATCGGCGAGACGCTCGTCTCCACGAGCTTCCGCCAGCGCTACGACGCGACTGTGCTGGCGCTTCGCCACGGACAGGAGCTGTACCGCCAGCGAATGGACCACGTCACACTCCGCATCGGCGATACGCTGCTGGTGCAGGCCACCCCAGACAGCATCGACCGCCTCAACCGCAATAACGACTTCATCGTCGCCCAGGAAGTCGAACGACCGGACTTCCGCCAGTCGAAGATTCCCGTCGCGGTCGGCATCGTCGCCGCCGTTGTGGGTGTCGCGGCCCTGACGCCGATTCACATCGTCATCTCGGCGCTCGGCGGGGCGCTCGCGATGGTCCTCACCGGCTGTCTCCGCCCGCCCGAGCTGTACGACGCCGTTCAGTGGGACGTCATCTTCCTGCTTGCCGGTGTCATTCCGCTGGGAATCGCCCTGCAGGAGACCGGCGGCGCTGACCTGCTTGCGGAGCTGTTCGTCATGGGGGCCGGCAGTGTCCTCACCGCCGGTGGCGGCCTCGCGGTCGTCCTCGGCCTCATGTACCTCGTCACGGCGCTCCTGACGAACATCATCTCGAACAACGCCTCCGTCGTTTTGATGATCCCAGTCGCCATCGAAACCGCCCGGCAACTGAACGCCAACGCCTTCGCCTTCGTCCTCGCCGTCACCTTCGCCGCCTCGACGGCGTTCATGACGCCGGTCGGCTACCAGACGAACCTCCTCGTCTACGGTCCTGGTGGGTACCGATTCGCCGACTATCTGAAGGTCGGTGCGCCGCTCCAGGCCGTCTTCGCCGTCGCGACGACGCTCGGCATCGCGTACTTCTGGGGCCTCGCTCCCGCGTGACACGGCCGCCTCGCAACGAAACGCTTTACACGCTGTCGAGTCGAGGTGGTAGTACGGGATCGTGGGGTAGCTTGGTAACCTTCGGGCCTTGGGTGCCCGCGCCCCTAGTTCAAATCTGGGCGATCCCATAGCTGGATTCCGAATGCGACCGTTCTGTCGCTTTTCCCGCTCCTCTCTAGCGGTCTGTACTGCCAGTCGCCTGCTGTCGTCGCTGCTCTCACCCGTCTTCGTGGCCGGTCCTTACCGTTGTCCAGCAACGACTTTCCGAACAACACGGTGAAAAGAGCCCGCCGCGAGGGCACGTCGCGTCAGTCGTCAGCCCTGTCGGGAGCCGAACGCGTGGTGCGCTCCCCGCCGACACCGGCGGTATCGCCGCGCTCGACCGCTCTGCCGCTGGTGTCGAACTGATCGACGGTCCGGGCCAGCGAGTCGGCACGGTCGCGGAGTTCATCCGCGCTCTGGGCGATTTCGGCGACGGACGCGGACTGCTCTTCGGCGGCCGCCGAGACCTGCTCTGCGTCCTCCGTCACGTTCTGGCTGATCTCGGATACCCCGTCGACGCGGTGGACGACGCTCTGCGTCGCGTCGGCCTGGTCCTCTGTGGCGTCCGCGATCTCCTGAATACCGTCGTTGGCGTTCTCTATCGCGTCGACGGTATCCTCGATCGCATCGGCAGCCTCACGGACAGTCTCGACACCGGTGTCAATGTGGTCGCTGGTCGCGCGGATGTCGGTGACAGTCTCGTCGGTTTCCGTCTGTACGGCCGCGATTTCGGCTTCTATCTCTGCTGCCGCCTGCTTTGTCTCCTCCGCGAGGCTCTTGACCTCGTCAGCAACAACAGCGAACCCCTCGCCGTCCTTGTCGGCGCGGGCGGCCTCGATGTTGGCGTTCAGGGCGAGCATATTCGTCTGTTCGGCGATATCTGTGATGAAGTCGACAATCTCGCCGATGTCGTCCATACGCTCCTGCAGATCGAGAATCTGGTCGACCGCGTCTGCCGACCGGGACTCGATTTCCGCCATGTCGTCGATGGCCGACTCAGCGGCTTCCCGGCCGGTTTCGCCACGGTCGACGGCGTCCCTGGCCGTCTCTGCAACCGTCGTCGACGACGCTGCGACCTCCTCGATGCTCGCCGATAGCTCGTCCATCTCGGCGGCGGCCTCCTCAAGGTCGTCGTGCTGTCTGATGGCTCCGTCTGTGATCTCCTGTATGCGGTCGCTGACCGTCTGGCTCGTCGTCTCGATTTCCTCGGCCCCAGTCGCGACCTCAATCGTGGCATCCGCGACTTCGTCGGCGAACGCCGCGACCTCGCTGACGGTGGCTTCGAGCCCGTCGAGCATTGCGTTGAACTCCACCGCGACTTCTCGCATCGCTGTCTCCTCTGCGTCCTCGTCGAGTCGCTTCGTGAGGTCACCGTCGGCGATGTCCTGCATCACCGCGCTGTACTCGGCAGCGCGCTCCTGGAGGCGCTGGCTGGCTTCCTCTGCCTCTGCCCGTGCGTCCTCCGCTTCCGTACGCAGTTCTTCGGCTTCTGCTCGCGCCGTCTTCGCCTCCTCGACTGCGTCCTCCGCTTCTTGAATACGGTTCTGGAGTGAGAGCCGCATATCGTCGAAGGTACCGTAGAGGCGACCGATTTCGTCGGCGCGGTTCGTCTCGAGGTCGACATCGAAGTCGCCGGCCTCGATGCGCTCGGCACGGTCCCGCAACTGCTTCAGTGGGTCGACAGTCCGTTTCCCGAGCACGAGGCCGACAGCCGACAACGAAACGAGCGCCAGCAGGACAAGCAGTCCGACCGTCTGCCCGACCGTATCACGGACACTGAACGCCTGCGCCGTGTCCAGGCTCGTCACCGTGACCCAGTTCGTCGTCGGGACGGGTGCGAACGCGTACACGCGACCATCGGAAACTGCTGTCACCGGTGTTGCCGTACCGTTTGCGTCGCGGATCGCTGCGAGGCTCTCACTGTGGGTGTCGGCATCGAACTCGCGGTCGATGTTCAGTACCGTCTCGTCGTTGGTGTTCAGAATCGTGGTTTCTTTCGTGGAGTTCGTATCGCTGAGGCGGTCGACCTGGCTCTGGATGCGCGTGACGACGACGAGATGCGAGCCGTCACGCTTCGGGACCGAGCTAGCGAACGCCATCACGGGCTCGTCGTTGAGGACCGGTGAGCGGTACGACCGACTACTCGACCACACCTGACTGTTGTTCCCAGGCCCTTCCGGCACTTCGGCGTTCGTCCACGGCGCGTCAAGTTCGGACAGCGACCGCCCCTCCAGCGGGAGTTCCGTGCTGGCGACCACCTCGCCACGAGTATCATTCACGAGGTGCATACTGACAACATCATCGGGCAGTAGCTGGTCCTGCAGAAGGATGTACGCCGCGGCGCGTCGGTCGCTCCGGAGTGGCTCGCCCTGCGAGACGGAGCGTGTGTGCGTGCGCTGCTGCTCGACCCACGAGCCGATAGCGTCCCCCTCTAGCTGGCTGGTCTCGGCGAGCTGTCCGGTCGTCTGGCGTTCGACTGCTGTGGATGTCGCCTGGAAGGTGAACGCCCCAGCGCCCGCGATGACGAGCAACACGGCGAGGAACGCGACAGCGAACTTCGCAGCGAACCGCTGCCGGACGAACTCGGGGGCGACCCGATCAAGTGCGCTCGCCAGCTCATCGAGCGGACCGCTCGCCATCAGGCACCACCCGTGCTGGAGCGCTCAGTGGGGACGACGATGTCGCCGGCGGCGATCTGCTCCCGTGATGTCGACAGTGCCGTCCTGACGTCATCGGGAATCGCCGGCTCGAGGGAAGTGCCATAGACAATGCCGACCCCGTCACTATCTAGCCCGAGAGAGACGACCTCACCAGCGGGGAGGCTGTCCGCGACCGTCGCCGTCGCCGCGTCGTAGACTGCGACGTTCACCCGCTTGACCATGCTCGCCAGCACGACATCAGCGTACCGGGGGTTACTGCGAGACTGGTCTGAGTCCACTCCGATTGCGTACCGGCCGTGGGCCTGTGCGGCCTGGAAGATGCCAACACCTGCACCACCCGCTGCGTGGTAGACAATATCCGCCCCATCATCGTACATCCCGGCTGCGATGTCGCGGGCGCCCTGCACGTCGTCGAAATTCCCGAGATACTCCGTGAGGACATCGACGTCCGTGTTGGCGTACTCGACGCCGGCTCTGAAGCCGGCCTCGAACTTGTGGATGAGGGGCTGGTCGAGGCCGCCGACGAATCCGACGGTCGTCTCGTCCGGGTTCGTCGAGCCTGCCCCGAGGTCGATATCTCTGGTCGTGAGCAGCCCAGCGAGGTTCCCGGCCTGGAACGATCCCTCGTGTTCGCGGAACACGTAACTCGCCACGTTGTCGGCCTCTACGACAGAGTCGACGATCATGAACTGCTGGTCCGTGTACTCCGTTGCAGTCTCAGATAGCCCCTCAGCCTGCAGAAAGCCGATACAACAGATCAGGTCGTATGACGGGTTTGTCGAACTCGCCAGCTCAGCCTGTACTTCGGCGAATCCGGCGACACTGGTTGGCTCGTGGTTCGTGTACTCGACCCCGTCATCGAGCCGCGCGCGCTGAATGCCGCGGTTCGCCGCATCGTTGAACGAGCGGTCATCCAGCCCGCCCAGTGCGTACACCATTCCGACAGTCGCCGCCGCATCGCTCACGTCGATGTCGCTTTCCGTCGCTTGCTGGCTGTCGCCGGTGTCCTCGTCTCCGCTCCCTCCGAAATCCCCGAAGCGGCCTGCACAGCCGGCGAGCGTTGCGGTCGCGGCCGCGCTTCCGCTGGCGAGGAGCCGACGCCTTGTGATTTTTTGTTTACGCACGGTTATTCTACTCTGAGTGAATCAGGTATACCAGCAAAAACTACTGGTCCCAATTCTCGACAGTGATACTAATACCACCCCCGTACAGCCGCGGTTCAGTTCCACCCCGGTTTGCGAACCTTCTTAGGCCAGTGGGCATAACCACTGTCCACTCAGATGGCGACCGCCGAGAACACCGAACTCATCGACCGCTTCGAGGAGTTCTACCGCAACTACTACCGCAACGAAATCGGTGAGCTCGCCCAGAAATACCCGAACGACCAGAAATCGCTGTATATCGACTGGGACGACCTCTATCGCTTCGATCCGGACCTGGCGGACGACTACCGGACCAAGCCAGAGCAGATTCAGGAGTACGCCGAGGAGGCCCTTCGACTGTACGACCTCCCGGTCGACGTCTCGCTTGGCCAAGCTCACGTCCGCGTCCGGAACCTCCCCGAGTCGGAGGACATCCGGGACCTGCGCCACGAACACCACGGCAACCTCGTCGCCGTCCAGGGCATCATTCGGAAGGCGACCGACGTGCGGCCGAAGGTTATCGAGGCCGCATTCGAGTGCCAGCGCTGTGGCACACTCACGCGCATCCCACAGGCTGCCGGTGACTTTCAGGAGCCCCACGAGTGTCAGGGCTGTGAGCGACAGGGGCCGTTCCGGCTCAACACCGACCAGTCTCAGTTTATCGACGCCCAGAAGCTCCGCGTCCAGGAGTCCCCCGAAGGACTCCGCGGCGGCGAGACGCCCCAGTCTATCGATGTCAACATTGAGGACGACATCACGGGCCACGTCACCGCGGGCGACCACGTCCGCGTGACCGGTGTCCTCAAACTCGACCAGCGGGGATCGGACAACGAGAAGTCCCCGATGTTCGACATCTACATGGAGGGTATCAGCGTCGAAATCGAGGACGAGCAGTTCGAGGATATGGAGATCACCGACGCCGACAAGAAGGAAATCGTCGAACTCTCCAACGAATCCGACATCTACGACAAGATGGTCGGCGCTATCGCCCCCTCCATCTACGGCTACGAGAAGGAGAAGCTCGCGATGATGCTCCAGCTCTTCTCGGGCGTGACCAAGGAGCTTCCTGACGGCTCGCGTATACGCGGGGACCTCCATATGTTGCTGATAGGTGACCCTGGGACGGGGAAATGCGTTCACGGTGATACCAGAGTGACACTCGCAGACGGTCACGAACGCCCGATACGGGAGCTCGTCGAATCGAACTTGGACGACCCCAAACCGGTCGACGACGGGGTGTGGGACACCGCTGATTTCGATGTCCCGTCACTCCAGTCCGACGGAACGATAGCCGCCCAGCGAGCGACAAAGGTCTGGAAACGCGAAGCACCGGACTCCCTGTATCGGATACGGACCGCGACTGGGCACGAACTCGACGTCACTCCGTCCCATCCACTGTTTGTCCAATCCGCCGGTCGGTTCCAGGCCAGGAAAGCCGAGGACTTGGAGACCGGGACTCACATCGCAGTCCCTCGGACCCTCTCTACAGCCGCCTGCGACGAACTGGACGTCACGTTCCGAAAATCACAGGCGAACAACAGGGTCGACCTCGACCTGCCGGCGACGTGGACTCCCGAACTGGCCCGGCTCATCGGATACATCGTCGCCGAAGGGTACGTCGAACAGCGCCCGGACAACACCGGCTTCGTTTCGATAACGAACAACGACTCCGAAGTGCTCGATGACGCGAAATCCGTTCTAGAGTCGCTCAATCTCAACGTCACGGAACGCGACTCCCACGACGGGAAGGCTGCCCGCGAACTGCTGTGTTCGGCCGGTGAGTTCGTGAGCTTCCTCGCATCTCTGGACGAGACGCTGCTCGCGTCGTCGGCGGACAGACGCGTTCCGCGAGCTATCATGCGGGCTAGCGACGACGTCGGCTCCGGATTCCTTCGGGGATATATCGAAGGGGAGGGCCACGTCTCGAAGTCACAACGGGAAATTACCGTTGCTTCGATGAGTAAACCGCTGCTGGAAGATGTCCGGACACTCCTCGTGACACAGGGAATCACGGCGCAACTCCAATCCCGAAACAACGGAAGTTACCGGCTCCGCATCTCCGGGCAGTCCGTCCACGAGTACGCGGAAACCATCGGATTCGTTACGGAGCGAAAGACTGAGGCCTGCCAGAAATTCGAGGGCACCCGCGGAGATACGAACCTGGATACCGTCCCTGCTCTGGGTCCGGAACTCCGTCGCATCCGGGAGACGCTTGGACTGACGCAGTCCGAATGTGGCCTTCCACGGTCGACGTATCAACACTACGAACGGGGGCGCAGAAACCCGAGTCGTGACAGTCTCGAATCGGTTCTCGATGCGTTCGAGACGCGGTTAGCTGAGATGAGTCACGAGCCTCCGTCCGGTGACGTTGCGGCCAGCGACGGGGGCGGAACCGGCTCACTCCGTCAAGACCTGGATGCACTCACTGCACTCGTCGAAGGAGACGTCGCGTGGGACCGAATCGAATCGATAGAACCCATCGACCACGACGAAGAGTGGGTCTACGACCTCGAAATCGAGGGCACGCACAATTACCTCACTAACGGGGTTGTCTCGCACAACTCCCAGATGTTATCATATATCGAGAATATCGCGCCCCGCTCTGTCTACACCTCCGGGAAGGGGTCGTCGAGCGCGGGGCTGACCGCCGCGGCCGTGCGCGACGACTTCGGCGACGGCCAGCAGTGGACGCTTGAAGCGGGCGCACTCGTGCTCGCCGACCAGGGTATCGCTGCCATTGACGAACTGGACAAGATGACGCCGGAGGACCGGTCGGCGATGCACGAGGCGCTGGAACAGCAGCGAATCAGCGTCTCGAAGGCCGGCATCAACGCGACGCTCAAGTCCCGCTGTTCGCTGCTGGGCGCGGCCAACCCGAAGTACGGCCGCTTCGACCAGTACGAACCAATCGGCGAGCAGATAGACCTCGAACCGGCGCTTATCTCCCGGTTCGACCTCATCTTCACCGTCACCGACAAGCCCGACGAGGAGGCCGACCGGAACCTCGCCGAACACATCATCCAGACCAACTACGCCGGCGAACTCAACACCCACCGGACGCAGAATCCGACCTCGAATTTCAGCGAGGAAGAGGTCGACACGGTCACCGAGGAGGTCGCACCGACCATCGAACCAGATCTCCTCCGGAAGTACGTTGCCTACGCGAAGCGCAACTGCTTCCCGACGATGACTGAGGATGCGAAATCGCGAATCGAGGACTTCTACGTCGACCTGCGGCTCAAGGGCCAGGACGAAGACGCGCCGGTCCCGGTCACCGCCCGGAAACTGGAGGCGCTGGTCCGGCTTGCCGAGGCGTCCGCCCGGATTCGGCTGTCGGACACCGTCGACGAGGCCGACGCCGACCGGGCCGTCGACATCGCCCACTACTGCCTGAAAGAAATCGGGGTCGACCCCGAAACCGGCGAGTTCGACGCCGATGTGGTCGAGACAGGCCAGTCCAAGACCCAGCGCGACCGCATCCAGAACATCAAGGGCATCATCTCCGACATCGAGGACGAGTACGACGAGGGCGCACCCGCTGACGTGGTCATCGAGCGCGCGGAGGAGGTCGGCATCGACGAGTCCAAGGCCGAACACGAGATTGACAAGCTGAAACAGAAGGGCGAGGTGTACGAGCCCCGGACGGACCATCTCCGGACGACCTGAATATGGACCGTATTTCCGCACTCCGCAACATCGAAGAGGCGCTGGCCGACTTCGAGGCCGGGTCGAAATCGCTCGGTGACCTTGAACGGGACGTTCGCGGAACGCTCCGGACCTACGCAACTGAGTTCGAGGGCGACCTGCAGGCATACCGGGCGAGCGGCGGGGCCGCCGTTGACGGGCTCGTTGTCCTTGCGCCGTCCGAGACAGCAGCCCGCGAACGGGTTCGAGACCTCGTTTCAGACGCCGGTGAGTTCACCGTCACGGCCGTCGAGTAGGCCGCCTCGGGGTCGTGGGGCTGTCGATCTCGCCCGCAGACTGTACCGTTTTGTCCCGATTACCCTCTATTTTCTCCTCCAGACCTTCATATATTCGCTATAAAACTACTTCAATTCAGTAAAATTTTATAGCAATAATAGCAATGTCTATCCAGTGCTACTCGTCGTCACGTACTCCCGGCCGGCACGCAGAGACCTGCGGAACGTCTGTCGTGCCCACGAAGATTGTGTCGTTCGGCAGTTCGGGAGAGCAGCGTTGTTCTCCGGGACCGAGTTCGGGGCGTTTCAGGCGCTCCGACTCCACGAGAAACACGGGCTTGACGTTCAGATCGAGCGCGTTGAGCCGTTCGAACCGACGGATGTCCCGAAACACGTTCGTGAGGCGGCCAGGCGGTACGAGGCACGCGAGCAACCGGCGACGCCCTACGAGCGGTTCGCGTCGGGACGTGATCTCCCGGACCCGGACCAACTCCGAGGCGTTAACCTGTGAAGCTCCGCGTCGCTGGAACTACTTATACGGGTGCTGTCGTCGACCTCCGTGCCCGAACCGTCGACGGTCGGACCGTCGCCGCGAGCATCCGCGGACGGCGGTGCCTTCCGGCTGTGTCCTGTCCGGAACCGCCGGCCGTGTACGTTTACGCCGGACACGTCCACCCGTCGATGGGACTCCGAACGCGAACTGCACTTGCGGCTGCCGCCCGGTCACGGGGATACGAGACGCCGCAGGACGACGCTATCGCGGACTGCCGCGCAAAACTGGCCAAGCTTGAGTGTTCGCCGCCGGAGCTGCCGGACCCTGTCGACCCGGTCTCGGAGTCGACCATCGACGGCCTGCAGGAAGCGGTCGCTACCCACCGCGGGCGTCTCACCGCTCGGCAGGCGGTCGGTGCAGACGACGAAGCGGCACAGGCCGCCCTCCGCGACGCGGCAACGGAACTGAGCGAACGGGAGACGCGGCGGGCTGCCGTCAGCGAAACTCGCGAACTCCGCCGGGAGCGGGCACGCGCCTACCGGGACACGCTGGAGGAACAGCGTCGGTTTGCCGACGAACTGGCCAACCTCCGGCGGAGCGCTCGGGCAACTCTCGTCGACCGATGTACCGAGACGTTTGCTCGGGCCATCGACACCGTTCCGGGGCCAGTTCCGGACAGCCCGTTCGACGCCGATCCAGTAACGGCCGCTCTGGGCGTGCTCCGGTTCGCGAAGACGCCCGCACCGGTCGTCCTCGAAACGAACCGGTTCAGATCGCCGACAGCTGCATCAGACTGTCTCGACGCCCCTGTCGTTCGTTGCTGACTTTTAAATCAGAGGGCCAGGCCACCGACCCTATGGTTACCTTCGACTGTCGCGCCGAGCGAGTCGACGACGTGACGCTCGTCACGGCCACTGTCGGCGACATCCCTGAACCGACTCGAATTACCGTTCAGAATCGTCTCGATGGTCCGCTCTGGCCACCGAGGACGCAGGGCGTCCCTGAGGCCGGCTGGTCGGAAGGTGGGTTCGAGGGAGTCGTTAGGCCGGGGACACACGCGCTCGGGTACGCGACGCCGGCCCCGCCGGCCGCCAAGCCGGCGGAGCTGGTGCGTGCCGAGCCAGCGCCTGAGACTAGTATCGCCGACGAGCGACTCGACTCTGCAGCTGCCGTACTCAGAGAGCTGGGTGACCCGTCACCGCCTTCTGATGCTGTGCCAACAGCTGAGTCGGCCCACGTATCCCAAACATCGAGCGCTGGACCGCTCGGCCCCACACCCGGGCGGGACATCGAACGACTGCCAGAGGGAAGTCATCAGTCAACCGGGCCGGGGGCGTCCGGCCGGCGTCCGGAGCAGCAACTCCCCGATGCGGTCTTGCAGTGGCTCGAAACCGTTGCTCGGCGGGTAGACTGTGCCGAGCGGCTGGCTGAGGCAGAGTCGCTGTCGGCGGCGACAGCTGCAGTTCGCGCGGCAGACGGCCTCTCCGGCGTCCGGACGGTTGCGGCACGCGGCGATACTGACGAGCAAATGCTCCGGGCGCTGGCCCGGCGGGCCGAGCGGCTCGCCGATCGACGAGCGGCCGCCACGGTGCCGACCGAAACGCTGGCCCGGCTGGCATGATTCTGGCAGTCACCGGCGGCAAGGGCGGCGTCGGCAAGTCGACTGTCGCGTACAATCTCGCGGCGGAACTCGACGAACTCGAACGGGCTGACAGCAGGGGTTCGTTCTCGAACCCGAACGCGGGGAGCGTCGTCGTCGACGGCGATCTCGGGATGGCGGACCTCCCGTCCAGCCACGGCCCCGACCTGCACGACGTTCTCGCTGACCGCGCCGACCCACACGAGGCTGTCCGCGAGGACGGTCCCGTGACTCTCGTCCCGTGCGGACGAACGCTAGCCGGCGCTCGAAGTACCGATTTGCAGGCCCTCACAGACGTATTCGCTGCGCTGGAGCGGACCTATCGCTGGGTCATCGTGGATTCGCCAGCCGGCCTGCACGCCGACGTAGGGCTGCCCCTTGCAGCCGCCGACGCCGCGGTACTCGTCACGACGCCGGAAGGTGCGGCCCTCGCCGACGCGCTCCGGGTTCGGGCGCTGGCCCGCGAACTCGACGCCGGACTCTGTCGGGTCGTTCTCAACCGAGCCGGTCCGAACTCTGCGACCGGCGCCGCCGCAGACCGGTTCGGTGCGCCAGTCGTTGCCATCCCGGAAAGTGAGCCAATAGCGACGGCACAGGCGCACGGACAGCCGCTTCGAGACATAGCCCCGGACACGCCGGCCAAACACTCGCTTGAAGCGCTCGCCGACGCCGCTTACTCCTGTAGCTCGGTGTAGGTCCCCCGTAACGTGACCGGCGTTACGTCTGCTGTCTCTGCTGCTTCGGCCTGCGTGAGCGCCACGTCCTGCTCCTGGGCTGCGGTGTAGAGACACGCCGCAGCGACACCGGCCGGATTGCGCCCGCTGACCAGTCCACGGTCCTGTGCCACGTCGACGAGCCGCTCTGCGCGCTGTCGCACTTCCGTAGGCAGGTCCAGCGTCGTTGCGAACCGGGGGACGTACTCGCGGGGGTCAATCGGCCCAGTCGGTAGCCCGAGTTCTCTGTTCAGGGCGTCGTACGCCGCGCGAAGCTCTGCCTGGGTCGCTTTGGCGACAGTACAGAGTTCGTCGACGGTCCGGGCAACGCCTTCGGTTCGGCAAGTGGCGTAGATGGCCGCGGCTGCGAACCCTTCAAGCGTCCGTCCCTGCAGCAGGCCCTCGTTCTGTGCGGATTCGAACAGCACGCACGCTCGGTCTCTGATTGCGTCTGAGAGCGCCATCGAACTGATGATACGCCGTATCTCGGTGAAGGCATACACCTTGTTTCGCTCACGCTTCGAACTGATCTGGGCGCGGTTGTGTTCGCGGCGGAGGCGAGCAAACTGACGGCGTTTGCGCCCTTTGAGCCGCGTCGACCGGCCGATTTTCGTCGAAAGGCCGCGGTCGTGACGGGACCGCGTCAACGGCGCGCCCGTGCGTGCCCGGTCCGTGTCGTCATCGTCGAACGACCGCCACTCTGGGCCGGGATCAATGGCGTCCTCACCGACGACTAACCCACAGCCGCTACAGACCGACTCGACGCCCTGCTGTTTGACTGACCCGTTACACTCCGGACATTGCGTTACCGTCGTACTCATGTTTCCACCTACGGCTGGATGGCGGGTTAAAAAACCGATGCAAAGACGGGTTTCCGGGCGGTTTTCGTCGAAATTGCCAACCGGTAACCGGTAGGTAGCTGTCGGGGTCGGTACCAGAGTCTATCGGGATACCGACAGCATTAAATTCCAATACGGAAAAGAAAATTTTTAATGGCACTGTCGGATATCGCTGCCGGTGTCGAGGTCACGACCCACCAGCGTGACCACGGCGTCGCTGCTGTCGACGAAACGGACGCGCCGCTCTCGGAGCGCTTGGCTCCCGTGGCCGACGACCTCCCGTGCTCGGCGGCGACAGCGGCGACCGTCGTCGAGGCCTACGCAGCCGGCAAGAGCGTCGGCGATGCGGGCCGCGCCGCCGGTGTTGCGCCTGTGATGGCCGCCAAGACGCTCCATCTCGTCGGTGAGCAAGTGTCACCGGTCGGCCCACAGGGCCGTGAGATAATCGCCGATTGGCTCGCCGGGGACCTCTCTCGCAGCGATGCCATCGCACTCGCTGACGTAACTGAACAGGAGTTTGCCCTGGCGGTGTACATCGAAACGCACGAGCCGTTGCCCGCGGCCCGCGATGCGGTCGAGGGCGCACTGACGACTGCGGAACGGGACCCGTTAAGAGAGACGATGAGCGACATCGGCGAGCTGTTGTGAGGGTGTGCGCATAACTCTCTCGGCGAGGTCGGGAGTGAGTAACATCGGCGAGCTGCTGTGGGGGTGTCGAAACCGCTGTCTCGCTCCTCGCGACCTGTCTGGGGCATGCTTAACACCTATGGCTGCAAACGCGGAGTTATGTCGGCTTCGGAACTGGCAGACCGGGTGGCCGAGGTGCTTGCGGCGGATAGCGAGTCGTTCAACGAACAGGCGCGCGAGGAAGCCGAAGCGCTCAAATCCGCTGTTCGCGACGGGACGTTCGACAACACGGAAGCGATCGTCGGTATGGAACTGGAGCTGTACGCCGTTGACGAGCAGACCGACGCGCTCCAGCGGGTCCCTCGACAGTTGCTCGAACTCATCGGATTCGAGAAGGAACTCGGCCTGCACAACGCGGAGATGCAGACGAGTCCGCAGCCGCTGAATACGCATGGGCTGGCGGCCCAGCGAAACGAACTGAAGGCGTCGCTGATGCCGGCCCAGCAACGGGTACGCAACGAGGGTATCCGGCTCGTCTCCGACGGTATGTGGACCGTTCCACCCGCCGGTGAGACGGCCCGGGAGTACCTCTGTGACTGCGTCGAACAGAACGGCGTCCGCATCGGGACGAACATGTCCGACTCCGTCCGCTATCACACGATGGCCAACACGGACTACCCCTCGGCGTTCGAAATCGACGCGCCACACGTCTCGCTACAGGCCGAGACGGTGATGCCGGAGTCGCTCATCACCTCGATTCAACCCCACTACCAGATTCCACACGCCCCGGACCTACCGGAGTATTTCACGTACGCACTCCGAATTGCTGCGCCGCTGCTGGCGCTTGGCGTCAACTCTCCGTTTTTCCCGCCGGACCTCTACGACGACGCGCCCGATCTGGAGATCGTCGCCGGGGCGAACATGGAGAACCGTATCGGCGTCTTCGAGTCAGTGCTCAACCCGCCCGACGGCGATTCGACGCCACCGAAAGTGTGTTTTCCGCCGGATTTCGACTCAGTCGAGGCGGCCATCGACGATATCGTCGAGGACGACACCATCGTTCCGGTCGAACTACAGTCGGGGACCCGCTTCGACGACGATTTCGTCCACTTCCGACACAAGCACGGCACGTACTGGCGGTGGGTCAGGCCGGTGTTCGAGGGCCCGACCCGGTCGGCGGCCAACGCTCGCATCGAGTTCCGCCCGCTGGCTGCACAGCCGACCGTCGACGATGCAATCGGATTCGCCGCTGTCTTTGCTGGCCTGATGGAGAGCCTACCACAGCTCGAACACCCTATCCGGTCGCTGGACTGGGAGACGGCGAAGAAGAACTTCTACACCGCCGCCCGGAACGGTCTCCGGGCGAAAATCGAGTGGATAACCGCCGACGGGGCGACGACGACCAGCACCGAAGAAATATACGGCGAACTGTTCGAGCACGCACGCGAGGGTCTCGAACAGCGCGGTCTCTCGGCTGAGGAGGCCCACAGCTACATCCGGCCGCTGCGCGAGCGCGTCGATCGCCGGCTCACGCCCGCACGGTGGAAACACGACTACGTTCGCCGCCGCGTCGAGGAGAACGTCCCGCTTGCTGAAGCGATCTGGGGGATGCAGGCCACCTACATCCGTCATCAGGAAGAGAATCTGCTTGAGGGGAGTTTCGTCGACTGGTTCGAGTAACCTCAGTCACCGGTCGCCAGTTCCGACTGCTCTGTCTCCCCGTGTCGGTCCGCAATCCCTGCGTACGCGACGACGTCTTCGCCCAGTTCCTCGATGCGGTCAGCGATGTCTCTGTTGGTGATGCTGCCGTCCTCGAAGGCAGCCCACGTGTCGGGGTCGAACAGCGAGAGGTCCCACTCCCGCAGGTCGATGTGCGCAATCGTTGCGCCAGCCCCCGCCGCCGCGTCGAGGGTGCGCTGAACGGCGACTCTGGTTCCGATGTCGTCTCGAAGGCTGCCGTTGATCCCGATAACGTGTGGCGTGTCGTGCATGGTGTGCCTGTCCATAGCCGGTGCCTATTGGTGAGTACTCTGAGAAATAAATTTCAGTACGCACTCTGAGAGGTAGCTACGCGGCTAGACGGTCCAGAGTGACATTATGAAACCGTCGCCACGGCCGACGATACTGAACACTGATCGCCCCCTCTCAATCACACCGCTGAAGAGCCACGGGCTCCGACCGGTACGCACCTGCGATCGGAACTTGATTTCCTCTCGCTTACTGAAGATCGTCCTGCCGATCGCCGCTGTCGCTGTCTGTGACTACTTTTGATCTTCGTCGCGCTCCGCTGTCCCGTCTATCTCCTCGTCGACTTCCGACTCCGCCGTCTCGTCCATTGCCTCGTGTTCGTCGCTCTCGGCGAACTCGACTTCAGCTTCTAGTTCGATTTCGACGCCCTTGCCTTCCAGTTCGGCTTCGAACTCCGCCATATCTTCGACTTCTGCTTCCAGTTCCGCTGTGTCTATCTCTACCTCGACTTCGACTTCGACGGACACGTCGTCTCGGTCCATACCCACGTTCCGAGGGGCTGACATAATTCCGTTTTGCAACCGGCATGCTGCGGACAACTTCGACATCGCTATGTGCGTCAACCGCCGACAACTCGCTATGAGTGATCCCGTGGACGTGACCGTCGACACCGACGGCGAGTCGGAGTCGGTCCGCATCCACGACGACGGTGGCGAGGTCGAAGCCGGCGACGCGACCGTCCGGTTCAGTTTTTCGGGCACTGGCGACAACGACCAGTCTGGCGATGACGACGAGCGGTCACCCAACGGCAACGACGACGGTGCGGACCCGCGCCGCATCGTCGCGCTCGATTCGGTGCCCACCGACAGCACGCTCGTGTTCGAAGCGCGCGACGGTCGACGAGGTGTCAACTGCATCCTGCATCGTGCAGGCGACGCCGTCGTCGCCTGGCGTAACTCCTGTCCGCACCAGCCCGAGGTCCCGCTGGACCCCGGTCGGGGCGCGATTGTCCGCGGTGACCAACTCGTGTGTCACAAGCACGGCGCGCAGTTCGAACCCACGGACGGCGTCTGTACGCACGGTCCATGTGCCGGTGACGCTCTCGACGGTGTTGAGGTCGCAGTACAGGACGGCGACGTGTACCTCACGGACGAGCGCTTCGAGCGGGCCGAACGGCGCTGACTCACGTCTGCGTTTTTCTGCGGTTGTCTCCCAGCAAGCGACGCCGTCAGTCGTCAGCGACGGCTGGTTCGCTGCCGGCCCGCGCGTCGGCGTCGCGCCACGTTCCTCGGAGGAACCAGGCGGCGGCGATGAAAGCAGCGAGTACGTTCGAGACGGCGAAGGCGAGCCAGATACCCTGTTCAGCCAGCGAGTACGCGAAGAGGTCGACGACCTGCGGGCCAAGCCACGCTGGGACCGTGACCGGTCGGGATGCGACCCAGGCGACCGGGAGTCGGATAATACCCAGCATGGTAATCGCCAGCGCCGCCGCGGTGAGGGTCTTGCCGGCCCCGCGGAACCCGCCAGAGTAGGCCCGAACGATGCCGATGAAGCCGAAGGTCGGGGCGACCCACTGGAGGAACTCGGCCCCGATGCGGACGACCTCGGGGTCGTCGCTGAACACGCTGACGACGGTCGGTGCGGCGAAGATAGTGACCGCGCCCAGCACGGTGAGGATGACGAACGACACCTTCGCGGCGAAGTGGTTGGCCGTCGCCGCGCGGTCAGGCCGCTCGGCACCGAGGTTCTGGCCGGTCATCGTCTCGACGCCGCGGTCCATCGCGATGGCCGGCATGAACACCAGCGAGAACACGCGGATGCCGACGCCGAAGGCTGCCACGACGGTGACCGAGAACGTCCCGACGATGAACAGCATGGCGTTGACCGACAGCGCACGCCCGGTCCCCTCGACGGAGGCCGGGACGCCCAGCCGCAGCAGTTTCCGGAGGTACTCCATGTCGGGCGACATGTCGCCGAGGTGAATCCGCACGCCGCGCCTGCCCGACAGCAGGATGGCGATGCCGACGACCAGCGCGACACCACGCGAGAAGATGGTCGCGACGGCCGCGCCGACGACGCCCATCTCGGGGAACACCCACCAGCCGAAGATGAGGAACGGGTCGATGACGATGTTCAGGACGACGGTCCCGAACATCACCAGCATCGGCGTGATGGTATCGCCGGCTCCGCGCATCAGCGAGATGAATACGAAGAAGCCAAACATCGCCGTCAGCCCGAGCGAGACGACCTGCAGGTAGCCGGTCGCGCCCGGGAGCACCTCGCTGGATGCACCTAGCAGTGACAGGAAGTCCTCGACGAAGAAGTAACCCGTCGCGCCGAGCAACACAGAGGCCAACAGCGCGAACGTCACCGTCTGGGAGGCGGCGTACTCGGCCTCGCGGTGCTCCTCGGCCCCGGTGTGTTGGGCGACCAGTACGCTGCCCGCCACTGACAGTCCCATGCCGAGCGAGATGAGCAGGAAGATCATCGGGAAGGCAAAGGAAATCGCCGCAAGCGCCGTCGTGGAGTACTGCCCCAGCCAGAACGTGTCCGCGAGGTTATACGCCACCTGTAGCAGGTTCGTGATGACGATGGGAAAGGAGAGAAACAGTAGCGGCTTGCCGATGTCGCCACTGGTCAGGTCCAACTCATCCTGTCCCTTGAACAGGTTCCCGAGTCGCGCACCCAGCCGAGCCAGTTTCTGCCGGACGCTCACGCTGTGACCTCCTGCTGGCCGTCCAGAAGATGTGTCTCGACATACTCGGTGAGCATCCGTCTGGTACACTCGACCGGGCGACCGGTCGTAACGCGCTCGGTCGCTGCGCCGGTCAGCACGGTGACAATGAACCGGGCCGTTTCCTCGGCGTCGAGGTCTGATTTGAACGTCCCGTCAGCGATGCCGTCTTCGAGAATCGCTTCGAGTTCGTCGATGAGGTACTCGTCGAATTTCGTCAGCCGCTCACGAAAGCCGGGTTCGTATGGTGCGTGGGCACGGATTTCGAGAATCGCCGTCCCGAACTCCTCGCTCCCGTCGTCCGGCTTGTCAAGCACAGAGTCAACGAGCGAAAGCAGGCGCGCGTGTGGAGTTTCGCCCTCCGGGTCTTCGATCCGGTCGACAAACCCGTCGTACAGGTATTCGAGAAACGCACAGAGGAGGTCGTGCTTGCTGTCGTAGTGGTAGTGGAGGGCGGCCTTGCTCTTGTCCGACTCGTCGGCGATGTCCTGCATCGTCAGGTCCGCATAGCCGTGCGTACACAGCGCACGGTAGGTCGCATCCATAATATCGTCGGCCGTGTCGCCGTCGTTCATTACGTGAAACTAACTGACTGGTCAGTCAAGTATTCGTCGGTACTCTCTGCGGATGGGTGTGCATGCCATGCCATCGATGGGTCAGACTCACGAGAGCTGTCGCTCTGAGAGCGTTCGGCACGATGGTAGAAGAGCGGTTGCTACTCCTTCAGATCGAGGTCGAACTGCTCGTGTTCGCTCGCGGCGTTGAGCACAACGGAGGTGTTCGACTCCCTGATGTCCGGGTCGGTGAGCAGTTCCTTTATCTGGGCGTTCATGCCGTCGGTGTCGGTGAACTTCCCGACCGCGATGATGTCGTAGTCGCCGGTGACCTCGTACACCGAAATCATCTGCTTGTGCTCTTTGAGGTCCTCGGTGACCGCCGGGAGCGACGACCCCTCAACCTTGAGCTGGATGATTGCCGTCACGTCGTAGCCGAGCTTGTCGTAATCGACCTTGGGAGTATACCCGTTGATGATCCCCTCGTCTTCGAGGTCGGAGAGGTGGTTCGAGACGGTCGTTACCGACACGTCGAGGTCTTCTCCGAGGCTCCGGAGGCTGGCACGGCCGTCACCCAGAAGTGCATTCACCAACTCACGGTCGAGATTTTCGTACGTCATTACGCTTGGAGACGCCCCCCAGGGATTAGAATTTTACGAATGTCCAAATGTAGGCGAAAGCGTCGAAACCTTTGCGCAAATCAGCAGGGTTTTAGTAGTAGCACCGCTCCTATCGGGTGTCCAAAGATGACAAGCGAACTTTCAGAGGCGGCGGAGGAGGTACTCGACGAGATCGAAGAGAAGAACGTCGACTTCCTTCGGCTCCAGTTTACCGACATCCTCGGCACGATCAAGAACGTCTCGATCACAGCCGACCAGGCAGAGAAAGCGTTCACAGAGGGCATCTACTTCGACGGGTCCTCCATCAACGGCTTCGTCCGGATTCAGGAGTCCGACATGCGCCTGGACCCGGACCCGTCGACGTTCTCCGTGCTCCCGTGGAGAGAAAACGTCGAAGGTGGTTCGAGTGCCCGCCTCATCTGTGATGTCATCGACACCTCGACCGGCAAGCCGTTCTCCGGCGACCCGCGTGGCGTCCTGAAGCGTGCCATCGAGCGCGCAAACGACATGGGCTATACGGTCAACGCCGCACCCGAGCCCGAGTTCTTCCTCTTCGAGGAAGACGAAGAGGGTCGCGCGACCACCAAGACCAACGACGCCGGTGGCTACTTCGACCTCGCGCCGAAGGACCTCGCCTCCGACGTGCGCCGTGACATCATCTACGGCCTCGAAGACATGGGCTTCGACATCGAAGCCTCCCACCACGAGGTCGCACAGGGCCAACACGAGATCAACTTCACCTACGACGACGCCCTGACCACGGCCGACAACGTCGCCACCTTCCGGTCCGTCGTTCGCGCCATCGCGGCCGAACACGACCTGCACGCGACGTTCATGCCAAAGCCCATCCCGAAGATCAACGGCTCCGGCATGCACACGCACATCTCGCTGTTCACCGAGGACGGCGAGAACGCGTTCCACGACGAGGACGACGAGTTCAACCTCTCCGAGACGGCAAAGAGCTTCACCGCCGGTATCCTCGAACACGCACCGGCCATCACCGCGGTCACCAACCCGACGGTGAACTCCTACAAGCGGCTGGTCCCGGGCTACGAAGCCCCGGTCTACGTCGCCTGGTCGGACCGCAACCGCTCGGCGCTCATCCGCAAGCCGGCCGCCCGAACCCCGGCCGCAAGCCGTATCGAGGCTCGCTTCCCCGACCCGTCGTGTAACCCGTACCTCGCCTTCGCGGCGCTCATTCACGCCGGGCTCGACGGTATCGAGCGCGACCTCGAATGCGAGGACCCGGTCCGGGAGAACATCTACGACTTCGACGAAGAGAAACGCGAGGAGTACGGCATCACCACGCTGCCAGAGAACCTCGGCGAAGCCGTCGATGAACTCGAACAGGACGAAGTCATCAGCGACGCGCTCGGCGAGCACGTCTTCGAGAACTTCGTCGAGGCAAAGCGTCAGGAACACAAAGAGTACCTGGTCGACGTCTCCGACTGGGAACTCGACCGCTACCTCGAGAAGTTCTAAACGGCCACCGCTTCAGTATTTTTTCGCGAGTCGCTCACCAGCCAGCGGTAGCGTCAGCAGGGCTCCGGTCCCGAGCGCCGCAAGCAGCGTGACGGCAACCGGTGACGGGTCTAATCCGAACGTCACGCCGAGGAACGTTCCGACTGAGACAACGCCCAGCAACGCCGTGATACCGACACCGTGCCGGGTCGGCTCCGGAATCGTCTCACCCAGTCGCGACCAGACCACAGCGCCCGCGACAGCAACGCCTAACGCTCCGGCCGAATTACGAGAGACGCCGCTGACGAGCAGCCCTATGACGGCGATGACAGCCGCGAGTCCGAACACCCGCTCGGGCGTTTTGAGCGTCCCGAGGGCGAGTGCGAGGGCCGTCCCGGCGATGACAAAGCCCGCGAGGATGTCGGCGAGGTAGTGGACGCCCAGTACTAGCCGAGAGAGTCCGATGAGGGCAACGATTGTCGCGGCGACAGCGGTGCGCTGTCGGCGCGTGCCGACCCGGAGCGCCCACGCGATACCGCCCCAGACGAGCAGCGAAAGGGTGGCGTGGCCGCTCGGGAAGCCGAACCCTTCTCCGGTCGCCATCGACTCGTAGACGCCCCGCAGCGCCGCTGGAAGTAGCTCGGCGTGGGTGGCCGTGCCTGCCCCGGGCGGCCGCGGCAGTGCAAACATACCCTTCAGTGACACGACGAGCGCGACACCGACTGCGAGCAGCGCCACCAGCATCGCCGTCCGGTCGCGAGTGAGGTCCCGACCGAGTTTCGGTGTCCACGGGCCGAGCCAGTACAGCAGGCCACAGGCCAGAAAGGTGAACCAGAAATCCCCAAGCTGGGTGAGCAGCGCGAACAGCACGACGACTGCACCGGGCAGCGCCGACAGCACCTCGGTGACGCCGACAGCCCGTATCACTGTCGCCAGTCGCGCACGCGGTCGATGAGCCGTCCGGGGAGGCCGGTGGCAGTCAGTGTCACCCCGACCGCAATCATGATGGTATAAAGGCCCAGCACTGACAGCCAGATGACCAGCATCGCCAGCACGGCCCACATGCCCTGCAGGTAGTAGAACGCGCCAAGGGTCATGATCGTGCCGTACAGCAAGACGATGTAGGGCCCCCACTGTCGGGCGTGGCCGCGGCGCATCCGGCGGCGGACGTACTGCTTGAGGTCCGATTTCACCTCGTCACGGTGGAGCGTTCGGTCCTCGACGTCCTCGCGGAACGATTCGAACTCCTCGCGGAGGTCCTGCAGTTCCTCGTCTGTCAGCGCATCGGCGTCTCGTCCGGTTCCGGCCGGCGGGGGCGTGTCGGTTTCGTCAGCGTCCTCACTCATCGCTTTGCCGGACCGTCGGTGCGATACCTGTTGTAGTTGCCGGTCCGTGAGCGCCGCGTTGACCGCTGCCCCCACGAGCAGCACCTGTCCGGCGAAGTAAAACCACGTCACGAGCAGCAGGACCCCGCCGATGATCCCGTACACCTGATAGGAGTCGGCCTGTGCCGCGTAGACGTTGAACCCCGTCCCGAGCACCGTCCACCCGACACCGGCAAACACTGCGCCGGGGACGGCCTCCCGCAGCGTCATTTTCTGATCGGGGAACAGGTAGTACAGCGGAAGGAACGCGACCGCCAGCACGGGCACGAGCGCGAGCCCGCCGAGCGCGACTTGCACACCGAGTACCGTCCCGAACGCGCCGATGATACCGAGCCCGACCAGTGCGATGCCGATGCCGCCCAGCGCGGCCAGCCCGTCGACGAGTTCACCGACGATGGAGTCGGGGCCGTCCGTCCCGTAGACGCGACTGAAAGCTGTATCCAGCCCGCGGAACACCTTGAGCGCGCTCCAGAGTGTGACGCCGACACCGAGCACAGTCGCACCCCCGCGGCCGGCCCCGCTGGTCAGCGCGTCTTCGAGCAGTGTCGACGCCGCCGGCGTAAGCACGTCACCGGCGGCGCTGACGACTCGCTCGGCGAAGGCCTCCCCGCCCGCCAGCGTACCGACAACCAGCGTCAGCAACAACAGCGGCAGCAGGGAGACGAACATGTAGTAGGCGATGCCGGCTGCGAGAAAGGAGACCTCCTCCTCCCGTACCGTGCGGATGACCTCCTGACCGACGGAGACAGCGCGTGTGCGGTCCACGCGAGCATGTCGGAGTGGGGCTACAAATATACTGTCGACTGATTGATGTCAGTCGTCGAGCGCCGCGTCGGGCCGGTAGGATCGGCTCACGGCCCGCCACGTCCCCGAGTGGAACCGATAGTAGGTCACAGCCGCGGGAACCGCCGTCTCGAACACCAGCGAGGCGTACAGCGCAAGCGTGCCCAGCGGCGTGACGTAGCCGAGATACGCAAGCGGGAGGGCGAACAGGTACATCCCGGCCAGCTGTGAGTAAAACGGCCAGCGCGTGTCGCCGCTGGCACGGAGCGGTCCGATTGCGCCGCCGTCGACGCCCCGGAACACGACACTGCCACACGCGACGGCGACGAACACCGTCACCAGCGGGAGCACCGCGGGGTCCGAGACGAACAGGCGGGCGATGCCCCGTGAGAACGGGAGCAGTGTCGCTGCGACGACGATGTACACCCCGATACTCAGCCGGAGCACCGTCTGTGCCCAGACGCTCGCCTCGGCCTCGTTCCCGTCGCCCAGCGCCTGCCCGACCAGGCTACTGGACGCGAGACTCAGGCCCCAGTTCGGCGTATCGAGCAGCGCCCGGACGCGAAGCGCCACGACGTAGGCCGACACCACGCCCGGTCCGAACAGGCCGACGATGAACAGCCGCGGGAACTGCGCACCGGTCCGCGCGAGGTTGGCCCCGACCAGCGGCGTTCCAGTTTCCGCGAGGTCCCGCCCCAGTCGTCGGTCGAGGAACGGGCGCGACACCGGAACCCGGACCGGAAACGCGCCGATGATCGGCAGGCCACCGCGAGCTAGCCCCACCGCGAACCCGACCGTGACCAGCACGTTCGCGATGACCGTGCCAAGCGCCGCACCGACGACGCCGAGGCCGAACCCGAAGATGAAGACGGCGTTCAGCGCGATGTTGACGACTGCGCCGCCGGCCCGCAACAGCATCGGCGTCCAGGCGTCGTCGGCCCCGACCAGCGTCCGGCTGCCGATAAGATTCAGTGCGGCGAAGGGGACACCGAGGGCGATAATACGCAGGTACTGGACCCCGTACCCGACGGCTTCGGACCCCGTTCCAACGCGGTCGACGAGTAGTCCGGGGACGACCCAGTACGCCGCCGCCAGCGGGAGTGTCAGCCCAAGCACGACAGCGGCGCTGGTCGTGACGGTGACCGCCAGTTCCCCGTCGGCGTCGGCCCCGTACCGCTGTGACACCATGCCGATTGTCCCGCCGGCAACACCTGCGCCCAGCGCGAACACCAGTTCCCAGAACGGCGCGGCGAAGCCGACGCCGGCGATGGCGGTCGGTCCGAGCGCCAGCCCCACCATCGCCACGTCGACCGTTGACTTCGACATCCGTGCGAGCCCGGTGACGATTCGGGGCCAGGACAGGTCCGTCGCCCGGCGGACCCGCTCGTGCTCGACGAGGTCGTATCGTGCGAGCAGACTGCCGACGAGCAGTAGGACGCCACGGACCGGATTGAACGTGAAGGGCACGTCTCGCCACTGCTTTGCGGTCGACTCCGAAAGGTGTTAAGAAAGCGACGCCGCCCTCACAGGGTTTATACAGCGCCGCTGCAACGACCGGATATGGATACGGAAGCGGCCATCCGGCACGGGACGATGCAGGTAACCGTCCTGTTGCTCGTCGCGGCCGCGCTGGCTATCGGCTTCGGCGTTGCTGGCATCGGTGCGTCCCTGCCGATTGTCGTGGGGCTGCTGGTACTGACGGCTGTTCTGTTTGTTGCCCGTCCGGACGCGGACCGGTTCGGCCCCGTGGCTGGTGTCGATGTAGGCGGTATCGCCCGGTCGCTGTGGCTCGCGCCGCTCGTTACGGCGCTGGCGCTGCTCGTCCGCCTGTCGGCCACACCCGGAGAGGTACAGGCCATTGGCGGGCTGCTCGGTCTCGCGGGCATGGCGAACTACTTCCTGCGCCCGGTGTACCTGCTCGGCTACGATTTCGTCGCTGCGGTCCGGGAGAGCGTCGGGCGGGCGAACGGTCGGTAGGCATCGCTTCAACCACATTTCTGTCGCAATCTGTGGCACTGTCCCCGATTCCCGATTCTACGACTCCGCCGTCGCCTCGCGGATTTCCACTACGTCGGCGTCCGTTTTGAACGTCGTCCCGCCGTAGTGCGTGCGTGAGGCCTCGTAGCCGGCGTCGCGCAGTTTCTCGATGAAGGTGTCCATCGCCTCCGCGCCGCGGCCCCAGCGCTTGCAGAGGCGGTGCTGGTCGTAGTGGGTCGGCGTGTCGAGTTCGGCCGACAGCGTCGCCAGCAGGTCCGTCGCCTCGTCGGCGGTGCCCATCTCCTCGGTCGCGTGGTCGGCGACGGCGTCGGCGAACTCGGGCTCGCAGGTCCGGCCGAGCCAGATGGGGCCGGCAGTCTGGAGGTGTTCGCCACAGACCGGGCAGGCGTCGGGCGCGTCGGCGATGAGGCCGCGGTCGTGGTCGCGCCAGAGGCAGTGCTGGCAGTGGTGGACGTGACCCAGTTCGTCGATGCAGTCGTTGGCCACTTTCGCCCCGTGGTCGAACTCAAGATAGGTCCGGGCGTAGTGTTTCGTCGCGTGGCTGAGAATCGGCCGGGCGGCGATGTCGTACCGGGCGGCGGTGCGGACCATCGCCGACAGGAGGACGCGCATCCCCATCTCGGCGTGGAACTCGGTGTTGCGCGGCACCGCGCCGTACGACCGGACGCCGCTCTCGAAGTGGGCCCCACACAGCGGCGCGGTGTCGGTGGCCGTCACACAGAGGAGGTGCTTGGTCCCCTGGACGGCCGCGTCGGCGAAGGGAATGGGCGTCCCGAACGGGTCCACGTCGACCACGTCGAAGGCCTCCGAGTGCATGAGGACGTTCGCGTCCGACCGCCGGACCGAGGCCGCGAGGTCGTTGCGAGCGAGGTTCTCCTCGCACAGCGCCGTCGCGTCGTCGTCGATGTCACACAGCGTCGTCTCCCAGTCGTTGGCCGCGGCGCGGACGCCCCGGATGCCGCTGGCGGCGGTGGCGTCCAGATACGTCGACACGCGGGGGGTTCGCTCGCGGTAGGCCCGCAGCGCCGCCACGGTGATGTCGCGGTTCAGCTCCTGAACGGGGTTGAAGAACACGTCCGCGCCCTTCCCGGCGTCGGGCTGTTCCGGCACCGTGACGCTCACTCGGCCCTCACTGACGCGCATACTCCCCGGTCCGTGCGTGCGCCGTTAAGTCGTTCGGACCTCGGTGTTGGGTCTGGCGGTGCTTGATTTATTACGAACGGCCAGAAAGCCCCCGGCCGCTCGACTACTGCGACTCGTTGCGCCCTTCACTCGCCACGCTCGTTCCAGTGCTTACGTCGTCTCGCACGTCGAGCGGCCGGCCCTTTTCGGTCCCACCCGATGTCGGCTGTGCAATGGCACTGAGTCTGGTCGGTTGTGTAATTGCAGGCGGAACTGTCGGTTGTGGCGGCTGCCTACGTCGATTACCACATTCACGCCGCTTCGGCGGCCGTCCGCTCCTGTGGCAGCCGCACGGTCGCCGTCGTCCCGTCGCTCGTGTCGAAGTCGAGGTCCCCCTCAAGCGTCGTGGTCGTCCAGCGGACGAGCCAGAGGCCGATGCCGCTGCCGTGGTTCAGGTCCGTCTCGCGGCCCCGCTCCAGCACGCCGAGTTCGTGGTCCGGCACCCCGGGACCGTCGTCGCTGACTGTCACCACCACGTCGTCGCCCTCGATTGTTGCGCCGACGGTGACGGCGGCGTCCGGGACGTGCTGGAGGGCGTTCTCGACGAGGTTGGCGAGCAGAATCTCTAACAGGGCCGGCTGGGTCGTCAGCCGGAGGTCGTCCGGTATCTCCACGACGACCGAGCCGCCGTACTCCTCGCGGGCGGTCGCCACGACCTCGGCGGCGAGGTCGGCCAGCACGACGGGTTCGGGGGCCGCGTCGCCGGCCCCCGCTTCCGCGAGGGTCCGGGCCTTCTGGCCGGACTCGACAAGGCGCGTGACCGACCGCTCGATGGTCGTCGCGTGGTCGGCCTGTTCGCCGTTGAGCTCCGACGCCAGCAGTTCCGCCCGAGCCTGGATGACGACGCTTTCGTTGCGGACGTTGTGTCTGAGAAAACGGTTGAGCACTTCGAGGCGGCGCTCGCGGCGGATTTCGTCGGTGATGTCCTGAAAGACGACCGTGTAGCCCAACTGGGTGCCCGCCTCGTCCCGGAGCGCTGTCTGTTGGACTTTGAACTCGCGGTGTCGACCACCGGCCTCAACGGACACCCGTGAACTCCCGCCGTCGGTCGCGATGTCGTCGTCGCCGAGAAAGTCGTTCAGCGGCTCCGTCAGTGTCTCGTGCTTGTCGACGGCGAGCATCCGCTCGGCGGCGGGGTTGAGGTTCACCACGCGGCCCTGCCCGTCGACGATGGCGACCGGCGTGGCGATGTCGTGGATGGCCGCCCGTTCGCCGGCCCGGCGGGTCGCCGGGTGGAACTCGAACATGTCGCTGCGGACGAACGCGTACAGGTCCAGGGCGACGTGGGGCAGGAACATGAGCGTCGTCAGGTTCACCGCCGGCACCGGCCCGACGCCGCCGGCCCACAGCAACACCGCAGCGCCGGGCGGTATCGGACTCAGTCCGACCGCCAGCGCCTCGCGCCGGTACAGCGGGCCGTAGCTGACGACCGTATCGAACACCAGCAGGGTCCCGAAACTGACGAACAGCATCGCGACGATAATCGTGAGCAGCCCGACCGGCAGGACGGCGTACTCGGCCCCCGCGCCGCCGGCAGCCGGTACGACACGGAACCCCTGCCAGACCACGGTATGGAGCGGGTTCGTGACGACGAGCGCCGTGCCGGCCAGCGGGAGCGCTGCCACAGCCCGATACCACCAGCTCTCCAGGACGGTCGTCCGGCCGGTGTATCCCAGCGCAAAGGAGAGGAAACAGAAGCCTATCCAGATGATGCCCAGCCAGGCGACCATCTCCAGCGCGAGGCGAAGGGTCGGGTCGAACACGAGCAGCGCCGCGCCGTAGGCGAAACACCAGACCGTCTGCGTGACGATGGTGGCGACGAACCACTGCGCGCCGGGCTTGCCCCAGTGGGCCCGGAGGCGTGTCAGCAGATACACAGACCCGAGTCCCGAGGCGAACGAGCCAAGCGCCAGCCACGGGAGGTCCATGCCGGACGAAGCCGCCGCTCCGTGTTTACCCTTCTGGGCACAGTACAAGCATTGATAACTCCCCGCCGGGCTCCTGAAGCCGACGCCGTTTTGTCACCCCTTTCCGTAGCATGGCTGTGACCGGAGTCGAGGAGTGGGTGGCCGACCTCGAAGCCGCCGGGGAGCTGACCCCCGACGCAGTGTCGGCTATCGTCGACGTCCACGGCGACCGCGGCCACCAGGCCATCGAGGCCGTCGGCGAGAGCCGGGTCAAGCAGTACCGGGATTTCACCGTCGTCGTCGGCCACGACGACGAGTACATCGTCGAGGACGGCGGCTGTACCTGCGCCGACAGCGAGTACAACCTCGACGCCGAGGACCCCGACCAGCTCTGCTGGCACGCCATCGCCGTCCGCGTCGCCGAGGCCATCGACGCCGTCGACGAGCACGATATGTGGTACTCCGAGGTTCGGGAGTTTCTGTAGACCCACCTTTTTCCACGGGGGCCTCGCGCTCGCCGCTGGCGAGCGCTCAACCCCCGTACAAAAACGTGGGCGAAAAAGGCCGGACTCGCCGCACCGCGGCGAGTCCGGGGAAACCGCGCCGGAGGCGCAGTACGCCTGTGGTACGGCTTCTGCACCACCCTGCTACCGCACTGCTCCGCTCCTGCTACCCCCCGCTACCGCTCTACCGCCCGCCCAGCGCCGTACGTAATCCGCCCGTCCAGCGAGAACCGGAGCACTGACCGGGTGCCGAGGTCCAGCGCGCGGAGCGTGTCGGCCCGCTCGTGGTCGCCCGGAGCCACGGCGACGCGCCCGCTCAGCGGCGCGGCCCCCAGTTTCCCCTGGAACGCGACGGGCGTCCGTTCGAGTCGCCCCTCCCGGACCGCGTAGCTCGCTATCCGCTCCCGGCGCTCCCAGGTTCGGGGCCAGTCGATTCTCACCGTCGCCACGCGGTCGCCGTCTTCGACGACCGTCGTCTCGCGGCCGGTCGCGTCGTCGCGGTGGTCGATGTCGGCGACTGTCTTCGGGTAGCCCCAGATTTCGTCGCCGAGGGCGCGTGCGGGTTCGGTCGTCACCGGGAGCGACCAGACGTAGGCCCCGGCCGCGCGGGTCAGCAGGGGGAGCAACGGCGGCCGCCGCCCGTCCGGCGTCGCCGCGATGGCCACCGCGAACTCGTCGTATGGGGACATCGCGTCGTCGCCGATGCGGTGGTACTCGACACAGAGGAGCACGACCGCGGCTCTCCGGGCCGTCGCCCGAACCGGCGTCAGTCCCTCGGGCAACAGCGACGCCGCAACGTCGTATCGCGCCGGCAGCACCGCGCCGGCGACCGTCGCCTCGGTGACCAGCGGGAGCGTCACCTCGTGGCCCGTCGAGAGCCGGACCCGGTCGCCGTCGGCGAGTCGCGTCACAGCCACCGCCCCAGCGCCGCGCTCACGCGGCCGAACCCGCGGTGAATCGGGTCCTGCAGTCGCGCCGGGAGCCAGTGAGTCCACCGGACGAACGTAGCGAAGGCCCCGACGGGGTAGCGGGCCTTCGGTGGGTCGTCGGTCGCCGCGGCCAGCACCGTCGCGGCGACGGCCTCCGGCGTCGTCGCCAGCGGCCCGCCGGTGAGCACCCATCCGTCCTCCAGCGCGTCGTAGGTCCGGTCGTAGGTCGGTGTCCGGTCCGCCTCGGTCAGGCTCCCCAGCGCGCCCTCGGCGAAGCCGGTCTCGACCCACGCCGGCTCGACGAGCGAGACGTGGACATCGTCTTCCCCGGCGACCTCTATCCGGAGCGCGTCAGAGAGCGACTCGATGGCGGCCTTCCCGGCCGAGTATGCGCCCAGCCCGGGTGAGGCGGTGTGGCCCAGCACGCTGGAGACGGTGACGATGCGCCCGCCGTGTTCGCGCAGTTCCGGGAGCACTGCCTGTGCGAGTCGATGTGGGCCGTGGACCAGCACGTCGAACTGCTCGCGAACGTCGTCGCTGGCCACGTCCTCGACCGGGCCGGCGACCCCGTAGCCGGCGTTGTTCACCAGACAGTCGAGCCGGCCGGTCTCCGTGCTGATTTGGTCAACAACAGTCGCTATCTGTTCGTCGTCGGTCACGTCGAGTTCGAGACAGCGACAGCGTTCGCGGATAGCTGCCGGAAACGCGCTTTCGATGTCTGTCGCGTAGACCGTCCAGCCGTCGTCGGCGAACGCCTGCGCCGTCGCGGCACCGATGCCCGACGCCGCACCGGTGAGAAGCACGACAGCGTCATCCGTAGACATACGAAGAAATCGACTTCCCGGACTCAGTGTTCGAGACAGTAGTCGACGTAGTTCTGGAGGATACGAAGCCCGGTCTCGCCCGACTTCTCCGGGTGGAACTGCGTGCCGAAGACGTTGCCGGCGTCGTTGGCGACGATGGAGGCGAAATCCGTCCCGTAGTCCGTCGTCGCCACCGTCGCGTTCTCGTCGTCCGGGACGGCGTAGTAGGAGTGGACGAAGTAGGCGTGCTCCCCATCCACGCCCTCGACGAGCGGGTGGTCCCGCGTCACGTCGAGTTCGTTCCAGCCCATGTGCGGGACGGTCTGGTCGCGGCTGAACCGGACGTTCTGTCCGGGGATGAGGTCGAGCCCCTCGGCGTCGCCCTGCCCTTCGTGGTCGGCCTCCTCGCTCGTCGTCAGGAGCATCTGCATCCCGAGACAGATCCCGAACAGGGGCTTTCCGGCCTCGGCCTGTTCGACCAGCGCCTCGCGGAACGGGCCGGCGTTGTCCATCCCTTCGGAGAAGGCCCCGACGCCGGGCAGAACGATGCCGTCGGCCGCGTCGAACTCCGCGGGGTCCTCTGAGAGGGTCACGTCCGCGCCGGCGCGTTCGAGGCCGCGCGTGACGCTCCGGAGGTTCCCCAGTCCGTAATCGACGACGACCACGTCCGCGGTCGTCTGTCTGACACTCATACGTCGTCGTAGGCGAACGGAGGGTAAGTGATTTCCTGTTCGCGCAAGGCTGGACTCAGAACTCGCCGAGCCGCGACTGTCCGCTCCGAGCGTCGGTGAACTCCGCGGCGGTTTCCAGCGCCGCCTCGAACGTCTCCTTCTGGCTCGGGTCGTACAGCGTCGCCGCCGGATGGACCGAGACGAGGATGCGTCGTGGCTGACCGGCGATGGCCACGTCGAACACGTCGCCCGCTTCGCCCGTGACGGCCACGTCCCGCTCCAGCAGGTGCTCGGCCGGGACTTTCCCGAGCGTGACCACGACCGCCGGGTCAACACGGTCGATCTCGGTTTCCAGGTACTCCCGGCAGTTCGCCAGTTCGCCCGCCCGCGGGTCGCGGTTGTCCGGCGGGCGACACCGCACGCAGTTCGTGATGCGAACGTCGTCGCGGTCAAGGCCGGCATCGCGTAGCCCATCGTCCAGCACGTCGCCGCTGCGACCGACGAACGGCTCGCCCTGTTCGTCCTCGTTCGCGCCGGGAGCCTCCCCGACGAACAACAGATCCGCATCCGCGGGGCCGACACCGTTGACGATGCGCGAGCGCGAGTGACAGAGGTCATCACAGCGCTCACAGCCGACGACGTTGAGGCCGTCCATCTGCTCCATGCGCTGCCGTTTGCACTGGGTACTCTCAAACGCAGCGGTCCGCCGCGCGGTCGCCGACGAGGCCGCCGGTACCGATTACCGTTTCACACCCGTTGCTTCGATCTGCACCGCCGCGTCGTTCGGCAGGCTTGAAACGCCGACGACGGTCCGTGACGGTCGCTGTCCGTCGAAGAACTCCGCGTACGCCCGCTTGACTGCCGGTAGCTCGTCCATCTCGGCGAGGTACACGGTCGTGCGCAGCAGGTCGTCCGGTTCGAGGCCGGACTCGGCCGCCATGGTCCGAACCCGGTCGAGCGCGTCACGTGTCTGCTCCCGAACGCCGCCGCTCCGGGCCGTCTCCCTGTCGGGGGTCTGCCCGTCGAAGAACACGAGCTGGCTGTCCTGCCGGCGCGTCCCGTAGACGCTGCGGTCCGTCGGCTGGTCGCTTTCGTACCGGGTGACGGTACTGTCGACGTTGCGCTGTTCGTTCCGCTCTACCGATTCGACGGTCTTCCTCGTGCGCGTTCTGCTTTCGGCCATCGTGGTCCTACGTACACCGTGCCGTACAATCAGTGTGAGTTTAGTAATAGCTAAAGAATTGCCTGAGTCTGAACAGGGCAGATAGCCTTTTCCTCCACTTTCTGAGAACGCGTTAGCGATAGGTAAGCCAGTCACCGGCAGCGTCACGCCATCTCGACCAGGCCCCGCGCCGCCAGTCGGGCGACACGGAGCGGTTCCGGACGGCCGCCCTCAGGCGTGAACGCGCGGACGACGTCGGCGGCGGCACTGTCGCTAAGGCCGACGCTCCGGACGTACACTGTCTCGTCGTTCACCGTCACCGGTCGGCGCTCCGGCTGGGCGCGGTAGGTCGCCAGCCGGTCCTGTACGACATCGGAGTCGTCGAACGCCTCGCGGATGGCCCCTTCCAGCCCCGGCGAGGACTCGAAAGTGACAGAGACAACTGGCAGGTCGGTGTGGCCGTGAATCTGTTGGAGGTCAAGTATGTTGAACCACGCCGGCGCGATACCCGCCACCAGCAGGTAGCGGATGTCCTCCCGGTCCAGTCGGTCAACCATCGCACACACCGTCTCGGTCGCGTCGCTCCCACCGACCGTGGCAGTGCTGAAAACAAAGCCGTCAGTCACTCTACTGGCGCGGACGACAGCGCCAGCGAACTGACTGGTTTCCGCTCGGTACGACTCCGCAACGCCGAGGGCCCGTGCCCCTGATTTCACGTGTTCTGGTTGTCTTTGATGTCTTCCAGTCTGTCGAGTAGTTCGTCGTTCGACGCGGTGAACTCGTATTCGATGTCGCCCTCGTGGGCGTTTTCTTCAGCATCGAGGCCGTCCTCGTCCTCGAAGTCTGTGTCGTACTCCTGATTGTCTTGTTCCGATTCGTCGTAGCTCCCGAACCCCATGGTACGTGTACAACTATGACGTTCACAGTAAAAAATCACTCGCCGATCCAATCGTATAAGTGAATTAATACGACGGGGCGTCGCTCTTGGAGACGCTGTGGCGACCGGCAGCCGGGACAGTACACTCAAGCGGGCCGCGCCACAGGGTTCGTGTATGGACGTTCACAACGTCACCGCCGAGGCCGAGACGTTCACCTGCAACGCCTATCTCGCGACCGGCGAGCAGACGACGCTGGTCGACGCCGGCGCGATGCGCGGCGTCGTCGACGTCATCCGCGAGCACGTCGATACGCTCGACGCCGTCGTCTTGACCCACCAGCACGGCGACCACGTCCAGCAGCTCGACGCCGTCCTCGACGCCTTCGACGTGCCGCTGTACGCCTACGGCTCCCATCCACGCCGGGACCATGCACTCGCCGACGGCGACACGCTCACCGTCGGCGACGAGGAGTGTGAGGTCATCTACACGCCAGGCCACGCCGACGACCACGTCTCGCTCGTCTCCGAGTCGTCCCTGTTTTCCGGTGACGTGGTTGTTCACGACGACGGCGCGTTCGGCGACGGCTCCTTCGGCCGCACGGACCACCCCGGTCAGTCCCGCGAGCGCCTCATCGAAAGCATCGAGACCCTCCTCGACCGCATGCCTGCCGGCGTCGAACACATGTACTCGGGTCACGGCGGCGTCTTCCACGGCGATGTCCGCGAGGTCGTCGAGCGCGCCCTCGAACGGGCCGAGCGCCGCGAGCCGAAGTATCCCGACGAGTGACCACCCGAAACCGGCACAACGCTCTCGTGGGCGGGCCGATATTCGACACCATGAACCAGCGACTTCTGACGGGGGCGGCCCTGGCGCTTTCCGGCGTTGTACTGGCCGCCATCCAGGTGCTTCACGCGGTCCAGCAGACCCGGATTCCAGTGGCGGTCGCGGTAGATGCGCTCCCCTTTGCGGCGATGGGGCTGGCGATAGCGTACGCGGGCGTCTGGCTCGCTCGCGACACAACGTTCGAGGGGGCAGCGTCCCGGGTGGCCGCGTGGGCCGCCGGCGGAACTGTGACGTTCGCCGCTGTGGCGGCGCTGCTGTTGTTCAGTCAGCGCGTGACCTCCGGCTCACTCGCCCGGGCGTCGTACGTAACGGTCGATCTCGTTACCGTTGGCGCGCTGGCCGGCGTTCTTGTCGGTCTGTACGACGCCCGGAGCCGCAGTCGGCTCCGCGAACTGGCGGCCGAGCGCGACCGCATTGAGGCGTTCGCCGGGAAGGCGGCCGACGTGAACAACTACGGACGCGCCATCGCCAGCGCCCCCAGCGTCGACGGCGTCGCTGCCTTCGTCGTCGAGGCCTTCGGCACGATGACCGGCATGGAGGAGACGGCCGTCATCCGGCTCAGGGACGGCGATGCGGTGGCGCTCGCGAACACGATTCGAACCGTGCCGGTCGACGCCGTCGGCTCGCTCGCACGGGAAGTCCGGACACAGCAACAGGGCGAGGTCACCGTTCACGACCGGCCGTTCGCCGTCGACTTCCCCGAGTCAGTCACCGATTGCGTGTCGGCGGTGGTTCTGGACGACGCGGACACGACGACAGTCGTTCTCTCAGTGACGACAGACGAGACGACTGTCGGCGAAGAAGACACAAAACTGCTGGAACTCATTGTCTCACACGCATCGGTTCGCCTGGCGACGCTCAACCGGCAGGCAGTGGACAAAGACCCAACTGACCGGTAGCGAGCTGCCGACGAAGTGCCACCGGATACCGGCGGCAACTGATCCGAAAATTAGGCGCTGCGGGTTTCTTTCGCCTTCGGACGCAGGTTGCCGTAGCCACACTTCCGGCACTGTTGGGCGCGCTCTGGGTTCCGAGCGTTACACCGCATGCAGATCTGCTTGTTGAGGAGTCGATCGGACGCTGTCTCGAAGCTAGCCATGCGCGCTTATTTCCGGTGCGCGCGTTTAAGCTTTGAGTTTCGGGTCGGGTCCAATCCGCGTGAAACGACACCGAGAGCCGGACCGTCTCCCGTCTCGGCTGCACAGACAGGCACCGGATGGCACTTCTGGCTGTCTGAACACAGGCGGTCACCGCCAGTCGTCGCTGGCTTTAGATGCCCAAGCGGCGAAGCCGGGGTATGTACGAGCAGGTCGCAGACCTCCCGGTCACCGTCGAGCGCTGTGCGTTCGAGCGCCGAGAACGGGCGACGTCCAGCGGATTCGACCGGGTGACGACCGGTATCCGACTCTCCGGCGCGGGGAAAACCGGCAGTGGGGAGGACGTGACGTACACGACAGAGGCCCACGATGCACTGCAGGATGCCGACGCGTTGCAGGGCGCGGACTTCCCGCTGGTCGGCGAGTACACCGTCGATTCCTTTTCGACGGCGCTGGCCGAGGCCGACCTGTGGCCCGAACCCCCAGACGAGGAGCGCTTCCGTCACTACCGGCGCTGGGGGTTCGAGAGCGCGGCGCTCGACCTGGCCCTGAAGCAGGCCGACACGGACCTCGGGTCGGCGCTCGGACGGCAGTACAACCCGGTGAACTTCGTCGTCTCGACGCGGCTCTCGAACGCGGACGACGACACGCCACCGACGGCTGACAGACTGGCGATGCTGTGTAAGCGTTACGGCGACCTTTCGTTCAAACTCGACCCCACGCCGTCCTGGAGCGACGCCCTCATTGACGAGCTGACGGACTACGACGTTCGGGTGCTGGACCTGAAAGGGCTGTACGAGGGGACGGATGTCGACGTGGAGGCAGACCCCGAGTTCTACCGCCGCGTCGTCGACGGCCTCCCGGACGCGCTGATTGAGGACCCCGACCTGACCGACGCGACTCGGCCGGTTTTCGACGGACAAGAGGCGCGCGTCACCTGGGACGTGCCTATCACCGGCGTCGAGAGCATCGAGGCGCTGCCGTTCGAACCGGAGTGGCTCAACATGAAACCGTCCCGTTGCGGGACCGTCGAGTCGGTGCTTGCGACCATCGACTACTGCGAGGAACACGGCATCGACCTGTACGGCGGCGGCCAGTTCGAACTCGGCGTCGGCCGCGACCACATACAGGCGCTGGCGTCGCTGTGTTACCCTGACGGGCCGAACGACGTCGCGCCCGGCGGATACAACGACCCCGAGCCGAATGCGGACCTACCGACGAGTCCACTTACGCCACCTGACGAGCCGGCCGGAATCGGGACCGGGTTCTCGTAGGCGACCTTAGATATGAAGCCGAAGTTACATTATTGTACGCATACTAACTATTGTTATGCGGTGCCAAGTCTGCGGAGAACGCATCGACGACGTGCTGGAGGCACACGCACGGCAGGCCTGTCCACACTGTGATGCGCCGCTCCTCGAAAAGCCAGCAACGCCACAGTGACTACTCCTCGGCGAGGTAGTCGTCCTGTACGTCGATGACGTCGCTCGAATCCTCGCAGTTCGCGTACCGTCCCAGCGGCTCCTCGTTCAGTTCCAGAAACGTGTGGCCCCAGGAGAACGTCGACAGAATCCGTTCGGCGTGGTCGCGCTCCCCGAGAATGACGAGTGCGCCGGCGAACGCTTCGACGGTATTGAGCTGGAAGGCCGTCCCGTAGTTGACCGGATTGCCGGCGACGAGAAACGGGAGCGAGCGGTGTATCCCCTCGAGGTCGAACGCCTCCCGTTCGGCGGTCTCCCAGGAGCAATCGAGCGCGACCAGGCGGCTGTGGCGAGCGCCGTCGCCGGCGGTCGGCCGGTCGGCCGGGGACAGCGCCTGCTCAGCGAAGGGGTTGAGCACGATTCCGGGCGGCGTCGACCGCGTCGCGCGGTGGAGTTCGGCCTCGTCCATTCGGGCCAGCTTCCGCGCGCTACATTTGTCGGGGTCGTCGTCACCCTCATACCGGACGTGCAGTTCCACACGAACGGTACCACCGTGGCCGATAAAAACGCCTCGCTCTGCGATAGTGTGCAAACACTGTTATAGCCGGCCTCAGTTGTACAACGTGTGCTTTCAGAGGGGACAGCGGCACCACTGTTCGAACTACCGGCGCTCGTTGATGGCGACTGCCAGCGAGTCGGACTGGCAGACTATCTCGGCGAGGATGTCGTCATCCTCGCGTTCTATCCGGCGGATTTCAATCCGGCCTGTGACGAGACGTCCTGTGATCTGGACGAACTCGACCTCTTTACGATGCAGAAAGACGTGACTATTCTGGGGATCAGCCCGGATTCGGTGTACAGCCACCGGGCTTTTGCCGACCGCTACGGCCTGAAAATTCCGCTGCTGTCCGACACTGACCACGAGGTCGCCCGCGAGTACAGACTCGACTTTATCGACGATATCGGCCAGCAGCTCATCGAGCGCGCCGTTGTCGTCATCGACCACGACGGCGACGTGCAGTACGCCTGGAGTACCGACGACCTTCAGGCACTTCCCCGTGTCGGAGAAATCAAAGACGCTATCGCGGACACCGGCGGTGACGACACTGCGTTCGCCCGCTACCGCGTCGGCCACGCCCACTACACGGAGGGGCGGCGCGCATTCACGTCGGCGATGAGTGCCTTCGGCGAATCGGAGTGGATGGTCGCACAGGGCGACTTCCAGCAGGCACGCGACGAGTTCGCCGACGCCGAAGACCACTTCGACACCGCTGTTCGGTTCGTCGACGACGAGTCTCTGAGACCGATTTACGAGGACGCAAAGACGAAGGCGAACTCGCTGTGGCAGGCCAGCGACTGGCTCACACAGGCCGCCCGTGCCTACTCTAGCGGGAACGGCGCCGAGGGCCAGCAACTCCGCGACGACGCGGAGCGGCCGCTTGAAACCGCCCGCGGCTACGAGGAACCCCCGGACCCTGACGGCCCGTGGCCGCCAGATGTGGAGACGCTGGAAACAGAGGCAGACGACGACCGACCAGCCTTCCTCACACAGGACGAGACGGCTGTGGATACTTCGCTCGACGTAGATATCGACGAGGAAGTCGAACAGACGGACCGCGAACTGTCTGAGACAGCGCCGCCGCCTGAGGACGCCGATGCGGCCGATGACACGCGAGATGGTGCCGATGGGCCGACGATAGAAGCAGCCGAGGAGACGACGGCGGGGACAGCTGACCAGCCACCGAATTCGGCGGAGACTTCGACCAGCGACGCGACCGCTCTTGCGGACCAGTCGACAGCGGCGGAATCTGATGCTTCGTCGGCCGACGACGGCCCGCCGGAGTCGGTGTCGCCGCCGGACGGGGACGGTGAGCTTTCGGACGTTGATGACACCGATATCGAGGAGATTCAGGCTGAACTGGCCGCCAGCGACGCCGAGAACGAGCCGACGGAGCCGCTGGACGAGACCCCGACCGCGATGGTCGAAGCGCCTCCAGACACAGTCGGTCGCGGGGACGACGCTCCCACACAGGATGCGCCGGACGGCGAGCAGTCGACCGCCGGCTCGTCGCCGGACGCCGCCACCGCCTCAGGGACGGAGACCGACGACGCAGTTGAGCTGGACCTAGCCGACCCGACGGGCGACGACGGCGACACGGGAGAAGCAGCCGAACCGGGACACACTGACGATGCTGTCCCGGACGCAACTGACGAGCCGTCCGATGCGGAGAGCGATAGAGACACGCCTGACGACCACGAAGCAGACCTGTGATGCGACCCGCGCTTCTTCGGCGGACACGGGCCTACTACGACGCCATCGACGGCGACGACTACGACCAGTTGGCCTCGCTGCTCACCCCGTCGTTCGTCCACGACCGCCCCGACCGGACCATCGACGGCCGGGACCAGTTCGTACAGTTCATGCGTGAGGGACGGCCCCAGATGGACACCACGCATCCGCTGGACGGCCTCTACTGTCGGCAGAAAGACAGCGCGGCCGAGTCGATAGACGGCGACGACACGGCGACGGCGGAAGTCATCGCTCGCGGTCGCCTACTCGATGCTGACGGTGAGCGTATCGTCGGGTTCGTCGACGTGTTCACCTTCGCCGGGGGCGACATCGAGCGCATCGAGACGTACACGCGCTGATGCTGCCCGCTCGCGGCGTTATTAGTTCACCCTCCCGGTAGCGACAGCCGAACGCCGTACATCGACCCGTCGGCTTCGGTTCCGACGAGCGCGTCCACGGTCCACGGGGTCTCGCTGACCGCGTCGCGGAACCCTGACGGCGTGACCACCAACAGGTCGGTCCACGGGCCGGCCAGCCCGTCGTACTCGACGCGGAAGGTCCGGTAGGCGACACCGGGCTGGACGAGGTGGGCCGCGTCAGTCTCCGGGTCTGCCCGGTCGAGTGTATCCATGTCGGCAACGAGACGACCACCGGGCCGCGTCACCGCCGCCAGTTCGGTGAGCGTTGTCCGGAGGTCGGCCAGCGAACTGCCGAGGCCGAGTTGCTTGCCCAGGGCGACGACGGTATCGAACCCGTCACCGGGTGGCTGTCGAAGGCCGCCGACCACTGCATCCGTGACCCCGCACTCGCGGGCGACAGTGACGGCTCCCGGACTCCGATCGACCGCCAGCACGCTGTGGCCGCGCTCCTGCAGTGGGAGCGTGTGCCGGCCGACGCCACAGCCGGCGTCGAGGACACGTCCCGTCACGTCCGAGAACAGATCCCGCTCGATAGGATGCCATTCCGACGGCCGCTCGAAGTAGCCTGCCAGATGTGCCTCGGTCACATCGTCGTCGTCGCGGCGATAGCGGGGCCGTTCGGCGAGGTCCCCGCGGTGGAAGTCCAGTACCATCTGCCCGAAAGCGTCGTCCGGCATACTTCGGCAGTGCCGGCGAACGAATGTAATACTGTATTGAAATATGGCTCCGTGTAACACGCCCCGTACGAGAAAGCGGGAGACCGGCCGAGTGCAACGGACCGCGGCAGCCTACTCTTTCTCGCCCGCTCCGACGGCGCTCTCGCCGATTTTCTCGGAGCCTTCGATGACTTCCTGACCGCCCATGTACGGGCGGAGGGGTTCGGGCACAGTGATGGTCCCGTCGTCGTTCTGGTAGTACTCCATGATGGCGACAAGGACGCGGGGCACGGCCAGTCCGGACCCGTTCAGCGTGTGGAGGTAGTCGGCGGACTCGTGGCGCTCGGGGCGGTACCGCAGGCCGGCGCGGCGCGCTTGGAAGTCCTCGAAGTTCGATACCGAGGAGACCTCGAGCCAGCGGCCACCGCGGTCGGGACCGTCCTCCATGTCGTCGCCGGGAGCCCACACCTCGATATCGTACTTCTTGGCCTGCGTAAAGCCCATATCGCCGGTACACATGTCGAGGACGCGGTAGGGGAGTTCGAGGCGGTCGAGCACTTCGGCAGCCTCGTCAAGCAGGCTCTCAAGCCGGTCGTAGCTGTTCTCCGGGCGGACGAAGTTGACGAGTTCGACCTTGTGGAACTGGTGGACGCGGACGTATCCTCGTGTCTCGGTCCCGTGTTCGCCGGCCTCCCGGCGGAAGTTCGGTGAGAACGCCTGATGTTTGACCGGGAGGTCGTCGTCCAGTAGAATCTCGCCGCGGTACATGTTGGTGACCGGTACCTCCGCTGTCGGGAGCAGCCACAGGTCGTCGCTGTCGTAGTCGTCGTCCTGTCTGGCTCCGACGCGGTAGGCGTCCTCGGCAAATTTGGGGAGCTGGCCGGTCCCTTCCATCGAATCGGAGTTGACGGGAATCGGCGGGAGTACGTCGACGTACTCCTGCTCGCGGTGGACATCGAGCATGAACTGGACGAGCGCGTGCTCTAGGCGCGCGCCCTCGCCCTTGACGAACTGGTAGCCGCCGCCGGACACCTTCGCGCCACGCTCGAAGTCGAGCAGGTCCAGCTCCTCGCCGAGGTCGTAATGCGGGACGACCTCGTCGGGCAGGTCCCGCAGGTCGTCGAATCCCTCGCGGTAGCGCTCGACGTTGTCTGCCTCGTCCTCGCCGGTCGGGACTGACTCGTGAGGGATGTTCGGCAGTTCAAGCAGGGCGTCTTCCAACTGGGACTCAAGTTCGTCGGCCCGCTCCTCGATATCCTGCAGTTCGTCTTTGAGTTCCTGCGAGCGGTCGATGGCCTCCTGTGCCTCCTCGTCCTTGCCCTCCTGTTTGAGCTGGCCGATTTTGCTCGACACTTCGTTGCGTTCCTGTCGCAGACCGTCGCCTTCGGCTTTCAGTTCCCGCCACTCCTCGTCTATTTCGAGGATTTCGTCGAGGTCGACGCCCGTGACGCCCTTCCGCTCGATAGCGTCACGAACCGTCTCGGGGTTCTCCCGGACGAACTGTCTCGATAACATGGCCGACGGTTCTCGACGGCAGAAATTAGTCGTGTCGGTCCCGCGGCAGAGCGACCCCGGCTGTCGGCCCGTCCCGCTACGACTCGCCGCCGACCTTGGTCGCAAGTACCGGGACCGGCGAGGCCCGAACGACCGACTCGGTAACGCTGCCGATGAGTTCCCGGGACGGTCCGGTCCGGCCCTCCGTCGCCATTACGATGATGTCGATGTCGTGGCGCTCGACGTACGCCACGACTTCCTCGTGGGGCACGCCCTGTTCAACTGCTGTCGTCACTGCGTCGATACCGGCGTCTTCGGCCTGTGCACGCAGGTCGTCGACAGCCTGCTGCCCAGCGTCGGCGAGGCGGTCGTAGATGCTGCTGTCCTCGAAGTCGGGAATCTGGTCGACTACCTGTTCGGTTTCGAGGACGTGTAGCGCGTGCAGACTCGCGTCGTGGCGCTGTGCGAGGTCGATGGCGTGTTCGGCTGCAGTGGCAGACCCGTCGGAGCCGTCGGTCGGAACGAGTACGGCGTCGTACATACAGTGGTGTTTCTGATTCCGGGTAAATGGCTTTGCGCTTCCTCTCTATCAACTGTCAGGACAGCCGCAGCACAACGGTTTTGCCCCCGCCGGTCACGAGGAACTGTATGGGAATCGGTGACGTTTACGAGGTGACGGTCGGGGACTGCACAGATGTCCACTACGTCGACGTCGGGATGTACGACGTAGCCGAGTACGGGCCCGTCTACATAATCGACGCCGAGCGACCGGCGCTGGTCGACACCGGCACCGGCGCGCGACACGAAACCATCCTCTCGGCGATGGAGTCGGTCGGGATCGCGCCCGAGGACCTGGAGGTCATCGCGGCGACCCACGTCCATCTGGACCACGCCGGCGGGGCCGGCTACCTCGCCGAGGACTGCCCGAACGCGACGGTCTACGTCCACGAATCCGGCAAGCGCCACCTCGTCGACCCCGAGCGGCTCTGGGAGGGGACCAAACACGCCGTCGGTGACCAGATCGAGTTCTACGGGAAGCCGGTCCCGGTCGCCGAAGACCGTATCGAGACGCTGACCGACGGCGACGTGATCGACCTGGGTGACCACTCCCTCGAAACTCTGCACGCGCCGGGCCATGCGCCACATCAGGTCGTCTTCTACGACCCTGCCATCGACGGTGTGTTCACCGCCGACGCCGCCGGCATCTACAACCCGTCGACCGACGAGATGCACGTCACGACCCCGCCGGTCAACTTCACGCTCGACCAGGCGCTCGACGACGTGGCGATGATACAGGACCTCGACCCGGACATCCTCATGTTCGGCCACTTCGGTGCCGTCGAAACCGGCGATAAGCTGGAAACATACACCGAGATACTACCTGAATGGGTCGCCGAGGTCGAGCGAAAACGCGAGGAACTGGACGACGACGAGGCAGTCATCGATTACTTCGTCGAGCGGGCCGACACCGATACCTGGGGCGAGCGAAAGGGCCGCGCCGAGATGCGCCTGAACGTCCGCGGCGTCCTCGTGGCGCTCGATAACCGGAAAGAATAGTCAGTGTCATAACGGGCCTGAAACTGGGTGATAGTGCCCCCGTCTGCCGGTGAGTGAATGCGCTTATACGGTGGCGACGCGATAGCCCGGACAGATGGAGGCCAACTGTGGCTGGTAGTTCGGGGCTACTGATTCCGCTCGTCGCCGGCATCATCGGACTTGGCGTCCTTGCACAGGTCCTCGCCGCACGCCTGCGCGTCCCCAGTATCATCTTCTACCTGCTGGTGGGTGTCATCATCGGCCAGCCTGGACTGGACATCATCGGTGATGGTACCTTTGGCGGGGCGCTGTCGGCAATCGTCGGCTTAGCAGTCGCAATCATCGTTTTCGAGGGGGCCTATCACCTCCGATTTGACCGTCTGCGCGAGGCCCCGGCCGCCACGTTCAGGCTCGTAACCGTCGGTGCGGCTATCGCACTCGTCGGCACCGCTATCGCCGTCAAGTTCGCGTTCAGTTCCGCGGCCGTCTCCTGGAACCTCGCGTTCCTTATCGGTGCGTTGCTGGTCGCGACCGGGCCGACGGTCATCACGCCGATTCTCGATGTTGTCCCGGTTCGAGACCGCGTTGCCGCCGCGCTGGAGACGGAAGGGATCGTCAACGACGTGACCGCGGCCATCATCGCTGTCGTCATCTTCGAGACGGTCAATCCGGCCGTCGCCAGTGAGAACCTCCTCCGGGGATTTGCCCTTCGACTGGGGACGGGGCTACTGGTTGGCCTCATCGTCGCTGGCGTGGTGTACTACCTCCTCCAGTACGTTGACCTCTCGCCCGGTGACGCACCGCGGAACTCCCGACTGCTCGTCCTCGCCGGGGCGCTCATCGCATACGCGGGCGCGAACACGATAGCGACCGAGGCCGGCGTCGCCGCCGCCGCCACGGCGGGGATGGCGCTCGGGAACGTCGACCACCCGTACGAGGAAGATATCGAGGAGTTCAAAGGCGACATCACGTTGCTGGTGCTGTCGTTCGTGTTCATCGCCCTGGCGGCGCAACTGGAACTGGCCTCGCTCATTGATGTCGGGCTAGCGGGCATCATCGTCGTCCTCGCGGTCGCTCTGCTCATCCGCCCGCTGCTGGTGTTCGTCTCGACTGTCGGTGACCGGTTTACGACCAACGAGAAGCTGTTCGTCAGCTTCGTGGGGCCGCGCGGTATTATTCCGGCGTCCGTCGCGACGCTGTTTGCCGTTGAACTGAACGCCGCGGCCGAGGAGGTCACCGGGGCACAGGCCGAACTGCTGGGGACGCAGGCGGATATCCTGCTGGGCACCGTCTTCCTCGTTATTTTTGCGACCGCCCTGTTTGAGGGCGGACTGGCGCGCTACATTGCGGAAAAACTGGATGTGATACCAATGCGAGTCATCATCGTCGGCGGCGGACAGGTGGGCCGAGCGCTCGCCGCACGCCTCGAAGACCGGGGCGAGAACGTCGTCATCATCGAACAGGACGAAGAGACCGTCGAACGAGCCCGAAACGAGGGATACGCCGTCGAGATCGGCGACGGCACCGACACCGACGTGTTGCGGTCGGCCGGGGCCGAGAACGCCAAGACCGTCGTCGCGGCGACCGGTGACGACGACGCGAATCTGCTGGTGTCTCAGCTGGCGAGTTCGAAGTTCAGCGTCGACCGAGTGATAGCCCGCGCGAACAATCCGGACAACGTCGAAGCCTTCGAGGACCTCGGCGTCCGGACCATCTCCTCGGCGATGGCGACGGCATGGGCCATCGACAACCAGATCGAGCGCCCGGCTATCGCTCACTGGATGACTGATGTCGGTCGGAGCGGCGATGTTCAGGAGGTTGAGGTCAAGAACCGGGAACTCATCGGCAAGCCGATCCGCGAGATCGGGCCGATGCTGCCCGACGCCTGTCTGGTCGCGCTCGTCAGCGGGGACCTCCACGAGAATGCCGAGGTACCCACGGCCGACTACGTCCTCGAAGAAGGCGACATGGTGACGCTGCTGGGCCGCCGAGAGTCCGTGCGCGACGGAATGAAGATGGTCAGTGGCGATTAGTCGTCGGTCAGGTGGGTGACCTCTGATTCGTCGACGCCTTCCGTCCACGGCGACTCACCGCGGTCGCCGTCAGTTTTGTACGTTCCGCGAGCGCTCGCGATGTGATGGCCGTCGGTGTCGTACACTTCTGCGTCGACGACGGAGACGCTCCCGCCGCTTCGGATGACCTCCGCCTCAGTCCGTAAATCGGCGGTCGCCGGCGCGAGGTAATCGATCCGCATGTCGACCGTCGGTGAGACCGTGCCGGATTGCGAGACGACGGCCGCCCCGCCGACAGTGTCGACGAGCGAGTACGTGACGCCACCGTGTGCGATTATCGATTCGGGGTTCGAGGAGTGGCCGTCCTCCAGCGGGAGTTCGCCCGCCGCATACCCGTCATCGACAGCCGTGATCTCCATCCCTAACTGCTTGACAAACGGGATGTCGTTGAACATCGATTTGAGACTCATAGCTGTCCCCACGGAATCGAGTCTGATAAGCCTCCGAGAACGGACAACAACGGGTCAGGTGTGGGCGTTTACCCGGATCCGCTCTGCTGTCAGTCGTTTACTCCCAATCACTGTCCCTCTTTGGCCCCTGATGACCTAATATGATTTTAGGCAGATATGTGGGTACTACTATATGTTCCCCGTCGCAACCGGATGCTATGCAACCACAGCGGGCGACGTACGTAAAGAAAGCCTGTGCCTACATCACCAGAAACGGGTCGGAACTTCTGGTGTTCGACGGGCCGGGCCACGACGGGCTACAGATACCAAAAGGAACTGTTGAACCGGGCGAGGAACCGCGGGTCGCCGTCCAGCGCGAGGCCGTCGAGGAGAGCGGTCTAGCCTCCTTCGAGCACCTGCGACATATCGCCACCGACGTCTGGACGCGTCGCCAGTCCCCGCCGAAGCGGTACGTGCGGTCGTTCTACCATCTTCCCGTTCACGAGTCCCGGGACCACTGGGTCCACACCGTCACCGGGACGGGCGAGGAGCGCGGCGCGGAGTTCGAGTTCTCGTGGGTTGACCTCCCGACCGATGCCACCTTCGCACTCGACCTTGACGACTATCTCCACTCGCTGACGAGTCCCGCCAAGGCGACGACAGCTGGCGATGTGGCTGCCGATTAGCGACAGTCTTCTCTCAAATAGTGGTCACGCGAGCGTCGCAACGGTCGCAAATCACGGAGCCACAAGCGACGGACTGCGGTAGCGTACTGCACCCGCGCCGACAGCGGCCGTTCAGGGTAGCCGGAACTCGATGGCCGCACCCTGACCGAAGCCGACACACTCCGTTGCTAGGCCCAGCTCCGCGTCGCGGCGGTTCATTTCGTGGACGAGCGTCACTGGAAGGCGCGCGCCGGAGGCCCCGAGCGGGTGGCCGATGGCGATTGCGCCGCCGTTGACATTGTAAATGTCGTCGTCGAAGCCGAGTTCGCGCTGACAGTACAGACACTGGGATGCGAAGGCCTCGTTGAGTTCCACGAGGTCGTAGTCGCCCGTCTCACGGTCCGTCCGTTCGGTGAGTTTGCGAACGGCGGGGACTGGCCCGATACCCATTACCGTCGGGTCGACGCCGGCGACTTCGTGGGAACCGATTTCCGCCAAGATGTCGAGTCCGCGATCCTCCGCGAACTCGCGTGACGTGACCATCAGCCCCGCCGCGCCGTCGGAAACTTGCGAGGCGTTGCCGGGTGTGACCGTCCCGTCCGATTTGAACACCGTCGGAAGCTGGGACAGCTTTTCCAACGTGGTGTCGGGACGGATACCTTCGTCTGCTTCGAGTTGCCCGTCATCGGTATCGACAGGGACAATCTCGTCGTCGAAGCGACCGGACTCCGTCGCGTCGGCGGCGCGCTGGTGGCTCCGGAGTGCGTACTCGTCTTGTTCCTGACGGGTGACTTCCATCTCGCTGGCGACCTTTTCCGCGGTCATTCCCATCTGGAGTTCGCCGATGTTGTAGTGTTCGGCCAGTCGCGGGTGGACGTTGTGGGTGTTCTCGTCCATCTGCACGCGGGACATCGACTCGACGCCGCCGGCGATGAGCACGTCGCGCTGGCCGGCCGCGATAGCGTCGGCAGCCCGCATCAGCGCCTCGGCGGAGGACGCACACCAGCGGTTGATCGTCGATGCGGGGACGCTCTCGCCGAGGTCGGACAACAGCGCGATGACTCGGGCCATGTTGTTGCCCTGTTCCCCGCGCTGCTGGGCACACCCCCACAGCAGGTCGTCGACCTCGTCGGCCTCGACGCCGGTCGACGCGAGCAACTGGTTGATAAGCGGCACCGAGAGGTCTTCGCTCCGGACACCGGCGAGTGCGCCGTCCTCCTTTCCTTGTGGCGTTCTGACTGCGTCCACGATGACAGGTGTGGGCATGGACAACGGAACGTTTCGGCCTGTGTTAAATCCTGACAAACTCGACACAGTGGGGGAACCGTTGTCGTCTGCCCGGTCCGACCGCTACCCGTCGCGGTCGGGCGACGGGGTCACTCTGGCTCGAACCCCGGTGGGAGGCCAGCGTGTCTGAGTCCTTCCCGCTCGTCGATATGGAAGCGGTAGACTGTGATGTCGCCGTCTTCGATAGCGTCCCTGAACAGTTCCGGCCGCCATGCCGTATCGAGCACGCCCGCGAGGTCGTCCCACTCGGACTCGGGGACGGCCTCGATACTGCCCTGCAACAGGACGCTCTCCCAGTGGAACATCGACTCGACTTTGTACACGAGCACGGTCGCGTCCGCTGCCGCTTCGGTCAACTGTTGCTTGCGGCTCGCCGACCCGCCGACGAAGGTGAAATACAGCGCGCTGTCGCCGTCGTAGCCAAACGACAGGGGAATCATGTACGGGCCGCTCTCGGTCGGCAGGCCGAGCACGCCGACCCGCTGGTTCGACAGGAACGCCCCGATGTTGTCGTCGTCCATGCGCCTGAGTCCGGCCGCTTCGAGCGTCTCTACTGTCATATGAGTGTAACTTCGACCGAAAACTGCTTAATTAATTCGGCTATTCTTCCTGACGGAGAATCCCGGTCCGAGGGGCGCTCCGGCGACGCTACTCCGTCTGCGGCGCACCGGGTGGGTGGCGCTTGACCCGCTTGATTGCGGCGACGGCCTTGTTGCGCTCGGCGTACCCCTCGCCGGAGTCGGCGACGATTTCGCCGTTGTGGTGGCGGAGCCGCCAGCGCCACTCCGCACCCCGGTCCTCGTACACTTCGAAGGCCGCACTCCCGGTCTCAAGCAGGTCGGCGTAGGACTGGACCCGCTCGCGGCTCGCCTGTTCGGCGGCCTGGGACTGCTGTGTCGCTTCCCGCGCGGCCGTCTCGGCCTCCCGGGTAGCCTGTTCGGCTACTTCCGTCGCTGTCCCGTCCGTATGGCCTCGGCATAGACCTCTTTCCGGCCGGTCAGCAGCGGAGAAACGACCGCGCCGACTGCCATCAGGCCGAGACCGACGATGTACAGCGTCACCGCCGGATTCCCCTCTAGACCGGTCCAGTTCGACGGGTAGAACGTGGTGAACCACACGATTGCGACCAGTCCGACCACGGCACCGACGTACGTGAGTATCAGGCCCCGGCGTGTCAGCGGCAGTCTGGTGGTCGGGCCCGCAAACAGCGAGATGAGCCCGATAGCACCGAGGAGATAGGCCAACTGCCGGGGCGTGCTCCGCGAGCCTGTCAGGTAAAACAGGAGAAGGCCGACGATACACAGCACGATGCCGAACACGAACAGCCAGTACCCGTAGGCCTCGTCGTCGGTCGTTGGTCACCGATGCGGTTCCGGTACGCCGAGAGTAGTGTGTTATTAGTTGCCACGATAAGGGTGCACTGGGGTGATATATTACCTTGGTGTCGGCCACCGGGGCTTCGAGTGACTTATACCGGTCGCGTGGTAACATCAGTGGGAATGAGCAATCCGGAACTGGATGTCGTTGAGTTTCTGCTGACGGCCACTATCTACAGCGAGCGGCGGGACCTCGAGCCGGACGATTTGCCGGCCTCGTACCGGTCCGTCTTCTGGAGCGACGGCGAGATCGAGCGGCCCCTGTCGATCACCAACACGACCGCGAGCGAGGCCACCGGCGTCGAGCGCCCCTGGGCGGCCATCTCCGGCCTGATGTTCACCGACCGCGACGACTTCTCGGGGAGCATCTCCCTGACCGACCGTGACCTCGCCGAGGAGTGGTTCCTCGAACGAGTCGACGCCGCGGCCCTCGAAGACAACCCGGTTCTGACGAAAGCCTACGAGGACCAGGTCGAGGGGGCCGACTACGAGCGGGCTCGCGAGCAGAACCGGCCCTCGCGGGCCGACCGCGCGTTCATCGACGCCAAACTGGAGGAGGCCTTCGACACCGACGACGAGGACGACGAGGAGATGCTCGACCTCGTGGACGTGCGCGCCCCCGAGGAGGTGGAGATGACGCTGGACGACCTGGTGTTGACCACCGACCAGGAAGACGAGATTCAGAAGATAGTCAAGGCCATCGAACACCGCGACTACCTCGCCCGCATCGGCCTGCGGGAGATAGGGAAACTCCTCTTCGTCGGCCCGCCGGGGACCGGCAAGACGAGCGTCGCCCGCGCGCTGGCCCACGATCTCGACCTGCCCTTCGTCGAGGTGAAACTGTCGATGATTACCAGCCAGTACCTCGGCGAGACGGCCAAGAACGTCGAGAAGGTGTTCGAGGTCGCAAAGCGGCTCTCGCCGTGTATCCTCTTTATGGACGAGTTCGACTTCGTCGCCAAGACCCGCTCGTCGGACGAACACGCCGCCATCAAGCGCGCCGTCAACACCCTGCTCAAGAGCATCGACGAGATTTCGCTCATTCAGGACGAGGTGTTGCTCATCGGCGCGACGAACCACCCCGACCAGCTCGACGCCGCCGCCTGGCGACGTTTCGACGAAATCGTCAATTTCCCCAAGCCGGACCACGGGATGCGCGCGGACATCCTCCGCATCGTCACCCAGCAGATGGAGATCGACGACTTCGACCCGGAGACGCTGGCGGAGCTGACCGAGGGGCTGACCGGCAGCGACCTCCGGCTCGTGCTCCGCGAGGCCGTCCTCAACGCCCTGACTGAGGAGCGGACCACCCTCACTCAGCAGGACCTCGAAGACGCAATTATCGACTTCGAGGAGCGTGACAACCTCAAAAACATGGACATGATGGACGGCGACGCCGACGCGCTAGTCGCCGGGAGCGGCGGCTTCTCCGGCGACGGCGGCAGTGATCACGACCACGATCACGACCACTGAGGCGGCTTATCAGCGCAGGAACCCGTTCCGGCTGTCGGTATGAGCGATTTACTTATCACTACAGAAACCATTCTCTGCAGCCATGGCTGACGACCCCGTGTTCACTGAGACAGACGACCTCGCCGAGTCGTGGGTTGACGTTCGCATGACTGATCCGCAGGAAGGCGAGTGGGACGTAGACGTGGTTATCGCCGAGAAGCAAGTCGAGTACGTCGACCTGCGCATCCGGCCGGAGTTACTTGAGGGATTCTTCGAGTGTCTGTTCGACGACCTCTCGGACGAGCGCGCTCGGTCCCTGCTGGCGGCGACGATAGAGCGACAGGATATCGACCCCGCGATGCTCGTCGACGAGGAGTAACGAAAGCGAGGGGCTTACGCGGGTCGCCCTCTGACCCATAGGTAATGGAGGTCACGCTGCTTGGGACCGGCGACACGACTGGGACGCCGACTGTCCAGTGCAACTGTGACACGTGCGAACGGGCGCGCGACCCCGACGAGGAACTCCGGGCCCGCGTCCGCGAACGCGGCATCGACCCGACGGGGGGCGTCGAACGGTCGCGCTTCTCCGTCGCCGTGGCGAACGACGAAACCGGCGAGTCGCTGCTGATCGATCTGAGTCCGGACTTCCGTCACCAGTTCCTCCGTGAGTCGGTCCCGCTACCGGACGCGGCCATCGTCACGCACGTCCACTTCGACCACCTCGACGGTCTCGGGAACGCCTACCGCCTGTTCGACGACCTGCCGGTCCACGCCGCTGACGAGACGGACCCGGTGACCGACGAGAGCGTCGCCGAGAGTGTCCGGAGCCGCTATGATTACCTCGATACGGTCTCGGTCCACGCACAGACGCCGTTCGAGCCGTTCACCGTCGCGGGCTTCGAGGTGACCCTCGTCCCGGTCACGCACCCGCCGCTGCTGTGTTACGGTCTACGCATCGAGGAGCCCCAGACCGGCGCAGTACTGTCGATATCCGGGGACACCTGTTACGACGTGCCCGAGCGCTCGAAATCCGCGCTGACCGGTGCCGACCTCGCGCTCGTCGAGGGCATCGTCCACCCGGAGGCCTGCGAGTACCACCCGAAAGGCGGCGCTCACCACGACGCGGACGGTGTGCCGCGGACCTTTGGCACGAAACACATGACCTTGCCCGGTGCGCGGGACTTCGCCGACGACATCGCGGCCGACGACTACCGTATCGTCCACACCGCCCATTACGTCCCCGCGGACCGAGCCTTCGCCGACGATATCGGACTCGACGGCGAGCGGTTCACGCTCTAATGTCGCGCTCGGCTGGATGAAACAGGCCGTAGCTTATAGGCACTGGCGCATGATCCGGCTGTATGGACAGGCGTGGCATCGCGGAGATCGGTGGGCTGTCGCTGGCCGGCGGCGTCCTCGCAATCGCCGGTCAGCAGATCATCGCGAACAGCATCGACTGGGTGTTTGTCGTGGGGCTGGTAGCCTGTGTCGGGATTGCGGCCGCAGCGAACTATCAGGCCAGAACGAAACACGCAGCCAAGGTCGCCACCGAAGCCCCGGCGGTGACCGAAGACAACTACGAACAGCACGGCCGCCCGACCGCCGGCGACGGCGGTGTCCCGCCCGATGACGCGCAATCAGGCGACGAACGGTAGCCTTGCCGACTTCTTCTAGCCGAACCGATCTAGTCCCGACTGGCGTCGCCTGCGTCCGTCGGGGTCTGCCCGCCAGGGCGTCCGCTCGGCCCGGAGCGCGTCGCCGTCGATGGCCGGCGGGTCGGCCGCTTCGTACCCCCCGCAGTCCGGTCCGCACTCGTCGCTCTCCCGGACCGCGCGGTCCTTCCACTGACAGTACGGAATCCCGTCGCTATCCGGCGAGCATCGCTCGCACGAGGGGTAGTCGAAACTCCGCCACCCCTTGCCGTAGGCTCGCTCGGCCAACTGCCGGCGCGTGCGGGCCTTCTCAGCGGCGCTGACCACGCGCACGTCCGCCCGAACCGGACGCTCGTCGAGGAGTTCGACACCGGCGTCGTCTGTCGGCAGTGGTGTCGCCTCCCGACGGACATCTATCGTTCTGCTGTCGGCGTCGAACCGCCAGACGCCGACTTCCTCTGGAATTCGGTTGAGGTGCGCTCCGGTAACGTAAGAGGCCGTCGCCAGTACGACGCGGTCGGCGAGCGCGAGAGAGACATCGGTCCGCAACTGCGATTCCAAGTCGCCGGGCCGGCCCAGGTCCGGCTTGTTCTCGACGGCGACGATTTCGCCGACCCAGTCGGGGTACCGCGTCGTCTGGCGGACGTAGGTCCGGCCGCCGCGGCGCTCGCGTTCGAAGAACCCGCGCTCGACCGCCAGTTCGACGGCGCGCTCGGCGCGGTCGGGATGGCAGTCGAAGGCGTCCTTCCAGTACCGCGCCCGACCCGGGCCGACGCTGCTTTCGATGGCCGCCGTCGGCAGCCGTTCGGGAGTGATGGCTGCTCGCTCGTCGAACTCGGGTCCCGGCTCGACAACGACGGTGTCGAGGACGCGCCGGCCGTGGACAGCGCCGCCGAGCTGGCGGCTCACCAGCCGGCCCTCGCGTTCGAGGTGGGCACACAGCGCCAGTTCGAAGTCGAACTCCCGCACGACTGGAGGCAGGGCCGGGACGGGCAAAAGCACCGCGCCCGGCTCCCGCGCGCCGACGAGGCGGCGGGCCAGCGCCACCAGCGCGAGTACCGGAGTCAGCGAGGGCGTCCACAGGGGGCCGAGGTACGCCGCCAGCAGGGACCAGATCGGCGATTGAACGGGGGCCGTCGGGGCGCAAACAGTAGGTTTATCAGTTGCACGCGGCGAAACTCCACCAAGATTACTCTCGAAATGACATCAAACAAACAACCGGAGGTGAACATCGGACTCGTCGGGCACGTCGACCACGGAAAGACGACGCTCGTACAGGCGCTGTCCGGCGAATGGACCGACCAGCACTCCGAGGAGATGAAGCGCGGAATCTCTATCCGACTCGGCTACGCCGACGCGACCTTCCGTCGCTGCCCGGAGGCCGAGGAGCCGGAGGCCTTTACTGTCGACGAACACTGCGACGACCACGACGTCGACACCGACCACCTCCGGACGGTGTCGTTCGTGGATGCGCCCGGCCACGAGACGCTCATGGCTACCATGCTGTCCGGTGCGGCCATCATGGACGGGGCCGTCCTCGTCATCTCGGCGACGGAGCCTGTCCCGCAGGCCCAGACCGAGGAACACCTGAGCGCGCTCGATATCATCGGCATCGACAACATCGTCATCGCCCAGAACAAGGTCGACCTCGTCGACGAGGAGCGGGCGATGCAGAACTACGAGCAGATTCAGGAGTTCGTCGAAGGCACCGTCGCTGAAGGCGCACCGATTGTCCCCATCAGCGCGGGTCAGGAGGCCAACATCGACCTGCTCATCGAGGCCATCCAGTCTGAGATTCCGACGCCGGAACGGGACCCAGACGAGGACGCCCGCATGATGGTCGCACGCTCGTTCGACATCAACCGACCCGGAACGACCTGGGAGGACCTGATGGGCGGCGTGCTGGGCGGCTCGCTCGTGAGCGGGCAACTGGACGTCGATGACGAGATTGAACTCCGTCCCGGTCGCGAGGTCGAGGAAGGCGGCCAGACGGAGTGGCAGCCCGTCACGACGACGGTCCGGTCGCTCCAGTCGGGCGGTGACTTCGTGGACACGGTCACGCCGGGCGGCCTGCTGGGCGTCGGGACCGGTCTCGACCCCGCAATCACGAAAGGCGACGCGCTCGCCGGGCAGGTCGCCGGGCCGCCCGGAAGCCTCCCGCCGGTCCACGAGACGTTCACGATGGACGTAGACTTGCTGGAACGCATCGTCGGTGACGATGGCGGCGAGGTCGACGAGATATCGACCGGCGAACCGCTCATGCTGACTATCGGCACCGCCACCACGGTCGGGTCGGTCACGAGCGCCCGGGACGACGAGTGCGAGGTCGCGCTCAAGCGCCCGGTCTGTGCGGCCTCGGGCTCGAAAATCGCCATCAACCGCCGCGTCGGTGCTCGGTGGCGGCTCATCGGTGTCGGCACGCTGCGGTGATGATTGTGCTGGACACGAACGCGCTGATGATGCCGGTCGAATGCAACGTGCGACTGTTCGAGGAACTCGACAGAGTGCTGCCAGACGCGACGGACTACGTCGCGCCCGCCGCCGTCCGCGACGAGCTAGCGAAACTGGCCGACGGGGCTGGCGCGGAAGCGACCGCCGCTTCGGTCGGACAGGACCTGCTGGATCGGTGCACGGTTCGGGAGACGACGGCGGACTACGCGGACGACGCCGTCCTCGAACTGGCACAGACAGACGATGCGACACACGCGGTCACGAACGACGCCCCCCTCAAACGACGCCTGCTGGACGCGGGCGTTCCAGTAATTAGTTTAAGGGGCCGGAACAAACTGGGTATCACTCAACCATAACACATGTATAAACGGGTACGCCTACGCGATACGGTCGAAGTCCCGCCACGCTTTCTGGCGGAGGTCAGTCCGGGGCTGGTCAAACGGCTCCTGCAAGAGAAGCTCGAAGGTCGGATGGACGAGGACGTCGGCAGCGTCGTCTCGGTCATCGAGGTCCACGACATCGGTACCGGTGCCGTGTTGCCGAACAAGCCCGGCGTCTACTACGAGGCCGAGTTCGACGCGCTCACGTTCGACCCGCAGATGCAGGAAGTGGTCGACGGGGAGGTCGTCGAAGTCGTCAACTTCGGGGCCTTCATCGGCATCGGGCCGGTCGACGGGCTGCTGCACGTCTCCCAGATATCCGACGAGTATCTGGCATACGACGAGGAGAACCAGCAACTCGCCTCTCGCGAGTCCAACCGCACGCTCACCGTCGGCGACGCCGTCCGGGCGCGTATCGTCACCAAGAGCATCGACGAGCGCAATCCCCGCGACTCCAAGATCGGCCTGACGGCGAAACAGGTCGGCCTGGGCAAGCACGGCTGGCTTCAGGAGGAGCGCGAGCGCCGCGAAGGCACGGCGGAAGCCGGTGATAGCTGATGGCGGACCGCCTCGTCTGTCGCGACTGTCACCGTGTCCAGAGTGCGGAGATCGAAAGCCAGTGTGAGGCCTGTGGCGGCACCGCACTGACCGAGGACTGGGCCGGCTACGTCGTCATCGCGCACCCGGAGCGCTCCGACATCGCCGCCGAGATGGAAGTGACCGAGCCGGGCAAGTACGCGCTGAAAGTCCGCTAACGTGTCCGACGTCGTTCTCGAACTCCCGAGCGGCCTGCGAACGGAACTGAAAGAGCCGCTCGGACGCATCTACACCGACACAGCGGCGCTGCTGGGCGACGCCGGCGACCCGATTATCGCCGTCGGCGACATGGTCACCTACCACCTCGTCGAGGCCGGCCGCGTGCCGGACCTCGCGCTGATCGACGAACGGACCAAGCGCTCGGCCGTCGACGCGGACGTGACGGCGGCCATCGGCGGCTTCGACCGGGAACTCGCCGTGGCGAACCCGGCCGCGACGCTCACCGCTGAACTGCTTACTGCACTCAGGGACGGTATCGACAGCGATGGAACGACACTTCTGGATGTCGACGGCGAGGAGGACCTCGCCACGCTCCCTGCGGTGCTCGCTGCGCCCGCAGGAGCCAGTGTGGTGTACGGCCAGCCCGACGAGGGGATGGTGCTGGCCGACTGCGACGACGCGGCCCGGGACCGGGTTCGGTCGCTACTGGAGCGGATGGACGGTGACGCCGAGCGAGCGATTGCACTCGTGTCGAGCTAGCCGCAAAAAACGCAGACCGGTTTTATTCCGGCCGTGGAACGCTGAGATTCTGCATTTCCGTCTCACACCGGTCACAGGAGACTGTCGAGCGGTCGCTACAGAGCCGCTTTCCGCAGTCTGGACATTCGAACAGCTGTTCATCGTCGTCGCATGGGGCGGGGTCTGACCACGTTGGCATACTTGGTACTAATTAGCATTTGTCATGGCATAAACCTTGCTCATACCGGAATAACTTACGACGATTGTCCAAAGAAAGTGGACGTATGTTCACTCAAGCACGTGGACGTGTCTGACAAGCGAGCGATGGACGCGACGCCGGAAGTAGTCGGTGACGGTCCAGCCCGCACTGGTCCCCGCATCGCGCCAGTCGCGGTCGGCGACCAGTACGCACCGTCTTGCGACGCGATTGGCTTCGCCGAGTGCACCGGCCACGAGGGGTGCCAGTTCCCCTTCGATACGGGACTGGCGGCCATAGGGAGCGTCGAAGACGGCGGCGTCGACGGCGTCGTCGGCCACCGGCAGCGCGGACGCGTCGGACCGGAACACCTCCCACTCGCCCGGCTCAGGATAGGCGTCTCTGTCGGGGTGGCCGCTCCCGTCGAGTGCGTATGTGAGGTTCTCGTGTGTCCCCGAGACCATCTTTTTTTGTGCGTCACCACCGACCACGTCGGCCCCGACCAGCCCCGCCTCCAGCAGGAGACCGCCGGTGCCACACATCGGGTCCAGTATCGTGGCGTCCGGGCCAGCCCCGGCGATGTTGACCAGTGCGCGGGCTTCGAGCGGGTCCATGCTGCCGGGCTGGAAGAACGGACGGTCTGTTGGCTGGCGGTCCCCGAAGTCGCGGACGCTCTCGGCGGCGAGCCAGCCCAGTGCACAGCAGCGCTTGCCGGTCCCGCCCTCCTCGTCGCCGGCGGGGTCCGAGAAGTAGGCATAGAGAACGTGGTCAGGGTTGTCGAGGTCGACGGCGAAGCCGCGATCGGTTAGGACGCCGCCCAGCGTCCGCTCGGCCTGTTGGGTATCGACGCCGGTGCTTGCTCGCACGTCGACGGCACGCACGGCGACGCTCCCCTCGCGGTCGATTGTCGCGGCCGACAGCAACGCGGCGGCGCTTTCGATGTTCGGGTCCGAGGTACCGAGCAGGGCACAGGCTCGGTGGGCAAACGCGAGGTGGCAAACGCGGTCGCTGATACCGCGCGCTGTCGCCAGTCCGGGGGCGAGCACGTCGACGGCGCTCGCGGCGCTTGCGGCTTCCCGCCGCGCGAACGCGTCGTCCTGCCCGCCGAGTTCGAGGACGTACACGCCCGAGCGGTGTGGGCGAGCGGCTATGAGCGTGCCGGTCGCGGCCGGGAACAAAACGCACAAACGACCAGCCGCCGAACCCGGAGTATGCTCCAGTCCGGGTTCTCCAGCCTCACCGGCGGTGGTATCCTCGCGGTCCTCGTGACCGTCCTCGTCACCTGGCTCTTTTACGCCGTCACCCTCCATCTGGCTGCGACGTTCTTTATCGGCGACGTGCCGAGCCAACTCGCCGCCAAGGCCGCCCTCGCGCCGGCACTCGTTTCGCTCATCCTTCAGCGCTGGGGCGTCGAGTCCGGCGTCGTCTCGGCCGACCTCGGCGTCGCAGTCGTTCTGTTTCTCACTCTCGTCGCCGACGGCATTGCCATCAGCCTCTCCTACCGGCTGTCGACCCGCTCGACCGCGCCGCTTGTGGCGCTCCACCTGGCGTTTGCGGCGGTGCTCGGGTTCGCGCTGAACAACATCTTCAGGTTCTTCTGAGCTTCTGAGCTGGGAATGAGGTGGGCTCGACTGTCGAATGTGGGCGCAGAGCGTGGCTTGCATACCGCGCCGGAGGCGCGGTTTTACTCTGAGCGCGGCCACAGGCCGCGACTCGGAGCCTTTTTAACGTAGGTTTTTGCGGCGGGGGTGCCCGCAGGCCGCAAGGCGGCCGAGGATTCCCTCCGCAGTAAAAAGGTACTATTCCACCAGCCGCTCTATCTCCGTCACGAGGATATCGCTCGCGCCCACGTCCTTGAGTGAGCTAATCGTCTCGAAGACGGCGTGTTCCTCGACGACGGCGTGGACGGCGAGCTGGTCGGAGCCGGCGATGTCCATCACGGTGGGGCCGCCCATCCCCGGAAGCACGTCTTTCACGTCATCGAGGGCGTCTTCGGGGGCGTTCATCATCAGATAGCGTTTGTCTTCGGCGGCGAGGACCGAGCCGAGCGCGGTGTCGACTTGCTTTACTTTCTCATCGTCGGCGGTGTCCTCGCGGGCGAACAGGCGCACGGAGCTTTCGAGCACCTCGTCGACGACGGCCAGCCGGTTCATCCGGAGCGTCGTCCCGGTCGAAGTGATGTCGACGATACCGTCGGCGATGTCGACATGGGGGGTCAGCTCCGTCGCACCGGACACCTCAGTCACGTCCACGTCCACGTCGACGCGGTCGAAGTATCGGCGGGTGATGGTCGGGAACTCCGTGGCGATACGGCCCCCCTCGAAGTCGTAGACTGTCTCGACGTGGCTGTCCTCTGGTGCGGCGAGGACGAGGCGACAGCGGCCGAAATCGAGGTCCCGGAGTTCGACGAGGTCGTCGGCGTCGGACTCTCGGACCTGGTCGAGACCGGTGATACCCACGTCGGCAGCGCCGTCCGCGACGTATTCGGGGATGTCGGCGGCGCGGGCGTACAGGACGGTCACGTCCGGGTCAACGGTGTCGGCGTGCAGTTGGCGGTCGGCCCCGTCGACCAGATGGAGGCCGGCCCGTTCGAGCAGTTCCTCGCTTGGTTCGTGCAGGCGGCCCTTGTTGGGGACGGCGATTCGCATACGCCTACTGGCAGGCCGTGGGGCAACTGTCTTTCCCCTCAGGCTGGCCGGGGCCTGTGGGCGGAGCCGCTACAGGCGGTCCCGGCGTGGGAGGGCAACGAAGGTCCCCGCAGCCAGCAGCGTCAGGCCAGCGAGACCGTAGAACGCGACGGCAAACAGGTTCTGGTCGGCGAGCAGGCCGACAGCCGTCGAGCCCAGTGAACTGATCGCGAAGAAACCGGTCCGGAGCAGCCCCCAGCCGGTCCCTTCGGCAGCGTCAGGCAGCGTGTCGACGATGTAGGCGTTTGCCAGCGGGCCGACGCTCATCCGAACCCCGATGAGGCCGGAGACGACGGCCAGCGGCACGACGCCGCGGACGGACGGAATGAGCACGAGTGGAACGGTACTGACGAGTGCGACAGCGGTCAGGACACTGGGCGTTCCGTATCGGTCGGCGAGCCGGCCAGTGGCTGTCTGTGAGAGCGCGCCACCGACGAACAGCACCGAAAGGAGCGCCCCGGCGGTCCCCTGTGAGATACCCCGGACCGTGACTAGGTACGTGGTGAGAAACGCTGTCACAGCCTGAAAGGCGAACAGCATCAGTGTCTTGCCTGAAACCGACAGCACGAGCCGGCGGTTGCGAAAGCCGGTGAGAACCGTTCGGAGGTCCCGCCGGAGGCTCCGTTCGGACTCGCCGGTCGGACGGTCCGACACCGAGAGCCAGAGCGCGCCGGCGACAAGCATGAACAGGGGGGCGGCGCTGGCAAGCGCTAGCCGCCACCCGTACCGTGTGGTGACGAACGCGGCGACGGCGGGCAGTGCGGCCGCTCCGAGGGAGCCGGCGGCCATCACGATACCGAAGGCGGTCCCCTCGCGGGCGTCGAACGTCCGCGAGAGGGCGGTCCCCCGGGTGGGGCCGTACAGTCCCGTCCCGAACCCGAACGCGCCCGTCGCGATGAGGAACAGCGAGAACACCGGCGCGAAAAAGTAGCCCAGCAGCCCGACGCCGGACAGCAACGCCGCGGCCACCAGCAGCGTCCGCTCCCCGATTCGGTCGATCAGCACCCCAGCGGGAAACTGAACCGCCGCGTACGTGAGCCAGAGCACCGTGACCGCGAGCCCCGCCTGCGCGTTCGAGATGACGAACTCCTCTCGTATCGTCGGCAGAACCGCGGGCACGACAAACCGCATCCCGAGGACGAGGAACCAGCCGGCGGCGACGGCAAGCAGCATTCGGACTGGGCTCCCGTGCCGAATCGCGCTGACCCGCTGCCGGAGTTGCTCTGCCGCCGCCATTCTCTTGCCCGCTTGAACGCGCCGGAGCCGAAAGACCTCTGCGGAACAGGCACTGCTGTCACCGCTACCTCGCAGAAAGGCGTGGTAATACGACACACGGCGGCGCTGTCGACCCGGCGAACTAAGACCCGCGGTTGCGAAGCCATCGGCATGAGTGAACTCCTCGTCACCGGCGGGCAGGTCCTCCGGACAGACATGACCGTTGAGCGTGCGGACGTACTGGTTTCACAGGACAGCGGCGACATCGTGGCGGTCGACGAACCGGGAACACTGGACGGTGATGACGAACTCGACGCCAGCGACGGCCTCGTCATTCCCGGGCTGGTCAACGCTCATACACACGTCGCTATGACGTTACTGCGCGGCCTCGCGGACGACAAGCCCCTCGACGCGTGGCTCCAGGAGGATGTCTGGCCGGTCGAGGCGGAACTGACGCCCGAGGACATCCGTGCCGGCGCGGAACTCGGGCTGGTCGAGATGATTCGTTCGGGGACGACCAGCCTCTCGGACATGTACTTCGCGGTCGAGGAAATCGCTGAGGCCGTCGACCAGGCCGGGATGCGGGCGGTGCTCGGGTTCACGGCGGTCACGGTCGGCAAGGACGCCGAGGGCGCGCGGGCTGACCTCGAAGAGAGCCTCGACGTGGCTCGAAACCTCGACGGCGCGGCCGACGGCCGGGTTCGGACGACGTTCCAGCCGCACTCGCTCACGACCGTTGGCGAGGAATACCTCCGGGAGTTCGTCCCGCGGGCCCTCGACGACGACCTCTCGATTCACCTGCACGCCAACGAGACGCGCGACGAGGTGACCCCCATCGTCGACGAACACGGCCAGCGTCCGCTCGCCTACGCCGACGACATCGGCCTGCTCGACGGCGACACGTACGTGGCCCACGGCGTCCACGTCGACGACAGCGAAATCGACCTGCTGGCCGAGACGGGCACCGGCGTCGCCCACTGCCCGGCCTCGAATATGAAACTCGCCAGCGGGATGGCTCCGGTACAGGACCTGCTCGACGCCGGCGTCACCGTCGGCATCGGGACCGACGGCGCGGCCTCGAACAACGACCTCGACATGTTCGACGAAATGCGCGACGCGGCGATGCTCGGCAAGCTCGCGGCCGACGACGCCAGCGCGGTCGACGCGGGCACGGTCGTCGAGATGGCGACGGCAAACGGCGCGGCCCTGCTGGGCTTCGACAGCGGGCGCATCGAGGCCGGTGCGAACGCTGATTTGGCCGTCATCGACCTTGCCGCGCCGCACCTGACCCCGGCCCACGACCTCGTCTCGCACCTGGCCTACGCCGTCAACGGGAGCGATGTGCGACACACGGTCTGTGACGGCGAGGTGCTCATGCGGGACCGCACTGTCGAGGTGTTCGACGAGGCGGCGGTGCGGGAGCGGGCGAGCGAACACGCCGCCGCGCTGGTTGAACGGGCCGACTCTTAGCCAATCGAAGTGAAGTGGTAACTAAACGACGAGAACAGCGCATAAACGATATCGACGATTTTTGGACGGTCTCGCCGCGGCCGCGAACGGGGTGAACGAGTTGAACGGGAGGGGGTGTTTATCGCCCTCTCGGCGAACCTATCGGGCACGATGCGCACCAAACTCTTCGCACTGTACGCCGCTGTCGGACTGGTCGTGCTGGCCGCCGGGCCGGGACTGGCCGCCGGGGCGGGCTCGGCCGGCAACACCGCCGCGGGCAACACGCTCGCGGTCGGCGTCACACAGGCCGACGACGGCACGGCGACGGTATCGGTCACGGCGAACGAGACGGGCGTCGAGAACGCCTCGGTAGCTGTCGAGACGGTTGACAACGCCTCCTACGCCGGAACGGGCAACTACACGACCGACGACGCGGGCACGGTCGGGCTGTCAGCACCCGAGCAGAACGTCACGGTCGAGGTGACGGCGACGGCGGACAACCACACCGCGACGACGACGGCGGACCTGACCGTCGCGGCCGCGAACGTCACGGAGTTCGACACCTTCGGCCTCCGGGTATCGGCCTACGTCAACGACCTGCTGAGTGACGAGAACCGGACCGGCGGCATCGGCCCGGCAGTCGCCAGTTTCGTGACGGCGAACAACCCCGGCAACGCGCCGGACCACGCCGGCCCGCCCGCACACGTCACCGGTGAGAACGAGTCTGCCGACAACGAGACTCACCCCAGCGACCGGCAGGGTCCGCCGGCCGATATCTTCGGTGACGACGAGAATGAGACCGGAGACGAGAACGAGACGGAGGACCAACGCGGTCCGCCCGAGAACGCCGGCCCGCCCGAGGACCGCGGTCCGGACAGCGCTGAGGATGAGAACGAAACTGAAGACGAGACCGAGACGGACGACGACCGCCGTCGTCCCCCGGAAGACGCTGGGCCGCCCGAGGACCGCGGTAACGACGACGAGGAATCCGAGGAGGAAGACGAAGAGAACGAGACCGAAGACGAGGACGACGGCGAAGACGTAGAGAGCGAAACTGAAGACGAGGAATCGGAGGACGAGTCCGACGACGAAGAGAGCGCTGAAGACGACGAGGACAGCGACTCCAAGGAGTCAGGGGACGACGGCGATGACGGCGACGATAGCGACGACAGCGACGATGACGACGGCGGCGACCGCGGCCGACCGGACGACGCCGGTCCGCCCGCTGACCGCGGCAACTGAGCGGCTTCGGTAGCGTTTTAGGAGTTCTCTTCCTCTATCGTGCCATGACGACGCCTATTTCCGAGCGACTTGACGACCTCGACGAGGCACGCGATTCCGGCCGCCGAAAGATGGACTGGGCCATCCAGCATATGCCCATCTGCGGCGCGCTCCGCGAGCAGTTCGAGGCTGACCAGCCCTTCGCTGGCGAACGCATCGGCATGGCGATGCACGTGGAAGCCAAGACCGCTGTCCTTGCGGAGATCCTCGCGGTCGGCGGCGCGGAGGTCGCTATCACCGGCTGTAACCCGCTTTCGACACACGACGACGTGAGCGCCGCACTCGACGCCGTCGACGGCATCACCTCTTACGCCGAGCGCGGCGTCGACGACGAGGAGTACTACGCGGCTATCGAGGCCGTCATCGACCACGAGCCGACCATCACTGTCGACGACGGCATGGACCTCGTCGCGGCCATCCACGAGGACTACCCCGAACTCATCGACACAATCATCGGCGGCGCGGAGGAGACGACTACCGGCGTCCACCGGCTGCGCGCGATGGACGAGGACGGCGAACTCGACTACCCGGTGTTCGCGGTCAACGACACGCCGATGAAGCGCCTGTTCGACAACGTCCACGGCACCGGCGAGTCCGCGCTGGCCTCGATTGCGATGACGACGAACCTCTCGTGGGCCGGCAAGACCGTCGTCGTCTCCGGGTACGGTGACTGCGGCAAAGGTGTCGCGAAGAAAGCCAGCGGCCAGAACGCCGACGTGATTGTCACCGAAGTCGAACCTCGCCGCGCGCTCGAAGCGCACATGGAGGGCTACGAAGTGAAGCCGATGGCCGAGGCCGCCGCCGAGGGCGACGTGTTCATCACGACCACCGGCAACCGCGACGTCATCGTCGAGGAGCACTTCGAAGCGATGCAGGACGGCGTCCTGCTCGCCAACGCCGGTCACTTCGACGTCGAGGTCGACCTCGACGCGCTGTCCGACCTCGCCGTCGACACCTACGAGGCTCGCGACGGCGTCCAGACCTACGAGATGGCCGACGGCCGCCGCCTGAACGTGCTAGCCGAGGGCCGCCTGGTCAACCTCGCGACGCCCATCGCACTCGGGCATCCCGTCGAGGTGATGGACCAGAGCTTCGGCGTGCAGGCCGTCTGTGTCCGCGAACTGGTCGAGAACGGCGACGAGTACGAGGCCGGCGTTCACGCCGTCCCCGATCGACTGGACAAGGAGGTCGCCGAAATCAAACTGGACGCCGAAGGCGTCGACTTCGACTCGCTAACCGACGCACAGGCCGAGTATATGGATTCCTGGCAGCACGGGACGTAGAGTGGTCTGAGCGCAGCGAAGACCACTTACCAGCCGAGCGGCGAAGCCGCGAGACATAGTGAAGCCGACCGGAGGGAGGCCTCGGATACCAGAGCGGGGAGGGACGACCCGCGAGGGACGTAGAGCGGTCTGAGCGCAGCGAAGAACCTCCGACCGGAACGGCGAGCGGAACGAGCTGTAGAGGAGATCCGTTCTCGCCCCGGACGCGAGGACCGAACAGCCGACCGAGAGATCGAGGGTGGTAGGGTTTTCTGACTGGTGGGTGTGACACGCGATACCCGGACGGCCGGCCTCCCTGAGTCGGGATGCAAACACCCACCGTTCGACACCACGATGATTACGGTCGGGGCTGATGGCTGCATATGGCTGTCCACGAGACCGCGCAGATTGAGAATGCGACGCTGGGCACGGTCGAGATTCGAGAATACGTGACGATCCACGACGCCGACATAGACGACGGCGTCCAGATTTACGAGGGGACTTCGATCAAGAAGGCGACTATCCACGGACCGACCGATATCAACGCAAACGCCTACGTCGAGAACGCCACAGTCGGCGAGTCCGTCCAGATCGGACCCAACGCCTCTATCGTCGGTGTAACCCACGACCTCACCGACACAGGCATGGAGTTCCAGAACGACACGTTCGACGGGATAGTCATCGAGAACGGGGCTTTCGTCGGCGCTGGCGCGGTGGTCCTCCCCGGCGTCACGGTCGGCGAAAACGCCGTCGTAGGAGCCGGGACCACTGTAGCTGAAGACGTTCCGTCCGAGACTGTGGTCCGGAGCGCCACGGAAACGGTCCGCCGCTCCCTCTGAATCGCTAAGCTAGCAGCCGTCCAAGAAGCAGACGCTCGCTCCCGTGGCGCAAATAATATTTGAGAAGTGATATAATATCTCAGGGTCGTGGGGATATTCGTCCTATACAGACGCAAAACCGCTTGACACGTTGGTGTCGCCGACCGACTGCGGACTGGCGCTACTCAGTTACGTCAACGAAGACCGTCGACTGAATCCACGCAGACGGGTTCTCGGGGTCGCCGATGTGGGCGACCGTGTCCGCGCCGACGTCGTACTCTTCGAACGTCGCTCTGATGCCCTCTTGTGAATTGGCGTCGTGTTCGTGCGTCATCGGTGTGTTCAGTGTGTCGTTTGGCAGCTACCGCGTCGCAAGTGACTGCACTGGTCCGGTTCCTCGACCGGACCAAGTGTCGTCGCCGACCCGCGTCCTTACCACACCCTGTCAGTAGGGGATTGCAGGTATTTGCTTGTCTACTAGCTGTATTCACTTGTCGCCGGTCCGGGTCTATGTGTATAGCCCCACAGTCTAGCCGCCTTCGCTGCCGGACTACCTTTTGGGAACCTGACACTATCTATCTCGGTGACGGCAATTTTATTCGCTCCCATCCGAAAGGTGGTGGCAATGGAACCGCTCCACGCACGCTACCCCTTTCTGGCGCGGTCGCGGGAGGCCGTCGAAGCCGCGGCGGTGGACCTAGGCGAGATTGTCGCCACGGACGAGACGGTCACGGCGCGCGCGCTGGAGCGGGTCGAGTCGGCAATCACTGACGGGACCGTCGGAGAGCCACACCGGCGGACTCGCGTCGAACTGCTTTCGTACCCGGTCGCCCGCGTGCTCGTCTCGCTCGTCGACGTCCACATCTGTACCCGGAAGTACGCGCAGGCGGAAGCCGAGGCAGCGTACGACCGGTTCACCGAGGAGTTCGAAACGACCACAGAGCTGAAATCGACCCAGCGCGAGACGCTGGACCGCACGGAACTGCTTGCGGAGTTCGACCTCGCGAGCGCTGTCCGGGACGCCGGCGACGGCTACCGCGTCGAGGTCGGCGCGTATCTCGACCTGGCAGCCGACCAGCGGGGCGATTCCTGGCGGCTGGTCAATCGGCCACTGGCAGACGGCCAGGTTAGGATCACCGCCGAGGAACTGCACGTCCTGCTGAAACAGGCGATCCGTCACCGCGTCACTGAGGGCCTGCCGTTCAACGTCCCCGACGCCATCGCCGACGAACTGACAGCGGAGGTCGACCGGTTAGAGGAAGTCCTCTCGGAACTGGAACTCACCCGCGAGATCGACACCGTCGTCCCGGAGCTGTTTCCGCCCTGCATGAAATCGCTTCTCGACCGGGTCCAGAAGGGCGAGCATCTCGAACACCACTCCCGGTTTGCCATCGCGACCTTCCTCGTCGGCATCGGGATGACGACGGACGAGATCGTCGACCTGTTCCAGGTCAACCCTGGCTTCGGTGAGGAAGCCACCCGTTATCAGGTCGACCACATTCGCGGGGAGACCAGCCCGACGGAGTACTCGACGCCGGCGTGTTCGACCATGCAGTCCTACGGCGACTGTGTCAACATGGACGACCTCTGTGAGGCGATTTCCCACCCTATGGGCTACTACGAGCAGAAGTTAGACGACACCGACGAGGAGGAACTGGTCGACTGGCGCGAAGACGAGGGCGACGAAGAGGCCGACGCCTAGAACTGCTGGCGTTCGAGCCAGAGGCCGGCAGCGGTCATAAACACGACGAACAGCCCGATTGCGCCGATGAGCGCGTAGCCGCCCGTTGCCTCTACGGTTGACCCACTGAGATACATCTGTGAGACGGTAACAGTTGCGCCGACGAACAGCACGACGGCGACCGCCGAGATGACGATTTGCAGGAGCGTCTCCCGCTCGATATCCATGCTCTGCGGTTTCACAGGGCCGGCAAAAAGGGTATCGAAGCGCCGGAGCCCGCTGGCCGAGCGATTTACCAGCGTGTAGCACCTACGTTTCAACTGGACGCATTGGAAAATACAGCCGCGTCCGCACCTATGACGCTCATCGAATCAGCAGCCGACCGGCAGAGTACCGCACTTGCACCGGACCTCCGATCCCTCCCGGACCGGGCCGCCCGCGCGTGGACCGAGCGCATGGCTGTCCGACCACGGGCGGGCAGCACGTACGCCGTGACGACGGAGAGCGACAGCACGTACCTCGTCGACATCGCACGTCGGTCCTGCTCCTGCCCCGACAACCGTATCCGCGGCGAGCGCTGCAAACACCTCCGGCGCGTCGCTATCGAAATCACCGCACGACGGGTCGCACCGCCCGGCAAGCAACGGGCGGTCTGTGACGCCTGTGGGACCGTCACGTTCGTCGCCGCGGACGCGGGGCCACCCCACCTCTGTGGCAGCTGTCGGCTAGAAACCGGCGACATCGTGCGGGACCGCGAGACGGGCGACAGGCTCGTCGTTACGGCTGTCACCGACACGGCGGCCGACGACTGGACCATCGAGGCGACCGACGAGACAGTCGCCGACTACGACACCAACAACGGCTACCCGCCCGATGACCTCGTGGTGCTGGCTGCATATCTTTCAGACGCCGTCAGCGCGTCCGAACCGCGAGAATACGCCTTTCCCCTGTCACAGCTCCGCCGCGTCGAGGACGCCGAACTCGTCGGCGGCGGGAGCCAGTAACCGAACGCCTGCGAACCGCTACTCCAGCATTGCCGCGGCGTCCTCCTTGTCGAGGTCGCCGCGCTCGAAGGCCGACAGCACGTCCAGCACGCTCTGGTCGGGGCCGTTGTCGCCCACCTCGTCTAGCGTGACCTTCTCTGAGTTGCCCACGAACTCATCGAAGTCAGTCCCGTCGGAGAGGGCTTTCTCCTTTTTAACGCGGTAGTTGCCGCCGTCGGTCGTGTGGAGGTCTGCCGGGTGAAAGAAGTACCAGTCCTCGCGGTCGAATCGGACGCCGATGCGGGGTTTCGCGCCGAAGTTCCGGGCGAAAAACAGCAGCGCCTCGACCTCCTCACCGGTGAGATAGATGGGGTCGCCGGCGCTGGATTTCGCCTCGATAGCGTAGAACGTCTCGCCGTCGCCCGAGAGCACGTCCGGCAGCTCCCGCTCGGTCGCGCTGCCGCTCGCCGGCGCGCGCATCACCGCAAAGCCCGCCTCGTCGAGTGCGTTGACCAGTTCGCGCTCGCGGCGGTCGCCCTTCGCGTTCGAGTTTGCCATTATCGGGACGTGGAGCGACGGGGGTAAAACCGTTCAGATACGGACAGACCGTTCATTCCGTTCAAAGATGCGTACATGGTTTGACCTATCGCGGGGCATATACGCACCAGTCCCATCCCACGTCATGGAATGAGTACCTACGTAACAGCAGCGATAGAATCGACAGCGACGACAGCGCAGATGGGATGTGGCCGATGAGACGACGACGGTTCATCGCCACGGGCGCGGGCGTCGGGGTCGGTCTCCTCGCCGGCTGTTCCGGGTCGAGCGACTCCGGGGGGTCTGACGGGACCAGCGGTGACGGAACCAGTGCCGGCGGCTCCACCGACGAGGACGCGATGACGGACGACGGCGGAACCGTCGGGACGTTCCGGTTGCTGATCAGCGACCAGCCCGCAGCTATCGGCGATTTCGACTCGCTCGATGTGTCATTCTCCAAGGCTCGCATCTTCCGGGCCAAAGACAGCGAGGAGACGGACGAACGCGCAGACGCGACCAAGACTGAAGCGACGGAAGCGGCGACGGCCGAGGCAACTGAGACGGAGACGGCCGAGTCGACCGAGATGGACACGGCGGACGACGACGCCGAGGACGAGGCCGAAGATGGCGAGGACATGGACGAGGAAGCCGATGAGGACGAGGGTGGCTTCGAGGTTCGCGACCTCGACGGCGCAACTGTTGACCTCACCGAGGTCGTCGGGGACAAGGCCATCGGCGTTCTCGACGGTGAACTCGAAGCGGGCCGCTACAGCAAGATCGAACTGTACGCCGAATCCGTCGACGGGGTCGTCGACGGTGAGTCTGTCGACGTGAAGATCCCGAGCGAGAAGCTCCAGCTCACCAAGCCGTTCGAAGTCGTCGCCGGTGAATCGGTCGAGTTCGTCTTCGACATCAACGTCGTCAAGAAGGGTACCGGCGGCTACAATCTCTTGCCGGTCATCTCGGAAAGCGGAGTCGCTGGCAAGGACGTTGAGATCGAGGAGGTCGATAGCAACAGTGTAGAAGACGCGGCTGACGATGAGAAGGAGAACAGCGACGATACCGCCGATGACGAGGAAACAGAGCGCGACTCGATGACGGACTCGGACCGGGGCGGCAACGAAACGACGACCGCCGAGTAACGCTCACTTACGCTTAGTCTTCGATTCGCGACTCCAGTTCCTGAATGACCTCGTCGGTCGTACCGCCGTCGCCGCGAACCGCCTGCGTGTAGCGCTTGTACTCCTGTGGGGACACCTCAACAGTCTTGGTTTCGCCTTTGTGAGAAATCTCAAGTTTCACCGTACCCTGTGGATTGTTCCGCCGCCGGAAGCTCGCCATCGCGGTGAAGACGAACCAGAACGCCACGCACGCCCCGATGAAATACGCCATGGTCGTTTCGAACGCCAGCGTCTGCTCGCCGACCGTCCAGTTGTACGGGTAAGCCATCTGGAACAGCCCGATGCCGACCAGACAGAGGACCGCGCCGACGGCGACGCCGCTCTGTTCCCGGCGGCTTGAGGGAAGTACGGCAACGACACTCAGGAACATTGCGGGAATACCAAGGCCGCCCAGTGTCCCACCGAGTTTCTCGGCAGCGTGGGGCTCAGTTGCGCCAACAACTGCCGACAGCGGCGTCGTTACCAGCAGTATTGCGACGACCACCGTCAGCGCGCCGACACCCCCCAGGGCCGCACCGGCAACGACACGGCGAGGGTCACGCCCCTCCCAACGCCGGTTGCTGTACGCGTCCCCGAGGTTCTCCATACCGGCCCGTTAGCACCAGACCTACAAAACGGTACGTCAGACGCGCGTGCGACGCTGTACGGTGGCCAGCGCGTCGTCGCCAGCAGTTGTCAACGTCCCGAGATGGTCGCCGTCGACCGATTCAAACGAGGCGTCCGGAAGCCGCTGTGCGAGAGCTTTCCCCGTCGACGGGGCAACGTTGGCGTCGTTTTGCCCCTGGAACACGCTCACCGGGACCGAAATCTCTTCGAGGGCAAACGGCCATGGCTGTGAAAGCAGTCGCTGCTCGCGGATGATTCCGCTCGGACCGCGTGCCATCGACGTGAGCATATCCGCACGGACGATTCGTGCCACCTCGTCGGCTGCCAGGGCGTCCGTCTCCGGTGTCTCCTCGGCAACGAACCCGACAGCGTAGGACGGGCCCCGGCGAAGGGCGAACCATCGCTGCAGCCGGAACAGCCGCCCGAGCGCCCACGGAGCGTGCCGGGACAGTGCCCCGACAAACTGCTGGACGCGCCCTGTTGTGCCGACTGACGGCGGGCCGCTGCTGCCCAGCAGTGCGAGTCGCTCTATCTCGGGTAATCGATGGCAGGCCAGCGCGAACGGGCCGCCGCCGGAGAAGCCGACGGCACCAGCCGCGTCGACATCGAGGTGGGACAGGAGGTGTGCGGCGTCGTCTGGCCAATCTTCGAGCGTGACAGACGCGTCTTCGGAATTCCCGATACCCGGCCGGTCCGGGGCGATGAGGTGGACGCCGCGTTCGCGGGCCGGTGCGGCAAGCAGCCGTGCGGCGACGTGTGACCCGGGGGTACCGTGACAAAAGAGGACCGGATAGCCGTCGGTGTCGCCGTAGGTGGCGTAGGCCAGCCGCCGGCCGTCTGGGAGCGAGAGCGTCTCCGTCTCGGCGTCGTCGGGCAGCCAGTCAGTGGCTGGAATTGGCGGCGTGGACGGCATTTGTCCTTATTCGCTCTGGATGCGCGGCGCGAGCATGTACGTGACCCTGCCCTGCCCCTCGGCGAAGCTGAAGTGCATCTTGACCGGGAACTCCTCGCCGAGTTCCATCTCGACCTCGGCGTCTTTCGGGATGGCCTTGTTCATGTTCTTCAGGTAATCCAGCGAGAACAGCGAGTGGGCGTCACCAGGGGTGAGGTCGATGAGGTCGTCGCGAGTGAGTTCGAGGTGGACATCGTCGGTGTCGCCCTCGGCGTCGACGTAGAACAGTTCCTCGGTCGCGTCGACGCCCAGCGCGATGTGGTCGCTGACCATGTCCGCGGCGGTGACCGACCGGTCGATGTCTTTGCCCTCGATGACGATATTCGCCGAGAGGTCCAGATCCGGGAGGTCGGGCTCCTGCCGGATGGAGTCGGGGTCGATCAGCGCGAGGGTGTATTCGAGACCGTCGATAGAGATGTGGAGTTTCCGCGTCTCCTCGTCCAGATCGAGGTGGACGAGCTGGCCGGCGTCGGCCATGCCAGCGATGTCTTCGAGGCGGGAGAGATTGACGCCGATGAGCCCACCGTCAGTCTCGTAGGACTCGAACGCCGCCGCGTCGAGCCGCAGGTCGACCATTCCAACGTTTGCCGGGTCGACTGCCCGGATTTCCAGCCCGTCTTCTTCGAGGTGGATCTTGCACTCGTCCACCAGCACGCTCACAGAGTCGAGAGTCGCCTGGAGCGTGTCTGCGCTCACGATGGCGTTGAACATCTTGAACCGGACTATGCCCCCATCCATTAAAAAGTCCCTCATTGAAACCGCGTGCGCGCGAGCGACCGCGAGTGGAACGGCGTTCGCGAGCGATACTGTCAGCAAGGTGATTAGAACGCGACGCGGCAGTTCGCAGCGCTACTCCGGCGAAGCGCTCAGGCTTCCGGTTCGAACACGTCAGGGTTTGCCGAACCCTCGCGGTTGATGACGGCCATCATGCCCTTGCGGGCGACCCGGGAGAGCGCGTGGTCGACCAGTTTGATCGGGCCGGGCACCTCGGCGTGGAGCGTCGCGATGGCACAGGACCCGGGCTTGACCGGCGTGGTCTGGACGAACTTGTTCGGCGGCCCGGCGATAGATCCCTGCTGCCAGACCTCGTCCCAGACGGACCCGATGGGGTGGAAACTGGAGTCGAGGTTCGGCCCGCCGGCCACGAAGTGCACGCGAGCGGTGTCGCCGACCGAGATGCTCGGCGCGCCGTACCGGTCCGGCGTGATAGCGTACTTCTCGCCGTTCATCAGGACGTAGGTCGGGTCCTCGGCCGCCATCGCGTCCATGTCGAAGTCGTGGTGGCCCTTCTCGCCGGCCTCGCCGGTGGTGTACAGCTCGTGCTGGCCGAAGTAGAACTCGTGGTCTACTTCGGGGAGCCCGTCTTTCGGCTCGACGAGGATCATCCCGAACATCCCCGAGGAGATGTGCATATCGAGGTTCGGGACCGCACAGTGGTAGATGAACGCGCCGGGGTAGGTCGCCTTGAACCGGAACGTCTCGGTCTGGCCGGGCGTGACCATCGACGCCTCAGCACCGCCCCCGGGGCCGCGGACGGCGTGGAGGTCGATGTTGTGGGGCATCGAGTTGCCCTCCTCGTTCGTGATGGTGAGTTCGACGGTGTCGCCCCGACGGACCCGGACCATCGGGCCGGGAATCTGCCCGTCGAAGGTCATGTACGTGTAGGTGACGCCCGGCTCGATTTCCGCGACCTGCTCTTTGGTGGTCATCTCCACCGACACCGTCTTCGGCTGTGAGCGGTCGATGGGGTCCGGGATGTCGGTCGGGTCCGCGGCAATACGGTCGACGTCGGTCTGCTGTGCGGCGTTCATAGCTGGCTCCTGTGGGGTCGTCTCCGCTTCGGTCGATTGTTCTTTTGCACCCGGTGCGCTGGCACAGCCCGCAAGGGCGGCCGTGCCGACGCCCAGGGCTTCTAACACCCGCCTCCGCGTCGCCGTCGGAATAGTTGACATCGGGGGGTCACTTCCTACAGATGGGACTCGGCGCGTGACCTGTATATATGGGGCCGGCGAATCTCAGCCGTTGAGACGCGTTCTTATGCGGTAAGAACGGCACTGAACGTGTTCGGGTTGGTGGTAATGTAGTCCCGGAAACTGCCGACATCCCGGTCCGCTTCCGAGCAACTGATAGCGGCCGTCGTGCAGTGGTGACCGAAAACTCCGAGTCGGCATCCATTTGAGCGCTGACCGCTTCCGTGGTACTATGACTGCGATTTCGCCATCTTTCGGCGGTCGAGACGCACGCGATGTGTGGTAACCATGTCGGGCAAAGACGACTACTACAACAGAGCGAAGCAGGAGGGGTATCGCGCGCGGTCAGCCTACAAGCTCCAGCAACTGGACGACACGGCCGGCCTGCTCGGCGAGGGACGGACCGTCGTCGACCTCGGGGCCGCCCCGGGCGGCTGGATGCAGGTCGCGGCCGAGCGCATCGGCGAGCGCGGGACGCTGGTCGGTGTCGACCGCCAGACCATCGACGATTTGGAGGACCCCGAACCGACCGTCGAGTACGTCCGCGGCGACATGACTGAGGACAGCACGAAAGACGAAATCCGGGACATAGTCGGCGAGAGCGACGGCGAGGGCGGCCCGGTCGACGTGGTCATCTCCGACATGGCTCCGAACATGACCGGGCAGTACGACCTCGACCACGCCCGGTCGGTCCATCTGGTCCGGCAGGCCTTCGAGGTCGCGACGGACCTGCTCGATGCCGGCGGGGACTTCTGTGCGAAAGTGTTCGACGGGCAGGACCTAGACGACCTCATCGCCGACATCGAACCGGAGTTCGAGTACGTCCGCGAGGTCCGTCCCGACGCCTCGCGGGACTCCTCCTCGGAGCTGTATCTGGTGGCGAAACACCGCCTGACCGGGCCGGTCCGCGAGGGTGATATCATCGACGTCACCATCGACGACATCGGCGAGGAGGGCGACGGTATCGCCAAAGTCGAGAACTTCACCGTCTTCGTCAGCGGTGTCGAAGAGGGCGAAACAGTCGAGGTCCGCATCGACGACGTGAAGCCCCGGTACGCGTTCGCTGAACCGGTCGAATAAGCCGCTTGCAGCTGTTTTCAGTCGGCGCTCGCCGGGGCCGTAACGACGTCGTTTCGGCGGGCGAAGCCGACGACAGCGTAGACGAACGGCGTGTCGACGACAGCGATAGCGAGCTTTAACAGGTACTGGCCGACGATGAGCGCCAGCGCCTCGGCCGGTGGGACGCCCTGAAACAGGACGAAGCCGACGCCGACGAAGATGACCGTATCGATAAGCTGGCTGGAGGCCGTCGAACCGATGTTGCGGAGCCAGAGCTTCTCGCCGTCGGTTCGGTCCCGAAGCCAGTGGAAGACGAACACGTCCCAGTTCTGGCTCACGACGTAGGCCGACAGGCTGGCAACGACGATGGCTGTGCTGGCCCCGAGGACGTTCCGGAAGGCCGCGAGGTCGACTGGCTGTGCCGACTGCGGGAGGCCGGGCGCGAAGATGGTGCTCCAGACCAGCGCCAGCAGGACGAAGTTCATCGCGAACCCGACGTTGACGACGACCGTCGCGGCCCGCCGGCCGTACAGTTCGGCGTAGCAGTCAGAAGCGAAGAACGTCAGCGCGTACGCCAGCGCGGCCCCCGGCAGGACGAGCGTCGACCCCGCAAGCGGGAGCGAAAACGGCAGCGAGAACGCCAGAAGCTTCGAGGCGGTCACCTGCGAGGTGACCAGCGCCGTCACGAACAGCGCGACGAGACCGACGCGCACCGCCTCCGACCGCTCACTGGTCATCGTCGAGTCGTCCCTGCCGTTCATCGATGTCGTCGAGCATGTCAAGCGTCTTTCGCACCGAAGCGCGGATAGCCTCGCTCCGGTTGACGAACTTCCCGTCTTCGCCGACGTGCTTGTCGATGTCGTTCAGCAGCTCGGCCGGGACTTCGACGCTTATCTTGGGCATATCTGGAGAATATATCGAGCATATGCTTAGCCACTGTGGTTTGCCGACCGGGCGTATCGCCCTCCGTAGATAATATATACCGAGACAACTACCTGATATATTTTCATTTTCCCATTTAATATCTGAAATATGAATACATTGAAACGACGTACCGTACTTGGAGTGTTCCGCTGGCACTCGGGATGCGGGCTGTAGCAGTGAGAACGGTGCTGAACAAGACGATACCGCCGACCGAGCGTCGCAGTGCGACAGACGCGCAGTTGACGACCGCGACGGTGGCACAAATATCGTCGAATAACGTCCCGTGACCTGTCGCTGAGTACAACTCTCAGTCGGCGGGTTCGCTGCGGCGGTTCGACGTCCGCCGGCCGCCGAGCGTGTACACCCAGAGGACGCCGAGTCCGAGCAGGTACGCAAGCGCGGTTGGAATACCGACGATGAACATCGTGAAGATGCCGCTGGGCGAGAGGATCGCCGAGAGGGCGACGATGGCGATGACGACCTCTCGCCAGCGCTCGTACATCAGCCGGAACGGAATGATACCGCCCTTGTGGAAGAGGAACATCGTCACTGGAATCTCGGCCAGCAGGCCGATGCCGATGGTGAGGAAGAACACGAGCCAGCCGAAGTTGCTCACCCGATAGGCGATGACCATGTTCGAGTTCAATTGGTCGTAGGCGATCCAGGAGATGGTCATCGGGGCCACGTAGAGGAACCCGAGCAGGCTTCCGCCGATGAGTGCGGCAAACAGCGTCCCGCCCCAGATACCCAGGATGTTGCGGTTCCCGATGACCAGGCCGCGCTCGCGCATCGCCGGCCACGCGAAGTACAGCACCACGGGAATGACTGCAACGGCCCCGAGTATCGTCGAGAACTTGACGATGAACACGAGGTGCTCCACGGGGTGGAGCGTGACGATGCTCACGTCGGCGGCCATCTCCGGCGGGAGCCGGCTAACGAACGTCCGCTGAATCGTCCCGATGCCACCCTGATAGAGGAACAGGAACGCGGCGGCAAGCACCGCCCCGAAGATGCCCAGAATCACGAACGCCCGGGAGGCTAAGGCGCTGAGGATGAACTGGATGTCGTAGTAGTAGCCGCCGATCTCGTCTTCGGTTGTTTCGTCCTCGGTGAACGCGTCGACCATGCCAGCGGTCGTCGAGGTGAACACGCCCGCTTCTTCCTCCGATTCAGCGGCCCCGTCCGCGGTATCGCCGGTCTCGCTTCCCGGGTCGTCTTCGTGGGCCATGTCCCAGCGGTCGAGGACGGCCTGCGCTTTCTCCTTGTTGTCGTCCGCAAGCGCGCGGTCGGCGTGGGCAAGCGCCTCGTCCTCGCTCATCTCCTCAAACACTTCGGGCGGTGCGACCTCGACGGCCGAGGCGTTGAGTTCGCTGATGTCGATGGCCGTCGGGTCGCCGACCTGACCGGGACCGGCCTTCTCCGAGAGCGCGGTCAGGACGTGGTAGTACAGGACGACGACAGCACCGATGACACCGAACCCGACGGCGAGAAGTACTGCTGTACTCTCGACCGGGAGGCCGAATAGTGCCGGCGGCTGGATGTCACCGGTGAGCCGGTCGGACGGGAACACTTCAGCGAACTGCTGGATGTACTGGAACGCCGGCGTCGCTAGGACGTAGTACACCACACCGCCGCCAAGCACTGCACCGCCGAGAATCGTGTTCCAGTGCTCTCGGGCGACGGCACTGGTACTGACGAGGTCACCGGAGCGTCTGACCAACATTGCAAGCTTCGCCAGCGCGAGGCTGATACCGTAGAGGCCACACAGCGGCGCGGCCCACATAATCTGGGTGAAGGGGTCCGGCGGCGAGAACAGCGCCCCGAAGGCGAAAATCCCCATCACCGCGTAGCGCCACTTGTCCCGGAACGTCTCGTAGGGGACGATTTCGGTGTAGGAAAGCACCGTCATCACGAGCGGCAACTGAGCGGCGAGCCCGAAGGAGACGGCCAGCAGGAAGACGAACTGGAACCACTTGACGATGGAGTACTGTGGCGTGAAGCCGGCCTTGAACGCGTCCCCGGCGAGGAAGTTGAACATCAGCGGGAAGAACAGCTCGTAGGCGTAGGCGACACCGCCGAAAAACAGCCCTAAGCTGATCGTGACGAACAGCGCGCCCTTCCAGGTCGGGATGTGCTCGGCCGGCCACCAGCCCCGCTGGCGGAGTCCGTCGCGGCCGAAGTATATCAACAGCGGCAACGACATGAGAATCCCGATGACGGCTCCGATTTTCACCTGCAGGAGGATGACGTCGAACGGCGTGACCGCGACGATGCTCGTGGCTTCCTGCGTGGTGAGGTCCATCTGCGAGTACAGGAGATCGGCGCGCAGCGTGTCCCAGACGCCGTACTGCAGTCCCATGATCGTGCCGATCATCCCGATGACGAAGACGACGAACACCTTCTGGAGGTGCACCTGCGCCGAGCGAAGCATCGCGCCGAGCGTGGCGCGCCCGCTCTGAACCGTCTGGACGGTGTCCTCGTCGATAGCACTCGCCATCTTCTCTATGCCTAGCCCAGTGGGCGTTATCAATTTATTCATCCCGGTGACAGCCGCTGCTCGAAAAGAAAGTTTACAACACCCACCGTCTAAGCCCGGGACAGATGGAGGACGGTGACGCAGACGACGAGCGGCGCGGGTCCGAAGAGCCGCCACTACCGTCCGACGACGAATCCGACGAGTCGCCGATCCCCACCGACCCCGTGGCCGAGGCCGATGCCGATCGGGAGACGGCCGAGGTGACAGGCCCGGGTCCCGCGCCGGCCGGCGGTGACGAGGACACTGTTGGCTCGCACGCCGCGCCGACCGAAGCCGAATCCAGCGATGGGCTGTTCGACCGGGATGCGTCGGATATCGCCGCCGCCGTCCCGGCGGACGTTCCGACCGACTGGGGCAAGTCGACGCCCTCGCCGGCTGGTGCCGGTGGTGCTGCGCCGACGACCGGTGGCGGGACCGCACCGAGCTACGACCCCGACGACGATATCGTCGACGAGGGCGCACCCGACGACGAGGAGATGCCGCTGGCCGACCACGTCGAGGAGATGGCGATGCGGCTGTTCGTCGTCGTCGGCGTGATGGCCGTCGTCGCCGTCATCGCCCTGCCGTACTCCGACGAACTCATCAATTTCCTGTGGTACTCCTTCCTCGATGGCCCGGCAAGCCAATGCGGTCAGGTCGCGACGAATGCCGATGGCAGTGTCGTCGAAGGGGCGGACTGTCCGAACGTGTACAACCCGCTTGCGCTGATTCTGGCGCGGCTGAAAGTGTCGTCACTGGTCGGCTTTATCGTCGCGCTCCCGGTGTTCGTCTACCAGACGTACCTGTTCATGCGACCGGGGCTGTACCCCCGCGAGCGGCGCTACTACCTCGCGGCGGTCCCGACGAGTCTCGTGCTCGCGGCCGTCGGCGTCGGCTTCGCGTACTTCGCGGTCCTGCGGGCGATGTTCGATTACTTCATCACCTACTCCGACCGCGCGGCCGACCTCGCCTTTGGCCTCAGCGAGACGTTCAACCTCATCATCCTGATGCTCGGGCTGTTCGCGCTCATCTTCCAGATTCCGCTGTTCGTGATGCTCGCGGTGATGATGGGCGTGACGACGCGCCAGTGGCTTCAGGACCGGCGGCTGTACTTCTGGGGTGGCTTCGCCGCCGTGGCGTTCCTGTTCAGTCCCGACCCGACCGGGATGGCCCCGCTGATGGTCGCGGTGACGATGATCGGCCTGTTCGAGGGGACCCTGTTGCTCCTGCGGTGGACCGGCAGCACGTCGCCGATCCCGACCGCCGACGACCTCGCCGCTCGTCGCCCGGTCGCGTGGCTGACCGCCGGTATCGCCGGCTACGTCCTCAGCCCCGCGCCGGTCCCGACAGGCTACTACGAGCAACTGCCAGCCACAGTGACTGAGACGCTCGCAGCCGTCGGCCTCGGGAACGCCACGCCGATGCTCGTCGGCGGTGGGATGATCGTCCTGTTCGAGGCGCTAGCCTACGTGAACAAGAACTACTACGGCTCGGTCAAGCTCTGGCGCGGGTTCCGGGCCGCCCGCCTGCCGGTGTGGGCTGTCGCCATCGTCGTCGGCTACCTCGGCAGCCCTGACCCGACGCTGTTCCGGCTCGTGAACCAGTTCAGCCTCCCGCGAAACGCCGCCATCGCCGCCGCCGCCGGCCTTGTCCTCCTCTACGAGGGGACCATCGCCGTCGCGCGCTGGCGAAACCGGGGTGAATAAGATGAGGACCCTACTTGTCGCCCGGCACGGGGAGACCACCTGGAACCGCGACGGTCGCATCCAGGGGTGGGCCCCGAGCCGACTCACAGACCGTGGCCAGCAACAGGCCACGGCGCTCGGGGCGTGGCTCGATGAGCGATACAGTGTTGACCGCGTCTTCGCCTCGGACCTCCGGCGCACCCGCGAGACGGCCGCTGCGGTCGGTGACGGCTACGGCGGCCTGCCCGACTGCGCGTTCGACACCGACTGGCGCGAGCGCGGCTTCGGAATCATGCAGGGCCTGTACGCCGACGAACTGCTCGATGAGTTCCCCGACCACGACCGGGACGCGAGCGTCATCTCACTCGATGCGGCCCCGGAAGGCGGCGAGGGCATCCCGACCTTCCGCGGACGGGTCGAGTCGGCCTGGGACCGGGCAATCGCGACGACCGATGCTGGCGAGACGACGCTGGTGGTTACCCACGGCGGCGTCATCAAGGTCTTGCTGGCGAAGCTCACGGACAGAGACCCCGACGCGGCGCTGGCCGAGGACTCACAGCTGAACTGCGCCGTCAACGAGATTCGGCTCGACGGTGACGAGCCGGAACTGGTCGGCGAGGAACTGACCGGCTGGCAGGCGCTGCTTGACTGACTGCGTGGTGTCGCCGTTTCTCGATGCTATCCCGACCAGAAGTATCATTCTGTGCTCCCACCGGTGACCACTGCAAGTACCAGCGACTGCGGATGGTCGACGCGCCGTGGCTCTGATTATCTTATTAACAGAAGATAGAGGGCAACGAGTGTCAGTACTACTGCCCCGATAGCACTGTCAACGGCCGGTGTCACCGTAACGAACCGTCCCGGAACGAGTTTCGAGAGCACGTACGCAATAACAATCAATAGTGGTACAATACGCTCCAACTTGTACTCGGATTCCGCGTCTTCGGTCGATTGTGCGAGAACCCACGGGATAGCGAGCAACGAGCCGACACCGAGTACGAGAAGCGCCGAATCAATGAGGAGGGCGAGTTCCATGTGGTAGCGTGGTATACCTGCGGTGTTTGGGTAGCTGGCCGCACGGATGGCCGAAACTGGTTCCGAATCGATTCCAGACCTGCCGCGGTCTGCTGCCGTCTGAGACACTCACCTCGACGGCATCCCAGTACTTGTGTGTTATCGTACACTCCCAATCACAATGAAAGTGCCACTCTACGTGCCTGATCGTCTCGCGGAGCAACGATGGCTGACTGACGTACTCGTCAGAGAAGATAGCGTCGTCAGTCGACGGACGGGTAGTCGGCGTCGAAGACGTTGCTGACCACGTCCTCCGTCTCTTCTTCCGCTGGCTCCTCCGTTTCTGGGCTCACACTGCCGGTTTCGTACCCGTGGAGGTCGAGCGTCACGTGGTCGAAGCCACAGTCCTCGATGTGGTCGCGGGCGGTGCGGACGAAGTCGGGGTCGAGCGCGGTTTCGAGTTCTTCTTCGCCGACCTCGATGCGGGCGAGGCCGTCGTGGTCGCGCACACGGAACTGCTCGAAGCCCCACGTTCGCAGGAGACGCTCAGCCTTCTCGACGCGGGAGAGGCGTTCCTCCGTCACTTCGAGGCCAGTCGGAATCCGCGAGGAGAGACACGCCATCGAGGGCTTGTCGGCCACGGAGAGGTCATACTCGCGGGCGATCTCTCGGACCTCCTCTTTCTCGATGTCGTGTTCCAGCAGCGGGGAGTAGGCGTCAAGTTCCTCGACGGCACGGAGGCCGGGCCGGTGGCCCTCGCCCACGTCTGAGGCGTTCGTCCCATCACACACCACGTCAATACCGAGTTCGCGGGCGCGGTCGTACATCGCGCCCAGGCGCATCGACCGGCAGTGGTAACACCGCATGTCGTCGTTCTGTATGAACTCCTCGCTGTCGAGCTCGGAGAACTCCACGATCTCGTGTCGGATGCCGATCTCCTCGGCGACGCGGGTGGCGTCGGTAAGCTCGGCGGCGGGGAGCGTCTCAGACTTGGCGGTACAGGCGATGGCGTCGTCGCCGAGGGCGTCGTGCGCCAGCGCGGCGACGACACTCGAATCGACACCACCGGAGAAGGCGATCAGCACGCCGTCTCGCGACTTGAGGTCTTCGCGGGCGGCCGCTAGCTTCTCCGAAACAGCAGACATGGAACGTCTTTCTCGGTGGAGCACAAAAACGCCTTCGCGTTCGGTGTTCGACTGACTGAGCCGGGGCGGTTGACCGCTCCGCTGCCGCCGGAGCCGCTGGCAACGGGTTTTTTCTCGCTGGCGTCGAATGGGCGGGCAGATGGAGCTCGAATCGGTTCCGGGCGTCGGGGCGAAAACAGCCGCGGCGCTCCGGGAATTAGACGATCCGGAGGCGGCGCTCCGGGACGGCGACGTGGCGTCGCTCGCACGCGCACCGGGTATCAGCGAGGGCCGGGCCGCCCGCATCGCTCGCGGTGCGATCCGGGCTGAACACGACGACCCCGGTGGGTTCACCGCGACGAAACGCGCCCGCGAGATCTACGCGGATGCGCTGGCGCTGCTGACTGACCGGACAGTGACTGACTACGCCGCGAAGCGCCTGGAAACGATTTACCCCAGTGGCGTCCGCAGCCGTATCGAGGAAGTCCGCTCGTTCGCCGAGTCGGCGATGACCCGCGACCCAGACCCGGCGGTTCTCGACGCTCTCTCTGCCGTCGAACCGCTTGCCGAACCCGGAGATGTGCGGGTGCGGGACCGGTGTCTGGCGACCCGCGACGCCGAGCGCTACGCCGACGCGCAGGCCGCGATTCCGGAGGTCAGCGTCGAGGTCGTCGACGACGCCCGTCAGCTGGCCGAACTCGCCCGTTCGTACTCGACGGTCATCGCGCTGGATGAAGCATTCGCCGGCGTCGACATCGAGGGCGACGTGCGCGTGGAGCCGACCGCACTGGAGGAGCCCGAATCCGTTGTGCCCGAGCGAGTCCTCACCTTCTTTGCCCGCAACTGCGACCGGATACGGGCCGCCGCCGAGGTCCACCGCGTCGCCGACCTCGACGCGCCGTGTGACCTGGAGACGCTCCTGTCGGCGCTGGAGCAGCTCGACGAGGACGGGGGCGTCAGCGGTGACGAGGAACTCGACCGCCTGACCACTGCGGTCGACGACCTCGATGCCGCGGTCTCAACCGCCGAGAGCGTCGCCAACGACCACCTCCGAGAGGCCATTGAGGAGCAGGATGTGACCATCGAGGGGACGGACCTGCTGTCGCTGGTTGAGCGCGGCGCGGGCGTCGACTCGCTCCTCCAGCGTGAACTCGCCAACGAGTATGCCGCGGCTGTCGAGAAGGCCCGCGACCACCTCGTCGATGCCCTGGCGCTCCGGGACATGGAGGCGACGGCGCGCCGGGCCTTCCCCGACGAGCCCGCCTATCCCGTCGAACACAGCGAAGACGTCGTCGCCCGTCTCCGCGAGGAACTGACCGCCGCGCGCGACCAGCGCGCGACCCGCCGGAAGCGGGAACTGGCCGACGACCTCGCCGAGATGCGCGAGGACGCCGCGGCGCTGGTCGACGCCGCGCTGGAACTCGACGTAGAGCTTGCCATCGCGCGCTTTGCCGACGATTTCGATTGCACGATGCCAGACGTTACCGAGTCCGAGGGGGTCGCAATCGAGGGCGGACGCTCGCCACTGCTCGACGTGTCCTTTGAGGCCGTCGAGCCAGTCGACTACGCTGTCGACGGTGTGACCGTCCTTTCAGGCGTCAACAGCGGCGGGAAGACCTCGACGCTGGACCTCGTCGCACTCGTGACGACGCTGTCCCACATGGGCCTGCCCGTCCCGGCAGAGTCAGCCCGTGTCGGGCGGATTTCTGAACTCCACTACCACGCCAAGACGCAGGGGACGCTCGACGCCGGCGCGTTCGAAGCGACGCTTCGGGAGTTTGGCGACCTCGTCGCGGACGTGGACCACCGCAACTCAGAACCAGACGCCGGTGGCGATACTGATGGACCAGTAGCCGGGACCGACAACCGCCCGGTGATGGTGTTGGTCGACGAACTTGAATCGATAACTGAGCCGGGGGCCAGCGCGAAGATTATGGCCGGTATCCTCGAAGCGCTGGGCGAACGGCAGGCGACGGCCATCTTCGTCTCGCATCTCGCCCGCGACATCCGCGAGGCCGCCGACACCGACATCAGCATCGACGGTATCGAGGCAAAGGGGCTGGAGGACGGCGAACTGCGCGTCGAGCGCTCGCCGGTCAAGGGCAAGCTCGCCCGCTCGACGCCGGAGCTCATCGTTGAGAAGCTCGCCGACGACGGAACCAAGGATGGCTTCTACGGCGACCTGCTCGAAAAGTTCGAGTAGCGACGGCCGGCGAAACCGCGCCCCTCGCGCACCTGTCACTGCTCGTGAAGCTGTGGCAAATGGTTAAGTGCGCCGCGAAGCTCGGTGAAAGTGATGAGCGACGACCCCGAGGACCGGATGCTCGGCTGGGACGAGTCCGTCTTTCGGGACGAACACGTCTTCGAAATCGACTGGCTCCCGGAGACGTTCAAACACCGGGACACACAGATGGAGACGCTGAAGTACGCGCTCCGGCCGGCCGTCCGGGGGTCGCGCCCGCTCAACGTCATCGCCCGCGGGCCGCCGGGGACGGGGAAGACGACGGCCGTCCAGATTCTGTTCGACGAACTCACCGCACAGACGGACGTGAAAACCGTCCGGGTGAACTGCCAGATGGACTCGACGCGCTACGCCGTCTTCTCGCGGCTGTTCGCCGAGATATTCGACTACGAGCCGCCGTCCTCTGGAATATCGTTCAAGAAATTGTTCTCACAGATCACCAACAAACTGGTCGAGGAAGACGAGGTGCTCGTCGTCGCCCTTGACGACGTGAACTACCTATTCTACGAGAGCGAGGCCAGCGACACGCTGTACTCGCTGTTGCGCGCCCACGAAGCCCACTCGGGCGCGAAAATCGGCGTCATCTGCGTCTCCTCTGATCTCGAGCTCGACGTCATCGACGCGCTCGATACCCGCGTCCAGTCCGTGTTCCGGCCCGAGGAGGTGTATTTCAACCCTTACGGACAGGCCGAAATCGCAGATATCCTGGGCGAGCGCGCCGACCGGGGGTTCAACGAAGGCGTCGTCGGTCCCACGGTGCTCGACCGCGTCGCCGAACTGACCGAGGAACAGGGCGGCGACCTCCGGGTCGGTATCGACCTCCTGCGCCGGGCCGGAATGAACGCCGAACGGCGCGCCTCCCGCTCCGTCGAGACCGAGGACGTCGAGGCGGCGTACGACAAGTCTAAATACGTTCACCTGTCCCGCCGGCTGCGGGAACTGTCCGACTCCGAGACTGCGCTCGTGGAGGTCATCGCCGCCCACGACGGCCAGCAGGCCGGCGACATCTACGACGCCTTCTCCGAGCAGACGGACCTGGGGTACACCCGCTACTCTGAGATAATCAACAAGCTCGACCAGCTTGACATCATCGATGCCGAGTACACCGATGTCGAGGGCCGGGGCCGCTCGCGGGAGCTGACGCTCAACTACGACGCCGACGCGGTGCTAGAGCGGCTGTAAGACACTGTATTGGTTTGTTTACGTCGGTGGAAAATCCGCCCCCTGTCTGGAGACAACAGATAGCTTTCCGGACTCTGTCTGGGGTTATGACTGCTATAGATTCTTTGCTAGGAGTTAGAGGCACTATTCCGAAAGATAATTTAATATCTAACTATATATTTTGAATAGATGAAGCGGCGAAATTATATTGCCAGCTTGGGGAGCGGTCTCACGCTGCTGGCCGGGTGTGCTACGGGAGAAGGGAGCGGTGAGGGCGAGACGAACTCGACAGCGACGGAGACGGAAACCGCCACCGAAACGCCGACACCGACGCCGACACCGGAGCCTGACCCGAAAGCAGTCATCACCGATGCAGGGTTGATCCGAGAACGGGGCCGGTACACCGATCTGGCACGGAGTATTAGTGGCGTTGGCCTTGGCGGCGAGGCTATTGTCGGGATAGAATACAAGCTCCCGGTCAAAGACGGTGCCGTATCGGCTATTACCCAGGCAACGGTGTACGACGACGAGGGTACCCAGCTTACCCAGTCGTCGATGGATACCGACAAAGTTGTACAGGACGAATCGGAGTTCATCTCACGACAAGGGTGGTTCGCGGTCGAAACAGATGACTGGACCACCGGGAGCCACACGATAGAACTGGTCATCAACGCCACAAACTACGGGACAACCAGTGACCCAATGTCCGTCGAGTTTGATGTCGTTAAGCCACTGGGTCCCGAGGATGTCGAACTTGAACTGGTCGAGAAACCGACGACCATCAGGGTAAACAAGGAGTTTGACCTGACGTACAACATCCGGAATGTGAGTGACAGGGACTCGAGCCTCGTCGTGGACACAGTATTCATCGATCATCAAGAGCTAGAAGGAATTGAACTCGAACGGGACATCACTGGGAACATCCCGAAGGGTGGCCGGGAGCAGTTCGACGAAGCGGACCTCTCATTCAGAGTGGCCGGCGAGTTCACATACCAGATTCCGGAACTCGACGTAGAGTTCCCGTTCACGATTAAACCGCCGAAATAGCACGCCTCACTCCATCTTCTCGAACGTCGTCTCGGCCCACTGGACGGCGTAGTCAGCGCCGTACTCCAGATAGGCATCTGTGTCGAGCGCGGCAAACGGCGCGGGCAGATCGAGTCCGTGCTTGACGCCGCTGCAAGCGAGTTCGGCGGCCGCGGCGAACTCCGTCTGCCCCTGCGCGATCTCGCTGGGGAGGTCGTCGAGGCGGGGCTGCAGGCGCTCGCCGGCGTCGTCCCACGCCGCGTACAGATCCGGATAGTCGTCGGCCCAGTCGGCGAACTCCGCGCGGGTCTGGAGCCCGAGGTACGCCGTGTACACCGCCGCTGCGAGCTGATACCGGGCGTTCGCATCGAGGTAATCCTCGGTAGCGGTCACGAAATCCGGATAGCGCTCGCCGAAGAAGCCAAGGAAATGTTCCGGCTCGTCGAGACTGACCTCGACGAGCGCCTCGGCGATGAGAAACGAGACGAAGTCATCGGGCGACGTCTCCAGCCGCGGCTTGACGAACACGCAGGGCGGGACCGTCTGGCGCGTCCAGGCGACGCCGCCGTCGCCGGGCATCCCGATGGTGAGGCTGTTACCGATGTACTCCTGTAGCACCTCTGGCGCTGTGGTCGGAAGCCACGCACCGTCGTAGGAGATCTGATCGAGGCTGTCGGTCACCAGCAGGAGTTCTTCGGCGACTGCGGGGTCCAGTGTCTCGAAGTCGCGGTCGCAGTTCAGTACGAGCGCCTCCGGGGCGTAGGCCTCACGTACTGCCGGCAATTCGCCGGTCAGTGAACGCTCGGTGAACATCTACGCCGAGAACAGGACGAGGTTGATGACGATGCCGATCGACAGCAGTGCTGACACGCCGATTGTTCCGAGGACGATTTTCGTGGCCTTGCTCATGTCAATGAGTATCCCGGGCCAGACATTAAAACTTGAGAAACGATTTTCTGGGTCCACAGCGTTCGTCGAGTATGCGCCGCGAACGCACCTCGACAGGCACTGCCTGGGAGCAGCAGGTCGGGTACTCGCGGGCGATACGTGCGGGTGACACTGTTCGTGTTGCCGGCACCATCGCCACGGACGACGACGGCGAGGTCGTCGCGCCGGGTGACCCGTACGAACAGACGAAACACGCCTTCGGTATCGTCGCGGATGCACTGACGACTCTCGACGCCGACATCGAGGACGTCGTCCAGACCCGAATGTACGTCACTGACATCGACGATCAGGAACAGGTCGGCGAGGCCCACAGCGAATTCTTCGGCGACGTCCGTCCCGTGGCGACGATGGTCGAGGTGAGTGGGCTGGCAACACCAGAGGCCGCCGTCGAGGTCGAAGCCGTCGCGCAGGTCGAGTGATGCTGGGCCGGGGTGCCGTCTTGATTACTTGTCAGTCCTGCCGACACCCGCACGGTGGGCGACGGCACGCCACTTTCCGGAGCGGAACCGACCCACATTGACAGCGGCTTTCAAATAGAAATCCCCGATTAGCGCGGCGAAGATAGCCGGAAGGCCGAGTCCCAGTCCCGGGGAGAACGAAACGCCAGTCACGGGGATTGCTATGACGAACGCCGTCGGTAACGCGAGCGCTGCGACCGGCAGGCGGTAACAGTAGCTTCCGAGTACCGTTCCGTACAGCGGCCACCGGGTGTCACCAGCACCGCGAAGGCTTCCGCGCATCGTCCGCGAGACGGAGAAGCCGGCGACGAGCAGCCCGAAGACGCGGACAAACGTCGCCGCCAGGTCCGGGTAGGCGGTCCCGAACAGAGCAACGATCGGCCGGGCGAACACCACGAGAAGTAGTGCGACAGTGAGCTGGACCGCGAGTGCAACCCCGAGCGACTGCCAGCCGTACGCCGTCGCCTCTTTCGGGTCATCTGCGCCCAGCGACTGCCCAACCAGTGTCGACGCGGCGGTCGCATAGCCCCACGCTGGCATCAGCGCGAGTAGCATGACCCGGCGACCGATGGCGTACGCCGCGAGTGTCGGGGTGCCGAGTACGCCGAGAATGAACAGAAACGGAAACCGGCCAAAGGTCTGGAGCAGGCGCATTCCCGACAGCGGAAGTGCGACACGGACGAGTTCGGCGAGTAGTCCGAGGTCGAACTGTTTGCCACCGAGCGGCAGCGCCGTCGCGTACCGACCGGAGGCCAACAGCACGAAAAAGATGACTGCAGCGAGCGTGTTCGCTGCGACAGTCCCCCAGGCGGCTCCCGCGATTCCCATCGGTGCAACCGGCCCCAGGCCGAATATCAGCACACCGTTGAGCCCGACGTTGGTCGGCACAGTCAGCAACCGGACGTACATCGGCGTCCGCGTGTCGGCGCTCCCCGCGAGGGCGCGTGCGGCGACCATACTCCAGAACCGCGGCACCATCGACAGCATCACAATTGCGAGATACGTCGCGCCGTACTGGATCGCGGCCGGGTCATTGGAGAGACTATCGAGCAGTGCAGTCGGATACACCCACGCGATAGCAGTCAGTGGCAACGATAGCACGATTGCGAGCCACAGCGACTGCTTGACAGCCAGATTTGCTCGCTCCGGCTCGCCGCTCCCCTGCAGGCGAGAGACGACGCTTATTGTCCCGGAGGAGACAGCGAGCGCAAGTCCGAATCCCACGAAGTAGTACTGAAACCCCAGCTCGAGACCGGCCAGTGCGGCGTCACCCAGCGCCAGACCGACCATCAGAAAGTCCGCAAGCCGCAACAGGATTCGCAGACCTCCGGTGACCATCACCGGCGCGGCCAGGTCTGTCGCCTCGATGGCCCGGTCCCGGTCGACAGCATCCAATCTGGAGAGCGCGACTGGGACGGTGCGTACCAGCCGGCGGAGGGCGTCGCCGAGCACAGTTGTGTCACGGCGGGCAGGCAAACGTAGCTTACGACTCCGTGCCCCTGTAGAGTTGCACACAGCGCTTATCTATGCAAATCCCTACCTGTAGATATGGATCAAATACCCTCTAGGCGGTCGTTTTTGGCCGGCGCTGGGGCTGCTGCCACCGCTGGGATTGCTGGGTGTACTGGCCTCGGGATCGGGGACCAGACGCTAACGATGATTGACTGGGGGTACGTCTACAGTAACGGCGTCATCGAAGCCTTCGAGGAGCGCCACGGGGTAACGGTGGAGCGACAGGCCGCACAGGGATCGGCCGAAACCCTCGCGCAGCTGCGGGCCGGTCGCGCCGATTACGACCTGGTGCCGCTTGGCAACTACGCGGTGACGCCGGCGATGGAAGAGGGCTATCTCCAGCCGCTCGACCTCGATCAGGTCCCGGCATACGACGACGTGTTCGACTTCCTGAAAGCGGAGTACTTCGAACAGGACGGCGAGGTGTACGGGATTCCACGGAGCTTTGGGCAGACGCCGCTCGCCGTCAATACCGACATCGTTGAGCAGGATGTCACCGCGCTGGCTGACCTCTGGACCGAACCACTGGCCGGTGTCGTCGGCGGTCGCGACGACGCGCGCCTGCAGGTCCTGTACCGAAACGCGGCGAAAGGCGAGCCACTCAACCCGGCAAGTGCCGACGACGTGGACTTCGACTCGCTCCGTGCCGACCTTATCGACCGGCTGGAACTCACCGCCGGTCTCTGGAACAACGGGGGCGAGTCAGAGCAACTCCTCCGCAGTGAGGAGGTCGGCGTCCAGCCGGTCTGGAACTACGTCATCCAGTCGATGCAGTCGGATGGTCTCCCCGTCGAGCGAGTCTACCCCTCCGAAGGAACGAAAGCGTGGTTCATCCAGCACTGTATCCGGGACGGTGCGGAGAACCCAGAACTGGCACACACCTTCATTCAGGAGTGGCACACGCAGATGGGCTACAAGTCGCTGATGAAACCGAGCAACATCGCCGTCCCGAACGAGCAGGTGTTCTCCGAACACGATGTCGAGATGGCGGCGTACGGACTCGACGACCCGGACCAGTTCATCTACGAGGAACCGAAGCCACAGTCGCTCATCGAGCAGTACACCGAGACGTGGAACCGGGCAAAGACGGAGGCTGATCTGTAGTGAATGCGCTCGCTGTCGACGGTCTCACGAAGACCTTCGACGGAGCGCCTGCTGTCGACGATGTCTCGCTGACTGTCGAGCAGGGGGAGTTCTTCTCGCTCATCGGACCGTCCGGCTGCGGCAAGACGACGACGCTCCGAATGCTCGCCGGCCTCCTCACGCCGGATTCAGGGCGGGTGCTGCTCAACGGGCAGGACGTGACGGACCGGCCCGCCCGCGAGCGGGCGACGAACATGGTGTTTCAGGACCTCGTGTTGTTCCCCCACATGAACGTCGCGGAGAACGTCGGCTACGGGCTGGCTCGAAGTGGTGTTACAGAGCCGGAGCGCGGACAGCGCGTTGAGGACGCTCTGGCACTGGTCAATCTGGCGGGATTCGGCGACCGTGACCCGTCTGACCTCTCTGGCGGCCAGCGCCAGCGGGTCGCACTGGCCCGGGCGCTGGTCAACGACCCGGCGATACTGCTGCTTGACGAACCGCTTGCGTCGCTCGACCGGGCACTCCGAGAGGAGATGCAGGCGGAGTTCCGACGGATTCAGCGCGACAGCGACACGACCTTCCTGTACGTCACACACGACCAAGAGAGCGCACTGAGTATGTCTGACAGAGTCGCCGTGATGCGGGACGGGCGCATCGTCAACGTCGGCCCCCCTCGCCAGTTGTACACGGACCCGCAGACCCGGTTTGTCGCGTCGTTTCTCGGCGACGCCACGCTGCTTGAGGGCGACGTCATCAGGCGCGAGGGTGCCGATGTCGTAGTCCAGACCGGCGCTGGTCCGCTTCGGGCCAACGCAGACGCAACGAGCGACGCCGTGGGCGATGCGGTGACGGTCGCAGTCCGGCCGGAAGCCGTCACCCTCGGCGGCGACCTGACTGGCACCGTCACTGATGTCGCGTACAAGGGGTTCTACGAGGAAGCGACCGTCGACTGCGGCGGCGCGGAACTCGTCGTCCGACGCGAACGCAACACGGTGGCGGCCCCGGACAACGCGACATCCGCCGACGGCGGTACAGCCCTCCCGTTCCGCGTCGGAGAGACCGTCGAACTGGGCGTCAACCGGGCCGTCCTCGTCAGGGATGAGCGTCGCTAACGCACCCGGTCGGCTCCGGGACTGGCTGGTCGCCGGCAGCCCACTCTTGCTGGCACTGGCCCTAGGCGTGTTTCCGCTCCTGACACTGTTCGTCGAGAGCATTGGTCCCGGCCTTGGCAGCGAGAATTACGCGGAAGTGCTGTCGCCCCTATACCGCGGCGCACTGCTGTACTCTATCGGCGTCGGTGTCGGCGTCACTGCCATCTGTCTCGCCGTCGCGTATCCGATTACGTACTGGATTGCCCACCGGTGTCCGGACCGGTACCGGCTCGTCGCGCTGGTCTCGGTGACGTTGCCGCTGTGGCTCAATTACGTGGTGCTCAACTACGCCTGGGTGTGGATTCTGGCCCGGGGCGGCGTGGTGAACCGAATCCTCGTCGGGACGGGTCTCCTCGATTCGTCGCTTGACCTCCTGTACAACAACATCTCGATGACCATCGGGTTCGTGTACATCTACCTGCCCTACGTCGTGTTGACGATGTACGTCTCGATGGAGCGATTCGATTACCAGCTCATCGAGGCCGCGCGGGACCTCGGTGCGAGTGACATTCGAGTGTTTCTCGACGTCGTGCTCCCGCGAACACTTCCCGGCGCGGCGGCGGCGACACTCATCGTCTACGCACGCATCGCCGGCGCGTTTGCAACTCCTGAAATCCTCGGCAGTCCCGGGAACGTCATGATCGCACGGCTCGTCGTGCAGGCGTTCCGGCAGTACACGAACTACGGGTTCGCGGCGGCGCTGTCGTTCGTGTTCCTGCTGCTGGTGCTTGGAACGCTCGGACTCGGAGCGCTTTCGCCGCGGGTCAGACAGGAGTTACGACAATGGTGAGCCGCGTCACGCGGCTGGCCGAACGCGGTGCCGGGCGGCTCCCGGGCATCGTTGTCGCGCTGGCGCTCGTGTTCCTGTACACTCCCGTTCTCGTCATCGGGTACCTGTCGCTCTCACCCGCTGGCCAGCCGACGATTCCCATCGACGGGTTCTCGCTCCGGTGGTACACCGCGGTCCTGACTGATACCCGGTTTATCCGTGCGCTACTGACGAGTCTCGGCATCGGCGTCGTCACAGCCGTTGTCGGTACTGCGCTGGGGCTGGCCGGCGCATACGTGATTGTTCGGAGCCAACTCTCCCAGATTGCCCGTCGAACCATCGCCGTGATTATCGCCCTGCCGCTGTTCGTTCCGACGGTCGTCGTCGCCTTCGGTATCGGACGCGCTAGCGCGCTCGTCGGCCTCGGCTACGGGTACCTTCCGGTCGTTCTCGGCCACTTGTTCTGGGTACTCCCGTTCACTACGTTCCTCATTGCTGCCCGCTACGCGGAGCTCGACGACCGCCTCTCGGCTGCGGCCCGCGACCTCGGTGCCGATGACCGGACTGTGTTCAGGACGATCACGGTGCCGTTGCTGTGGCCGGCACTGACGGCGAGTGTGTTGTTCGCGTTCGCGCTCTCGTTCAACGAGTTTCTCATCACCTTCTTCCTCGCCGGGTCGAGCGTGACGACGGTCCCGCTGGAAATATTCGGCAAGGTCAGAATCGGTGCCACGGCCTTCCTGAATGCGGCGAGTGTGCTCGTCATCGTTGTCAGCGCTGTGGCGGCCGGTGTGGCTTCGACACTGCGCCGTCCTGTGTGAGTGGTTCCAGCCGCCAATCTGCTCTGCGACCCAGCGGCACGCTTTTGTGACCGAGCGGCGAGCGACGTAGTGATGCCAGACATTGAAGTCGGTGAGACGTTCACCGAAACCCGAACGTTCCAGCCCGACGATGTCGACCAGTTCGCCGCCCTCTCTGGAGACGACCAGCCCCGCCACACAGAGCCTGATGGGGACGGTCGGCAGATGGTCCAGGGGTTGCTCACCGCGTCGCTGCTAACCAGCATTGGCGGCGACCTCGAAGTGCTCGCCTCGCGGATGGAACTCCAGTTCCAGCGCCCGGTGTACACCGGTGAGACGCTGGTCTGTGAACTGACAGTCGTGAGTACCGACCCGGATGCCGACGGCGGCGTCGCTGTTGTCGGCGATGTGGCTGTCCGACGGATCAATCGCGGCGATGAGTCCACTCAGGCCGACACAGCCGCCGCGAACCCGGCCGACGGAGGCACCGCTGGAACCGTCGTGCTTGAAGCGACCGTCGAGGGACTAATCAGGGAATGAGCTGTTCGCCGTCGTCGTCGTAGAGTGTGATGGCGTCGACCGGACAGGACCGGGCGGCGAACTTCGCGTCCAGTTCGGCGTCGTCCGGGACCTCCCGCACGAACACGTCCGAATCGGTTTCCTCGCTGTCCGCCAGCACCGCTTTGCCGGCGTCCTCGTCGCGCTCGAAGGCGTCCCACTCCGCGACACACTGGAACATCCCGATACAGGTGTCGTAGTCGTACTCGACTCGCATACCTCGTGTTGGCCGCTCGCGGGCAAAGGCGTTCCCCTCGCCGCCGTCGCGGGTGTAGTGCGACAGTTTAAATCGGGGCAGGACCCAAGCGGGGTGTAATGGACGTTGCGGACCTGCCGGGCGTGCCCGAGTGGCTCCCGGACCACCTGCGCGACGACGGCATCGAGGAGCTGTATCCGCCCCAGGCCGAGGCCGTCGAGGCCGGCGTCACCGAGGGGAAGAACCTGGTCGCGTCGATTCCGACGGCCAGCGGGAAGACCCTCATCGCCGAGCTAGCGATGCTTTCATCGGTCGCTCGCGGCGGTAAGGCACTGTACATCGTTCCGCTGCGGGCGTTGGCCAGCGAGAAACAGGCTGACTTCGAGGAGTTCGAGCAGTACGGCCTCGACATCGGTGTCTCGACGGGCAACTACGAGTCCGAAGGCGGGTGGCTCGCGGACAAGGACATCGTCGTCGCCACCAGCGAGAAGGTCGACTCACTCGTGCGCAACGACGCCCCCTGGATAGAGGACCTCACCTGCGTCGTCACCGACGAGGTCCACCTCGTCGACGACGGCGAACGAGGGCCGACTCTGGAGGTGACACTGGCGAAACTCCGTCGGCTCAACCCCGACCTGCAGACCGTCGCGCTGTCGGCGACCATCGGCAACGCGGAGGCGCTGGCGACGTGGCTCGACGCGGGCCTCGTCGATTCGGACTGGCGGCCAATCGACCTCCAGAAGGGGGTCCACTACGGGCAGGCGCTACACCTCGAAGACGGGAGCCAGCAGCGGCTCTCGGTGCAGAACAACGAGAAACAGACGGCGGCTATCGTCCGCGATACGCTCGAAGACGACGGGTCGACGCTGGTGTTCGTCAACTCCCGGCGCAACGCCGAGGCGGCCGCGGGCCGGCTGGCCAACACCGTCCGGCCACACCTCAGCGACGAGGAGCGCGGGCGGCTGGCCGACATCGCGGAGGAGATCCGTGACGTGAGCGACACGGAGACGAGCGACGACCTCGCGGACGCCGTCGCAGACGGGGCGGCGTTCCACCACGCCGGCCTCTCGCGCGGCCACCGCGAACTCGTCGAGGACGCCTTCCGGGACCGGCTGGTGAAGGTCGTCTGTGCGACGCCGACGCTCGCGGCCGGCGTCAACACGCCCTCGCGGCGCGTCGTCGTCCGCGACTGGCGGCGCTACGACGGCTCAGCGGGTGGGATGGCCCCGCTGTCGGTACTTGAGGTCCACCAGATGATGGGACGAGCCGGCCGGCCGGGGCTCGACCCCTACGGCGAGGCGGTCCTCATCGCCAACAGCCACGACGAAGTGGACGAACTGTTCGAGCGCTACGTCTGGGCCGACCCCGAGCCCGTCCGGTCGAAACTGGCCGCCGAGCCAGCCCTGCGGACACATATCCTCGCGACGGTTGCCTCCGGATTCGCTCGGTCGCGTGAGGGCCTGCTGGAGTTCCTCGAACAGACGCTGTACGCCAGCCAGACCGACGAGGGCGGCCAACTGGAACGCGTCGTCGACGACGTACTCACCTACCTCCAGCGCAACGGCTTCCTTGAAATAGAAGCCGGCGAACTCGATGCTACCTCGCTGGGCCACACCGTCTCGCGGCTCTATCTGGACCCGATGAGCGCCGCCGAAATCGTCGACGGCCTCCGGGACTGGGAGCGAGGAGCCAGCGATAGCACCTCGGCAAGCGGGTCGCCGGCTGACCCGCAAGCGGAACCGCCGGCTGACAGCGGCTTCACAACCGCAAGCGAGCTGGCTGAGAATGCCGCCGGGAGCGACGATGATAGGGACCCGGACGACATCTCCGCACTGGGCCTGTACCATCTCGTCTCGCGCACGCCGGACATGTACCAGCTGTACCTCCGCTCGGGCGACCGCGAGGAGTACGAGATGGAGTTGTTCGAGCGCGAGGAAGAGTTGCTCGGCCCGACCCCCTCGGAGTTCGAGGAGGGCCGATTCGAGGACTGGCTCTCGGCGCTGAAGACCGCCCGCCTGCTCGAAGACTGGGCGACGGAGGTCGACGAGGCGACCATCACGGAGCGCTACGGCGTCGGTCCGGGTGACATCCGCGGGAAAGTCGAAACCGCCCAGTGGCTGCTGGGAGCGGCGGAGTCGCTGGCCAGCGAGGTCGACCTGGACGCCGCGCGGGCCATCAGCGAGGCGCGCATCCGCGTCGAACACGGCGTCCGGGAGGAACTGGTCGACCTGGCCGGCGTCCGCGGCGTCGGCCGCAAGCGTGCCCGGCGGCTGTTCCAGGCTGGCATCACCGACCGCGCACAACTCCGGGACGCGGACAAAGCCGTCGTGCTGGCGGCGCTCCGAGGCCGCCGGAAGACGGCCGAGAACGTGCTGGAGAACGCTGGCCACCGGGACCCGTCCATGGAGGGCGTCGAGCCCGCACCCGACGTATCCGTCGACCTCGACGACGGCGACACGGACACGAACGGGGACGTTACGGCCGACGACGACCAGTCCAGTCTGGGTGATTTCTGATGGAGGTTGTCGAAGGAACTGCTGAAATCGACGACGTGGGGTCGTTCGTGGAGACGCTCGGCGCAATCGGCGACCGCCACGGCGTCATAGTACAGGCATTCGACGCTCGCTACGTCGTGGACCGCGCCCATCTCGAACTGGCTGTCGAACTCGCAACCCGGGCCCACCGTCGGGGTGACGCTATCGCCGAGGACTTCGGCGTCGAGATACTGCTGTACGCAGCCGGTCGCCGCCAGATAAACCGCGCGCTGACGATGGGCGTCGGCGAGGGCTCCTGTCCCGTCGTAGCCGTCGTCGTCGACCCCGAAAAGGTTAGTTCCCACAAAGGTAATGACGAGCCGCGGGACATCGGCGCAGCCGCCGACGAGGTGCGTGACGCCCTCACGCCCGCGTCGACGCTCGGCGAGTACGACGCGGAGCGCGTCCGGTCGTTTTTCGACGTGACCGACGCCGAACTCGCCGCGACGGCCGGTGGCCTTCCCGACGCCGTCCGGGAGCGCGTCGCGCTGTTGCCGGTCGAGAAGTAGCGACAGTATTTTTGACGATGGCCGTGTTATCGTCACACATGGACCCACAGCGGACGGCACGGCAGCGGGCCAGCGAGCGTGCCCGCCGGGTCGAAGCGACGGTCGACCGCACCACCGGCGGGGCCGCGTACCCGGTCCGCGTGGAGGAGCTGGCAGACGAATACGGCAGCGCCGACCCGCCTGCCGAGGACCTCTCGGCCGCGATCGAACGCAGTACCGACGGCGAGTTCGACTCGCCGACGGAGGTCCGGGCGGCCATCCAGCAGGTGACAGCGCAGAACAGCGCCCGCACCGAGGCGACGTTCGACGAGCGCGAGCAGTCGTGACTGCGCTGGAGACGCCGCTGTCTATCGGCGGCGTCGAAGTCCCCAACCGACTGTATCGCGCACCGGTACTGGAGTGTGCCGGCAACGGCGAGGCTGCTGTCGACACGCTTGTCGACGAACTCGAACCGACGGCGGCCTCCGGCGTCGGCCTCATCTTTCAAGGCGCGAGCATCGTCACCGACCGCGGCGGCTGCGCCGCGCCGAACATGACGCGGGTCCACGACCCGGCCTTCGTCGAGCGGCTCGCCCGGCTCACCGGCGCGGTCCACGACCACGGCGGCCGAATCTTCCTGCAACTGGCCCACGGCGGTCTCCGGAGCATGGCGACCTGGCACGCCGAGTACCGTCGGCGGCACCCAGACCAGCGCCAGCTGGCCGTCAGCCGCCCGCCCTGGCAGCTCCGGGCGCTCGACTGCGCCGGCCTGATTTCGCTGCGGCCGGACGTGCTCTCGACCGCGGAGGTGTGGGACCTGGCCGAGCAGTTTGGTCGGTGTGCCGGCTACGCCGTCGACGCCGGCTACGACGGCATCCACCTCTCGGCGGCGAACATGAGCCTGATCCAGCAGTTCCTCTCCCCGTTCTACAATCACCGGGACGACGAGTTCGGCGACGGCATCCGCTTCCTCAAAGCGGTCCACGACGCTGTCCGGGACCACGCCGGCGACGTGCCGCTGGTCACGAAGGTCCCCGCCGAGACCGCTGCGCCCAGCTTCGTTCGAAGGTATCTCACCCAGACGGACGGCGTGAACATCGCTGAACGGGCGGCAGCCATCGGCTACGACGGGCTCGTCCCGGTCGCGGTGTCGCCGTTCTGGGACATGAGCATCGTTCGCGGCGCGTTCCCCGACCGGGCCTGGGACGCGAGCGACCTGCAGGACGACTACGCGGCGGTCTTTGGCGGTCGACTCCGGGCGCGTGCCGTCCGGCTGCTCAACAGCCTGCAGGCCCGCCGGTTCGGCCACGACCCGGGCTGGAACGCCGACTTCTGTCGAGCGGTCCGCGAGCGCGTGGACGTGCCGGTCCTGCTGGAGGGCGGGCTGCGGACGCGTGCCGACTGCGACCGGTATCTCGGCGCGGACGGGGCCGCGCCCGCTGCCGATGCGGTCGGGATGGCTCGGCCGTTCTACGCGGAGCCGCGGCTCGGCGCGCGCCTGCTCGACGGCGCGGACGCGCTGTGTGAGAGCTGTAACAACTGTACTGTTCCGCAAGTCACCGGCGAACCGGGCCGCTGTCGAACGCCCGCGATCGTCCGCGAACAGGCTCGGCTCCGGCGGGATGGTGCCTACGAGCGAACCGAGTAACGGGCTTCGGATACTGCCACCGCCACAACTGGGCAGATACAAAGGCTCATACGCGCTCGGTCCCGAACAGACGCCGATGACGACAGGGATTTCGTCCGAACGCGTCGAGCTGTCCGTCGACGGCGAAGACGTCGATATTCACTACCGGACCGGCGGCGAGGGGCCGCCGATGGTGTTTCTCCACGGTATCGGGCTGGACGCCGCGACCGTCTCGTGGCGACACGCACTGCCCGCACTCGCGCCAGAGCGGACGGTGTATGCGCTCGATTTGCCGGGCCACGGCGACAGTGACAAGCCCGACCGTGCGTACACGACCGAGTACTACCTCGAGACCCTGTCCGAGTTCATCGACGCGCTCGATATCGAGGAACCCGCACTCGCCGGCCTTTCGATGGGGGGTGCCATCGCACTCGGCCACGCGCTCGATGGCGGCCCCGTCGAGCGGCTGGTGCTGGTCGACAGCTACGGGCTGGGAGCTGACGCCTACTGGCGGACAGCGGCCAGCAGCGTCCTGCAGACGCCGATACTCGGAAACATGCTCTGGCAGGGCGTGGGGTCGTCCCGGCCGGCAATCCGGAACAGCCTCCGCAGCATGGGTCCTGGAGAGCCGCCCCAACAACTGGTCGAGGACGTGAATAGCGCTGTCGACCGACAGACGGTCCGGGCGATGCGGCGCTGGCAGCGTAGCGAGTTTCAGTGGTGCGGGTTTCGAACCGACTACTCCGATCGGTTAGCGGAAATAGATGTGCCGACGATGCTGATTCATGGAGCTGTCGACCCGCTGCTCCCCCGTCGGTGGTCCGAGCAGGCGGCTGGAATGGTCACTGATAGCACGCTGAAGATTTTCGAGAACTGCGGGCACTGTCCACCGCGGGAACACCCCGACCGGTTCAACCGGGCCGTTCGAGCGTTCTGCTGAGTTATTCCGGCAGTTCGTCGATGAGGACGACCGCTTCGCCATCGATGACGACATCGTCGTCAGCAAGGACGCGCGTGGTCAGCCGGTACTGTTCGTCGCCGAGGTCCTCGACGATTTCACATTCGGCAGTGAGCCGGTCACCAATACGGACCGGGTTGTGGAACTCCAGGTCCTGCGAGAGATAGATAGTCAGCCCCGGCAGCCGTGCCAGCGCCGCGCTGATGAGACTCCCGACGAGCGTCCCGTGGGCGATTCGGCCGCGGAAGCGTGTCTGCTCCGCGAACTCGTCGTCGAGGTGAAGCGGATTCGTGTCGCCGCTCGCGGCGGCGAACTGTTGCACGTCGTTTTCCGAGATCGTCTTTGTGAAATCGACGTGGTCGCCGACGCCGAGGCGGCCCGGATGGTCTTCGGAGATCGAGACGTGCCATTCGGGGAGATCTTCGTCCGGTTCGATACGGTCTGCGGGCGTTACGCCGTCTTCGTCCTCCTGCTGGACGCCGAACGCGGCGAACGCTGCCCGGTTAGCTGCGACGACGCTGTTGAACATATGTGACGATGTTTCAGTCCATGTGTCTAACAGCGGGTTTCGTGGCGATTCAGAACTCATCTGTTCTGGTAGTTTATTGGTCGGAGTATTAAACCTTGGTGTTGGTTTCGTCTCAGCTGTCGGTAAACGCCGTCTAACGGGCGTCAGACGGGTGTTTGGGGGTGCCGTTATCGGCGCTGCAGGGCGTAGCACTTCCCTCGACGCCGCTGAACCACTAATACCATTCTCTACCATTCAATGGTAATCAATGGTTTTCAGCGGAAGATTTATATTGTTGAGGAGAGTACATGTAGTTGACCGATGGCCGACGAGGATGATGGCCTGCTGTGGCCTCCGATGTTCAAGGGGATGCAACAGGCGAGCGAGAACGCGATGGAACAGCAACAGCAGCTGATGAAACAGATGTTCGCCAGCGGTGGCATGCCGAGTTTCGATATGAATCAGCTCGGTGCCATGAGCCAGATGGCGACGTTCAAGACCCGCGTGCAAAGCGGGGGTCGGATCAGCATTCCTGATGCGGAGCGAGAGGCGCTGGGCATCGACGAAGGCGACATCGTGCAAGCCGTCGTCCTCCCGGTCACTAACAACAACAGCGAGTAATCCAACAATGGTAGACTACACAACCCCCGTCACGACAGCGTTCGAGATGCAGCGTGCGACGATCGAGCAGAGCCAGAAGGCGCTCGAACAGAGTGTTTCCTTCCAGCAGAACGTTAACAACGCGGTTATCGACAGCCTCGACACGCAGGAGTCGGCACAGCGCCGCGGTGTCGAGCTCCAGCAGACTGCGTTCCACAGCTACCTCGACGCGATGGCGTCGACCATGCCCGGCATGACCGAAACCGTCGAGCAGATCCGTGAGACCGTCGACGAGCAGTTCGACTTCTTGCTCGAGAACCACGCCGAACTGTTCGACAATATGGAAACCGAGCTCGAAGAAGGCGTTGACACCTACGACGAGATGACCGACGAGTACGTCACGGCCGTCAACGACCAGGTCGACATGCTCGTCGAGGCCCACGAGGAACTCGAAGCGCAGTCCGTCGAGGCCGCCGAGCAGTTCGGCGAGCAGCTCGAAGAAGTGCAGGAGCAGGTCGAGGAGATTCAGGAGCAGGTCGAGGAAGTGCAGGCCGAAGCCGCCGACGCTGTCGACGTCGAAGCGTAACGACGACAGTCGGTTTTTTTGTGCGCCCGCCGCCGAGGTACTATTATGAGTAACACAAACGACATTCAGGAGGAATGGACGGAGATGGTTGAGGAGATGAACAACGCGGTCGCCGACTCGATGGAGCAGAACATGAAGGCCCAGGCGGCCTTCGTGGAGTCGTGGGCCGATGCTGTCGAGGATACAATCCCGGAGCAGGAGGACCTTGCTGACGGGATGGACGGCTACAACCGCGCCTACGAGGAGTGGATGGACGCCGCCGAGCAGATGGTCGAACGCTCTACCGACGCCGCTCGGGGCGAGGATGTCGACCCCGCCGAGTTCCGTGACATCTGGCTGCAGTCCGCCAATGAGGCATTCAAACACGTCATGGGTACCTCGGCCTTTGCGGCCGCCAACGGCCAGCTCGTCGAGTCGATGATGGAGATGCAGCAGGAAGCGGACGACCTGAGCCAGGACACGCTGGAACAGCTCGGCTTCCCGACGCGAGACGATGTCGACGAGGTCGGCGAGCGGCTCATTGAACTGGAGCGCCGCCAGCACGCGGTCGAACAGAAGCTCGACCGCGTGCTTGAACACTTGGAAGAGTAATCATGTCAAGCAACCCCTTCAATCCGTTCGAAGCCGCGCTCAACTGGCAGCGCAAGACACTGGAGAACATGACCGACGCCGCCGAGACCAGTCAGATCGCCGACGAGCGGCTGGAACTGCTGGAGTCCGTCGAAGTCGGTCAGACGCCGAGCAACGTCGTGTACGAGGAGAACAAGCTCGAACTCCTCCATTACGACGCCGAGGCTGCCGGTATCGAGGTACCGGACGAGGAGACGGAAGATATCCCGATTCTCATCGTCTACGCCCTTATCAACCGGCCGTACATCCTCGACCTGCAGGAGGAGCGGTCGGTCGTCCGACGGTTGCTCGAGGCGGGCCACGACGTGTACCTCATCGACTGGAACGAGCCCTCGCGGCTCGACCAGCACCTCACGCTCGACGACTACGTCAACCGTTACATGGACAACTGCGTCGACGTGGTCCGCGACCGCTCCGGCCAAGACGCCATCAACATCCTCGGCTACTGCATGGGCGGGACCATGTCGGTGATGTACACTGCGCTCCACAAGGAGAAGGTCAACGCTCTCGGGCTGATGGCGGCAGGACTGTGTTTCGACCACACTGGTGGCGTCCTCGAAGAGTGGGGCTCCGACGAGTACTACGAACCGAGCGACGTGACCGAGACGTTCGGCAACGTCCCCGCGGACATGCTCGACATCGGGTTCGCGCTGATGGACCCCGTCGAGAACTACGTCACGAAGTACATCCGGTTCGCGGAGAACATGGAGAACGAGGGCTTCGTCGAGAACTTCGGCCGGATGGAGAAATGGCTCGGCGACGGTATCGACGTGGCCGGCGAGGCCTATGTTCAGTTCCTCGAAGACGTGTATCAGGACAACAAGCTCTACAGGAACGAGCTGGAACTCAACGGCAAGCACGTCGACCTGGACAACATCGACATGCCGGTCCTCCAGCTCATGGGCGAGTACGACCACCTCATCCCGCCAGAGGCCTCCAAGCCGTTCAACGACGTCATCGCTAGCGACGACACGCGCACGATCGAGTTCTCGACGGGCCACATCGGCCTCTCCGTCTCGTCGTCGACCCACGCCGACCTCTGGCCCGAGGTCGCCGAGTGGTATTCTGAGCGCAACAAGGGAAGCGGCGAAGTCGACATCGAGGTCGAATCTCCCGACGAGGCTGACGACGACCCGGTAGACCAGTCGGAACCTACTGACATCGACGTTGACGCGACGACCGATGTCGATGCCACCGAGGACGAAGACGATGCGACCGACGAACCCGCGGACGTCGATAGCGTCTCCGGTATCGGCCCGACCTACGCCGACCGTCTCCACGGCGCTGGCATCCACAGCGTTGCGGACTTGGCTGAATACGATGCGGCCGAACTGGCCGACATCGCTGAGACTACCGAGTCCCGCGCGCAGGACTGGCTCGACCAGCTGTAATCCGGCGCTGTTTTTCTGTTTCGCGCTGCACGAGTAGCCATGCGCGTCTCGGTCATCGGCGGCTCGACAGTTACCGACGAACAGTATCAGCAGGCACGCGAGGTCGGACGACAACTCGGTGAGCACGGCCACGACATCGTCTGTGGCGGCCTCACCGGTGTAATGGAGGCAGCCTGTCACGGCGCGAGCGAGGCCGGCGGCCACACTATCGGCATCCTGCCCAGTGAGCGCCGGGCCGCCGCAAACGACTACGTCGAGACGGCCATCGCCACGGGACTCGGAAACGCCCGCAACGTCCTCGTCGTGATGAACGGCGCGGCAGTCGTCGCCGTCGACGGCGGCCCCGGGACGCTCTCGGAACTCGGCCACGCGCTTGATATGGGTCGACCGGTCGCCGGGCTCGGAACCCACCGCCTCGACGGCGGCGACGCAATCGAACACGTCGACACGCCCGCCGAAGCCGTCGAGTACGTCGAGTCGGCCGTGCAGTAGCTTTCACTCCAACAGCCGCTTGAGAGCCGCCGCGATTGCGAGAAACGCGACGCTGAGCAGCCTGACCCGCCGACGGGACCTCTCTTGTGGCGTGAACTCCACCGCCAGCACCCGGCGATAGCCCAGCCGTGCCGACGACAACAACAGCCCCGGAACGAGCAGATGAACCACGCCCGCCAGCGCCGTTCCGGTCCACAGCAACCGCCGTTCGGTCCGTGTCAGGTCCATACCGGCTCAAGGGGACGCGTCGGTTTGACCGTGGCGTCTGCTTGCGAAGTGCGTACTGCCCGACACTCTTGCAGAATCGAAACAGCGCCGTGGCTCACTCAGACTGAAGACAGAAAATGTAGAACCGCAACGATTCTTCGCGGGGTCGACGGGCGAGGCAGGCATCCGCGGCCGAAGGCCGCGGTTCTCGGAATCGCCGCAGTGCGGCGATTCCGCCTTTTTCGCCAATGTGGCTTGCCTCGCGGGTCACTTCGTCGTCGGGCGGCGATGCCGCCCGACTGCCTGCGGGACCTTCGGTCCCGCTCTGTTCCCCGCTCGGCGTGCCGAGGTTTCTTCGAAACCTCGCTTACATCATGCCGCCCATGCCGCCGCCCATGCCGCCCATGCCGCCGCCCATGCCGCCGGGCGCGCCGCCGGGGCCGCCGGGTCCGCCTTCGTCCTCGTCGTCGTCGCCCTGGCCACCCTTGAGGTCGCCAGCGGCGATGACGTCGTCGATGCGGAGGATCATGACGGCTGCTTCCGTTGCGCTTTCGACTGCCTGGGTCTTGACACGGAGGGGCTCGACGACGCCGTCCTCTTCCATGTCGACGACCTCACCGGTGTAGGCGTCGAGGCCGGACGTGACCGCGCCGCCGTCGTGCTTGCTGCGGAGGTCGACCAGCGAGTCGATCGGGTCGAGACCGGCGTTCTCCGCGAGGGTGCGCGGGATGACGTCGATGGCGTCGGCGAACGCTTCGACGGCGAGCTGTTCGCGCCCACCGACGGAGTCGGCGTAGTCACGCAGGCCGAGCGCGAGCTGGGTCTCGGGGGCACCGCCGCCGGGCAGGACCTTGCCGTCCTCCAGCGTGGCGGCGACGACGCCGAGCGAGTCCTCGATGGCGCGCTCGACTTCGTCGACGACGTGTTCGGTGCCGCCGCGGAGAATCATCGTGACGGCGCGGGCGTCCTCGACGTCCTCGACGAAGATGCGCTCGTCGCCAGCGATGTCCTTCTGGGCGACGGAGCCGGCGAAGCCGAGGTCGTCGGCTTCGATGTCGTCGATGTTCGAGATGATGCGCGCGCCGGTCGAGCGCGAGAGCGCTTCGATGTCGGACTTCTTGGCGCGGCGGACGGCCAGAATACCTTCCTGAGCGAGGTAGTGCTGGGCCATGTCGTCGATGCCCTTCTGGCAGAAGACGACGTCAGCACCGGCCTCGGCGAGCTTGTCGACCATCTCCTTGAGCTGTTCCTCTTCCTGGTCGAGGAACTGCTGGAGCTGGTCGGGGTCGGTGACGTTGACCTCGGTGTCGAGCTCCGTTTCCGGAACCTCGATGGCCGTGTCGAGCAGGGCAACGTCGGCGTCCTCGACGGCGAACGGCATGTTGTCGTGGACGCGCTCCTTGTCGACGATGACGCCTTCGACGAGTTCGGACTCGTCGGTTGCGCCGCCGACGACGGTTTCGATCTGGATGTTGTCGGTGTCGACGCTGCCGTCGTCGTCGACGACGGACTGTGCGGCGCGGACGACGAGTTCGGCGAGGACGTCCTTGGAGGATTCGGCGCCCTTGCCGGTCATCGCGGTCGCGGCGACCTTTTCGAGGGTCTCCGTGTCGTCGGCGTCGACGTCGATGGCGTTGTCTTCGAGAATCTCCTTGGCTTTCTCGGCGGCCTGGCGGTACCCCTGGGCCAGGATGCTGGCGTGGATGTCCTGGTCGAGGAGTTCCTCGGCCTTCGAGAGGAGTTCGCCGGCCATGACGACCGCCGTCGTGGTGCCGTCGCCCACTTCGTCTTCCTGGGTCTGGGCGACCTCGACGATCATGTTGGCGGCGGGGTGTTCGATGTCCATCTCGTCGAGGATGGTGACGCCGTCGTTCGTGACGACGACCGAGCCCGAGTTGTCGACGAGCATCTTGTCCATGCCCTTCGGACCCAGTGTCGTCCGAACGGCCTCGGCGACGGCCGTCCCGGCCGTGATGTTCATCGACTGCGCGTCCTTTCCGGATGTCCGCTGGGACTCCTCGGAAAGTACAATCATGGGCTGGTTGCCCATCTGCTGTTGAGCCATAGTCAAACGATGATTGAATGTGATTCTATATAAAAGCTTTGGTCACGGCCGGTATATCGCCCCACTGCATGCCACACTCGACGGTGTGATACTACCTAACGTGGGTGGTTTATATACCGACGCAGGGGCGCTCAGCGACCCATTCCGAACCGCCGGTGGCGCAACTCGGGCGTAATCTGGATGCGGGAGATGTCCTGTCCGGTCCGGTACCAGACGAACGCCGCCCTGGTGAACAGTTCCCGGCACTCGATGCGGACTTCCCGGGGGTTGCCCTCCGTCCGCTCGTGGATATCCTCGATTGCGGCCCGAGTGAACAGGTCCGGGGCCTGGCCCTCGTAGGGCTCGTCCCGGAAGTACGCCAGCGAGCGGGCGGTGTACTCGGCCACATCGTCCGGCGAGAACGGGTCGATGCCCTCGTAGTACCGCAGCCGGGAGTCCAGCGTCCCGCGAATCTCGGCAACGCGGCGCTTCCCTTCCGGTGTCCCGGTGAGGAACAGCCGAACGCCGGCGTCGCCGGCCACCTGCAGCGGCGACAGCAGGTCCGCCTCCAGCACCTCGATTTCGTCGACGACCAGCAACAGTGTCCTGTCGTCCTCGCGCACGCGACGGACGATTTCGTGGACGGCGTCTTTCGCCTCCGCGGTCGCCCACGGAATCCCGTCCCGGACCTGCGAGTAGTTGCGCTGGTCGATGGAGTACCCCGCCGCGTAGGCGGCGGTCAGCACCGTCTGGTACAGTTTCCGGGGCGTCGTCTCGCGCGGATTGTCCAGATGCGTGATGACAAACCCCTCGTGTTTCGAGAGGTCCCGAAGGACGATTTCGCGGAACGCCGTCTTCCCGGTCCCATAGGGACTCACCAGCCCGATGTGCTGGTCCTGGAGGAGCCACGACGTGACCTGATTCAGCATTTCGGTGTCGTGACGAACGTAGAGCGGCTCGGGCATGTGGTCCAGCCCGGCCTCCTCGGTGAACGGGAGGTCCGTCACGGTCTCGGCCGTGCCGCCCAGCGCCTCGCCGAAGGCCAGCAGGCGCTGTTCGACCTCTTTCAGCTGGTCCAGCAGGACGCCGGCGGTAGCGCTCTCGGCGCGCTCCGCCTCCTCAGACCGGAGCGACTCGAGCCGGTCCATCACCTCAGAGACGGACTGTCCCGAACCGCTGGTCTTCGGTTGCTCTGTGTCGTCTACCACGGCTATCTCTCTCAGCCTTGCTGGTCCGGCGCGTTATATGTTACGCCCCGAATTTTGGGGAAGATACCGCGGTCAAAACGGCAGCGGGAACGGAACCGAGCCGTAGGCATACCCTTCCATGCCACTCTCGGGCCGGGCGCGGAACACGACGGTCGGCGAGTAGCCCACGTCGGGCTGTTCGCCGTACACCCGCCGCCAGTCGTCGTCCGGGAAGGAACTGCAGTCGACGACGAGGACGGCCCCCGGGTGGGCCGCCAACTGGTCGCGGGTCTTCGCGTCGCCGGAGGCTTTCACCGCGGCGACGGCCGTGTCGACCTGTCGCCGGGACGGCGGCCGCGGCCGGGTGACCTCGACGAGCGTGTCCTCGACTCGGAAGTCGACGGAGTGGCCCGAGTCCAGTTCGACCTCGGGTCTGATGTCGTTGCCCGCGTCGACGAGCAGCTTGGCGACGTTGAACTCGCCCATCGTCGCCCGCATCCGCGAGAGGTCAAAGCCCTCGCTGGTCCCGAGTTTGCTCGCCATCGTGTAGCGGTAGTCGTCGAGTTCGCCGGTCGCGAGGAAGTCATCGTAGAATGCCAGCCCGTCCGCCCGGTCGGCGTCCGGGAAGCCGCCGGCGTGGTCTCGGAAGAACGTCCGTGTCGACTCGCGGCCGTCCTTCGACAGAAACACAGGGAGGAAGAAGTGCGCCAGCGCCTCGTACTCGGTGAGCCACGGGTCTTCCACCTCTAGCTGTGCGAACAGTTCACGCTGGACCCACTCGCTGATGGCGTCGGGCACCTCGTCGAACGTGTATTTCTCTGTCCGCCACAGCGTCTCCGGCGTCTCCGTGTTTCCGACCCAGTAGGCGCGCTGACCGTTCCAGCAAAACAGCGCCAGATCACCGTTGTCCATCTCCAGTCGGCGCGCGGCCCACCCTTCCGGCGGGGCGAACCACGGGCCGTTCATCGCCGCACCGAAAGTGTTCTGCAGCGGTGTCAGCAGGTCGTTCCGGACCCGATTTTCGCTCCATCGCTCGTTCGACTGTCGCAGACGTAAGGGACCAGCCACACGGTCGTGTAGACGGTCAGTGGTCTTGGGCGTTCCGCCCTGCCGAAACGCCGCCGCTCGGACTGCTTGATGCCTCTACCGCCCGTGTGGGACGGTTTCTGGCACCACCGTTACATTGATAGTCACTAGCAGCCAAGTTTCACTGTGGTAACCTATGTCGATGGGAGCGTACGACGACGACGAACACGAACGCCGTGAACGCAAGAACAGCGAGGTCGACCTGTCGGAAGACGACGACCGCAGTACATACCACGGGAGCGTCGATTACGACGGTGACGAGTCGACAGAAGAGTTGCTCGACCAGTTCAAGCAGATCAACTCCGACTGACTGCGGCCGTTCTCGACCGATAGCGCAATAGTCCGACAGAGACGGTCGTCACGGCTGTGACGGCTAGCACGTGGCCGACTAGCGCCGCGAGCAGCACCGGCTGATCAAGCACGAATGGCACGAGCACGAGCTGGAGAACGCCAAAGCCCCAAATCTCTAAGTCGGCCCGCATGAACACCCGCGCTGTCTCGGGGTCGAACCGGTAGCGAGCCGACCGCCACAGGCCTGTGACGCTGGCCCACCACCCGGTCCCGATGCGGTAACTCACATCCCAGAGGATGAGCAGCGTCAGATACACGACCAGTACCGGCGGCTCCGACCCGAACAGCCGGTTCAGCAGCGGCATCGAACTGACCTGCGGGTCGAACACGAACAGATGGGTGAGCAATGCGATGTACGCAAGGACGGACAACACGACTTCGACGTTCGAGGCGAACAGCAGCGCACGGTAGGTCGGTGGCACGTCGATACGCCGGATGAGCGTGCTGATCCGGAGCATTTCTGCGCTTCCGATGGTGGCGACGAACACGACGACCGTTCCAGCGATTGCGGCGCTCCAGACCTCGTAGTACCACGACAGGGCGATGATGGCAACCTCGAAGACGAGGAGCTGAATCGCCATCGCTGCCCACGTCGGGAGGCGAATCCCCGGCAGCGCGCCGATGATGCTCTCATACACCCACGTTTCGCCGTACTCGGGGCGGGCGCTGTCGCCGCTCATCTACCAGCACCACCCGTGGCCGCGGCCGCCCGTGCCGCGTCTCGACTCCGCGACTCGCTGAGGGCTAGCCTGACCGCATCCGCGAACGATGTCGGGTCCACGGCGAACTGTGCCTGTGCAGCCTCGGTGTCTGCGACCACCGGCGTTTTCAGCCCGTGGATGAGCGGGCGGGCGACGCTCGATGGCACGTCGGTCATGAGGGCGACCCAGTACGCTGATAGTTTCGGCGTCAACACCGGTATCGGAACGATTGTCGGCGCACCGGTCCCCATGAGTCGGCCCGTCTGTTCCAGAATCTCAGCGTATGTCAGCACCTCCGGCCCGCCGATTTCGTAGGTTTCACCCGCCGTTTCCGGCTTGTCGAGCACGTCGACCAGGTACGAGACGACGTCATCGATAGCGATGGGGTGGCAGTCCGTCCGTACCCAGCGCGGTGTCAGCATCACGGGCAGTCGCGTCGTTAGCTCGCGTATCATCCGGAAGCTCGCCGAACCCGCGCCGATGATGATGGCCGCCCGGAACGTCGTCAGGTCGTATTCGCCGTCCCGGAGAATGAACTCGACCTCCCGGCGCGACCGGAGGTGTTTCGACAGCGTCTCGTCGTCCTCTCCGAGGCCGCCGAGGTAGACGACGCGGTTGACGCCGGCTTCGTCGGCTGCCCGACGGAAGTTCCGTGCCGCCCGTCGGTCTCGCTCGGCGTAGTCGCTCCCGGCACGCATCGAATGGACCAAATAGTACGCGACATCGACGCCGTCGAGGCCGGCATCGAAACTGCCTGCGTTGAGCAGGTCACCTGTCACCACGTCAACGCCGTCTGGTGGAGTGTACTCGCTCGGGTCGCGAACGAGCGCGCGGACGCTGTGACCGGCCGCGAGGAGCGCCGGGACGAGATGGCTCCCGACAAACCCCGTTGCACCGGTCACGAGCACATGCATACCCTTCCTGCAGGACGGGACGAGGTTAAAACCGTGGCCTGTTCGGTTGCCGTCGTGTCAGACTGCCTTCGATTCAGGACTGCCGAACGAGCGGCTCGTACCAGTCGCGGTTGTCCCGATACCAGTCGATGAACTTCTCGACGCCCTCCCGGATGGTGTGGTCCGGGTCGTAGCCCAGCAGTTCCTCGGCACGGTCGGTCGCGGCGTGGGTGTGTTCGGCGTCGGCGTCGTGGCGTTCTTCATAGACTAGCTCGAGGTCCGGGTCGATCTGGTCGCGGATCTCCGTCGCGAGCGTCTTGATCTCGATGTTGTCCGTCGACCCGATGTTCACGGCCTTACCGTCGGCGGCGTCTTCGTGTAGCAGCGTCATGTTCGCGTCGATGACATCCTCGATATAGGTGAAATCACGCGTTTGCGTGCCGTCACCGTAGATGACCGGCGGTTCGCCGTTGTGACACCGCGAGACGAAGTTCGAGATTGCCATGTTCGGGCGCATCCGCGGGCCGTAGACGGTGAAATAGCGGAGGGCAACGGTGGGGAGGTCGTACACTTCGCTGTAGGCACAGGCGTAGCGCTCGGCGGCGAGCTTCGACGCGCCGTAGGGCGAGACCGGTGTCGTCGGATGCTCCTCGTCGTAGGGCAGGTACTGCGGCTTCCCGTAGACGGAGGAAGAAGAGGCCATCACGAACCGTTCGATGCCTTCGTCGCGGCAGGCGTCGAGGAGGTTCAGCGTGCCGTCGACGTTGACCTCGTCGTACTTTCGGGGGTTCTGCACGCTCGGGCGGACGCCGGCCTGTGCGGCCTGATGGTAGACGTAGTCGGCGTCGGCGACGAGGTCCCTCACCAGCTCCGCGTCACGCACGTCGCCCTCGATGAACTCGTAGCTTCCGCCGCTGTTCCGGGCGGCTTCCCGCCCCGCTTCGACGTTATGCTGCTTGATATCCAGATCGTAAAACGGGTCGCGGTTGTCAAGTACGACCACGTCGTGGCTGTCGGCGGCGAACCGCTCTGCTAGATGACCACCGATGAACCCGGCACCGCCTGTGACCAGTATTTGCATTATCCGGATGCTGTCCATCGGACGACAAAAGTATGTCGAGAGTTAACCACACTGAACTGTCCGAAGGAGCCAGCTACCTTAAAGTGTATACAGTACATAAAAACCGGACAGTGGCCTCCAGAGCCTGCGATGGGTGCGATACGAACGTTTCGATAGCTGGCGGCATCGCCAACATCTGGTCGCAGGAGTCCAGACCGACCGAGGGCATCGTCCTCGAACTCGCCGATGACACAGAGCATTTCCTCTGTTATGACTGCATCGACCGGCTACCGGACGATCAAGAAGTGACTGCGGCAGATGTGGCCGCTCTCTCTGCACAGACTGACGACTGATCGTTAGTTCTTGTCTGGATTACTGCGAACCGGCGCTGTCGCTTTTCGAGTAGTTCGATAAGAACAAGTGTCAGATGTGGTCGCCCGAAGGCGACCGAAAATCTGCCTTAGTTGCGGACGACGTTCGTCGCGCGGGGGCCCTTGTCGGCCTGTTCGATGTCAAATTCGATCTCCTCGCCTTCTTCGAGGTCAGGGCCGCCAACGTCTTCCATGTGGAAGAAAACGTCATCGTCCGCGTCCTCAGTCGAGATGAAACCGTAACCGCCTGTGTCGTTGAAGAAATCAACCTTACCGTTTGCCATTGCAAATATACGTACAGGGGGTATATGTATAAGAGTTCCGAGAGTACCAGTACCACGACCGTGTGCCTGTGAACACGACCCACGCTCTCATCTCGGGTAACTGCTGACGCACACTCGGCGACAGGAAAGGTTTAGGCCGCCTCGTCCGTTCCCTTCTCGCGTGTACCCCGCGCGGATCACCGACGAGTTCCCGGCCCCGTCGTACCGGGGCAACCAGAAACAGGCCCTGGCTGATATCCGCGCGGCCTTCGAGCGCGGCAAGGACGTTGTGCTCGTCCGCGCGCCGACCGGCAGCGGGAAATCGCTCCTCGCCCGGGCTATCGCCGGGTGTGCCCGGACCGCTGGCGAAGCTGCCGCCGAGCAGGTCATCGACGCCTACTACACCACACCACAGGTCTCGCAACTGGACGATGTGGCCGAAGATGCCCTGCTGGAGGACCTCTGTGTCATCCGCGGGAAGAACAACTACGACTGTATCCTCCCCGGCGAGACGGACACGCCGGTGAACCAGGCTCCATGCGTGCGCGAACGGAAGTTCGACTGCCAGGTCAAACACCGCTGTCCGTACTTTTCGGACCGCGCTATCGCCTCAAACCGCCGAATCGCCGCGATGACGCTCGCCTATTTCATGCAGACTGCCGGTAGCGACGTGTTCGGGAAACGCGACGTGGTTGTCATCGACGAAGCTCACGGCCTCGGCGAGTGGGCGGAGATGTACGCCACTATCGACCTCTCGCCGGGGACCATCCCGATGTGGAACGATATCGACGTGCCCGAAATTGACGGGCTGGACGAGGCTGTCGCGTTCACGGAGCGCGTCGAACACCTCGCCGAGCGCCGCGTGAAGGAACTACGAAAGAAGGCGGAACTCACCGGCGAGGAGGTGGCCGAGCGCGACTCGCTGAACACGCTCCGGCAGGACCTCGGGTGGTTCCGCGAGGACTACACGGACGCCGAGAGCGCGACGACGTGGGTCGTCGATCAGGCCGACGGCGAGAACGCTCCGGTGACTATCAAGCCGATGAACCCAGAGCGGTACCTCAAACATACCGTCTGGGAGCGTGGCAATCGCTTCGCCTTGCTGTCGGCGACCATCCTCAACAAGGAGGCGTTCTGCGCCAACGTCGGTCTCGACCCCGAGAACGTCGCGCTCGTGGAGGTCGGCCACACCTTCCCCGTCGAGAACCGGCCGCTGTACGATGTGACACAGGGGAAAATGACATACGAGTACCGCGACGACACGCTACCGGACATCGCCCGGACCATCGTTCGTATCATGGCTCAGCACACGGACGAGAAGGGGCTGGTCCACTGCCACTCCTACGCTATCCAGGAGCAACTGAACGAACTCTTAGACGATTTCGGCGTCGGCGCGCGCGTCCGCACCCACGACAAGGATGGCCGGGACGGGGCGCTCGCGGCCTGGAAGCGAAGCGACAACCCCGACGTATTCCTCTCGGTGAAGATGGAGGAGGCCCTGGACTTGGAGGGGGACCTCTGTCGCTGGCAGGTGCTGTGCAAGGCCCCGTACCCGAACACGCGGGACTCCCGCGTCGCCCGACGGCTCGAAGACGACCAATGGGGCTGGTACTACCGGACCGCGCTGCGGACGGTCATCCAGGCCTGTGGCCGCGTCGTCCGCGCGCCCGACGACTACGGCGCGACCTACCTCGCGGACTCGTCGCTACTGGACCTGTTTGACCGCGCCGAACACGACATGCCCGACTGGTTCCGTGCACAGGTCGACCGGCTCTCCCGGCCCGACCTGCCGCGGTTCGCGCCGGACCGGGCGCTGTCGGCGGTCAGTTCGGGCACGAAACGCCGGCACAATCGCTCACGGTCTCGGTCTGGGGACGAAAATCACCCGCTTTCGGACGTGTGGGACTAAAAGAAGGCGAAGGCTAATCCGTAAACCACTGACGACCCGACCATCAGGCCGACCAGAATGATGGCGATAATCTGCTGTCTATCCATACCTCTCCTTGACCGCTGGCGCAATTAGGCGTTACGACCGCCCGTTCGACGCGCCCCGTTACGGACGACCTACTCTACCCGAGCGTCGACAACGACGTGGGCGACGCCCTCGCTGTACTCCTTGACGCGCCGGGTGTCCAGTACCTCGACCGCCCGGTCGGCCTCGGCGGCGGCTGCCTCCAGGCGCTCTATTGGGCGGTCGAACACGAGCGCGTCCGGCGTCGCCTCGTGCATGTGGAGGACGCCGCCGGGCGCGAGCGCATCGAGCGCGCTGCCGAGGTACTCGTGTGCTTCGTAGTAGCCCATCACCACGCGGTCGGCGCGCCCCTCCTCGGCGAAGCCCGGAATGACCTCCCGACAATCAGCCCGATACGGGTGAACCCGCTCGTCTACGTCGTTTAGCATGACGTTCTCGACCAGAAAGCGAAACGCTGTGGGATTGCGCTCGACGGCGGTGACGTTCGCGCCGGCGCGGGCCATCGGGAGGGTGAAGTAGCCGATGCCGGCGAACATATCCAGCACGCGCTCATCTGCCGCAACGACATCGCCCATCCGTGCCCGCTCGGCCTTGTTGCCGGGTGAGAACATCACTTCGGCAAGGTCCATCGCGTACCGGGTCCCGTGTTCGGTGTGGATCGTCTCGGTATCACCGTCACCGGCGATGACCTCGACGCTGGGTTCGCGGTGCTCGCCGGAGATGCCGTGGCGGGCCAGCACCGTCTCTGCCTCGCCGTGGAGCGCCAGTAGCGCCTCGCCGACCTCGGACGGCCGGGGACTGTCGCCGATGTCGACCAGCACGACGGAGCCCAGTACGGCCCAGGAACCGGGTGCGGCGGCGATTTCTGCGTCGGTCCAGCCGCGCTCCCGAAGGTGGTCATCGAGCGTTCGGAGGCGGCGTTCGCCGACCTGGCGGACGACCTCCCGGAACTGCGTCTCCTGTGGCGGTGCCGTCACCGGAACGGCAACGCTGTCGGCGGTCCACTCGGTGATGCTTCTGGTGTCGTCGTAGACGCCCTCGGCCTGCAGGGACTTGATAGCGGCCTGCGAGCGTGGTTTGGCGACGACGGCGGCGAGCCGCTGGTCGCCATGCCCTCCCGCGTCGTCACTCATCGGCGTCCGTCTCGGCCGGGAGGACGTGCAACCCGGCGTGGCTTTTCAGCACCGGCACTTCGTCGGCGTCGGTGTCGAGGTAATCCGGTCGCGGGACGGTCTTGCTCTCGAAGGTTTCGGGGTCGAGGACCTGCACGGCCCGCTCGTCCTCGACAGCGACGAGCGTGGTCGTCTGGGCATCATCGCGGAACCCCAGCCGCTGAGCGTCTGGTGTCTCACCCTCTTCGAAACTCGCCTCGTAGTCCTCGCCGGTCGCCAGCCGGACCCCCTTGAGGTTCCCCTGGACCGACCGGACCAGCACCGGCCCGTCGCCGTCCTCCGGGTCGATAATTTCGCCCTGGCGGTAGCGGGGCAGGCGGACGGCGTAGGTCATCCGATACAGCTCTTGGCCGTCCTCGTCCTCGGAGATGAGACGCCGCGAGTCGGAGTAGGAGCCGCCGAGCTGGGCGGTGATGCGCTTGGCGATGCCAAGCCCCATCTGGTTCGTCGATATCTTCATGTCCAGCCCGTCGTCGACGGACTTGGTCTCGGTGATGAAGGCGTTGCGGTCGCCGGTCTCCTCGCGGGCGGCGATGTACTCCTGAGCTATCTCTTCGGCCCGCTCCCGCTCCTCGTCGGTCGGGTCGCGCCCGCTGGCCCGCACCTGAACGATGCTGGCGAAGGAGCCGCCGGCGATTTTCCCGCAGCGCTTGCACGTCTGCCGGGAGATACGGACGGGGACGGTGACCTCCTCAGTGACCGGCGTCCCGCGGATGACGCCGGAGAACTCGGCGTGCATTCGGATGTTGTTCTTGTCGAGTTGCTCGGGAGCGACCTGCCAGGCGACCGACTGGGCGTCGACGTGAATTCCCAGGGCCTCGCTGACCTGTTCGACGGCGATGTCGGTGTAGTCCTCCGCGCCGATGTCGACCCAGCGGTTCCCCTTGTGGACTGCGCCACACCGCGAACAGACCCGCACCTGAATGGTGTCAGGGGCGTCCACCAGGTCGAACTCCTCGAAGTAGCAGGCGTCACAGAGGACGTGCTCGGAGTTGCGCTGGCCGCCGGCACCCGAAAGCTCCGGGCGCTCGTCGGTGCCCTCCGGTATCTCGTCACCGCAGCGTGGACAGAACTCTCCCGACCGGCTCATTACCGGTCCTACTGTACTGAACCGCTTAAGCCGTGTGTTCCGCCATCGAGATGACGCCGCTGGCAGGCCCGATACCGCCCTCGCCTACTCACCCGTGAGTGTCGGCGCGGTAACGTCGGCGTCGGCGGCCTCACGCCATTCGTGTTCGGGCACCCAGTCCAACAGCCCCTGTGCTTTCGCGGTCGAGAGCGCCGACTGGTCGCCGTCGAGCTTGCACTCCGCGGGAAGCTCGCCCCACTGCTCCTCCACGAGGTCGGCCGTTGGCCGTCCGACGTAGTTCTCGGCGGCGGCGACGTTGAACGCTTCGTGCCCGCCGATGTCGGCATCGAGCGCCGCCGCGACGGCCGTCGCTACGTCACGGACATCGACGTAGGACCAGCAGTTACCCGCACCGTCGGCGAGGTCGCCTGCGGCCACGTCCCGGCAGTTGTACTCGCCGGGGTACTGAATCCACGACGGCCGTATCGAGGCCACGTCCACGTCGTCGCGCCGGACGACCATCTTTGCGATCTCTTCGCCGGCGACCTTCGACGTGCCGTACGGGTCCTCCGGCGCGGTCGGATGTGATTCATCTATCGGGAGATACGCCGGCAGCGGCGTCTCGTCGGCGAAGGCCAGCCCGTAGGCGCTTTCGGAGGACGCCCAGACGACATCTGCGCCGGCGCGACCTGCGGCGTCGATGACGTTGTACGTCGCCGAGACGTTAGTGTCGAACACTCGCGTGCCCGCGTGCCGCTCCGGCGCTGGCAACGCAGCCCAGTGGACGACGGCGTCCGGATCGACCTCGCTGAAGAGGTCCCGAACTTCCACCCCCTCGGTCACGTCGACAGCTTTGAAATCTATGCGCTCTCGCGTCGGAATCTCCCAGCCGGGGTGGTCTAGGTCCACGCAGACGACGTGGTACTCGCCGGCGAGGTGGTCGCAGATCCAGCGCCCGGAGCGCCCGCGCCCGCCAGTGACGGCGACTGTGTCGGTCATGTATCCGATTGTTGCCCGGAGAGTAAATGTGTGTGGACAGCTGCCCCGTTGACGGTCCACTGGCCCGTGCCGTGTGGCGCTTTCCCACGATAGCGAGGTTTTAGAGTGTCGACCGTCTATCAGTGGGTATGGAGTGGCAAACAGACTGGGGGCTCCGTGGCCGGATGGCTCTGACGATGTTCCTGCTGTTCGCGCTGTACATCGTCTTCCTTGGAGCGCTCACGCTGTATTTCAGCAATCTCGCCCTTATCGTGGTCGTCATGGGACTGTTCCTCGGCGCGCAGTTCTTCTTCAGCGACAAGCTCGCCCTGTATTCGATGGGAGCCCGGACGGTCGAACCGGAGGAGTATCCGGAACTCCACCGGACCGTCGACCGCCTGGCCCAGCAGGCCGACCTCCCGAAGCCGAAGGTCGCCGTCGCCGACTCTCGGGTGCCCAACGCCTTCGCCACCGGCCGGTCGAAGAGTAGCTCGGCCGTCTGCGTGACGACGGGCATCATGAATACGCTGGACCAGGACGAACTGGAGGGCGTCATCGCGCACGAACTGGCCCACATCAAGAACCGCGACGTGATGGTGATGACCATCGCCTCGTTCCTCTCGACGATTGCCTTCCTCATCGTCCGATGGGGCTGGCTGTTCAGCGGCGGCCGCGAACGCGGCGGCCAGCAGGTCCCGGTTATTGTCGCCATACTCATCTCGCTGGTCGTCTGGGTCGTTTCCTTCCTCTTGATCCGGACGCTCAGCCGCTACCGCGAGTACGCCGCTGACCGCGGCGGCGCGATGATTACCGGCAAGCCTGCCGCCCTTGCGAACGCACTGATGAAAATCGATGGTCGGATGGACAAGGTGCCAAAGGAGGATATGCGCGATCAGGCCGAAATGAACGCGTTTTTCATCATCCCGATTGACGTCGGGTGGATCGGCCGTCTGGCCAGCACTCACCCCTCGACGGAGAAACGCATCGACCGCCTGCAGGACCTCGAACGCGAACTCGAAAGTCGGTAATTTCCGCTGGCTGTCTGGCTGTTCGAATACGCGTCACCGAACACAGACACCGACTGGTCGAGACGCAAACCACCTTGGTCTCCGGCCCGTAGGGGCTCGCATATGGGACTGCTCGACGGACTCAAGAGCGTCCTCGGGGTGAAAGCCGAGGCCGACGCGACGCGGGACGCCGACCCGGACGACCTGTTCGGGATGAGTACCGCCTACATCACGATGGAAGCCGACTTGGGGTACGAGTCGACCGGCGAGGCAGCGCTGTGTTTCGCCGACGTGGATAGCACGGACTTTCAGGACGCCGTCGACGAGGTCGAATCCATCCTCGACGCCGGAATGGTCGAGACGGGCACGCGGGCGACGTTTGAGACCGACGACCACGGCTACCAGTGGGTTGTGCTCCACGACAACGACTTCGAGGATTTGCTCACGTCGATCCACTTCGCAGCGGACACGCTCGTCGAGCGGCGCTACGGGTCGCGCCTGCTCGCGGCGCTGTTCGCGTTCGAACACACGCGTGACGACCAGACCGTCTACTGGGTGTACTCCTTCCGCCGGGGCGCGTACTACCCGTTTGCTCCGGACCCTCACAACAGCCACGAGCGCAACACGTCCGCGGAGTTCAAACTGGACAGCAACCTCAGCGACGAGATCACTGTCGAGGGCGACAAGGAGTATTGGTATCCACTGTGGCCCGACCGTCCCGGCTACCACCCCTGGGAGTAAGACGGCTCGCTCTTTCCCTTTCACATCTAAAACTCCCGATTCCATTCCGTATTATCCCGCTGCCGTCCTACACTTTCACTTTCACTCTGGTGTTAACGAGGCTTTATACCCACGGACGCACAAGCCACGTCTATGTCCGCAAGTGAGGACCTCGAAGAGCTGCCGGGTGTCGGTCCGGCGACAGCAGAGAAACTCGAAGACAACGGCTACGACTCCTACCAGGGAATTGCGGTTGCCTCTCCCGGCGAACTGTCGAACACGGCCGACATCGGCGAATCGTCGGCAGCCGATATCATCCAGGCAGCTCGTGAAGCGGCCGATATCGGTGGTTTCGAGACTGGATCGACGGTACTCGAACGCCGCGAACAGATCGGGAAGCTCTCCTGGGGCGTCGACGAGGTCGACGACCTGCTCGGCGGCGGCGTCGAGACCCAGTCCATCACCGAGGTGTACGGCGAGTTCGGGGCCGGTAAGTCTCAGGTAACGCACCAGCTCGCCGTCAACGTCCAGCTCCCCGCCGAACACGGCGGGCTGGAGGGAAGCGCCATTTTCGTCGACTCCGAGGACACGTTCCGCCCCGAGCGTATCGAACAGATGGTCAAGGGCCTCGATGACGAGGTTCTGGCCGACACGCTGGTCCTCCACGGCGTCGTTGAGGAAGCAGACGACGCTGACCCCACCGACGACGACCAGCTCGACGCCCTCGTCTCTTCCGTGCTGGAGAAGATTCACGTCGCGAAGGCGTTCAACTCCAACCACCAGATCCTTCTCGCCGAGAAGGCACAGGAAATCGCCAGCGAGAGTCAGGACGAGGAGTTCCCCGTCCGCCTGCTCGCCGTCGACTCGCTGACTGCTCACTTCCGCGCCGAGTACGTCGGGCGTGGCGAACTCGCCGACCGGCAGCAGAAGCTCAACAAGCACCTCCACGACCTGATGCGCGTCGGTGACCTCAACAACACTGCTGTCGTCGTCACGAACCAGGTCGCCTCGAACCCGGACTCCTTTTTCGGCGATCCGACCCAGCCCATCGGTGGCAACATCCTCGGCCACACTTCCACGTTCCGGATGTACCTCCGCAAGTCCAAGGGGAACAAGCGCATCGTCAAGCTCGTCGACGCGCCGAACCTCCCGGACGGCGAGGGTGTCATGCGCGTCGAAGAGGACGGCCTGCTGAACGAGTAGTCCAGATCCGGCAGTCACGGCTCGCCGACTCGATCGACTGCAGAGCGTTTTCTCCAGCGGCCTTTGACACCTCCGACAGCTTTTTCCCGGACTAGTATGTGGACTGGTCCCGCGACTCGAACCCCTTCGTTTCATCTCGAACCGACTCCCGTCTGGCGTCTTGCGGCTGTCAGACGCACCGTGGTGAATGTGAAACTTCAACACCCTAACCGCAGGACGGCGATACATCTCCTGTTGAAACAGGGGGGTCGTAGCCGGGAATCAGCAGACGGCTGTCCGGTCGTCGATGTTTGCAGAGGGTACACCGTCGACTGGAGATTTCAGTGCCCGCTCCTCGGTGGTCGGACGATGTGGAAATCAGGTGCGCAGCGTCAAATCAGTCGCACGTCTGCCCGTGCGTCGGCGCTCCACCGCCTCGCCGTCAGTCCCCGGCAGATTTCATGCCGGTGTCTTCGAGGTCCGCACCGCCGACCGACGAGCGTAGAGCGTCCATCCCGTCGTCGCGGTCGATGCCGAAGTTGTCCCGGTACAGGTCCTGCACGCGGTCGTACTCCTCGTCGCTGAGCGGCGGCGTGTCAGGCGCACCGGCCCACTCGTCGATGTCGGCGTTCGTCCGGAACGTTGGGGTGACCGACGCCACCTCGTCGTTGTACAGGAGCCACTGGATGGCGGCCTGTCCCATTGTCCGCTCGCCGTCCCGCTCTAGGAAGCGGATTTCCTCGACTTTCTCCCAGCCGGTCTCGTACCACTCGCTGGGTCGGTGCGAGCGGTGGTCGCCCTTGCCGAGTTCCGTCTCGGGGGTCACCTGCTCGTTCAGCAGGCCCGAGGAGTGCGGGACACGAGCGAGTACCGACGTATCGGCGTTCTGCTCGCGGATAGTGTCGATGAAGTGCTGGCCGGGAGTCTGCTCGAAGAGGTTGAAGACGGTCTGGAGCGCGTCGAACTCGTTTGCGACCGCGGCGTCGCCCTCGGCGAGCCAGCCGATGGAGGGGCCAAGCGCCCAGCCGATGGCCTCGACTTTGCCTTCCTCGCGGAGTTCGTCTAGCGCTTCCAGTACGTCCTCGTCGACCTCGTCGACGTTGGCGTTGTGAAGCATCAGGAGTTCGACGTGGTCCATGCCGAGGCGGTCGAGCGAGCGGTCGACGGCGGTGTGGACCCACTCGGGCGTAATCTTCTTCGGGAGTTCGCCGTGGCCTGCCTGTGGGTTGTTGTAGAAGTCGTAGCCGATTTTCGTCGAGACCGTCACCTCGTCGCGGTGTTCCGCCAGCGCTTCGCCGATTATCTCCTCGCTGTCGCCGTGGCCGTACACGTCGCCGGTGTCGAAGAAGGTCACGTCCTCTTCGAGCGCGTGCTGGACCATCTCGACGGCGTCCTCGCGGGTGCGGTCGCCCCACCAGTCCGTCCCGACGACCCAGGCACCGAACCCGACTTCCGAGACCTCGACGCCGGAGTTTCCGAGTGTCGCGTATTCCATACCCGACGTAGCGGCGCTGTCCACTTAGCCGTCTTGGTTTGCCGTGTCGGACCGCGTTCGAACCCGGAGCTGTGGGGTCGCAATGTCGTCAAGCAACTCGACCGCGCCGTACTCGCGGTGGACCCACCAGTACAGCGCGGCCCCGCCAACGCCGAGCAGTGGAATGGCGATGAGTCCCCCTTCGGGACCGAACCCGCCGCCGGTCACGAGCGCGGGGCCGGTTGCGGTCGTCGAGAGCATGGCGACGCCCATCCGGAGGCCGCTGACTGGGAAGCCAAGCAGTGCCAGCGTGTAGTTCCAGGCGACGTGGAAGCCGCTGGCGACTCCGAGCCGCCCGGTCAGGACGTAACACGCACCGAGCAGGAAGCCGTAGAGAGTAATGTTGGCCACACTGAGCAGCGACGCGCTGGGGTTTGTCCAGTGGAGGACACCGAACAGTGCGCCCGTCAGCCCTGTCGCCGCGATGATCGCGCCTCGCTTACCGACCCACCCGGCGAGCCCCTCAGCCGTGTTTGTCAGGAGATATCCACGGACGAGCACCTCCTCGGCAGTTGCTTGGACGAGGAAGAACGCCCCCAGAAGGATGACGGCGACCGGTGGCCCGAACGCAGTCAGCGGAAGCGGTCCGCTGTCGACGGTTGCGAGGGCGACGCTGACCTCGGCGAACCCGACGGCCACCTCGACGAGGAGGACGAGCGTGGGCAGCCCCGCCCCGAGCGCGAGGCCGAACGCCGCGTCGCGCCACCACTGCCCGTCGAACCCTAGGCCGTAGTCCCGGAGTGTCCGCCGGTCGAGCAGATAGCCGATTACAACAGCGATGCCGGTTCCGGCAGCGAAGAGCGCAATCTGGCGCGTGACTGCGACCGCCGGCGTCATGCGCACTACCGACGACACCACCGCGACCACCCCTGAGAGGAGTACGAGGCCGAATCCGGCGAGAAACAGCCACACCGTCACCCGCCACGGCGCTCGCAGCCGGCGCTCGGCGGGATTGACAATGTAGCGCCGTATCTCCATGATGAAATCCGACCTGACCATGCCGTCGTCTGGGACGGCGTTGTCTTAACTGTGGCTTGCTCGCTGTGCCACTTGGTGCCGTGACACGGATGTTACTGGGTAGGTTTCACGTAACGGAAACCCCTATCTGCCCGCGAAGCCACGTACTCGACATGACGAAGCGTCACGTGTCGCTGCCACCGCTCGCCGAAGAGGGGCTCAGGGCGTTCATCGACGAGGTCGACGAACGCCTCTCTGGTGACGAGGACACCTGCGACGTTGTCACTGACGTGCTCATCGACCTCCACGGCGACCGAGAGGCCTACGAGCGCTGGCAGGACGGCGCGGATATCTCCCCGGCCGAGCGGGTCCGGCTCCAAGGGTATGACCCCTGTAACACGACCCTCGAGAGCGAGTACTACGCGGAAAAAGACGAGGAACGGTTCAAACGCTCGAAGCACCTCCAGTGGCTCTGGCGGCAGTTCGACGCGACGCCGATGGCGGACAACGTTGAGTTCGCGCTCCGGTTCCGGCGGATGCTCGCCGACCACCTCTTTGAGTCCTGTGGTGAGGGCTGTCGATTTTTCAAGGGTATCTCCTTTACCTACGGCCACAACATCGAGATCGGTGACAACGTCGTTGTCCATGACGACGTTCATCTGGATGACCGTGGGAAGCTCACTATCGGCGACCGCGTCTCCATCTCCGATGACACCCACGTCTACAGCCACGACCACGACGCCGTCGACCAGACCCACGTCGACAACTACCACACCATCATCGAAGACGACGTGCGCCTGACCTACGACTCGATGGTCCGGGCCGGCGTGAAGGTCGGGGAAAACGCCATCCTTGCAGCAAAGTCTATCGCCGGGAAGGACATCCCCGCCCACCACATCGCTGCCGGCACGCCGGCGAAATCCCTGACAGTCAAGGACGGCTGGGAGTCCGTTGCGGAGCCAATCGAAGGGGCGAACGTCGACCGCCGTGCCGAGCGGCAGTTGTCGTACGACCTCCCCGACGACCTCGACAAGTTCGACGAGTTCCAGCGGACTCTCTCGCCGCCGGACCGAGAGTAGGTGTCAGCACGCGCCGTCATCCCTTTTGTTACACCCGACGACGGTTACGTATGCGCAGCGTCGCCATCAACGTCGGAGCTAACACGAACGAACCCGGCTTCCGAGGACCGCTGTTTCCCGACGGCTCCTTCGAATACGTCCCGATTCCCGAGTCGGAGCCGACCAGCGAGCCAGTGCCGACTTACGCCGACCTCGACCTGGGGACTGACGTCTCCGCGGTGGCCGACCGGCCGGTCCACTTCGACCCGGAGTTCCCCGAGGCCGGCGGCGAGCGCTACACCTACGGCGACGAACACGGCGTGAAGGCCGGCCCGCTCTCGGGGCTGTCGGCCGGCGATTACCTCTTTTTTTACGCGACGCTCTCGACCGTCGGCGACGCGCCGGCCTGGGCTCCGCCAGAATGGGGCGCGTATGTCATCGGCCACTTCCGCCTCGTCCGCGACGCGGTGACCGGCGACGAGTACCGCGACCTCTCGCCCGAGGACCGGGCCCAGTTCGCCTCGAACGCCCACGTGAAACGGGACCCGTTCGACGCTCGCGTTCTCATCCGCGGCAATGCCGCCGAGTCACAACTGTACAACACAGTGGTCCCGCTGTCGGCCCCGAGCGGCGGCACCGACGCGAACGAACTGGTCACCGAACTGTCGTCCGACTCGGGGAAGGGGCCGTGGTGGCGACGGCCGATGCGGTTCGACGAGGCCGGCACGGAGCGACTGCTCGAACTGGCCGATAGCAACACCAGCGCTATCGAACGCTGACGCAGCCGAATGAGTTATCACCGGTGAAAATAGAATGTGAAAGCATATGTCCAGACGGACTCAGATAGCTGATATGCGTCTCTCTAGTGGGGTCCCCGGATTCGATGAACTCATTGAGGGGGGCTTACTTCCGAACCGTCTCTACGTGGTCAGCGGCCCGCCGGGCAGCGGGAAGACAACGTTTTGCTCACAGTTCATTACACAGGGCGTCAAGGAGGGTGAGACGTGCCTGTACGTGACGATGCACGAAACCAAGTCGGAGTTGATGCAGGACATGGCCGGCTACGACTTCGGTTTCGACCGGGCCATGCAATCTGACGCCATCCAGTTCCTCAACCTCGTCACCGAGAGCGGGAAACGAACTATCACGCAGTTCGGCAGCGAAGGCGGTCTGACGAACCGACTCGTCGCCTATATCAGACAGAACGATATCCAGCGGGTCGTTATCGACTCGACGATGCTGTTGCAGCACTTTATGAACGACGTCGAGGACGAGATCACGGGCTTTCTCTCCGCGCTGAAACAGACGGACGCGACGACGCTCCTTATCTCCGAGATGACCGACCCGTCCTCCTACAGTGACGAGCACTATCTCGCCCACGGCGTCGTCTTCTTCCACAATTTCCTCGAAAACGGAAGCATGACCCGCGGCGTTCAGGTTATCAAGATGCGGGGGACAGCTATCGACTGTGACATCCGTGAAATCTCCTTTTCTGACGCCGGACTTCGGGTCAACCCTGATCGGAAAGTGGAGACATGAGCCGCTACGAGCGCGAGTTTGGCACCGACTGGGACACTCTCGACAAGGACGAGGCCACCGACAGGGCATACGCTATCGGCGTCGCCGAGCGCCTCGGGGAGTTCAATCGCGACGAACTCGAAGCCATCTACGCCGAGATGAACTCGGCGTACCACAAGAGCATGGTCGAACTCGCGTACGACGAAGGTCGCAACGAAGCGAAGGAAGCGGCGGAGGCGACCAGCGCCGACCGGGACGCCGTCTGGGCCGACCTGATCAACGGCGAGAAGACGTACATCGACGAGGCGGACGTGCCGACTGGCGGCCGCGATGGCCTGCCGTCGGCGCTCGATTCGTCGGAACTGCTGGACAGGCAGTCAATCGACAGCACTGACGCCGTCGACAAACCGGACTTTCTCGACCGATAGCCGTTCTATGGTGCGCGCGGCGACTGTCCGAATAGTGCTGCCGCTCGCCTGTGTAAAACCGAAGGAGACGGAAAATCCGTCCAGAGCTGGGGATGACTGCAGGCCGTTCCAGGCCGTTAGAAGGAGACCTGGTCCGGTCCGTCTTCGCCCATGCAGATCGGGTCGCGGTCGGAGTAGCCCTTCCGGCCGATGGCCTTGCTCGACACACCCGAGAACGCTGCGAACTCAGCGTCTTCCGCGCTTTCGAAGGTTTCCGGGGCCGATCGGCTGAGTGCGTCGCCCAGCCGTTCGGTGCCGTTTGGCAGTTCCAGTTCCATGTCGCCGTCGCTCTCGATGATTTCCTCCGCGGAAATCGGGTAGTCGTACGATTGGAAGGCGTCCGTCGCGTTGCTTAGCATTCGCATATCTACCGAAAGTTCATGGTTCCTAATAAACCTTCACTATAGATAATCATAATATCCCTTAATGCGTATAAGGAACCCACGTTTCGTGTGGTCACGACACATGGTCTAATCAGAAGCGGCTTGCTGTTGGGAGGTGTGGACGTGGTATGGTCGTCGCTGACTTGCACGTACACACGACTCGCTCCGACGGGACGCTCACGCTCGATTCGGTCCCGGCCGCCGCGAGACAAGCGGGTGTCGAGGTTGTCGCCGTTACGGACCACGACCGCCTCCAGCCTGCTCTCGACGGTCCCGTCACCGAACGGGACGGTGTGACGCTGCTCCACGGTATCGAACTCCGCGTCGAAAGCGAGATACAGCGACTGGACCTGCTGGGCTACGGTGTCGACCCGACCGACGAACTCCGGGTCGAGTGTGCGCGCATCCAGCGGAACCGCCGCGAGCGCGGCGCGCGCATCATCGAGTGTGTCGAGGACCGCCTGGGCGTCTCGCTCCCCGTCGAGCCGCGTGACGGCCTCGGTCGTCCCCACATCGCCAGCGCTATCGCCGAGGTGTCGGACCACACCTTTCAGTCCGCGTTCGACGACCTCATCGGCGATGACTGCCCCTGTTATGTCGCCCGGGAGGTCCCGTCGTTCGAGCGCGGCTGTGCGTTGCTCTCGGACGCGTGCGGGCTGGTCGGCCTCGCGCACCCGTTCCGCTACCGGGACACTGCGGCCGCGCTGTCCACGTGTGCGTCGCTCGATGCCGTCGAACGGTGGTATCCGTACGGCCGAGCGGTCGACAACGGTCTCGTCGACGACGCCATCGAGCGGCACGGACTGATTCCGACCGGCGGCAGCGACGCCCACGGAGAGACACTGGGCGACACTGGTCTGGGCGCGGCCGCCTGGGACCGGGTCGAAACAGCCCTCGGTGTCTGACAACCGGCAGACGGAACCCGAGGGTTCAATGTCGTGCGGGACTACTATTCGAGTATGCAGTGTCACTACTGCGACCGTGAAGCCGACATCGCCGTCGAGAACGACGGCGTCAAGGTCGGTGTCTGCAAGACGCACTTCCGTGAACAGATGGCGGAGCTGGAAGACGCCGACTGGCTCGAAGACCTCGACGAGGAACTCGACATCGACCGACGCGAGTGACCGACGCTCCGTTTTGCTGCTTCTGCTGTGTCCCCCGCGTCTCCGCTGTGACCCACTCTGACTAACCGTTAAGGACTGTCCCCCGTACATGGCAACTATGGAGAAAGTCAGTATCGACGCCGTCGAATCGCGGATGGGGCCGGCGTCGGTCAAGCGGGCGCTCGCTGGTCCACTTGGCACCGACAATATCGCGTTGAATCACTACGAACTGGCACCCGGCGAATCCTTCGGCTTCGGCTACCACCGCCACCCGGAACAGGAGGAAGTATTTATCATCCAGTCGGGCACGGCGACGTTCGAAACGGAGGACGGTGATGTCCGCGTCGCAGCCGGAGAGGCGATCCGCTTTGCGCCCGGTGAGTGGCAACGCGGCCACAACGAGGGCGAGGAGCGTGTCGTCGCGCTTGCGCTCGGCGCACCACAGGAGATGGGCGATACGGATATGCTTCGACACTGCGAGGAGTGTGGCGGTCGCACGCACAACTACGTCGAGATGACGGCCGACCGGGACGCGCTCGTGACACGCTGTGCGGAATGTGACGCAGAAACCGGCCGGTTCTCGTAGCGCCACTGCGGCGAAGCCGGTCGGTTAGTCGTCGGCAGCGGTGGTAGCGCCGGTCACGTCACCCGCGTAACGCGCAGCGAACTCGGTGAAGTTGTCGAACAGCTGCTTGGCCTCGCAGGCGGCGCGATAGTTCGCCTCGGTGACGCCGTCCAGTACCGCTTCGATGCGCTCGTCGGCGAGCTGGTCGTCCTTGCCCTTCGTCACTGTCTCGGCCGTCTCGGGGTCGTACTCGGGGTGGAACTGCACCGAGAAGACGTTCTCCTTCCGGAACCCGTGAATGCCGTAGTCGTTCTCGGCGAACGTGGTCGCGCCCGGTGGCACCTCGGCGACGCGGTCCGAGTGCGTCGTAAAGACAGTGAACGACTCGTCGACGCCGGCGAGCAGTTCGTTCTCGCCGTCGTGGTCGACCGTCCGGTAGCCGATTTCGTACTCGTCCATCGGCTCGACGGTGCCGCCGAGCGCATGTGCGAGCAACTGGTGGCCGAAACAGACGCCCAGGAACGCGATGTTACGGTCGACTGCGTCCGTGACCCAGGATTCGAGTTCACGGATCCATGGTTCGTCCCAGTAGACGGACGCGCGGCTGCCCGTGACCAGACAGCCGTCGAACGCGAAGGTGTCGGGCAGTTCGCGCTCGGTCACGTCGTATTCCACGAGGTCGGCGTCGAGTTCCCGCCGAAAGTTCCGGCGGTTGTCGCCGCCGTCGTGGGCTGCGTTCAGCAGGGCGATTCGTGGCCTCATTACCAGTACGGAGCGGTTCGAATCGTAAAAACGTGCGTACCGACGGCAGTGATTGCCGCTCACAGTGACGGGACACCGGGTCGAAGCGCCCGCTGGCACAGCGGCTATCAGGAACAGCTGCCCACTCAGAATCGTCCCGCTACGGGGCGACGACTGCGATACGTGTTACGTCTGGTCCGCTTCCGGGTTGTTCGTCCGCCGATAGGAGCCGACCATCTTCCACAGCGTGTCGTTGAAGTCGTCGTTGTTGGCCTCGCTCTCGATCTGCCGGTACAGGTTTTCCGAGACTTCGATACGGGGCATCAAGCGTGTATAGAGAGCGGGAGTAAATAAATCTCCGCTGACACGGAATCGAGTAAAAGCTTCAACGCACCCCTCTAGGGGCCGTATAACCATTTGGCACCGAAAGAGACGAACCAGGCCATCCAGATGCAAAAGACGATCAGCCACGTCCCGTACTGGATCGTCGGGTCGGGAATCAGCACGTACGCCACGACAAGCAAAACGGCGATGCTTGCCGCGGCCGTGGCGTCCCAGCGGTCCAGTGCGGGCGGTTCGACCATCGGAACCTATTGCGAGATACCGTAGGTGTCGTTGTCCCAGTCGTAGACACCGGTATCGTAGACTGCCTGCTCGCGTTCGATGGCATCGATGCGCTCGTGGTCGGCGGCGTCGAGGTCCCAGTCGAACAGGTCGCAGTTCTGGCGGACGTGCTCGGGCGAGGAGGACTTCGGCAGGACGACCACCTCGTTCTCGACCGCCCACTTCAGGACAATCTGAGCCGGCGACCTGTCGTATTTCTCTGCCAGGTCCTGAATGACATCGTCCGCGAACACTTCCGTTCGACCCAGTGGCGCGGCGGCCTCAACGACAGTGTCGGTGTCGCGACAGAACTCGACCACCTGGTCCTGCGTGTTCCAGGGATGGTACTCGATCTGATTGACAGCGATAGGCACGTCGGCGACATGCTGGGCGGCCCCGAGCTGGTACGCGCTGAAGTTCGAGACGCCGACGTTGCGGATCTTCCCCTGATCGCGGAGTGTGGCCATCGCGTTCATCGTCTCCCGGATGGAGGTTGCGGGGTTGGGCCAGTGGACGAGATACAGGTCGAGGTAATCAGTCCCAAGTCGGTCCAGCGACGCCTCACAGGCCTCGATGACCGACTCGTAGTCGAGATGCTTTGGCAGCACTTTTGATGTGAGGAACACGTCCTCGCGGTCGTAGTCGGCGAGGGCCGCGCCGATTTCGCCCTCGTTCTCGTACCCTTCGGCCGTGTCCACGTGGCCGTAGCCCGCGTCGAGTCCGGCTCGAACGGACTGCTGAACGGTGTCGCCGTCGATGTCCCACGTCCCGACGCCGACCATCGGCAGTTCGTCGCCACTCGGGAGTGTCGCTGTTGGGGGTGTCACAGTACGTGCCTCACCCGCGGCAGTCAAAACCGTTTCGCGCTCGCCGCATTACAGTACACACCCGGTCGCCTCTCACTCGGGACTGGCGACGTGGACCGGTTCGCCGGTGTCCGCGCTTCTGGCCAGCGCATCTATGGCGCGCATATTCCCCAGTGTTTCGGCCCGGTCGATGGGCGGTGTCTCCCCGCTCTCGATAGCGTCTGCGAACGCCTCGACCTGCAACTGGTAGTGGTCGACCGGATCGAACGTTTCGGTGACCTCGCGGCCGTCGACGCTGTAGGTCAGCGAGACGGACTGGTCGTGGTCCGGGCCGAAGCAGTTCGGCGCTTCGAGCCAGCCGTCGTCCGTTTCGACTCGGTAGTACTCCCGTCTCGGTCCGTCAAACCCACAGGAAATCGAGGCGACCCGCCCGTCGTCGTACGACAGGACGCCGCTGAGGTTCGTGTCCACGCCACTGTTCTGGGAGTCCCGGGCATGCGCAAACGCTTGGCTTGGCTCGCCGAGGAAGCCCCGGACCGCGCTGACGGCGTAACAGCCTACGTCCATCAGGCTCCCACCGGCCAGCTCCGGGTCCAGACGGATATCGTCGGGGTCTGTGAGCGAGAATTTGAACGATGCGTCGACGGTGTGTACCTCGCCCAGTTCGGTTTCGACGATTTCCCTGGCCCGCTGGGTCCGCGGGTGGAACTGATACATGAACGCTTCCATCAGCGTGACGCCCTGCTCGGCACAGTAATCGAAGAGGTCCACTGCCTCAGCGGTGTCGACGGTCAGTGGCTTCTCACAGAGCACGTCGAGGCCGTGATCGGCGGCCCGCTGGCTCCACTTGGCGTGGAGCGCGTTCGGAAGCGGGTTGTACACCGCGTCGATGTCCGCCTCGGCGAACATCGTCTCGTAGTCGCCGAAGGCACTGTCGATACCGAGGTCGTCGGCTACCTCGCTGGCACGGTCTTGGGTTCTGGAGCTGATGGCCGCGACCGTGTGAGCAGACTTCTGGATACCCGGAATCACGTCCTTGCGCGCGATTCCTGCCGTCGAAATAATTCCAAAGCGCATACCGATACCCGGCTCCGCGGTGATAAACAATTACCGACCTTTCGGCTCCGCCTCGACGCTGACGCCCTGTTCGGACACGGCGGCTAGTTCGTCCGTCGCCGACCCGCGTCTGTCCGGCACGAGTTCGGCGGCAACTTCGCGTGCGCGCTCGAAGTGTATCGTCGCGCTGTCACACGCGGTCTCGGACGCCGCTCTTTTTGACTCGCCAGCTTCCCCAAGCGCCTGTCGCCCCGCCTCACGATGTGCATCGACTAGTTTGACAGCGATGTCCGCGAGCGCCTGTCGGAGCGACGCCCGGTCGCCGTCGAAGCGACGGTCACGACCCCAGTCAAGTTCGTACGCCGTCCGGTAGCGGTCGAGAGCGTCTTCCCAGTGTCTCGCTCGCTCTGCTGGGTCTGTCGTGGCTCTGGCCGCGCTTGCAGCCACCTGCGCCGCGTCGACTGGGGCTGACCGGAGTTCGGTGTACTCCGCTTCGACCGCGTTTCGAGCATCCGTGATGGCTTCTGTGGGCGGCTCCGATGCCGTTACGGCCAGCGCTCGCTCGTACTCGACGCCGGCCTGTGCGTATGCATCTGCGGCCCGTTCGTACGACCGGTTCTCCCATGCGCGGCGGGCCGTGTCGCGGTACTCATCGCCCGCGCTGACGTGGCGTCGGCGCTGGCAGGTGTTGATGCGTGCTTGCGCTGACTGGAGTCGTCCATCGACGGCCGCTCTCGCCCCCTCGCCCAGTGCTTCGACCCGCTTTCGCCCGTTGTCGAGCGCTTCCTGTGCGGCCGTGATATGCGTGGCTGCTGTCTCGAAATCTGTTGCTTCGAGTGCTGTCACAGCGGCCTCGACCTGGGACTCTGCCCGATCAAGCTCGGTGAGCGTGCGCGTCCAGACCTGTGTGGCTTCGTCGATGAACGACCGAACTGGCGCTAGATCGCCCTTGCATTCGAACGCCCAGCGGTCTTCGTCGACGGTGACGATTTCGAGCGTCGACGTGCGGAGTCCCGACGAACAGTGCACGGCAACGATGCCTTCGTGGGGAAGCGAGATGGTCCGGTCGCGGTCGTCGTCGCCGACGACGAACAGGACTCGAACGGTCGTGGCGAGCAGATACGCGCGGTAGTCGCCGGCCGGCGTGAGCGACTCGCTGTTCCCCCGGGCAGCGACGACGCCGGACTGGTCGTTGTACGCGAGATAGCTCGGTGTCTCTGCCCGCTGTAGATACTGCTCCAGCGGCTGCTGCAGGCGGCGCTTGCGTCCGAACAGCCCGTCGGTGTTCGCCCGGTCGAATACCGCTGGTCGACCCGCGGAACGTACGTCGATAACAGTTTCCACAGTTCACCCCTGTTCGTGACAGTATATTCAAATATATTGTCGTAGAAATAAATCCTTTGGCCGATAGCAGCGCTCAAACTGGTCGTTTCGACCCTCCCTTGCAACGCTCTCAGTACGGCTGGCTTCGGTCCGTCGGCTGGCGCTGCGGGCTTCCGCTGGTCAGGTCGGCGACGCACTGCCGGCAGAACTGGTAGTCCTGCTCGTTCCTCGCCCCGCAGTGGGGACAGTCGATGGATTCAGTGCTGTCGTCGGTGGCGCTGCCACGGCGCCCTTCGGCCTCGCCCTGCCCAGTCGCACCGGCTGGGTCACCCCGGTGCCGGTACGCGTACAGCATGGTCAGGACGTGGAGCCCCACGAGAAGCGCGATTGCGCCGTAGAGCCACTCGCTCACCATCATATGTGACGGTACGTGAACGTACTACTTGAGGGTTGTGCCGAGTTACCAATGGTCGGCGATTTCGACGGGTCTGGCACTGTCTCCCGTACCGAGCAGGCATCGGAGGTGTCCTGTGGGCCAGCGTTCAAATAGGACCACGCAGCCAGGGGTACGCATGCCCGTTGACACGCTCGGAGGTCCCTGATGGGCCGTCGCACGCTCGTCGCTGTCGCTCGCCCCGACGGCCGCTACGACTGCCGCGTCGCACACTGGGGCGTCGACGCCGACCCCATCGCTCAGTCTCGACCGCTCGGGACTGGCCTGACAGCGTCGGCTGCCCTCAGTGCCATCGATGCCACCTACGAGCAGTTTGTCGTGCTCGACCGCTCGGTCCGGACCTACGCCGTCTGCTGGCTCGACCCGACACTGTCGGCTCCCGACGACATCGTCCTCGCCCGCACTGCCGACCCTGAGTCGTTCCGGACGTGGTGGGTCGATCGGAAGGACAAGGCCTGTCGCGCCCTCGACAGCGAAGGCCGTGACCCGGCGACCGTTCGGCGTGCCCTGCTCGCGTCGCTCCGTGACCGTGCTTCGTCCGTCCACTGCCCCGACGACGCGTCCTTTTTACGCGGGGACCGCTAACCGCCATCCGTGACCGCCGTCGAAACGCTGACGTACCCTGACCCCGCCGACGCGCTGGACCTCGCGTCGCGTGCCACTGACCGCGGCGCGCTAGTGACGCTTGTCGGCACCTGTGCGGTCGAGTACGAGGGGCGAGCGGCCAGTTCGCTGGGGCTTGGCGACCGCCACGTGATGCTCAAGCCCGACGGGGCCGCACTGGTCCACACCGATGAGGGCCAACAGCCGGTGAACTGGCAGCCGCCGGGCTGTGAACACAGCATCAGCGTCGACGACGATTCGCTGGTCGTCCGCTCCACGCGGTCGACCCCCGAGGAGTCGCTGGAGGTCGCGTTCGAGACAGTCGCCCACGCCGCCGCCTTCGACGTGACGGACTCCAAAGACCTCACACTCACCGGGACGGAAGCCGACCTGAAAGACCGCATCCTCGCCGAGCCGGCGCTGGTCGAGTCAGGGTTTACGCCGCTGGCGACCGAACGCGAGACCCCCGCCGGAGCGGTCGACGTTTACGGCGAGGACGCCGACGGTCGGACGACGATACTCGAACTCAAGCGCCGCCGCGTGGGTCCCGACGCTGTCGGCCAGCTTGGTCGGTACGTCGATGCTCTGGGACGCGACTTACACGCTGACACCGAGGTCCGGGGGATTCTTGTCGCACCGTCCGTGACGGATCGGGCTCGGCAGTTGCTTGCCGAGAACGGTCTGGAGTTCGTCTCGCTGGAGCCGCCGTAACGCCCGTGTCGGCTCCTAGTCCACGGTGACCGTTCCGTCGGTGTCGACGACCACGCGGTGGCCGCTGTAGTCGAACGCGACGTGACCGGTAGTGTTCGAATCCGCGATACACGTCGTCAGTGCATCTGGATTGATACTGTCGGCCAGCGGCGGGAGCGTCTTGACCGGCCGTCTCTCCGCGGTCGCGACAGCGCGAACGACTGCCGTGACGATAGACTGGTCAGGGCCGTGAGCTTCGATAACGGTTGGTGATGTTCCAGACACGGTTCTCTGCCCTCATGCTGGATTCACTCTGTAGTGTAAAGTTCAGTATGGCTAGTATAGTAAACGCCGAACCACGACCCATGCCAACATTCTTCACGACGTGCCGACTGCACTTATTCATGTCCCAACAGCCTGGTAACGGCCGGGCGGTAACCCGTGTGGAATTTGCCCTGTCTGATGGCTCGTACCCCTTCGTATCCGTGTCTGCAGCCGAATCGTGTTCAGTGATTCTCGAGAAATGCCTGCCACAGACGGACGACACGTATGCGGAGTTTTTTTCGGTCGAAGACACGCCCCCTGAGCGGCTTGTTGAGCGAATCAGTGACGACACCCGTGGTAAGGCGCGGGTACTTGAGCGCACCGACGACGGCGGCCTCGTCGAGATCACCGTACAGGACAACTGTCCCGTTGTCTCGCTTGCGGACGCCGGGGCGGTACCACGGACCGCCCGGAGTGTCGACGGACAGGGGACTATCGTAGCCGATGTTCCAAGGCAGACCGAGACGGCTTCGGTTATCGAATCGTTCCTGACGGCCCATTCAGAGGCCGAACTCGCAGCGAAAAAGCAGCACGAGTCCATCGCCCCGCTGTTCGGGTTCCAGAACTACGCGTCCCACACCGAATCACTGACCGACCGCCAGCGGGAGGCTCTCGTGACGGCCCACGAAGCGGGGTACTACAGCTGGCCCCGCGAAGCGACAGCTGCGGACCTCGCTTCGCTTCTCAATATTTCGGAGCCAACGCTTCACAAGCATCTGCGGGCTGCCGAACAGAAACTCGTCGCGACCATGTTCGCCTGCCCGCACGACGACCTGGCTGCTGAGGGTGATAGCTGACCGGCGCTGTCATTCGAGTCTGTCCTGCAAGTCCGCGAGCGCGTTCATCGCCTCTATCGGCGTCATCGTCGCGACGTCCAGCGACGCTAACTGCTGTGCCACTGACTCTGGCAACTCGCCCTCGGCGGCTCCGTTCGCCCGAAGCATCCCTTGTCTGTGGTCGTCTGCTGGAGCCTCATCGGCCGCCGCCACCGCTGGTCCGTTCTCCGTCGCTCTAGTCGTCGCCGTGGGGGCGGAACCCGTATCGGAGTCACCCATCGTTTTGCCCTCGGATTCTGCCCCACTCGACCCTTCGACGCCCGAATCGGTCGCTTCGGCCTCCGCCAGAAGGGCCCGTGACCGATCGACGACGGATTCGGGGACGCCGGCCATGCTCGCCACTTCGACGCCGTAGGAGGCCGCCGCGGGACCGGGCGCGAGTTCGTGGTCGAAGCGCACGTCGTCGTCCTTGCGGCTGGTCTCGAAGTGGCGGTTGGTCGCGCCGGGCAGCGCCGCGGCGACGGCCGTCAGGTCGTGGTGGTGGGTCGCAAACAGCGTGTACGCGCCCACCTCGTCGTGGAGATGCTCGGTGACGGCGCGGGCGATAGCCAGCCCGTCGGCCGTCGACGTGCCGCGGCCGACCTCGTCCAGCAGGACCAGCGAGTCTCCGGTCGCCGCGTCCAGAATCGTCGCCAGTTCGGTCATCTCTATCATGAACGTCGAGCGGCCGCCGGCGATGTCGTCGCTGGCCCCGACGCGGGTGAACACCCGGTCGAGAATCGGGAGGTCCGCCGCCTTCGCGGGGACGAAACTCCCCGCCTGCGCGAGCAGGCATATCAGCGCGACCTGGCGCATGTACGTCGACTTCCCGCTCATGTTCGGTCCCGTGACGACCGCGAGGAAGGGCTGTCTGTCGTCCGCGGCGTCGCCGTCGCCGCTCCCGTCCGTTTTGTCCCCGACCGGCCCGCCGCCCAGCCCCGTGTCGTTGGGGACGAAGGCGTCTTCGGTGCGTTCGACGACCGGGTGGCGGCCGGCGGTGATGTCGATACCGTCGCTTCCGACGGTGGGCCGGCAGTAGTCGTACTGCGCCGCGACCTCGGCAAAAGAGACCAGCACGTCGAGGCGAGCCAGCCGCTCGGCCAGGGCTTGCACGCGCTCGGCCCCGTCGGCCACCTCGTCCCGGACCGCACAGAACAGGTCGTACTCCAGGTCGTCGGCCGCGCTCTCGGCTCGCAGAATCTCCTCTTCGCGCTCCTTGAGTTCCGGCGTGTAGTAGCGCTCGCTGTTTTTCAGCGTTTGACGGCGCTGGTAGTCCTCGGGGACGGAATCGAGATTGGCGTTGGTCACCTCGATGTAGTAGCCGTGGACAGAGTTGTGGCCGACCTTCAGCGAGTCGATGCCGGTGCGCTCGCGCTCGCTCGCTTCCAGTTCGTCTATCCACTCTTTGCCGGACTGCTCGGTCGAACGCAGTCGGTCCAGTTCATCGTCGTAGCCCTCGCGGATGACGCCGCCTTCGGTCACCTGCTGTGGCGGGTCCGGGCGAATGGCCGCCTCGATTTCTTCGCGGGTTTCAGTTAGCGGGTCCAGCGTCGCGTGCAGGTCCGCGAGCAGGCGGGCATCGGCGTCGGCCAGCTCCTCTCGGACCTCGGGCACGACAGATAGCGTGGCGGCCAGCGACCGGAGGTCACGGGCGTTCGCCCGACCCCGAGAGACGCGAGAAATGAGCCGTTCGAGGTCGTACACGTCCGCGAGCAGGTCAGACAGGGCTTCTCTGGTCACGGGGTCGCGCTGAAGTTCTGCGACCGCGCCGTGGCGGGCTTCGATGCGCTCGGCGTCGAGCAGCGGGCGGCGGAGCCAGTCGGTCAGCTTCCGCCGGCCCAGCGCACACGCCGTCTCGTCGACCGTGTCAACGAGCGTGCGGTTCTCGTGGCCCCGCACCGACCGCCGCTCGAACAGTTCGAGGCTCTCGACGGCGACGGCGTCGAGCAGCATGTACTCCCGCGGGTCGTACCGCGTGAGGTGATTGAGGTAATCGAGCGTGCCGGCGGGGTCCACGTCGGGGTCGACCGGTTCGCCGTCGGGGCCGACCGCGCCCGCGCTGCCGCGGGTGTACTCCGCGTAGGCCAGCAGGCCGCCGCAGGCCCGAATCTCCGCGTCGCCGGCGAGCAGGCGCTCCGGCGGGCCGAAGTACTGGGACACGCGGTCCTCGGCGCGCTCCCGGGCGAAGGCGTCCGCGTCGTAGCGCGTCACCAGACAGGCCGGGCCGAAGACGGCGTCCCGGTCCACGTCGACATCCGGCCCGACGATTGCCTCGGCGGGGCCGAACCGGCTGAGTTCGTCGGCGACGGCGGCCTCCGAGCCGACGCTCGTGGCGTAGCAGTCGCCGGTCGACACGTCCAGCAGCGCCAGCCCGTACCGTTCGCCTTCGGTCAAAGCAGCGACGTAGTTGTTGTCCGCGCCGCCGAGCAGTTCGCTCTCGGTGAGCGTCCCCGGCGTGACGATGCGGGTGACCGCCCGCTTGACCACGCCGCTGACCTCGTCGGGGTCCTCGACCTGGTCGGCGATAGCGACCCGGTAGCCAGCGTCCAGCAGCGTCTCGACGTAGGACTCGGCGTTGTCGATGGGGATACCGGCCATCGGGTACTCGCCGGTCGAGTCCTCGCGCTGGGTCAGCGTAATCTCACACAGTCGGGCGACCCGTTTCGCGGCCGCACAGAAGGCCTCGTAGAAGTCCCCGACCTGAAAGAGGACCAGGGCGTCGTCGTACTGGCGGCACAGCTCGTAGTACTGTGCCATCATCGGCGTCAGGTCCCCCTCGAGCTCGGCCATCTGCTCGGGCGGGCCAAGCGCAGCGTCCATACCCGGTGGCAACAGCCGACTCCCCATAGGCGCTCCGCTCTCCGCCGTAGCGTGACCGCTAGGTATCGCCGACCCGGCCTCTGATTTTTATACCGCCCGAGAGACGTAGGCTGTATGTCACGTCGCGCCAACTACGCGCTCTGTCAGTTCCAGCAACACCTCGGCCCGTCGGCGGACTCGCTCGACGTTCCGTGGGCCGAGTACAGCGGTGATTCGACCGACCCGGTTTCCGTCGACATCCCCACCTCGTCACCAGCAGACCCGTACGTGCAGATGCAGGTCTACGACGTCGAGGACTTCGACCACGAAATCGTGGTCAACGGGGACCCGCTGTCGGGGTTCGACATCGCGCCGGGCGAGGGGTGGCAGCTCTGGATGGACACGATTGCGCCCGAGCGACTGCACCGCGGCGAGAACACGATTCAGTTCCGACGGGACACTGACTCGAAGGACGCATTCGTCGTCGGGTCGGTCACGGTCCACTGGACGGAACCCGTCGAGTGAATATATAAACAGCCCGGCACCGTCCTGATGGGGCGTGCCAACAGCTACCACTGTTGACGGACAGTACCACCTCAGTCGGGTGATTTCACCTGTTCCGGTCGTGTCGGCGGGCGGCCGGTGAGCATCCTATAACCCCTACTTTTATATAGAACCACATGCAATCTTCGCTTGATTATGAGCCAACGCCAGATGCAGGGCCAGCCGATGATCATCCTGGGAGAGGACTCCCAGCGGATGAAGGACAAGTCTGCACAGGAACACAACATCTCGGCCGCTCGCGCGGTCGCCGAGTCAGTACGCTCGACGCTCGGCCCGAAGGGGATGGACAAGATGCTCGTCTCCTCGATGGGCGACGTGACCGTCACGAACGACGGCGTCACCATCCTCTCGGAGATGGATATCGACAACCCGACAGCGTCGATGATCGTCGAGGTTGCCGAGACACAGGAAGACGAGGCCGGTGACGGCACCACCTCCGCCGTCGCCATCGCAGGCGAACTCCTCAAGAACGCCGAGGACCTCCTCGAACAGGACATCCACCCGACGGCCATCATCAAGGGCTTCAACATGGCCGCCACGCAGGCCAAGGATGAGCTCGCGGACATCGCCACGGAAGTCGACCCCGACGACGAGGAACTCCTGAAGAAGGTCGCCGAAACCTCGATGACGGGCAAGGGCGCGGAGCTCAACAAGGAGCTGCTCGCCCAGCTCATCGTCGACGCGGTCAACGCCGTGACCGTCGAGGCCGATGACGGCTCCGTCGTTGCCGACCTCGAATACCTCAACATTGAGACCCAGACCGGCAGCTCCGCCGGCAACTCCGAGCTGCTGGAAGGCGCGGTCATCGACAAAGACCCGGTCCACGAGGAGATGCCGACCGAAGTCGACGGCGCCGATGTCTTGCTCGTCGACACGGCCATCGAACTCGACGAGACCGAAGTCGACGCCCAGCTCTCCGTCGACGACCCGAGCCAGCTCCAGAACTTCCTCGACAAGGAAGAGGAGCAGCTCAAGCAGATGGTCGACCAGATCGCGGACACCGGCGCCGATGTCGTCTTCTGTCAGAAGGGTATCGACGACATGGCCCAGCACTACCTCGCCGAGAAGGGTATTCTGGCCGTCCGCCGCGCCAAGAAGTCCGACATCGAGTTCCTCAAGGAAGTCCTCGGCGCTCGCATCGTCTCGGACCTCGACTCCGCGACCGCGGAGGACCTCGGCCACGGCTCCGTCACCCGCGACGACGCCGAAGGCCTGTTCTACGTCGAGGGCAGCGGCGACGAGGCTCACGGCGTCACCCTCCTGCTCCGTGGGTCGACCGACCACGTCGTCGATGAACTCGAACGTGGCGTCACGGACGCGCTCGACGTCGTCGCGTCCACCGTTGCCAACGGCAGCGTTCTCGGTGGCGGCGGCGCACCCGAAGTCGAAGTCGCCCGCCGTCTCCGCGACTACGCCGACGGCGTCGAAGGCCGCGAGCAGCTCGCCATCGAGTCCTTCGCCGACGCGCTGGAAATCATCCCGCGCACTCTCGCCGAGAACGCCGGTCTCGACAGCATCGACACGCTGGTCGACCTGCGCGCCGCCCACGAGGACGGCGATGTCAGCGCCGGCCTGAACGTCTTCTCCGGTGATGTCGAGAACACGCTCGATACCGGCGTCGTCGAGCCAGCCCACGCCAAGCGACAGGCGATTTCCTCGGCTGCCGAGGCCGCGAACCTGGTCCTCAAGATCGACGACATCATCGCTGCCGGCGAACTCTCGACTTCCGGCGGCGACGAAGACGGCCCCGGCGGCCCCGGTGGCGCCCCTGGCGGCATGGGTGGCATGGGCGGCGGCATGGGCGGCATGATGTAAGCGAGGTTCCGTCGGAACCTCGGATAGACAACGGGCCATCGGCCCGTGAGTCAGCAGTCGACCGGAGAGACCTCCGAACGAGCGAATCGCCGCTTGCGATTCGGTTTTTTTGCGGTTCTGTAACGCGCCGAGTCATCCCAGCGTGTATATCGAGACGTGAAACTGGAGGAACAGTTAGGTATCTCTCTACGAAGTATCGACTGTCCCGGTCCGTTTGGTGGGACGGACTGGTGACAGTGGGTGGGGGCCTCTCTCCGTTTTGGCGCTCCCGTGACAGTGTCCAGCCGTCCCTCGCATCAGTCGGGTCCTGTTGTTCGGTTTCGCTGGTGTCGGTCTTCGAACACCACGTCCGTCGTCCCGAGGTCGCTGTAGCGGAGGATCTCAGTCACTCGGTGGGTAGCCGTTCCGTTGACGGCCGTGTACTGGAGCGCGTAGCTCCGAACGATGCCGTTAGGCGTCACGGTTGCCGAGAGGGAGACATTGCTCACACGGTCGACGGGGCGGGTGGCAATCGCGCTGTCGTCGATTGTGCCGGTTCCTTTGACGCGATACAGCGACACTCCGTACAGTTGCTTGATGACCTCATCGCCGGGGCGGATGGCTGTGCTGTTGGTGGCGGAAAACAACGCCATGAGACGCGCATTGAACGTTGGCTCGAAGAACAGCGCGGCCCGAGGAGAGCGCGGCGGGCCACCGATACCCCGACTGTCCGCCACCACCTTCGCCGATGTCGAGCCGTTGACGGTCGTCCGCCTGAGCGCACGGCCGTCCCGCCAGGTGCTGTGGACCGCACGCGCTGTCACACCCTGTCCGGATATCGTTCGAGTGGCCGTGTACGACTCGTAGCCCGCGCTGATACTGGCACGGGTCCGGACGCGCTTGTGCAAGCCGCTGCCGTTCATGACGGTTCTGGTGTGGTGGACTCGATAGGAGGTGTTCGAGAGCTGGCTGACGTGGGCGCGGCCGAGCGCGGTAGCGTTGACGACGCGGTCGCCGACGACGCCCGGGGCACGCTGTACCGGACCCGTCGGTGCGTCTGCAGTCGGGACTGGGGCTGGCGTCACCGTCTCTCTGGCAGCCGCGTCGTCCCCCAACAGACCGGTACACCCGGCGCTCAGCAGACAGAGACAGACCGCGGCAATTGCCACCCCGCGACGCATACCGATGCCTGGTCGCGTGGTAATATAACCCCTGTGACAGCGGGGGTATAAGTGCTACCGAGTGCCAATATTTCGTATGCAGACGCTGCTTCTCGGCGCGGACGCGGTCGAGGACCACGCGACGATGCCAGCAGTTATCGACGCGGTTGCCGCGGCCTTTGCCGCCGATGCCAGAGACAACACCATCATGCCGGCCAAGTCCTACATCGACCTGCCGCAGTACAACGGCGATTTCAGGTCGATGCCGGCCTACGTCAACGCGGAGACGTGGGACGCTGCCGCGGTCAAGTGGGTCAACGTCCATCTGGACAACCCCCGCGACCACGACCTACCGACCGTCCTCGGGACGCTCATCTACTCGGACCCTGAGACGGCGTTCCCGCTGGCCGTGATGGACGGCACCGTCCTGACCCGCCTGCGGACCGGGGCGGCGGCCGCCGTCGCCACCGACCACCTTGCCGTCGACGACGCGGCCTCGCTCGGACTGGTCGGGGCTGGCACGCAGGCCTACACGCAACTGGAAGCCATCTCGTCGGTGCGGGACATTGAGACGGTGGTCGTCGCCGACCGAGACGCGGAGAAACAGCAGGCGTTCGTCGACGCGTTCGCCGACCGATTCGACGTGCAGGCGGGTCCCATCGAGGACGCCGCCGGCTGTGACGTGCTGTCGACGATTACGCCCGTCGAGTCCCCCATCGTCGAGCGGGCGTGGCTCGACGAGCACACCCATATCAACGCCATCGGGGCTGACGCCGCCGGCAAGCAGGAACACGACGAACGCACGCTGCTCGACGCGAAACTCGTCATCGACAACTACAAGCAGTGTACCCACTCCGGCGAGATTAACGTCCCTTGGGGTGAGGGCGTCCTGACCGACACCGACCTCCACGGGGAGCTCGGCGACATCGTCGCGGGCACCCTCTCGGGGCGGACTGACGACGACGGCATCACGCTCTTTGACTCGACTGGGCTGGCTATTCAGGATGTCGCGGCCGCACACGTCGTCTACGAGAACGCGAGCGCCGAGGGCGACGGGACGGCGTTCCCGCTCGTCGACACCGACGCGACCTGACTAGGTCGGCGTGAGGGCGTCCGTGACCTTCGAGATGCCCCAGACGATGACGATGAACGGCAGGAGCGGGAAGAGCAAAACGAGCAGGCCGACGAGCATGCCCCAGCCGATCATATCCATCCCCTCGTTGGGACGGCTCCGCGTCCCCGGCGTGACCGACCGGAGCGCCGCCGGCAGTCGTCCGCTGTCGTCCGTGTCGTCAGGTGATTCTGCCATACGCTCTCTTGCGCTGATACGTGTATAAGCCTAGCCCCGGCGACTACATCGCGCCGGCGACGCCGCTGCCGATGGCGGCCCCGCACTCGCCACAGGCGACGAGGTAGAACCGCTTCGAGGCCGTGAAGAAACCGGTCGTCGAGTCCATATCGAGGAACTCAACGTCGTCCTGGTCGGCCATCTCCGCGTCGCACTCGGGACAGTGGACCATCAGGCCGCACCCCCGTTGGACTTCGCGCCGGCGACGCCGCTACCGATAGTCACGCCGCACGCTGCGCAGTTTGCGGTGTAAAATCGCTTGGAGGCTTTGATGAACCCGGTCACAGCATCCACTTCGACGAACTCGATGTCGTCGGCCGTTTCGAGCGAGGTCTCACAGTCAGGGCAGTGTACCATACGTCTGTGACACCTGTTGAGTCCGGCAAAAATCTTGTGTGGGTTCCCGACCGTCGACCGGGGTCTGGCGGCCTCGTACCGCGGCCGCCGGTGGGTCGCCGACTCGACTACGACGGCGTCTCGTCGTCCCCAGCGATGTCGGTGACGTCGGTGTACACCGCGAAGGCCGAACAGACCCCGCCCGTCTCGTCGGGGTCTATCGGCACCGCCTGGAGCTGGAACGTCCGGGGACCGTCGACCGTCTGGCGCGTGACCTCGGTCGTCGTCACGTCCCCCGTCTCGGCGCGTCTCGTGATGCGTTCGGCCTGTTCCCGCTGGGCGTCGGTCGCCGTGATGACCCGGTCCAGGTTCCGGCCGACGACGTCCGTTCCCGGCGGGACGAACGTCGCCTCGAACGCGGGGTTGACCGACTGGATTATCGGGGCCCCGTTTCGCAGTTCGACCGAGGCAATCGCGTTGGTCGTGTGCGTAAACAGCGTCTCGTAGCGCTGTGTGGTTTCGAGCGCCCGCTGCTGGGCCCGGTTCTGCGCGACGGCGTTCGTGACCCGGTTCGCCAGGAGTTCGTACCGCTCGACGTCGCTGCCCTTCTGGAGGTAGTCGGTGACACCGGCGGAGATGGCCTCGCTGGCGATCTCCTCGCTCCCCTTCCCGGTAAACAGGATAAACGGGAGGTCGGGATACTGCTCGCGTATCGCCTGCAGGAACTCGATGCCGTTCAGGCGCGGCATGTCGTAGTCGGAGACGACACAGTCGACGGGCCGCTCCGCCAGCAGTGCCTGGCCGTCGCTGGCGCTGTCTGCCCGGACCACGGTGAGGCGGTCGTCCTGCCGCTCCAGGAGGCTCGCCGCAAACTCGGCGAAGTCGGGGTCGTCGTCGACGTGGAGAACGGCGATTGCTTCGGGCACGCTGCAGTAACCACCGTTCCCAGCCGATAAAAGCATCTCGGCGAAACTGGTCGATACACAGACAGGCCCGCTCGCGTCGCCCGTGGCGGCCGTCCGGTCTCCCGAAGGGAAAGGTATAGCACCGTCGCTATCGGATGTTCCGATATCATGACCACGACCGGCGAGGAACGCGAGCGGGGCTTTGACCACACCGAGGTCGAGCCCCGGTGGCAGCGCACGTGGGACGAGGCCGACGTGTTCCGCATCGACGACGACGAGACCGACCCGGAGTACGTCCTGGCGATGTTCCCCTACACCTCCGGCGAGCTACACATGGGTCACGTCCGGAACTACACCATCACGGACGCCTACGCCCGCTTCGAGCGGATGCGCGGCGAGAGCGTCCTCCACCCGATGGGGTGGGACTCCTTCGGCCTGCCCGCCGAGAACGCCGCCGAGGAACGGGACACCAACCCCCGTGACTGGACGATGCAGTGCATCGACTCGATGCGCGAGCAACTCACGGAGATGGGCTTTGGCTACGACTGGGAGCGCGAACTCGCCACCTGCGAGCCCGAGTACTACCAGTGGAACCAGTGGTTGTTCAAGCAGTTCCGCGAGGAAGGGCTCGTCGAGCGACAGGCCGCTGAACTGAACTGGTGTCCCTCCTGTGAGACCGTCCTCGCGGACGAGCAGGTCGAGGGCGAGGACGAGCTCTGCTGGCGGTGTGACACCCCCATCGAGGCCCGCGAGATGGACCAGTGGTTCTTCACCATCACCGACTACGCCGAGGAACTGCTGGAAGACTTAGACGATCTGGACGGCTGGCCGAACAACGTCCGGGAGATGCAGCGCAACTGGATCGGCAAACAGGAGGGCGCGAGCGTCGCCTTCGAGGTCGGCGACTACGGCGACGTGGACATCTTCACCACGCGGCTGGACACCATCCACGGGGCGACCTTCTTCTCGCTTGCCCCTGGCCACCCCGTCGCTCAGGAAATCGCCGCGGACAACGAGGAAGTCGCCGAGTACATCGAGATGGCCGAGGACGCAGACGAGGACGACCTCGACGTGACCTCCGGCGTGTTCACCGGCGAGTACGCGACCAATCCCGCCACCAGCGAGGAGATTCCCGTCTACGTCGCCGACTACGTCCTGACCGACGTTGGGACGGGCGCGCTGTACGCCGTGCCGGCCCACGACGAGCGCGACCACGAGTTCGCCGAGGCTCACGACATCGACATCGTGCAGGTCGTCGAGCCGACCGAAGACGCGGACGCCGACCCTGACGACATCGACGTGCAGGAAGCGGCCTACACCGAGGACGGCGTCCTCGTCAACAGCGGCGAGTTCGACGGCCTCACCAGCGAGGAGGCGCGCGACCGCTTCGTCTCCGAGTTCGACGGTGAGCACCGCACGGAGTACAACCTCAGAGACTGGGGCATCTCGCGCCAGCGGTACTGGGGCACGCCCATCCCGATGATTCACTGCGACGACTGCGGCTACGTCGAGGTCCCCGACGAGGACCTGCCCGTCGAACTGCCGGAGTTCGTCCACACCACCGGCAATCCGCTCGACGCCGCCGAGGAGTGGAAGCAGGTCGACTGCCCCGACTGTGGGGCCGACGCGGTGCGGGAGACGGACACGATGGACACGTTCGTCGACTCCTCGTGGTACTTCCTGCGCTACACCTCGCCGGACCTCGACGACGCGCCCTTCGACGCCGAGCGGGCGAGCGACTGGATGCCCGTCGACCAGTACGTTGGCGGCATCGAACACGCCGTCATGCACCTGCTGTACGCCCGCTTCTTCACGAAGGTGCTCGACGATCTCGACATGGTCGACGGCGTCCGCGAGCCCTTTACGAACCTCACGAACCAGGGGATGGTGCTGGGCGAGGACGGCAACAAGATGTCAAAGAGCCTCGGCAACGGCGTCTCGCCACAGCGCATCATCGAGGAGTACGGGGCCGATACGGCCCGGTTGTTCATCATGGAGGCCGCCCAGCCCGAGAAGGAGTTCGCCTGGAGCCCCGAGGGCGTCCAGTCGGCCCACAGTTTCCTCCAGAACGTGTACACGCTGGTCTCGGAGTATTCTGAGGGCGAGGTTGACACAGGCGACGCCGGCGACATCGCCGACTACGTCGCCCGTGAAATCGACGCCACCGCCGCGAACGCGACGGCGGAGTTCGAGGACTTCCGGTTCAACCACGCGCTCCAGGCGGTGCGGGAACTGGTGTCGCTGCTGCGCCGGTACCAGGAGGCGACCGACCCCGACGCCGACACCTTCGAGCGCGGGCTGGCGACGGCGGCGAAACTGCTCGCCCCGGTCGCCCCCCACGCCGCCGAGGAGATGTGGGCGGAACTGGACCGCGACGGCCTCATCGCCGAGGCCGAGTGGCCGGCGGCCGAGGCCCCCGACGGCTACGAGACGGAGCGGCAACTGGTCGAGAACACCCGCGAGGACGTCCGCGACATCGTTGACACCGTCGGCATCGAGGACCCCCAGACCATCACGCTCGCGGTCGCACCGCAGTGGAAACACCGCGTGCTCGACCTCGCCCGCAATGCCGACGGCAACGTTGTCGGAACGGTCATGCAGGACGAGGAACTGCGCGAACAGGGCGAGGCGGCCGCGGACTTCGCCAAGGAAATCGCAGGCCGGGCGCAGTCGCTTGACGAGCAACTGCCGCCCGAGCGTGAACAGACGGCGCTCGAACGGGCTGCGTGGCTCGTCGAACGGGAGTTCGGAGCCGAGGTCGTCGTTCAGGGCCCCGAGGAGGCCGCCTCGGACCTCGTCGGCAAAGCCGGTCCTGGCCGCCCGGCCATCGACATCGAAGAGTAGCCTGCGGCCGGCCGATTTTCGCCTGCCGCGGCTTACTCGGCCCTGACAAGCCCGGTATCGACGAGGTCTTCGAAAACGCTCGCCGCGTGCCCGTCGGGGCCGACCCGCTCGTAGACGGCGACGACCTGTTCCCGCGCGATGACGTACGTCGTCCGCTGTGCTCGGCCGTCGACGAGCGGCACGTCGAACGCTTCGGACAGTCGTCCATCGGGGTCCGCCAGCAGGTCGAAACTGATGTCGGTGGCTTCAGCAAAGTCACGGTGGCTCTCGACGCTGTCCGTCGAGACGCCGTACAGCTCGACGCCGGCCTCGATAAACCGCTCCGCGTGCGCCTCGAACTGATTTGCTTCTGTCGTGCAGCCGGGGGTGTTGTCGGCCGGGTAAAAATACAGCACCGTCGGCTCCTCGAAGCCCGGCTGGACCGCGTCGCCGTGCTGGTTCGTCGCTCTAATCGTCGGCACGTCCGTGCCGGGGTCGAGCACCATCGTCAGTTTACCGGGATATCCGTTCCGTCGTCGTCCTCGCTGTGGACGACCTTCGCCAGCCGTACCGTGAGGACGCCGTTGTCGTAGCTCGCAGTGGTCTCCTCGTCGTCGACGGCTTCGGGGAGGTGAACCGACCGGCTCAGCGACTGCTGGCGGCGTTCGCGCTGGACGTACTGGCCGTCGGTCGACTCCCGTTCCTGACTCGACGTGGCGCTGATGGTGAGCTTCCGGTCTTCGACGAGTTGGACCTCAATGTCCGCACTGTCGAAGCCGGGGAGGTCTGCACTGACGACGAAGGCGTCGCCCTCGTCGAGAACGTCGACCGGGACAGCGCCCATGTCGACGCCGAACTGCTCGCCGAGCATATCGAACGCGCGCTCAATCTCACTGAACGGATCGCGATCAGACATACGTGGGGGTACACAGCCCCGGGACTTAACCCTTGAAGCGGGGCTGGTGGATGACTGGTGGCTCAGTTGACGACCGTCTTGGAGTCGTAGGACCCGAGCCGGCGGACCCACCCCTTCTCGGCGATGGCCTCGATGTCGGCGAGGGCATCCTGGGTGCGCTGCTCGTAGAGCCCGGCCGAGATGTCGATGTGGAAGACGTAATCGCCCAGCCGCTCGCCGCTGGGGCGGGACTCGACGCGGGTGAGGTTGATATCGCGGTCGGCGAACGGCTCCAGCAGCTCGAGCAATAGGCCGGGGTAGTCGACGTCGGGATAGACAATGAAGGAACTCTTGCCGCCGGCCTCGCTGCGCTCGCTTTTCGGGGCGACGACGACGAAGCGGGTCGCGTTCGACGATCGGTCCTGAATGTCTTCGGCGAGCACGTTCAGTTCAGTGCCGTTGGTTGCGTTTTCCGGGTGGCCGATAGCGGCGATGTCTGTGTCGTCTCGGGCGCGTTCGACGCCGCGGGCGGTCGACGCGACGGCCTCGACATTGACGCCGGGGTAGTGCTCGTCGAGCCAGCCGCGACACTGGGCAAGCGCCTGTGCGTGGCTGGCCACCAACGAGAAGGAGTCGTCCTGTGCGAGCAGGGCGTGACGGATGGGCGTGATGATTTCCTCGACGACGGCGATGTCGTACTCCGCGAAGGCGTCCAGCGACTCGGTGACGGAGCCTTCGATGCTGTTCTCGACGGGAACGACGCCGCGCTCGGCCTCGCCGCTGGCGACGGCCTCGACGATGGCGGTTACCGACTCGGAGAAGTCGATCTCGTCGTCGGTGACTGCCTGTGCGGCGCGGTGGGAGTAGGTCCCCTCAGGACCCAGGGTAACAGTGGTCATACCCGGGGTACAGCGGTAGGAACCAAAAGAACGGTGGTCATCGGCAAGCGCTGTCCCGCCGCAGTCTCCCGTTGGTCAGGACAACTGCGCCAGTTCCTCGTCAGTGAGGTCGATGGCGGTTGCGGCCACGTTCTGTTCGGGGTTGAACACGGTCGTCCGCGCGCCTGAAAACAGCCCCGCCGGCTCAGCTCGTCACTGCAACGGGTGTCGAACCCCATGTCGAGCGCTCACTCGCCGCCGCGGTGGAACAGGGCGAGGTGAACGAGGAGATACCGCGAGGCGTAAAAGACCGCGACACTGGCGACGAAGGCGAACAGCGAGACGCCCGCGACTGAGACGCCGAACCCGGAGGCGACGAACGGGTTCCGACCCATCGCCGCGATGTACGACGACACCATCTCGCCGCCGCCCAGCCCCACGGCGAACAGGCAAAGCGAGAGCGCGATAGCCAGTCCGCCGGTTCCGAGACCGACGTAGCGGGCGAAGTCCTCGGCGTTGAGCGCCGCGTGTGCCTGTCGCTCGGTCAGCGGGGCGAGCCGAACGCGGTAGAGGACTGACCCGACGAGCAACGTCGCACCGAACACCTGCAAGAATCCGCCGAACAGTCCAAGCAACAGCACCTTCGGCGAAGCAACGGCGGGGTCAACTGCCGGGAGAAACGCCGCGGTGCTGTCCGGATACAGCCCGTAAATCGGCAGTAACAGCGCTAGCGCGCCAAGGAGGGCGCTCTGGAGCGCCAGCGTTCGCGGGACAGTCTGTCTGAGATACGAGTGCCGTTCGTAGCGGAGTCGTTCATACGTCGACCCCGAGATGATCGCTTTGGCGATGGTGTCGTCGGGTTGTGAATCAGTAGACATATCTTACCGGTTCCTATTCACCGACAGTTTACTCAATCCACCATATAACCCTTTTGCACGGTGCAAGATTCAGACTTGCTGTCGGTAAACCGCTCCAGAGTTGTGTTTAAATCACCCTCTGGTGGCCCCGTCCAGAACGGTCTTAGCGCGTATGGACCGCCTCGCCGCGTGCCGCCGCGGCCGCCTCGTGGACCGCTTCGGAGAGCGTCGGGTGCGTGTGGATCGTCCCAGCAATGTCCTCAAGCCGCGCGCCCATTTCGATGCCCAACCCGAGTTCCGCGATGAGTTCCGACGCCTCCGGACCGACAATCTGTGCCCCGAGCAGGAACTCCTCGTCGGCGTCGGCGACGACGCGGACGAAGCCTTCCCTCTCGTTGACGGTGAGTGCACGGCCGTTGGCCCGTATCGGCATCTGTCCGATGACTGGCTCGAAGCCCGCCGCCTCGGCCTCCGCCTCAGTCATACCGACGGTCGCGATTTCAGGGTCGGTAAACACCGCGGCGGGAATCGCCTGATGATCGAACGCGGCCGGTTCGCCGGCGGCGGCTCTCGCAGCAACCTCACCCTCTGCCATTGCCTTGTGAGCGAGCATCGGCTCGCCGGCCACGTCGCCGACTGCGAACACCGACTCGAACGCCGTTCGGCACTGGTCGTCGGTCGGAATGACGCCGTTTTCGTCCGTCTGGAGGTCGATGTTCTCCAGCGCGAGCGTCTCCGTGACCGGCTCGCGGCCGACCGCGACGAGACATTTCTCGGCGTTGTACTCGGTGACCGCGTCGTCTTCGTCGACGGTCTGGACGCGAATGCCCTCCTCTGTCTCGTCCCAGTCGTCGGCCGCCTCGCCGAAATTGAAATCGATCCCCAGCTCCTCGGCGCGGTCGCGGACGACCGCCGCGATATCGTCCTCGTAGCCGGGCAACACGTCATCGAGCATCTCGACGACGGTGACCTCGGCGCCAAGCTTTGCGAACACCGTCGAAAGCTCCATGCCGATGTAGCCCGCGCCGACGACCAGCAGCTTCTCGGGGACCGATTCGAGTGCGAGCGCGTCTTTCGAAGAGAGGATGTGTTCCCCGTCGAACTCGAAGCCCGGGACCGCCATCGGTCGGCTTCCCGTCGCAACGATGGCGTGTTCGAACGACAGCGACTCCGAGCCCTGCCCCTCGCCGCCGTGAGCGACTCGGACCGTCCCGTCGTCGACGAACTCGGCAGTGCCCTCGATCAGATTGACGCCGGCGTTCTTGCACAGCGATTCGACGCCTCGTGTCAGCCGTGTGACGACGCCGTCCTTCCACTCTGTCATCCCGGCCATGTCGACGGCCGGGTCCGCGAACACGCCCATCTCCTCGGCCTGCCGGGCATCGTGGGCGACGTCCGAGGCCGAGATGAGTGCTTTCGAGGGGATACAGCCGTGGTTCAGACAGGTCCCGCCGTAGGCGTCCCGCTCAACGAGCGTCGTGTCCAGTCCCAGTTGTGCGCCCCGGATGGCGGCAACGTAGCCGCCCGGACCGCCGCCGATAACAAGCAGTTCCGTTCCCGTAGTGACATCTCCGACGACCATAGCGGTGCCTCGTCCGGGTCCGTGAAAAGCTATCGCCCTTCACCTTGGTGACGTGTCTCGCCTCCGCCGCCGATACAGGTAGTAGCCGACGACCGGCACCGACACCACAAACGTCGCGAACAGTGTTGTTCCGACAGCGTGGACGATGCCGGCGAGCGCAGACAGCGGTGTCGGGGACCAGTCTCGGTCAGTCCGCCGGAGCTGTCGACTGTAGAAAAAGAGGCCGACCGTGAGAAGCAGGCTGAACAGCACACTCGCCCAACTGGCGAGGACGGTCAGGGCAAACGCGCCGAGAAACTCCCGAGATTCCCATCACTGACTGACCCCGACGAAACGACCAGCGCCATTCCTAGTCGGGAGAGGGCGGCACAGCCCGGAACCAGCACAAACAGCGCGGCTAATCCGTACCAGATTCATGTGTCTCGCGTGGCGGGCAGCACGAATCGTGTCTGTCCTGTGACCTGTCTGGTTTTCCGTTGCGACCCGGCAGCTACTCCAGCAGGAGTCGCGTTGGGTCCGCCAGATACTCCTTGAGCGTGTTGACGAAGCGCGCCGCGTCGGCCCCGTCGATGACGCGGTGGTCGATTGCCAGCGAGAGTGGGAGCGTGGGTTTCGCGACGACCTCGCCGTCTTCGGCCACCGGCCGCTCTTTCAGCGCTCCGATACCGAGAATCGCCGTCTCGGGGACGTTGATGATCGGGCTGGCGTACTCGCCGCCGATGGCTCCGAAGTTCGTGACGGTGAACGTCCCGCCCTGCATCTCCGACCGCTCGATGTCCCGCTCTCGGGCCCGTCCGACGAGGTCGTTGATCTCGTCTGCGAGTTCGACCAGCCCCTTCCCGTCCACGTCGTCGACGACCGGCACGACCAGTCCGTGGTCGGTCGCTGCCGCCACGCCGATGTTGTGGACGTCTCTGTAGACGATTTCCTCGTTTTCGGTGTCAAGCGCGGTGTTGAGCACCGGGTGCTGGTCCAGCGCCGCGGCGACGCATTTCACCACGAAGGGCGTGTACGTCAGGGTGACATCACGTTCTTCGGCGAGTGGGGCGAGCCGCTCACGGGCCTCGACGAGGCCAGACACGACGACCTGGTCGTGGTGGGTCGCGTGGGGCACCTCTCTCCGGGACCGAGCCATCTGTTCGCCGATGGACCGACGGACGCCACGGTACGGTTCGCGGCGTTCGCCGTCGCCTGTCTCGACGGCCGTCGCGTCGGCCCCAGTGCCGCCCGCCTTGGCTGCCGTCCCTGCCGCGCCACCTTCGGCACTGACAGCTTCGGCATCGGCTGCCTGTGCGGCCCGCTGGGTCTCCGCGTACGTCCGAACGGCCGATTCGTCGACGTAGGGCTGGCCGTCCCGCGTCTGGTCAGTCGGGACGGCGTCGATGTTCACGCCGAGTTCGCGGGCGGCCTTTCTGGTGGCCGGCGTCGCCAGCGTCTGGTCGCGGCTGGCGGCCTCCTGTCCGTCCCCGGAGACACTTCTGACGGCTGACTTGACAGCATCCCCGTCGCCTGTATCGCCCGTATCGTCGACCTGCGAAACTACTGCGGTCGGGCCGTCCCCGTCGTCCGACGCCTTCGAGACAACCGACGTCGGACCGTCGTCACTGCCAGCCGTCTCGCCGGCTGATGCCGTGGCCGCCTCGACATCTCCCTCGGTGACGCGGCCGCCCGGCCCGCTCCCGTCGACGGCCGCGATGTCGACCCCTTTCTCACGGGCGAGCCGGCGCACGCTCGGCGAGGCGAACACGCGACCGTCGGCCGTGGTTGCGTCCGACTGGTCCGGTGCATCGGCCGCTGTGGCTTCGCCCGCACCGCTATCGGCCTGTGCTGTGTCGGCACCCGCCGATTCAGCCTCATCCGTACCCCCAGCCGCCGCGTCAGCCGATTCGCCGTCGCCCGCTTCCTCGATAGTGACGAGCACCTCACCGGTCTGTACCATCTCGCCGACTTCGGCGTGCAGTTCCCGTACGACGCCGTCGACCGGCGACGGCACGTCGACGGCGGCTTTATCGGTTTCTACCTCCGCGAGGACCTGATCCTCGGTGACGGCGTCGCCCGGCGAGACGTGCCAGGTCAGCACCTCACCCTCTGCGACCCCTTCCCCGAGGTCCGGGAGATTGAACTCGAACATGCGTCAGAACTCCACTGCCTCTCTGATACCGTCTTTGATGCGGGCGGGTTCGGGGAGGTAGTAGTCCTCCAGCGCGTACAGCGGGTACGGCACGTCGAAGCCGGTCACCCGGGTCACAGGGGCCTCCTGATACAGCAGGACTTCCTCCTGAATCGTGGCGATGATTTCGCCGGCCAGCCCGCCGGTCTTGGGGGCTTCGTGAACGACGGCCGCTCGCCCGGTCTTCTTGAACGACTCGACGATGGCGTCGGTGTCCATCGGCGACAGCGTTCGCAGGTCGATCACTTCGGCGTCGATGCCCTCCTCGGCCAGTTCTTCGGCAGCTTCGACCGTCGGCCGGGTCATCGCGCCCCAGGTGAACACGGACACGTCGCTTCCCTCACGGCGGGTCTTCGCTTCACCCAACTCAACCGTGTATGGGTCGTCGGGGACCTCCTCGCGGAACGACCGATAGATAAGCTTCGGTTCGAGGAAGATGACAGGGTCCGGGTCCCGGATAGCCGCCGTCAGCAGCCCCTTTGTCTCCTTCGGCGTCGACGGGACGACCACCTTCAGCCCCGCCTCGTGAACGTAAAACGCTTCCTTGGATTCGGAGTGGTGTTCCGGCGCGCGGATGCCACCGCCGTACGGTGCGCGGACAGTAAGCGGGCAGTTGTATCGGCCGCGGCTCCTGTTCCGAAGCCGGGCGGCGTGGCTGACAATCTGGTCGAATGCGGGGTACATGAACCCTGAGAACTGCATCTCCGGAACCGGCCGGAGCCCGTAGGCGGCCATGCCGATGGCCGTCCCGACGATACCGGCCTCCGCGAGCGGCGTGTCGATGACTCGGTCGTCACCGAACTCCTCATGCAGGCCCTGTGTCGCCCGGAAGACGCCGCCGTTCTTCCCGACGTCTTCCCCCATCACGACCACGTCTTCGTTCCGTTCCATCTCGCCGTAGAGGCCGTCACGAACGGCCTGTACGAGCGTCAAACTCTGTGTCGCTGCGTCCTGTGTACTCATTCCAGTAGCACCTCGTCGCCGTGTCGCTCGCGCAGTTCTTCGAGGTAGGTTAGCTGCTGTTCGAGTCGCTGTGGCATCTCCGCGTACACGTCCGCGAACATCTCCTCCGGTTTCGGTCGCTCGGTCGCCTCGGCCTCGTCGATGGCTGTGGCCACCTCATCCTGAACCGATTCGTCGATAGCGTCGACCCGTTCGTCGTCAAGCAGGCCCCGGTCCCGGAGGAACGTCTCCATCCGCGGGATAGGGTCTTTCTGCTTCCAGCGTTCGACCTCGCTGTCGTCGCGGTACACTGACGGGTCGTCGGCAGTCGTGTGTGCGCCAAAGCGGTACTGCACCGCCTCGATCATCGTCGGGCGGAGCCCGTCCCCGGGCGGGTCGTGCGCCTTCTCGACGGCCTCCCGAGTCACCTGATACACCGCCAGCGGGTCCATGCCGTCGACCTGCACGCCGTCGAAACCGTAGGCGTTGGCCTTCTGTGCGAGCGTCTCGCTGGCGGTCTGGCGCTCCCGCGGCACCGAAATCGCCCACTGATTGTTGTTACAGAAAAACACCGCTGGAACGTCGAACACGCCCGCGAAGTTCAGGCCTTCGTGGAAGTCGCCCTCGGAGGTCGCACCGTCCCCGAAGTACACGAGGACAGCGGTGTCATCGCCCTTGAGTTTCGATGCCCACGCGGCCCCGGTTGCGTGCGGAATCTGCGTCGCAATTGGGACTGCAAAGGAAAACGCCTGCACGTCCTCCGGCGGCGAATTACCCGACTCAGACCCCATCCAGTACAACAGGTCGTCGGCCAGGGGCCATCCCTTGACGTACATCGCGAGATGTTCTCGGTAGCTCGGGAAGGCCCAGTCGCCGTCTCGCAGCGCGAAGGCGCTGCCGACCTGCGAGGCCTCCTGTCCAGACATCGGGGGGTAGGTTCCCATCCGGCCCTGCCGTTGCAAACTCACCGCCCGCTGGTCGAAGTGCCGGCCGAGTTTGAGATACCGGTACATCTCAACCAGTTCGTCGTCCGAGAGGTCTGGGACGGTTGCGCCGTCGACTACTGTTCCGTCTTCGTCGAGAATCTGTACCCTGTCCGCTGGGTCGCGCTGGAGGACACTCATAGAAACCGCCTCCCTCGAAGTGGCATACGCCGACTGTTCACTCGCACTACGTTTAGAGCTTTCGCGGCGCTGAAAAATATATCCGACGTGGGTATTACTGACTATATGGGCGCTTCAGATGTTCTAAGGCATCTTTAATTCTGGAAAATTTATCACCGATAACTCGGATGTATCAGTCGGTGTGGGCCCGGACCGACGACGCGTCGAACCCGGTGTCTGCCGTACTCGTCGCTCGCAGGGCCGACCAGCCGCCGGGATAGGCCGGTCCGATGTTTCGGCTCAGTCCACGAGCGTCCCCAGCGGGAGCGGCTCTAGCCCCGCGTCCCTGACCGCGTCGCGCAGAACGGGGACGCGCTCGCGGAGTTCCGCCGGCGCGTGGCTGTCGGTACCGAGGACGAACTCGACGCCGGCCTCGCGGAACACGTCGAGGACCGCCGGGTCGGGGTGGACCCGGCCCAGCGAGCGGTGGACCCGGCCCGCGTTTAGTTCGGGGACCGTCCGCGAGTCCGCGAGCGCCGCGGCGACGCGCTCGTAGTCCTCGCGGGTGGTGTACCGCCGGAGCGCCCCCATCCGCTCGGGGAGGTCAAGGTGACCGAGCACCTCGAACAGCTCCGACTCCACGAGCGAGACGACGGCGTCGTAGTACCGCTCGACCGCCGCGCGCCGGTCCGCGCTGTCGAGGTCGGCGTACTGGCTGGCGCTGGTGTAGTCGTACGGCCCCGCGAAGTGGACGCTGCCGATGGTGTAGGCGAACTCGGCACGGTCGAGGAACGCCCCGATACGGGCCTCGTCGCCCTCGACGTAGCTCACCTCGGCGGCGTCGTACAGCCGCAGGTCGGTCCCCGCTCGCGCTTCGTCGATGACCGCCCGCCGGTCGGCGTACGTCTCGACGAGGTCGTAGCGCTCGCGCCGCCCGAACGGGTCGTCGGTCACGATGCAGTGGTCCGTGAGCCCGAGCGCGTCGAGCCCGGCGGCCTCGGCGGCCGCGACCATGTCGCCGAGCGCCGACCCGTCGGAGAACGTCGTGTGGGCGTGTCCGTCGGCGTCCATCGCTCACTCGCCGCCGTCGCTCACGTCGACCAGGCGCTGGTCGACGAGCTTCGGGACGACCTCGCGGCTGTCGAAGTCGAGGGTGTACTCGTAGAGGTCGGTCCGCTTGACCTGGGGCTTTCGCTCGTACTTCGGCCCCTTCCCGAACGTGACCATCTCGCGGAACACCGCGCGCTGTTCTTCTGTCGGCGGACGCTCGTGGAGGTGTCGCGCGATGTACAGCGCCCCCGCGAGGTCCTCGGGAGAGGGCTTGCCGTTCGACCCCGCGCCGACGAAGTACGCCCGGCGGTCGCTGTCCCTGAGGTGTTCGGCGACGGCCTTGCCGTTGGTCAGACCGCCGACGTACACGTCGACGTCGTCGCCGCCCGCGAGCCGGAGGTCGGTGACCGCGTTGCCGCCGTTGGTCGAGGTCATCGCCGTCGGTCGGCCGGCCACGTCCACGTCCTGGACGAAGCTCGGCGAGTTGAAGAAGTCGTAGCCTTCCTCGCCCTCGTAGTTCGGCCCGGAACTGCCGCCGATTTTCGCGCGGGGGTGTTCGGCCTTGAAGTCGGGCTCGTTGCCTCGCTCTTCGGTGATGTAGATGTACTCCGCCCCGTTGGCGAACAGTTCGGGGACCGTCGTCGAGAACTGGGCCACGTCGACGACGACGTAGTTGCCCGGCTCGGGGTCGTCGGGAATCTGTGCCCGCGCCGGAATCATCGTCTCCAGCAGTTCCGCTTCGAGGTCGTCTTCGCCGTCGGAAACCAAGCGCATATGTGCAGGTTTTCTCCACGTTATTTAATTCGAACTAAGAGTGCTATACTAGGCTGCATACGTCTATATAGCCGTTTTTTCGGCCGACGGGGTCCCTGCCGGTCGGGAGCGCCGGACGCTGGCGGCCGCGCTCACAGCGCGATGGCGATGACTGCGACCACGGCCAGCGACCCGGCGAAGAACCCGACGTCGCGGGGCCGGACCCGCATGTCGGCCAACTGCAGTTCCTTGCTCGCCTCGTCGTGCAGGGAGTGTGAGAACCCCCGCGTCTCCATCGCTTCGACGGTGACCCGGCTGCGCTTCGCGACGTTGAATATCATCGGATAGAACGCCCGCATCGACGTTTTCAGCAGGTAGGCGTAGTGTCGCCACCGGAAGCGGCCCGGCGACTCCGGCGCGGCGCTGCGGAGCCGATAGGCGTTGACGAGGTCGTGGTACTCCTCGAACAGCACCGGCAGCATCCGGTAGCCGTACGTGATGAGGAACGTGAACTGCCGGGGGATGCCGAGGCTCCGGAGTCCCCGCGCGAGCGTCTTCGGCCCCATGCTGGAGAAGACAGCCAGGCTCGACACCGAGATGATGGTCAGTTTCAGCGTGAACGGAATCAGCGCCCGTATCGCGGCCAGCGGGTCGCCCGTGAAGGCGGTCACGACGGCGTACGACGCCAGCGTCGAGGCGACGGTAAACGCCATCAGCGCGACCAGAACGAGGCTCACCCGGGAGGCGTACGCGAGCAGCGAGACGAACGCCAGCAGGGCCAGCAGGACGCCCACGTCGTAGAACAGCCACGGGACGAACAGGAAGACGACGTACCACAGCAACAGCACGCGGGGGTCCAGTCGGTGCAGGAACGACCCCTCGTTCTCGTAGGCCGTCTTCAGCAGGTCGTTCTTGATGGCGTCGACCGAGGTGGCGTCCCGGAGCCCGTCGAGGTACGTCATCGCTCGGCCTCCACGGCGGCGCTCTCGGCGGTTTCAAGCCGACTCGCGAGGTCTTCCACGGTCAACGGCGCGGGCGAGAGCCCGAGGCGCTCGCTCAGCCGGACGACCTGCGGTGGTCGCAGGCTCGCCCGTTCCAGCGTCTCGGCGTCCGAAAAGACTGTCTCCGGCGGTCCGTCGGCGATGACCCGGCCCTCGTCGAGGACGACGACGCGGGTCGCCCACGACGCCGCCAGTTCGAGGTCGTGGGTCGCGACGACGACCGTCTCGACGCGCTGGCCCGCCCGGTCGATGGTCCGCCCGACCTCCGCCCGACTCGCCAGGTCCAGGCTCCCCGTCGGCTCGTCGAGCAGGACGATAGAGGGGTCCGTCGCCAGCCCGATGGCCAGCGAGGCGCGCCGTTGCTGGCCGACGCTCAGCAGGCGGCCGTCGCGGTGCTGGAGCGCGTCGAGGTCGAGGAACTCTATCACGTCGTCGACCCGCTGGTCCACGTCCGGGTACCCACGGTCGCGGAGGTAGTGGGCCACGTCGGCGCGCACCTCGTCCTCGATGAACATCTCCTCGGGGTTCTGGTGAACGTACACCACGTCCTCGGCGAGCGTCTCCGGCAGCGCCGCCCCGGCGTCGACGCCGTCGACGGTCACCTCGCCCGTGTCGGCGCGCTCGATGCCGGTGACGAGGCGCAGCAGCGTCGACTTGCCCGCGCCGTTGCTTCCGACGAGGACGACCCGCTCGTCCGGGTAGAGGTCCAGCGAGAGGCCGTCGAGCGCCTGTCGCGTCCCTTCGCGGAGCGTCTCGTAGCTGTGGGACACGTCCGTGAGAGAGATGACCGGCTCCCGCCCGGCGTCGGCCGCGGCGGACGCGGGGGACGGTTCGACCGCGCCGTCTGCTCGCGCGCCGCCGGCCGCCCGCCCTTCGAACCGCGCCGCGCCGTCGGCGACGGTCACGGGGAGGTCCCCGTCGTCGTCACACACCCGCTCGGCGACGCGGGTCACCTGCGGCGGGTGGACGTCCTGTGCCCGGAGGTCGTCGAGCCTGTTCAGCGCGTCCTCGACCGGGAGCTTCCACTGGACCGCTCCGTCAGCGACCAGCACGACGCTCTCGCAGTACTCCGCGATGAACTCGGTGTGGTGTTCGATGGTGACCACCGTCTTCCCGTGGTCGGCGTTGAGGTCGGTGAGGTGCTCGTAGGTCGACCGGGCGTTGACGGGGTCCAGTTGGGCCGCCGGCTCGTCGACGACGAGTATCTCGGGGTCGAGCGACAGCGCCGCCGCGAGGGCGACGAGGTGCTTCTGGCCGCCCGATAGCTCCCAGATGAACCGGTCTTCGAGCCCGTCGAGGTCCAGCAGGTCGAGTGTGCGGTGGACCCGCTCGCGGTAGTCCTCCCGGCCGTAGTTCAGCGGCGCGAACGCCACCTCCTCGAACACCGTGGGGTTGACCAGCTGATTGTCGAACTCCTGGAACACGTAGCCGACGTGCTGTGAGAGTTCGGCGACCGAACTGCTCGCGGTGTCGAGCCCGGCGACCGTGACGCGCCCGTCGAACGTCCCCTCGTAGAAGTGGGGGACGATGCCGTTGAACGACTTACAGAGGGTCGTCTTGCCGGAGCCGTTCCCGCCGACGACGGCGACGAACTCGCCCGGCTCGATGGTCACGTCGGCCCCGTCGAGGACGTTCTCGTCGGTCCCGGGGTAGCGAAACGACAGGTCGTCGACGACGATGGCGGCGTCGTGTGTTTCGTCCATCGCTGTTCAGGACGGCCGCTGGGTCGCTCGGTACCAGACGACGGCGGCGACGACGGCCGAGACCGCGATGGGGACCGCGATGAAGGTCTGGCCGTACACCTCCAGGAATTCGGGCTCCCAGACGACGTTTATCGCGCCGCCGACCTCGCTGGCCGCTTCGGCGACGAACGCCAGCGGGAAGGCCACAAGCATCGCGAGGAACGCCTTCGCGGAGAACCCGCGCCACATCGAGGCCCCGCGCTCGCCCTCGTAGGGCTCCATCCCCAGCAGCGGTTCGACCTTGCCGTGGAGCTTCGGGTAGAGGTACAGCGCCGGGATGACGCCGAAGACGATGCCGGTGATGACCATCTGCGTGACGAGGTCGACGGCCTCCAGCACGAGGATGCTCTCGGGGAGCCCGGGGACGGCCTCCAGTTCCTCGACGCCGACGTACACCTTGCCGATGTCGATGAACATCGCGAAGAACTCCTCTAAGCCCTCCGCGAGGAACACGACGAGGGCGAGTTGGGTCGTGTTCTCCGGGTCCTGCAGGAGCTTCGCGGCGAAGTAGTAACAGACCGGAATCAGGAGGACCCCCTCCATCGCCCCGAGCCCGTCGAACTCGCCCAGCAGGATTTCGCCGAACACGATTTCGCCGACCGGGACGGCGAGCGCCGCCCAGTAGGTCCGAAAGAGGAGGACCAGGACGACGGGGATGAAGACGAACTCACCGACCCCGAGTTCGAGCGGCCCCAGCGTGAACTCCGGGAGTATCTCTGTCACGGCGTTTTGCAACCCCGTGAGGGACATGACGAGGATGAACACCATCATGTCCTGTTTGTCGAACGTGAACCAGCTCTCTGACGCGGTCGACGTTGCGCTCATGCTTCAGCCCAACCGACATCTGGTTCCCTATTTGAACGCTTATAATAGTACTCTGATAGCTATTGGTCGACAACAGCTCTGTATACGTCTATATGGCGATACGTTCGAACAATTGCTCTCGGCACTCCGTCGCTCGCCACGCGCAGGCAGTACGCTACGAGCCGGTCTATATATTCCAATGTCGTCGATAGAGTGCTCATAGTCACCCTTAGATGGCCGCTTCGAGGACGATACGACGATGCGTCCGCTCTCGGACGGGAGTGACTGGGAGACCTTCGCCGACACCTACTGGCCCGCCTGCGCCGTCGTCGCCGGGTCCGCGCTGTACGTCCTCGTCCAGTTGCTCCTCTGGCCCTGGGAGACCGCCCACGCGCTCCCCGACGTCGTCGGTGAGGGCGCGGTCGTGCTCGCGCTCCTCGCGGCCGTCTTCGTCGTCCAGCGCATCCCGGAGCGGCGACTGTACCGCCCGCTGATGGGCGGGCTCACCGTCTTCCACCTGTTCGCGCTGACGGACTTCCTGGACGAGTTTGTCAGCCCCCCGAACGCCTACGGGCTCCTGTTCGAGAACGGCGCGCAGGCGGTCGGCACCGTCCTGCTGGTCGTCGGTATCTATCGCTGGACGGTCGCTCGCCGGGAGCGAGAACAGGAACTCCAGTCCCGGACCGACCAGCTGGAGGTGCTGAACCGCCTTCTCAGGAACGACGTCCGGAACGACACGATGGTCATCCGGGGGTGGGCCTCGGTGCTCCAGCGCGAGGCGGGGGCCGATGCCGACGACTGCCTCGGCCGAATCGTCGCCGCCGCGAACGGCATCATCGACCTGACCGAGACCACCGAGGAGTTCACGGACGCGCTGACGACGGCCGAGACGGTCGACCTCGAACGGCGGTCGCTGGCCCCGACCATCGAGGGCGAGGTCGAGAAGCTACGGGCCCGGTACGACGGCGCGCGGGTCGAAATCGACGGCTCGCTCCCCCGCGTCGACGTGGTCGCCCACAGCATGCTCCCCGCCGTCTTCCGGAACCTCCTGACGAACGCCGTCGAACACAACGACGCGGCGACGCCGACAGTCCGCGTCAGCGCCGAGCGGGTCGGCGACGCCGTCCACGTCCGCGTCGCCGACAACGGGCCGGGGATTCCCGACGACCGGAAAGACGCCGTCTTCGCCAGGACCGAGTCCGGCGACGGGCCGCCGACCTCCGGGTTCGGGCTCTATCTCGTCAAGACTCTCGTCGCGGAGTTCGGCGGCGACGTTCGGGTCGCCGACGCCGAGACCGGGGGTGCCGTCTTCACCGTCGTGTTGCGGGTCGCCAGCAGCGGCCCGCTCCCCGATTTCGACCCGGTGGACGCACGCTCGCCTCGCTAAACGGTTTAGTGTTCGCTTGCCGTACCCTCGGCCGTGACCGACACCGACGCGACGAGCGGGTCGAAGCGGGGGCCCGAGAACAAGGTCAGCAGGCTCATCGACGAGTACGACCTGGACGGCGTGGGCGCGACCCTCGAACGCCGCTGGACCGCCGACGGCGACGCGGGGGCCAGCCTCCGCGAACTGGCGACCGAGTTCAACCATCGCCTCGTCGAGGCGGCCCTCGCCGCGGAGAACGAGGCCCCGCTCGACGGCGAAGCGGCGAACCTGTACCGCCTGCTCACGGACGACGAGGCGTCGACCGGCGCGCGCACCAAGGCCCGCCACCGCCTCCGCCGGAGCGGCCTCGACGTCGACGCCCTCCGCTCCGACTTCGTCTCGCACCGCGCCGTCCGCTCGTATCTCACCTCCTGTCGCGGAGTGACGCCGCCGTCGGAGCGGGCTGACGACGGTGACGCCCTCGACCGCCGGAAGCGGAGCCTCGACAGGCTCGTCGGCCGACTCGAACGCGTCACCGAGGGGACCGTCCAAGACCTCTCGAACGCGGGCGAACTCACCGTCGACGACGCCGACGTGTACGTCGACGTGCAGGTCCACTGCCCGACCTGCGACGCGCAGTACGAACTCCACGACCTGCTCTCGCGGGGCGGCTGTGACTGCCAGTAGGTCGCCGTCGGGTGATTTCGCCGCTGACTCGAAACCCGTTCCACACGTACGGCTGTAACAGGATTTGCGGGCCTCGGCCGGACCGGCGACTGGCTGCACGTCCGGCTGTTTCGACGAGTCCGCGAAACCCGTTCCAGTCGTACGGCTGTAACGGGTTTACCGCTCGGACGGAAACGACTTTCAGCGGTTCGCGCCTGGGCTGACGCATGGCTCCGTCCTCCGAGACGGCGGAACTGCACGTCGAGAACGTCGGCGGTATCGAATCGACCGAGGTGACGCTCGCTGCCGGCGTCTCGATTCTCACGGGACGGAACGCGACGAACCGGACCTCGCTCCTCCAGGGCCTGATGGCCGCGCTGGGCAGCGAAGCGCCGTCGCTGAAAAGCGACGCGGCGGCGGGCTCGGTGGAACTCACCCTCCGTGGCGAGTCGTACACGCGCACGCTCACGCGCGAGGACGGCGCGGTCACGTTCGACGGGTCGCCGTACCTCGACGCGGACGTGACCGTCGCCGAACTGTTCGCGTTCCTGCTGGAATCAAACGAGGCGCGACAGGCCGTCACCGAGGACGCGGCCCTCCGTGACGTCCTCATGCGGCCGGTCGACACCGAGTCTATCCAGCGCGACATCGAGTCTCTGCGCTCGGAACGCCGGGAAATCGGTCGGCGGCTCGAGGAACTGTCGTCGCTGGAGTCGGACCTGCCGGACCTGCGGGCGCGCCGGGACGAACTCGACGCGGAAATCGAGTCGACCGAGGCCGACCTGGAGGCGGCGCGCCGGGACCTCGACCGGACGACCGCGGCCGACGGCGACCCGACCGACCGGCTCGAGACGCTGCAGGACCTGACAACGGAACTCGACCAGGTCGAGTTCGAACTCGAAGCGGAACGGGACAGCCTCGACGCCGTCCGCGAGGAGTGTGCGGACCTCGAACGGTCGCTCTCGGACCTCCCGGCGGCCCCCGAAGAGGAACTGGACGCGGTGGCGTCCGAGCTGTCCGACTGCCGTGAGCGGAAACAGCGCCTCGACTCCGACATCACGGAGCTCCAACAGACCATCCAGTTCAACGAGCGCCTGCTCGAGGGCGACGACCGCTCGATTCCACGGCCGCCGACCGCGGACCGGTCGGAGTCCGACGGGGTCGTCTGCTGGACCTGCGGGTCGGCCGTCGACCCCGCCGACATCGAGCGGACGGTCGACCAGCTCCGGACGCTCCAGTCGGAGCGCCGCGAGGAACGCGCCGCGGTCAGCGAGCGCATCGACGCGCTGCTCGACCGACAGGCGGAGCTCCGGGAGAGCAAGCGCCAGCGCGAGGACCTCGAAAACCGGCTGGACGAACTCACGGCCGAACGCGACGACCGCGCCCGCCGCGTCGAGGAACTTCAACAGCGCCGTGAGGACCTCCGGAGCGAGGTCGAGGCGGTCCGGGAGTCGGTCGGCGGCCCCGACGCGCCGGCCCAGTCCGACACGCTCGACCGACACCGCGCCGTCAACCGCCTGGAGTTCGAACTCGAACAGCTCCGGTCCGACCGGGCGACCGTCGCCGAGGACATCGACGCCCTGCAGCGCGAACTCGACCAGCGCGAGGACCTCGTCGCTCGGCGGGACGACATCGACGCGGAGATAGCGTCGCTTCGGGGGCATATCGAACGCCTCGAACGGGCCGCGGTCGCGGAGTTCAACGACCACATGAGCCAGGTGCTGGACGTCCTCGACTACTCGCGGCTCGCCCGCATCTGGATCGAACGACAGCCCGAGGAAGACGGGTCGGGGACCGGGCTCCCCGAGAGCGAGTTCGTCCTCCACATCGTCCGCCGGACCGACGACGGAACGACCTACGAGGACGTCATTGAGCACCTCAGCGAGTCCGAGCGCGAGGTCACGGGGCTGGTGTTCGCCCTCGCCGGCTACCTCGTCCACGAGGTGTACGAGACGGTCCCGTTCATGCTGCTGGACTCGCTGGAAGCCATCGACTCGGAGCGAATCAGCGACCTGGTGGGGTACGTCAGGCCATACACGGACTTCCTCGTCGTCGCGCTCCTCCCCGAGGACGCGCAGGCGCTCCCGGACTCCTACCACCGGATTCGAAACGTCTGACGGCGGTCAGGCGCTCCGCGCCCTCTCGCGGGCCTCGGCGGGGTCGTCGCCGTCGCGCAGGACGCTCTCGACGAACAGTTCGCCCGCCCGGTACGACGAGCGGACCATCGGCCCCGAAGCGCAGTACAGGAAGTCGAACTCCTCCTCAGCGACCTGCCGCCAGGTGTCGAAGGCGTCCGGGTGGACGTACTCCGAGACTTCGAGGTGCGAGCGGGAGGGCTGGAGGTACTGGCCGAACGTCACCACGTCGACGCCGGCCTGCCGGAGGTCCGACAGCGTCTGGTACACCTCGTGGGCGTACTCGCCGACGCCAAGCATCAGGCTGGTCTTCGTGTACACGTCGCTCTCTCGGTCGACCTGCCGGAGCACCGAGAGGGACTGCTCGTAGCCCGCCCGACGGTCCCGGACCGGCCACTGGAGGCGGTCGACCGTCTCGATGTTGTGGGCGATGACGTCCGGGTCGGCGTCTATAATCTTCCGTACGAGGTCCGGCTCACCCTGAAAATCGGGGATGAGACACTCGACGAGAATCGAGGGGTCCCGGTCCTTGATGGCCCGGATCGTCTCGGCGAAGTGGCCCGCGCCCTGGTCGGGCAAGTCGTCGCGGTCGACACTCGTCAGTACTACGTAGTCCAGCCCGATATCCGCGACAGCGTCGGCCACCTGTTGTGGCTCGTCAGGGTCCAGCGGCTCCATCCCGCCCGTCTCCACGTCACAGAAGTTACAGCCCCGCGAACAGCGGTCGCCCATCAGCATGAACGTGGCTGTCCCCGGTCCGTCGCGCCCGGTCCAGCACTCCCCGAGGTTGGGGCAGTTAGCCTCTTCACAGACCGTGTTGAGGTTTCGATCCCGGAGCGTCTGCTTGATATCGGTGAACCGCTCGCCCGACGGTGGCCGCATCTTCAGCCAGTCAGGCTTGCGCGAACGACTCATTACCCGGAGTTCGGTTCGCCCGGTGAAAAACGTGCGGGGCTCACGCGGTCTCCCGTATAGCGTGTGAACGACAATCGACTGGTCCGGCAACCGGATCGAAACGGTGGTCGGCGGCGTACTTCCGAGCACTCACTTTGCTGTCCGCGTTGCCGGCTCATGCCCGACAGACGGCAAGCATGTGTGCGGACATGTCGACGGCGGTCCGGTCCGTCCGGAGTTCGTCGACGAGCGCTCGGACACCGGCCCGCTCGCGCGCTGACAGCTCGTCAGCGGTTCCCCGGAGCGGGGCGGCGGCAAGTACCGACGCCAGCCCTTCCAGTCCGACCAGCGTCTCGACGGTTGCTCCGCCCGCCTCTAGCAGCGCCTCGAACTCGTCGGCACGGAAAAAATGGGTCTCGGTGAACGCCGCGTCGTGACCGAGTTGCGCCACGAACGGACGGTCGTAGTCGCCCGTTTCGGCCAGTTCGGCCGCATGGACAAGGTGGTCCGACCCGCCAACCAGCGAGAGCACCAGCCAATTGAGCCGCCCCATAACGGATGCAAACACTGGACACGCAGCTTTTGTCACCCGCATAAGCTCCTGCACGGCAGCCACGCGTCCGTCGGCGTCGAGCACGTGCGAGAGCGGCCCACCCAGACACAGCGTCGCGTCGAATGCGTCCCGGTCGAACTCGAGGTCGCGTACGTCCCCCGCCCTGACGGTCACCCGCTCCTCGTGCCCGTGCTCGGCGATCTTCTTCTGTGCGAGAGCCCGCTGGCCCTCGCTGGGGTCGACGAGCGTGACATCGTACCCTTGTTCGGCCAGCCAGACGGCGTACCGACCAGCGCCGCCGCCCACGTCGAGGACGCGTCCCGTGTCGGGGAGGTTCGCTTCGAGCTGTTCGACGGTCCCCGTCCACTCTAACTGCCCGTGTAGCGTGGCCGCCAGACGGTCCCACTCGCTCTCGTCGTTCTCGTCGTAGTAGTCTTCGGGGTCGCTGAGGGGCACGCTTGCGCACTGTCAGCCGGCCGGGTTAATCTTTGGGCAGGCGTGTGGGGCGCTCACAGCGGGCAGCTACGCAATGGCTCCGGAACTATGTCTTCTCCCACACTTCGGTTCCCCCATAGAAACGCCTTTGCCGTCGCGGAACTGCGACTGTGACGTGCCATCCCGAACCGACAGCGAGCCGACTGTGGCGGTCGCGGAGGTGCTCCCCGAGTTTGCCGACGCCTTCCCCTTCGAGGAGTTCAACCGGATGCAGTCGGCGGCCCTGCCGGCCCTGCTGAACCGCGACGACAACGTCGTCGTCAGCGCGCCGACGGCCAGCGGGAAGACCGCGCTGGCGGAACTGGCCATCTGCAAGACCCTCGCCGAGGACGGGACCGCACTCTTTCTCGCGCCGTTGCGTGCGCTCACCAACGAGAAAGAGAGCGAGTGGGAACGGTTCGAGGACCTGGGCTACTCCGTCTACGTCGTCACCGGCGAGCGGGACCTGAACCCCCGCCGCGCCGAGCGGGCCGACATCCTCGTGATGACGCCGGAGAAGGCCGACTCGGCCACCCGGAAACACGAGACCAGCCGCTACTCCTTTATCACTGACGTGGACTGCTGTGTCATCGACGAGGTCCACCTGCTGGACTCGGACCGTCGCGGGGCGGTGCTCGAAGTCACCGTCTCGCGCCTGCGCCGGCTCTGTGACCCGCGTGTCGTGGCGCTGTCGGCGACGATGCCGAACATCGACGACGTGGCTGACTGGCTAGACGCTCCCGACGAGACCACCTTCGCCTTCGGTGAAAAGTACCGCCCGGTCCCACTCAACGCCGACGTGAAGACGTATTCCCACGGCGAGAACGCCTTCGCCGACAAGTACCGCCGGCTCTACCGGGCGCTGGACCTCGCCGAGCCACACATCCGCGAGGAGGGTCAGGCGCTCGTGTTCGTCTCCTCGCGGCAGGATACCGTCCAGGCCGCGAAGAAGGCCCGCGACGAAATTGTCGAGCGAGATATTCCGATGGGCGCACGCGGAGACTACGACTTCCACAACGACGCCGCGGACCTCTCGAACGACACGCTCCGCCAGTCCGTGCTCGACGGCGTCGGCTTCCACCACGCCGGCCTCGCGCGCGAGGACAAGAACCGAGTCGAGCAGTGGTTCAAGGAGGGCAAGATACAACTGCTCTTCTCGACGTCGACGCTGGCCTGGGGCGTGAACCTCCCCGCCCGCTGTGTCGTCATCCGCGACACCAAACTCCACGACCCGCTGGAGGGCGAGGTCGACATGAGCCCGCTCGACGTACTCCAGATGCTCGGCCGCGCGGGTCGGCCCGGCTACGACGACATGGGCTATGCCTGGGTCGTCTGCGACCGTTCGGACGCCGACAAGTACCGCCGCCTGCTCCGTGACGGCAAGGAGATCGAGTCCCGGCTGGCGGCCGAACTCGACGCCCACCTGAACGCCGAAATCGCGCTCGGCACCATCGACGACGTGGACGACGTAATGGAGTGGCTCGGGACCACGTTTTACTACGCCCGCTCGCAGTCGGCCCCCGACGAATATGACGCCGGCAGCGATCTCCGAAACCGGGTCAGCGATACGCTCTCGGCGCTTGTCGACGAGGGCTTCGTCGAGCAGGACGGCCTCAACGTCGAGCCGACGCGACTCGGCCAGCTCGCCTCGAAGTTCTACCTCCGGCTGTCGACCGCACGCCGGTTCGCGGACGTTGCCGAACGGTGTCAGGACGCCGCGGACCCGGATTCCGCTGTCTCTGTTGACGCGGACGACCTGCTGACCGCGGTGGCCGGCGCGACGGAGTTCGACAGCGTCAGCGCCCGCTCCGACGAGGAGGACGCTGTCCACGCGGTGCTGGGAGACAGTGTCGACGACAGTCTCGACGCCGGCCAGCGGAAGGTGCTTGCCATCCTCCGCTCGGGCATGACCGGGACGACGCCGACCGAACTCAAAAGCGACGCGTGGGTCATCCGCCAGAACGCCCTGCGCCTGCTCGCGGCGATGCGGGAGTTCGTCGACACGCTCGGGCCGGCTCGCTACGCGAACCTGGCCTGCCGGGTCGAGGCCCGCGTTGAACACGGCATCAGTGCCGACGCGGTGGGGCTGACCGCCATCGACGGCGTCGGCAGCGGTCGCGCGGGCAAGCTCGCCGCCGCGGGCCTGTCCTCGCCCGCCGAGGTGGTCGAAGCCGGCGAAGACGGCCTCGTCCGTGCCGGACTCTCCGAAGGCGTCGCCGAGCAAGTGCTGGCCAACGCCCGGGACCTTCCTGTTGTCTCCATCGACTGGGGTGAGTTCCCCGAGACCATCGCGCCCGGTGACAACGATATGCGGGAGGTGACGGTGAAAAACACTGGTGGCAGTGCCCGTGCGGGCCTGCGGGTCACTGTCAACGGGCGTGAGATGACCGCCAAACCGTCGTATCTCGGTGAAGCGACGCTTCCGGTGGCCGTCTTCGGCGCGGACGCGGACGAACTCACGTTCACCGTCGAGGTGGCGTTCCCCGCGTTGCCGCTCCCGACGATCACCGAAACCCGGTCAGTTCTCGTTCGGTAATCGCCGTTTCGACTCCTGCTCTGAAACACGATTAGAATGGCCGATAAAATTTATAAACACCTCTAAAAGCGTTACAGTGCTCTGTGAAACATCGCTGAAAGGTGCTGAAATCCGGTTAACATTCCGAAAAGAGCACGAATTCTCCCCAAGGGTCTGGCGTTTATATTTGGGTATGGGTTCTTACGAAGAACTGAGGAAGCCCACAATGTCCAGTGCATCGCCCTTCCGTTCCCCGATGGAAGCCGCCCCCAGTAGCGTCGCCCTCCGATCACTCGTTCGTCCCCTGCAATTCATCGCGTTCTGGCTGGCTATCGTTACGCCACTGGCATATCCGCCGCTACTGCTGGGCGGACTGGACAGTCAGAGCTTCCTCATCTTCGTGGGTGTCGTTGCCCTCAACATCTTCGGCCTCCTCGCGGGCCGCGGATACGGTGACCCCGCCTGACCTGGCCGGGTCTTTCCCCCCACACTGGCATTTCCTGCACGCCGTTCTGTGGCTCTTGAACTTCTGCGTACCGTACTAAAGTATTGCCTCTCGGTTTCTGGCTCAACTCTGTACCGGAGCGCCATACCGCTGCTTCTGCGTCTGTCATCTCTCACCTCCGCACAGACTCGCGGGCGTTACACACCGGTTAAAAGTACCTGTCGCAGCGACGCGGCATCGTCTGCGGTCTCGTGGACCATCGAGAGGTCCGTCTCGTCGCCGTCGCCGCGGAACCCGACGGTCGTCATTCCGGCGGCGACGGCGGCGCGTGCGCCCGCGGTGGAGTCCTCGACGGCCCAGCAGTCCTCGGGCGCAACGCCCAGTTCTGCCGCGCCCTGCTCGTAGATGTCTGGCTCCGGCTTCCCGGGGCCGTCGATGTCATTTGCACTGATGGCGACATCGAACTTCGAGAGGAGGTCGAAGCGTTCGTCGGCCACGTCGATCCAGGCCCATGGTGCGGAGGTCGTCAGCGCCAGTGCCACGCCGGCGTCCCGCAGGTCGTCGAGCAGTTCGTGTGCCCCGTCGAGGACGGTCGCTTTTTCGCCGTAAATCCGCTCGCCGTGCTCCTCGAACAGTCTCTCGAAGCCCTCGCGGCTGATTTCGAGGTCGTACTCGGCGTTCAGGTCCGGATACACCTCTCGGTAGTTCCGCCCGGTAATCGCGGACACCGGGATGTCGTCGTTCGGTGCGGTCGTCGGAAGGATATCCTCGCGCTGGGCACGGACCCAGTGGTCTTCAGACTGGACGAGGACGCCGTCCATATCGAAACAGACCGCAGCAGGCGGTTCACTCATTGCCTTGCTGTCACTCGGCGACGGCTTTGGCTGTTGTGACTCCGGCAGCGACGACCGCGCTATGAAACCCCGTCCACCGCCTGAGGATTTAAATACCGAAACCCGGCCAGCCCAGTCCATGCACGACGGAACCCGTGTGATTGCTGGTGAATGTACGACCGTTTTCGAGGGCGCGCGCGAGCGAGAGCAGCGCGGTGATGTCCTCGTCGTCGTTAAACCGGACAACACTGTTCTGGTTCACGATGCCGAAGGATATCAGCCGGTCGCGTGGCTCACGCGCGCTGAAAGCGTCACCATCGACAACGGAGCGGTGACCGCCCGCGACGGCGACGAACTCCTCCGGGTGGTCACTCACGAGGAACACGGCAGTGGCCGCTATCCGGCCTCGAACGCCGGCGTTCCGGTGCGCGACTGTCCCGACTGCGCCGGGACGCTGGTTCGCACCCGTAGCGAGGTTACCTGTACCGGCTGTGACGCCGCCTATGGGATTCCGAGCGATGCCGCGGTCACTGGCGGTCGGTGTGACGACTGCGGACTCCCGACGCTTCGAGTGGAACGTGGGCGGGCGTTCGAACTGTGTCTTGACCGGGAGTGTGACTCACTAGACGACGCCGTTATTGCGGCCTTTGACCGTGAGTGGAGCTGTCCTCACTGTGACGGCGACCTGCTGATTCTCCGCCGTGGTGGCCTGCTCGCCGGCTGTGAACACTACCCCGACTGTGACACCGGCTTCTCGATGCCGTCCGGCGTCGTCGTCGGTAACTGTGACTGCGGCCTGCCGCTGTTCGAAACCGCTGGCGGCACGCGATGTCTGGACAGTTCTTGCGCAGAACGGGAGTGAGCACTGACCCTCCGCATCCGCCCAACTCCGCTACCGGTTCGGACCCGCAGGGGCTTTGTCGTCGCGGGAGCCACGTCAGAGCATGGGACTAACGCTCGACGGTGATGTTGTCCGGGCCGGCTACGAGGCCCGCGAGCGGTTCTACGACTCGCGTGGCTACGGGAAGGTCCGCAACGGGGACCTCGACCTGGCCCCGGTGGAGGCCGCACACCTCCTTTACCGCGGAGATATCGAGAGCATCGACGGCATGGACTTCCGGGCGTTCCTCGGGTCGACGGCCGTTTCCGAGGTCGACTTCGCTGTCTACAAAGACCTCCGTGACCGCGGCTTCTACCTCACGCCGGCCCGCGAAGGGTGGGTCGACGACGCGTCGGGGGCGGACTTCGTGGTCTACCCGCGCGGGAACGGGCCATGGGACACCGAAGTGGCGTACCGCGTCAGGGTCGTCGGCGAGCGTGATACCGCTGCCGCCGCGGCCTTGGGCGACTGCGTGCTGGCGGTCGTCGACGAGGAGAGCGAGGTCACCTACCTCGACACCGACCGGCGCGACGTTGAGGGAACCAGCGACGCTGTCGTCCCGGCAACGGAGGGGGAACTGCTCGGAGAGCGCGTGGTGTGCTGGGAGCCGCCGGCGGAGCTGTACGAGCAGGCCTTCTACGGCCAGCGGCTCGGTGACGACGGCGCAGTGCAGCTCTCCCTCGTTGAAGCCGCGTATCTCGCACAGGCGGGACTGCTCACAGTCGATGGCGGGGCTGACGCTGTCGTCGAGCGCGGCCGCGAGGTCGAGGGCGACCGCTTCGACCGCCGGCTAGCTGTCTATACGGCCCTGCGAGCGAGCGGCGTCGCGCCGAAGACCGGCTTCAAGTTCGGCGCTGACTTCCGGACCTACGCCGATGTCGAAAGTGCGGCGAACCTCGGGCACTCGGAGCTACTGGTGCGCGTGCTGCCGGCCGACCACCGGTTCGAGCCGAGGGACCTCGCGCTGGACGTGCGCCTCGCTCACGGCGTCCGGAAGACGATGGTATTCGCACTCACAACGGACGGCGGTGATGTCGATATCGAGTGGATAGCTGTCGAACGACTGACGCCCTGAGCCGCCCGGGCATCGGGGTCGGCCAGTGGGTATCTGCCCGTCGGTCCCTCGGCGCACCGAAACGAACCCTTTTTGCGCCGACCGGGACCAAAACACCTGTAACGTGGCTCACCGCGAGCCGACCACAGCTATGACAACGGACGACTCCCACCACGACGACGCATCGCCCGACGAGGACCGCCGCCAGTCGGGCGCAGCGTGGCGGGAGCCTGACGCCCCCTCCGGTGACGACCCAGTGCTGCCGGACGGCGGCACCGAGGCCGAAGGGGCCGACGAGGCGACGCTTGACCCGTGGGGCTCCTCGACTATCGCCGACTACCGCAAGCTGTTCGAGCAGTTCGGCATCGAGGAGTTCGACGAGGTACTTCCTGAGGTCCCCAACCCTCACTATCTAATGCGGCGGGGCGTCATCTTCGGCCACCGGGACTACCGACCGGTCGCCGAAGCCATGCGCAACGACGACCCCTTCGCCGCGCTGTCGGGGTTCATGCCGACCGGCGACCCACACATCGGCCACAAGCTCGTCTTTGACGAGATTATCTGGCACCAACAGCAGGGCGGGGACGCGCACGCGCTCATCGCGGACCTCGAAGCCCACAGCGCCCGCGGGCTCTCGTGGGACGAAATTGACGAGCACGCGACGGACTACGTCCTCTCGCTGCTCGCGCTCGGGTTCGACCCCGAAGAGGGGACGCTGTACCGCCAGTCCGACAACCGCGAAGTGCAGGACCTTGCGTTCGAACTCGGGGCTGAGGCGAACTTCTCGGAGCTGCAGGCCATCTACGACTTCGATGGCGAGACCGACATCTCACACATGCAGTCGGTCGTCACGCAGATGGCCGACATCCTCTATCCGCAACTGGACGAGCCAAAGCCGACGGTCATTCCCGTCGGCCCGGACCAGGACCCCCATATGCGGCTGGCCCGAGATCTCGCCGCGCGGATGCGGTATTTCGGCGTGACAGAAGCGTTTGCCAGCTTCGAGGCCGACGGAGTCGAACGGACACTGCTCCGACAGGCCTACGACGCCCGCGAGGACTACGCCGAGGATGCCGACCGACCGCGGTGTGGCGAGGCCGCCGACTGGCTGCGCGACCACCAGCCAGCACCCGCTGACGCCCGCGAGTCCGTCGTCTCGAAACTCGACGAGGCCGGGAAGGAACCACTCCGACCGCGGATCCGGTTCCTCGACCGCAACGCTACCGACGTAGCCTTCGAGGCCCTCATCGAAGCTATCGACGGCGAGAAGCGAGTGTACGACGAGCACATCGACACGTTCGACCTGGACCACGTCGAGGCGGAGGAACTCGCTCGGCAGGTCGAACTCGACAACGGGGGCTACGGCTTCCAGCCGCCGTCCTCGATCTACCACCGGTTCATGACCGGACTCACTGGCGGGAAAATGTCCTCGTCGATTCCGGCCTCCCACATCTCGCTACTGGACGACCCGGAGGACGGCTACGACAAGGTAAAATCCGCGACGACCGGCGGCCGCTCTACTGCAGAGGAACAGCGCGAGAAGGGTGGGAAGGCCGATGAGTGCCCCGTCTACGAGCTGTATGCCTACCTGCTGTCGGGTGACGACGACGAGTTCGCCAAGGAGGTGTACGACGAGTGCGTCGGCGGCGAACGGCTCTGTGGCGGCTGCAAGGAACAGGCCGCCGAACTGATGGCCGAGTTCCTCGAAGACCACCAGGAGAAACGCGCAGAGTGGGAAGACAGGCTCGACGAACTCGACATCGACCTCGACTCCGACCGAAAGCGCTCGGGCGCGGACTGAGCGCCCGGTCGCGTCGCCGGGTTCGTGTCGCGACGGCCACACGCGCAACGTTTTTGCCCGACAGCCACAATCGCTGAGACATGGCACCCGAATCCCACCGTGCCGGTGTCGCGCGCCAGCCATCCGACAGACAGGGGTTCGGCTTCTTTTGTACTGCCTGACCGCGTGTGGACTCTGACGGCGCTGAGAGGCGTGGTCGGACGAAACCGTGAGCAGGAAGTAAGAACCGTTAACTGAGCGACCCGCGGTTATCCCCACAAGACCGAGACACCCGTATGAAACGACCACAGGCACAGGTGGCCGTCCTGCAGGCCGCCGACGCACAGGAGGACAGGCGCATCGACGCGGTAGCCGAGGACGCGGGCCTCAAGCCCGAAGCGGCCACCAGAGCGGCGTTCGAACTGGAAGCCGACGGCCTCGTCGCCGTCGACGAGGAGACGCTGGAACACTACGAACTCACCGAGGAGGGCGAGGCGTACGTCCGCGAGAGCCTGCCCGAACAGGACCTCTATGAGGCCGCTATCGATGCCGGTGCGGCCGACGGCCCAGTCCAGATGGGGCAGGTCATCGGCGCGTCCGGTCTCGAAGGCGGCGCGGTCGACATCGCGCTCTCGAACTACGCCCGCAAGGCCTACGGCGACATCGACAGCGGCGAAATCACGGCCAACCCCGACGCCGACCCCGGGTCCGACCCCGAGATGCTGGCGCTGGAGGCCGTCGCAGATGGACGTGTTGAGGACGCCGACCCGGACGCGCTCGACCAACTGGAACGGCGCGGCCTCGTCGACGCGCGCGAGGAGACCGTCCGCTCCGTGCGGCTGACCGACGACGGCGTCACCGCCTTGATGGAGGGCGTCGAGGCCGCCGAGACGGTCGACCAGCTCACGCCCGAACTGCTCACCAGCGGCGAGTGGGAAGACGTGGAGTTTACCGAGTACAACGTCGAGGCCGACGCTGAGGACGTGAGCCACGGCAAGGAGCACATCCTCCGCCAGACCGCCAACCGCGTGAAGGACACGCTCGTCGGCATGGGCTTCCAAGAGATGGAAGGCCCCCACGCCGACGCCCAGTTCTGGATAAACGACTGCCTGTTCATGCCCCAGGACCACCCGGCCCGGACCCACTGGGACCAGTTCGCGCTGGAACGGCCCGACGAGATTCGGAACCTGCCCGACGACCTCGTCGAGCGGGTCCGGTCGGCCCACCGGGAGGGCGTCGGCCCCGACGGCGAGGGGTATCACTCGCCCTGGACCGAGGACATCGCCCGCGGGATGGACCTCCGGGGCCACACCACCTCGCTGTCGATGCGCTACCTCTCGGGCCACCAGGTCGGTGACCTCGAACCGCCCGAGCGTTACTTCAGCGTCGAGAAGGTGTACCGCAACGACACGCTCGACCCGACCCACCTGCTGGAGTTCTTCCAGATTGAGGGGTGGGTGATGGCCGAGGACCTCTCTGTGCGTGACCTGATGGGGACGTTCACGGAGTTCTACGAGCAGTTCGGCATCACCGACCTGGAGTTCAAGCCCCACTACAACCCCTACACGGAGCCCAGTTTCGAACTGTTCGGGACCCACCCCGAGACCGGCGAGGTCGTCGAGGTCGGCAACTCCGGTATCTTCCGCGACGAGGTGCTCACGCCGCTTGGCGTCGACTGCGACGTGATGGCGTGGGGCCTCTCGCTCGAACGATTACTCATGCTCATGTACGGCTTCGAGGACATCCGCGACGTGCACGGGACGCTGTGTGATCTTGAACTGCTGCGGGAGACGGAGGTGATGCGCTGATGCCCGTCGTCGACGTCGACCCCGACGAACTGCGGTATCTGACCGGTCACGACGAGAAAGACGACGACGAACTCAAATCGGACCTGTTCGACCTCGGCCTGGAGTTCGAGGGCTGGACCGAGGACGACGAGTTCCAACTGGAGTTCGCTCCCGACAGGCTCGACCGCCTCTCCGTTGAGGGCGTCGCCCGCTCGCTGCGCTACCACTACGGCGACGACCGCGGGGTGGACATCCCCAACACGAACAGCGCCGACTGGACCATCGAGGTCGAGGACCAGCCAGACGAGCGCCCGTACGTCACCGGCGCTATCGTCCGCGGGCTGGACATGGACGAGGCAGCGCTGGAGTCGCTCATCCAACTGCAGGAGAAACTCCACGCGACGATGGGTCGCAAGCGGGCGAAGGGTGCGATTGGGGTCCACGACCTTACGATGTTGAAAGGCGACTCGGTCACCGACGAGACTGGCAAGTCCATCACGTACACCAGCGCGGACCCCGACGAGGCGACGTTCGTACCGCTTGACGCCGACGCGGAGATGACCCCCAGCGAGGTCATGGCGTCCCACGAGACCGGCCAGACCTACGGCGACCTCGTCGCCGACTTCGACCGCGTGCCGGCCATCTACGACGCCATCGGCCTGTTCTCGTTCCCGCCGGTCATCAACGGCCGCCGAACCGAGGTCAGCGTCGACTCCCGGGACCTGTTCATCGAGATGACCGGGACCGACCAGTGGACCATCGACCACATGTGCAACATCGTCTGCTACGCCCTCGCCGCCCGCGGCGGCCAGGTCGAGAAGGTCGACGTGTCCTACGCCGACGACGCGCCCGGCGAGTACGCCGGCAAGACGCTGGAACGGCCGGACCTCTCGGTGCGGACGAAGACGGTCACGCACGACCGTATCGAATCCATTCTCGGCGTCTCACTGGACAGCCGCGAGGTCGTCGACTACGCCGAGCGCGCTGGCCTCGACGCGAGCGAAACCGACGCCGACGACGGCGTGGCCTACGAGGTGGAGATTCCGCCCTACCGCGTCGACGTCATCCACCCGCTGGATATCATCGACGACATCGGGCGGGCGCTCGGGTTCAACAGCCTCGAACCGACCTACCCCGACGTATCGACGGTCGGCGGCCGCCACGAGCGGTCCCGGCTTGAGGACGCCGCCCGCGACGCTCTGGTCGGGCTGGGCTTCGAGGATTTGCTGAACTTCCACATGATAAACGAGGCCAAGAACTTCGAGCGGATGGGACTCAGTCCGGACAGTACTGGCGGGGACGCCGTCGGCGAGGCCGACCCGGTCACCATCCAGGAGCCCTACAGCGAGGACTACACTATCCTCCGGACGTGGGCGCTCCCCTCCATCATGATGGTCCTGGAGAACAACACCCACCGGAGCTATCCGCAGGACCTCGCCGAAATCGGGCTGGCCGCCGGCCTCGACGACTCGGAGAACACTGGCGTCGCCGAACACCGCACCGTCGCCGCCGCGCTCGCGCGCACGGACGCCTCCTATGAGGACGCGAAGGCTCGCCTGCAGGCGCTGGCCGACGCCTTCGACAAGGACCTCGAAACGCCCCCGACCGCGCATCCGTCGTTCATCGGCGGCCGCGCCGCCGAGGTCGTCCTCGACGGGGAGTCGGTTGGCGTCGTCGGCGAAATCCACCCGAAGGTGCTTGTCGAGCACGACTTGGAACTGCCGGTGGCGGCGTTCGAGTTCCGACTGGACGCGCTGGAATAACGGCCAGCCGTCGGTCTATCGCTGTTCCAAAAGGCCAGCAAGCCCCAAGCTACAGGTCCGCGCCGACGGCGTCCTCGACCGAGTCGAAGCCGTCCTCCGCGAGCAGTTCGAGCAGGCCCTCGTTGATTTCGCGGGCGATGGACGGGCCGCGGTACACCAGGCCGGTGTACAACTGGACGAGTGAGGCCCCGGCGCGGATCTTCCGGTATGCGCCCTCCGCTGTCGAGACGCCACCGACGCCGACGACGGGCACGTCGACGCGCTCGGCGACGAACCGGACCATCTCGGTCGCCTGGTTCTCGATCGGCTTCCCGGAGAGGCCGCCCGTCTCGACCGCGTTCGGCGAGCGTAGGCTTGCGGGCCGTTCAGTCGTCGTGTTCGTCGCGACGACGCCGTCGAGGCCGAGTTCGGTCACCAGGTCAAGCGCGTCCTCGACTGCCGGCTCGGGGAGGTCCGGCGAGAGCTTCACGAGCAGCGGGGCCGCGCCAGCGTCCTGTAGCTCACTGAGGATCGCTTCCATCGCGTCGCGGTTCTGGAGCTCCTCGAAGCCCTCCGAGTTTGGACAGGAGACGTTGACGACGAAGAAGTCCCCGCCTTCGGCGACGTGTTCGTACGTGGTCCGGTAGTCGTCGGGGGCCTCCTCGGTTCCGACATGTTCCGTCTTGGCAATGTTGACGCCGACCGGGAACGGCGCGTCGACGTGTTTCAGCCGCTCGCCGACGACGACAGCGCCGTCGTTGTTCAGGCCCATCCGATTGATGATCGCCTCGTCCTCCCTGAGCCGGAACATCCGCGGGCGGGCGTTGCCGGCCTGTGGCTCGGCTGTGACGCCGCCGACCTCCGCGAAACCGAAGCCGAGTGAGGCCACCGCTCCGGGGATGGTTGCATTCTTGTCGAAGCCAGCGGCGACTCCGACGGGGTTGTCGAACGTGTAGCCGAACGCCTCCACTGCAAGTCTGTCGTCAGTGACGGTGTAGCGGTCGGCCATCGCGTCGGCGACTCGGGTTCCGTCGACCGCCTCTAACAGCCGGTGGACGCTCCGGTTGGCGGTTTCTGCTGGCAGCGAAAACAGGAGTGGTCTGGCGATATCGTAGGGTCTCATTGTGTTGGTGTTCGGGTTACCTCGAAGAACGTCGTTGCATGTCCGGTATCGGGCATCGGCCCAATGGCCCGGTGGCACTGTGTCACCGTCGATGGTGCCTCAAAAGTCGTGTTCGACCTCTTCCGGGTCGGCTTTCTGGATAATAATCTTGTTATCGCGGACGCGAACGAACACCTCGTCGCCGATCTCCATCCCGGCGACGGCTAGCTCGTCTTCGTGAATGTTGATATGTACGTTGTGGTACTCGCCGTCCTCATCTTTGGCGCCACTCGGGCTGAGCTTCTTCTTTCGCACCATCGCGCTATCCTACTCCGCACTTCACCGCAGGATACACTTAAGTCTACCGTGCCGCCGGCCGCTGGCTGGTGATTTCGTAGGCGCGCGTGACGATTTCGACCCGAATATCCGGGCTGAAACGGCCGGTCTGGGCGTTCAAAAGGGCGTGTGACCGTGCGAGCGTATATAAATACCCCCCGAGGGAGGCGGGATTGGGGGGTATATTTATGTTCTGCCATGTGCTGAATTGGCATGGAGCGGTGAAATCCATGGCACCCGACAGTGACAAGCGCAACTTCGCACTGCGCGAAGACGGTGACGAATCGAGCGTCTTCTCGGGCGGAACGCCTCGGCAGGCTGCACTGAAGGCAGCACGTCGACTCGAACCGGCTGACGGTGAAGATCAGGCTGATCCTGAGGAGATACGACTACGGGAGAAGGGGACCCACAAAGTCCACATCTATGAGGCGTGGGCATGGGTTGAGGAGGCTCCTGACGACAAACCCGACTGGATGCCCGGCGATATCACGAAAGGGAACGTCTCGAAGCAGGGCGTCGAACACCTAGACGAGATCTAGGTCGCGATTCGACGTTTTCGGTGGCGACATCACAGTGGCTACACCCGCGTGTGCGCGCGAGCGAAGACTACGATCCAGCAGTCCGTCGACCCCGAGGCCCGTACGGTCCGTCTATACACGTGTGGGACACTCACACCCGTGTAATTCCGTCTCGCAGTCGACTTCCTTCGACGGGGTTAAGTGTGGCTCACCCATCGGAATGAAATGCGAACGCGGTCAGGGGCGATGGCCCCAAACGAACGAACTCGTTCCGACGCCCTTAAGTGTAACAGGGCGCTGGGAATGAACGCGAAGGTCGCTCGCGTCGTGCGGTTCGACGCGAGCCCGTTCCGATGCCCTTAAGTGTAACAGGGCGCTGGGAATGAACGCGAAGGTCGCTCGCGTCGTGCGGTTCGACGCGAGCCCGTTCCGATGCCCTTAAGTGTAACAGGGCGCTGGGAATGAACGCGAACGACGTTCGGTCGGGGACATCGAATCTCTGCCGACACGGACTAGGCGGGGCCGACTCGCCAACGAAACTCGAAGCCTTTATGGTGGCTTCGAGACAACAATCAGGTCCGAAGAAATGAGGATTCCACCCCTGCGGTCCGCCGTCAAGATGGAATCTGATGTTAGCCCTGATAGTTCGGTGACACTCGGTCGACGGGTGTCCTCGAACACCCTTCGATAGCGACCACACCCATTATCTGGGTGTGATCCCGCCTAACCCCCCGGCATCGTGCCGGGATACATTCCGGTTGATCCTGCCGGAGGCCATTGCTATCGGAGTCCGATTTAGCCATGCTAGTCGCACGAGTTCAGACTCGTGGCATATAGCTCAGTAACACGTGGCCAAACTACCCTACAGACCGCGATAACCTCGGGAAACTGAGGCCAATAGCGGATATCACTCTCAGACTGGAGTGTCGAGAGTGAGAAACGTTCCGGCGCTGTAGGATGTGGCTGCGGCCGATTAGGTAGATGGTGGGGTAACGGCCCACCATGCCGATAATCGGTACGGGTTGTGAGAGCAAGAACCCGGAGACGGTATCTGAGACAAGATACCGGGCCCTACGGGGCGCAGCAGGCGCGAAACCTTTACACTGCACGACAGTGCGATAGGGGGACTCCGAGTGTGAGGGCATATAGCCCTCGCTTTTCTGTACCGTAAGGTGGTACAGGAACAAGGACTGGGCAAGACCGGTGCCAGCCGCCGCGGTAATACCGGCAGTCCAAGTGATGGCCGATATTATTGGGCCTAAAGCGTCCGTAGCCGGCCGGACAAGTCCGTTGGGAAATCGACGCGCTCAACGCGTCGGCGTCCAGCGGAAACTGTCCGGCTTGGGGCCGGAAGACCTGAGGGGTACGTCCGGGGTAGGAGTGAAATCCTGTAATCCTGGACGGACCACCAATGGGGAAACCACCTCAGGAAGACGGACCCGACGGTGAGGGACGAAAGCTAGGGTCTCGAACCGGATTAGATACCCGGGTAGTCCTAGCTGTAAACGATGCTCGCTAGGTGTGCCGTAGGCTACGAGCCTGCGCTGCGCCCTAGGGAAGCCGAGAAGCGAGCCGCCTGGGAAGTACGTCTGCAAGGATGAAACTTAAAGGAATTGGCGGGGGAGCACCACAACCGGAGGAGCCTGCGGTTTAATTGGACTCAACGCCGGACATCTCACCGGTCCCGACAGTAGTAATGACGGTCAGGTTGACGACTTTACCCGACGCTACTGAGAGGAGGTGCATGGCCGCCGTCAGCTCGTACCGTGAGGCGTCCTGTTAAGTCAGGCAACGAGCGAGACCCGCACTTCTAGTTGCCAGCAATACCCTTGAGGTAGTTGGGTACACTAGGAGGACTGCCGCTGCTAAAGCGGAGGAAGGAACGGGCAACGGTAGGTCAGTATGCCCCGAATGGACCGGGCAACACGCGGGCTACAATGGCTCTGACAGTGGGATGCAACGCCGAGAGGCGAAGCTAATCTCCAAACGGAGTCGTAGTTCGGATTGCGGGCTGAAACCCGCCCGCATGAAGCTGGATTCGGTAGTAATCGCGTGTCAGAAGCGCGCGGTGAATACGTCCCTGCTCCTTGCACACACCGCCCGTCAAAGCACCCGAGTGGGGTCCGGATGAGGCCGTCATGCGACGGTCGAATCTGGGCTCCGCAAGGGGGCTTAAGTCGTAACAAGGTAGCCGTAGAGGAATCTGTGGCTGGATCACCTCCTACTGATCGGGATCAGGCCTCTGGCCTGACCCACCTTTCGGTGTTCGAGAACTCCGTCGACCGGGCACCTATGGACTATCAGGGCTAACAACCGTGCGGATCTGCCGGGCCCATAGCTCAGCGGGAGAGCGCCGCCTTTGCAAGGCGGAGGCCCTGGGTTCAAATCCCAGTGGGTCCATACGACGTGCCAGTCCCGAACCGTGCCCCTTAAGTGTGGGACGGCGATGGGATATGGTACGACGACAGATGCACCAGGCCGGGTGAAACCGAGCCTGGGAAGGGTCGATTCGCCCACCATCTCCACCTTGGGGGCGAATATGAAACCGTGTGTACGTGCGATCCAGGCGTCCACTGGACTCGTTCAGTTGAACGAGTCACAACGACGTTGGCTACTATGCCAGCTGGTGGATTGCTCGGCTCAGGCGCTGATGAAGGACGTGCCAAGCTGCGATAAGCTGTGGGGAGCCGCACGGAGGCCAAGAACCACAGATTTCCGAATGAGAATCTCCTCTGCAATTGCTTCGCGCAATGAGGAACCCCGAGAACTGAAACATCTCAGTATCGGGAGGAACAGAAAACGCAACGTGATGTCGTCAGTAACCGCGAGTGAACGCGATACAGCCCAAACCGAAGCCCTCACGGGCAATGTGGTGTCCGGGCTACCTCTCATCAGCCGACCGTCTTCACGAAGTCTCTTGGAACAGAGCGTGATACAGGGTGACAACCCCGTACTGAAGACCAGTACGCTGTGCGGTAGTGCCAGAGTAGCGGGGGTTGGATATCCCTCGCGAATAACGCAGGCATCGACTGCGAAGGCTAAACACAACCTGAGACCGATAGTGAACAAGTAGTGTGAACGAACGCTGCAAAGTACCCTCAGAAGGGAGGCGAAATAGAGCATGAAATCAGTTGGCGATCGAGCGACAGGGCATACAAGGTCCCATGACGAATGACCGACGCGCGAGCGTCCAGTAAGACTCACGGGAAGCCGATGTTCTGTCGTACGTTTTGAAAAACGAGCCAGGGAGTGTGTCTGTATGGCAAGTCTAACCGGAGTATCCGGGGAGGCACAGGGAAACCGACATGGCCGCAGGGCATTCATTTGCCCGAGGGCCGCCGTGTTCAAGCGCGGGGAGCCATGTGGACACGACCCGAATCCGGACGATCTACGCATGGACAAGATGAAGCGTGCCGAAAGGCACGTGGAAGTCTGTTAGAGTTGGTGTCCTACAATACCCTCTCGTGATCTATGTGTAGGGGTGAAAGGCCCATCGAGTCCGGCAACAGCTGGTTCCAATCGAAACATGTCGAAGCATGACCTCCGCCGAGGTAGTCTGTGGGGTAGAGCGACCGATTGGTGTGTCCGCCTCCGAGAGGAGTCGGCACACCTGTCAAACTCCAAACCTACAGACGCTGTTTGACGCGGGGATTCCGGTGCGCGGGGTAAGCCTGTGTACCAGGAGGGGAACAACCCAGAGATAGGTTAAGGTCCCCAAGTGTGGATTAAGTGTAATCCTCTGAAGGTGGTCTCGAGCCCTAGACAGCCGGGAGGTGAGCTTAGAAGCAGCTACCCTCTAAGAAAAGCGTAACAGCTTACCGGCCGAGGTTTGAGGCGCCCAAAATGATCGGGACTCAAATCCACCACCGAGACCTGTCCGCACCCGTTATAGGGTGATCGAGTAGATTGGCGCTCTAATTGGATGGAAGCGGGGGCGAGAGCTCCTGTGGACCGATTAGTGACGAAAATCCTGGCCATAGTAGCAGCGATAGTCGGGTGAGAACCCCGACGGCCTAATGGATAAGGGTTCCTCAGCACTGCTGATCAGCTGAGGGTTAGCCGGTCCTAAGTCACACCGCAACTCGACTGTGACGAAATGGGAAACAGGTTAATATTCCTGTGCCATCATGCAGTGAAAGTCGACGCCCTGGGGTCGATCACGCCGGGCCTTCGCCCGGTCGAACCGTCCAACTCCGTGGAAGCCGTAATGGCACGAAGCGGACGAACGGCGGCACAGCGCAAGGTGATTCAACCTGGGGCCCATGAAAAGACGAGCATGATGTCCGTACCGAGAACCGACACAGGTGTCCATGGCGGCGAAAGCCAAGGCCTGTCGGGAGCAACCAACGTTAGGGAATTCGGCAAGTTAGTCCCGTACCTTCGGAAGAAGGGATGCCTGCTCCGGAACGGAGCAGGTCGCAGTGACTCGGAAGCTCGGACTGTCTAGTAACAACATAGGTGACCGCAAATCCGCAAGGACTCGTACGGTCACTGAATCCTGCCCAGTGCAGGTATCTGAACACCTCGTACAAGAGGACAAAGGACCTGTCAACGGCGGGGGTAACTATGACCCTCTTAAGGTAGCGTAGTACCTTGCCGCATCAGTAGCGGCTTGCATGAATGGATTAACCAGAGCTTCACTGTCCCAACGTTGGGCCCGGTGAACTGTACATTCCAGTGCGGAGTCTGGAGACACCCAGGGGGAAGCGAAGACCCTATGGAGCTTTACTGCAGGCTGTCGCTGAGACGTGGTCGCCGATGTGCAGCATAGGTAGGAGTCGTTACAGAGGTACCCGCGCTAGCGGGCCACCCAGACAACAGTGAAATACTACCCGTCGGTGACTGCGACTCTCACTCCGGGAGGAGGACACCGATAGCCGGGCAGTTTGACTGGGGCGGTACGCGCTCGAAAAGATATCGAGCGCGCCCTATGGCTATCTCAGCCGGGACAGAGACCCGGCGAAGAGTGCAAGAGCAAAAGATAGCTTGACAGTGTTCTTCCCAACGAGGAACGCTGACGCGAAAGCGTGGTCTAGCGAACCAATTAGCCTGCTTGATGCGGGCAATTGATGACAGAAAAGCTACCCTAGGGATAACAGAGTCGTCACTCGCAAGAGCACATATCGACCGAGTGGCTTGCTACCTCGATGTCGGTTCCCTCCATCCTGCCCGTGCAGAAGCGGGCAAGGGTGAGGTTGTTCGCCTATTAAAGGAGGTCGTGAGCTGGGTTTAGACCGTCGTGAGACAGGTCGGCTGCTATCTACTGGGTGTGTTATGGTGTCTGACAAGAACGACCGTATAGTACGAGAGGAACTACGGTTGGTGGCCACTGGTGTACCGGTTGTTCGAGAGAGCACGTGCCGGGTAGCCACGCCACACGGGGTAAGAGCTGAACGCATCTAAGCTCGAAACCCACTTGGAAAAGAGACACCGCCGAGGTCCCGCGTATAAGACGCGGTCGATAGACTCGGGGTGTGCGCGTCGAGGTAACGAGACGTTAAGCCCACGAGCACTAACAGACCAAAGCCATCATTCATACGCACTGTGACTCATTCACCGACGAATTACTCGTCGCTGAACGAGTCCAGGCGCAAACTGGATCGCACGGACACACGGTGGAGACCGACCGAGACCGGTATCCTCGCGGTTCGATTCCGCGACTCGGCGTTAGGCGGCCACAGCGGCGGGGTTGCCTCCCGTACCCATCCCGAACACGGAAGATAAGCCCGCCAGCGTTCCGGGGAGTACTGGAGTGCGCGAGCCTCTGGGAAATCCGGTTCGCCGCCACCATTCATACCTTACACAGCCCACTCGGGAGAGATGTCTCTCCCGAGTGGGCTTTCTGTATTTATAAGCAGTGGGTAACTACACAATCGCCCCGAGTGTGTACTGTATGAGTCGCGAAGTCAAACTGAATGAAGCACTTCTCGAGACGGCGACGTACCCGCTCTCGGTCGCAACTGCGCGGCAGGAGTTTGAGGATGTACGGCTCGTGTACGCAGACGGTACCGAACCGTTAGCTGCGGTACTGGATCGGGTCGAAGACGAGCAGTTCGACTCTCCCGACGAAGCACAATCGTCGATCTATAACTCTATCCCGGCTGAGGGAGTCGGCGAACCGGGCCAGTCAGGGGGCGAGGGCTGATCGAATCCGCTACCCTTAAACGAACGAATTGAGTACTTCTATTTGCGCCAAGGTGGCAGAGTCTGGCCTAACGCAGCGGCCTGCAGAGCCGCCCATCGCCGGTTCAAATCCGGCCCTTGGCTTTTGACTTCTTGACACGTCGGAGACCCAAGTAGACAATCTGGATGGACTCGCTTGCTGACGCCACAAAGTCACCTGAGATCACTTTGTGCGCAGGGCAGAACAGACTAATGTGACCACTGGCTCATCTGGAATAACCTTTGGGAGACGGTAGTTAGTATAGCCCCGGAAACTGTGTCCTGGCAATATAGGGAGTCATGAACCCCAGTGCGTAGCCGAGGAAGTGCTCATACAGATTTAACACACCGCTATCAACCTGTGGGCTAGCGGGGAACGCGATAATTGGAACAACGAAAAGTAGCAAAACAGTGAGTAACAGCAGGTCGGTGTACCCGGTTGCCCGCATTGCAGATTTGATCTTCGTCCGTGTATTGTCGGTCTGATCGTACACCGAAAGGCCATACAATACTGTACTGAGCACCGCCGCTAAAACCAGACCGGCGGTGCCCAGCAGTACTGTTGGGTTCTGAAGGAGCACGGACTGGAGACCCAACACTGCAATAAACCCCAAACTTGCAAAGAATAAAGTTGGCGCGAACACGCTGACTGGACCGATATCGAAGTTCGTGTCAACGTACTCACTCACTGCCAGTGGGAGGTAGCCGGCAAAGACCATGATGACTCCTGAGGCACCGAATGTTACAGAAGACCTGGCAATCGCGAGATTCAGATACGAAAGAACAGGAGGAAACGCAACGAAGGTCGTGAAGGCAAACACTCGGAACTGCTGCTGACGACCGCTCAGGACGCATAGGACATACAGTACTGGAATCAAGAGGACGTACAACCCGACGTTCGTAATCAGGTGTCCGAACTCGAAATGAACGAACGCAGACGTAACCGCTGCGAGCAGTGTGGGATTTCTATAATCAAAAACGAGCGACTCACTGATGTTCAGTGGAAGGCTGTATCCGAGCCACAGAAGTAGTGGAAATGAAAGTAGAAGGGCAATATCGAAGAGCCGTACCTGCTCAGAAACGGCTTGTCGTACCGATTTTCTCGTCCGCTTGTCGGTAGTCGTATTGATATCAGTGTATACCCGTGTTATTTAAATAAGCACTCGGCTACGGATATCAGACTTGATTCTGTGGTAGTATCGGACGTATCCACCAGTTATGTCTCTGATCGGTGGTGTTGTAGAATCACAGATAGCACTGCTGACCTGGTATCAACTCTTATTTGTCGGCACCAGTATTACAGTTGCAATGGGGTTGTTGGGACGGGAAACACGACGGACAGTCGTCGACAACTACGAATTGCTACTGATTTGTCTGGTTGCCATCGCTGCGGCTGGCGGATATCTCACGTATACGGGGCATGTTGCTCCAGGAACGGAGACAACCACGCGACAGGTATCGTCGTGGCAATCGTCTGGATCGTTCTCGCATAACGCGACAGTTCGCAACGGTACCTCAGCGTTTCCCGAGGGTGAAGTGCTCGAAGACCAGCCCGTGTACCTCCGAAAGGTCGCTCCTGTATTGGACGGCGTGTTTGCATACACATACAGCGCTAGTAACGAAAGCGACCTCACCGCCTCGGCTGACATATTCGTCCAGTATCGATCCGTCGAATCGACGCAAAACGGCGAGCTCGTTTACTGGGAGGTAAAACGCCCACTGACACAAGACACCGAGCGCTCGTTGGCTACGGACGAGCGTATGGCAGTCCCGTTCTCGCTGAATGTCAGTCGCGCAGCTGAAACTGTTCGGCGTATCGATTCGGAGCACGGCCAGACATCCGGCCGACTGGAGATCGCGGTGATTTCTGAGCTTGCTCTCTCGGGAACACGTAACGGGCGGTCGGTCGACACAGCTCGCACGTACCGACTCCAGATTATTCCGAGCCAGAGCAGTTATCGTGTTGCAAACGCCGGCCCGGTGACGAACGGCGGTGACCAAACTGTCGAAACACAGGTCGAGAAGAGCTACGGACCGCTCTGGATGCTCGGTGGCCCAGCACTCCTCTTTGGTGGCCTTGGTTGTGCTGCTGCTCTCGTCTACGGGCGCATGACCGACTATCTCACACTGACTGATGCCGAGTGCCGGTGGCTCGTATACAGGTCTGCCCGCGAAGAGTACGACGAGTGGATAACCGTCGGCCGGGCTGATCCAGTCGACGACGATATCTGGACCACTTCCGTTGATTCGCTTGTCGGTCTCGTAGATATCGCCATCGACACCGACGAACGTATCATCGAGTCGGATAGTGATTCTACTCTTATCGTGTACACAGGCGACCGACTGTTCCGGTACGAACCTCCGCCAGAGCCCGGGGCTGCTGTCACTGCCGGAGATAGTGGCGCTGAATCGTCGGACTGAGTGAGTATTTTATTGCTTTTCCGTGCTGCTGTCAGTGGCGTTCGGCCCGGGCGGTGCATCGAGCTTTGGGAGCAATCGATACCCGGTCACCGTGCCGGCTGCAGCGGAGAACGCGAGCGCGGCAACTAGTTGCGGGACTGGGCCGAAGCCAGCGCTCGAAACCGCTGAGACGACAAGCACCGTAAGCACGATTCCGGCGAAACCTATCGCCGCTTCACGGACAGCGACGTGGCGGAACCGGTGCCGGCGGTCACTCGGTTGTGTCTGGAGTACCGGGAGGACATCATGATATCGCGTTTGCACGAGGTAATTCGTCACTACGGCGAGAAGGCCAGCGATGAACGCCCACAATCCCCAGTTAATTCCGAATGCAGGGTCGAAATCGGGTGCGAATCCGCTCGGCTCGGCCGGCTGTTGGTTTTCGGGTTTCGACGGCGCGGGCTCGGCGCCACCGCCGGCCACGGTTTCGGTCTCTCTGTCGCTATCGGCGGGTGTCTCGGTCGGTGTCCCGACGCCAGTACCGCTGCCATCGCCTCCTCCGTCAGCGGGCGTTTCGGACTCGTTCCCGTCCTCGCCTGCGGCCCCGTTCGTCGAGCTATCGTCCCCTGGCGTTGGCGTCGGCGTTGCGGAATCGCTTCCGTCCTGCGTCCCGCCGCCTCCGTCGCCACCGGGTGAGATACCGCCACCACCCCCGCTGGTGCTCTCGTCGCCTTCGGTTGACCGCTGTTCGGGAACAGGGACGGTGATAGATACTGTTCCAGTGAAGTTGCGTTCTGCTGGTGTCACCGCCAGCCCAAAGCGCACTGATTCGTCTGGCTGTAACGAGACAGTATCACCGGCGACCCGTGTGCCAGTGTCCATCCGATATATGCGAACTGTTTCCGGCTCGCTGTCCAGCTCGACGGCAGCAGCACTACTATTCCCCTCGTAGCCTGCAAAGCCAACGACAAACAGGTCGTCGACACGGGTCTGACCGTTCGGGAGCACCGGTGCGAGACTGATACGTAGCTGTCCCGTCTCGTCGTATTCGGCGTACTGGTCCCCGTTTGCAGTGTCAGCGGGAGCCAGATAGATGCCGGAGTTCCGGTCGGGTGCCACTTCGTCGCCGGTGATGAAAGCACCCGTCGCCATAGCGGTCCCTGTCAAAAGGACGACCGCTGCCATGACGGCGACGAGTGTGCGATTCATAGGTGGTTGTGTTGTCCCGGCTACGTCGTGTCTTCGTGTGGGCCTGTATCTGGACCTGTTGGTCGACAGTCAGCGTCGGACTCGGGTTTCACTTACTGTTGGACCGCCTCGACGATGAAGGTCACATCGCTGATACTACTGAGGTTACTGCCATCAACACCGTCATCTCGGAGATCGACAACGATGTCTATCTCCACGGTGTCGCTGTAGCCGCCGTCTGAACTCCCACCGTCGGGGTCGAGCGTGATGGCCTGAGCTGAACCAACAATCGATGCATCAGTGCTGCCCGCGCGGAAGTCCAGAACCTCACCGTTTGTGGGGTCGTCCCCAATGCCAGTGGTGCTATCATCGATGTAGAGACTGACCTTCGACGCACTGTTGTTGTCGACCTGCAGGGCGTTCTCGAAGGTGGTCTTCGCTCGTTCGTTGAGGTCCGTCTGTTCAAACTTGATGATGTCAACCGATTCATCTGAGTCTGTTCCGATGATGCCTGTGGCACCGCTCCCCGGGCTAAACCCCACCTGTGCTGACCCGGTATCGCCGGTGACTTGCAGATTGACGTTCCGGTCTGCTTCGATAGAAGTGAACGCACCGGAGCCAAACACCGCACCAGTCCCCACACTGGCTGCACCAATACTAAGGAGAAAGCCACGCCGATTCATTGAAGCGTAGTTCACGGCATAGCGGCTTAGTACTGAACAGCGTTAGCAGCTTCAATGAGTGCTTTAGCCGGGCTAATGCAACAAAATAGTAAGTAGTAACCTCTCGACGAATGAACTGAACATGAAACTGAACCGTAGAAGCGTACTCGGTCTCATCGGGACAGTCGGTATCGGATCCGGCGCGGCGTTCGGCTCTGGTGCATTTAGCAATGTCAGCGCAACGCGTGAAGTCGAAGTCAATGTCGTCGGTGCTGACGGCAACGGCTCTGAGATCGCAACCGAATTTACCGACGTGCTTGTCGACGCGTCCGCCGCTGAGGTCGCGCTTCGGAATAGCGACGGCACTCTTGTTACCGATGCCACGACCCTGTTTCCGACGAGCTCTGACTCCCTAACTACCGACGGCGGCACGACTGTTTCGACCGACTACGTAAGCCTCATCGCAAACGATGTGTCTGTTGTCTTTGGCTACGAGGACAGTGGAACCGACGAGCGACTGATGCCAAACAGCACGTACGACTACTCGAGCGGGTTCTTCAAACTAGTCAACAACGACGACGGAAGCGGAACGAACTTTAACGTCGATCTGGATACTGGGAGCGGTCTCCTTACCGGAATTGGCGGTAGTACGGATTCCTACAATCAAGACGTGTCTGCTGGCTCGGTTTCCGATCTCTCTGCGACTCTCGAAACGGGCGACAGCGCCACAGAAACTGAAGATCTGACGATCACAATCACTGAAGCGTAACGCCCCCTGCAGGTCGAATCTTTCCCTTCACCACGCCCTGCCGCCGCCAGACGCCTGTCCCTGACGGTGGCTGTCTACCGTGGAAAACCATTTACTTACCATTTAGAATCAAATACGAACAAAAAATCTATCAAGTAGTACAGTATAAGCAGAGATATGGGACAGGTGGGGGTTAGCCGACCAGAAGAGCGACAGCTATCGCGCGATGACGTATACGATATACTAAGCAACCAACGACGTCGGTACGCTTTGCACGCAATAAAACAAGAGAACGAGCGTGCTGAACTCTCTGACCTTGCCGAGCAGGTCGCTGCGTGGGAAAACGACAAGTGCATTCAGGAGATCACGTCCACGGAGCGACACCGCGTGTACACGTCGATGCAACAGACACATCTCCCGACGCTTGAACGCGCGGGCGTCATCACGCACGACAACGGCACCGTAACGCTGACCGACACTGCTGACGGCCTTGATGTGTACCTCGACGTTGTGCCGGGGGATTCGATACCGTGGGCGGAGTACTATCTCGGACTCGCCGCTGTCTCGTTAGCGCTCGTCGTCGCTGTCTGGGTCGGTGTCTTCCCACCGTCGGTTCCGTCGCTCGTGTGGCCGACAGTGATTACGCTGCTATTCCTGGTCTCTGCGGCGTACCACGTCAAGGAGACTCGCCGGCTGCAACTCGGCGCGGCGGATAAGCCGCCGGAGCTGCTGGAATGAGTAAAAAGTGGACCCGGCGCAGTGCACTCGCGTTCATCGCCAGCGGTGCAGGCCTGCTTGCGGCCGACACATCAGGTGTCACTACCATTGACGCAGAGCGGTCCAGTAACCTGGGGACGGCCAGTGACAGCGATGCGCTGCTTGGTGTCGACATCGACCCAGTCAGTGGAATGGACGGCCAGCAGGTGATACTGGCAACACTCACAAACAACTTCGACCAGCAGCTCACGAGTGTTAGCGCCAGTCCCGGCCCGGCTCCGCCGTTCGAGACCGTCCAGACACCGAACAGGCTTCTGCCGGGCGAGAGCGGCGATGTCACAACGACGCTTTCCTGTGATTCAGAAGGGACGACGACTGTCGCCCTCGATATCACTGCGACCGGTCCCGACAGGCGTGTCGAACTGAGCCGGTCGCTTTCAGTCGAGTGTCGCGATCCCAGAGTGTCGTGGTGGCGCTTCGAAGACGTTAGCAGAACGGTTGTCCCGGATTCGTGGGCTGCCGGCAACGATGGTGAGCGTGCGTTTCGTCCCGGCAGAGGGTCCGACTTCCTTTTCGAACCTGACCTAGTAACATCACAACTGGGTCGCGGCGAAGTGCTGAATTTTGATGGTGACGATGCTGTTACCGTTCCCGACGACGAGACGCTTGACTTGACCGACGACTTCTCGCTCTCCGCCTGGGTATTCCCGCGAACCCAGGGCGGCCTCACGCGATTGTTCAGCAAATGGAACTCCCGTAACGAGAATAGCTATCAGTTCGGCTTCGGTGGCGGTTGGCAGGGCTCTGACGACAGAGAACTGCTCATTGAAACCACCGACGAATACAAGCTCACGGGTGTCTCACTGACGGAGAACCAGTGGGCACACGTCGTCTGGACCCACGGTTCACAGGACAAGGTGTACGTCAATGGGACTCAAAAGGGGCAGACGTTTTCACTCCCCGATGCGCAGGCGTCCACGCAACCGCTTCGAATCGGGACCGGCATCAACCCCGGTGGGAACGCTATCTACGGATTCAACGGCGCCATGGACGAGCCTAAAATATACGACGCCGCACTCACTGCCGACCAGGTGAGCACACTCTACAGCTCAAGCACGGCAAGTGCAGGCGGTGGTGGCGGCGACATCACCAGCTAAACTTGCCATCACTCACGTCCGAGCAGGCGACGTATCTGCCGCTTCAGCGGAACCGACCGGTCCCGGCTTCGCTCGCGCGTCGTTCCGAACCCGAATGTCGCCCCAACTGCCGCTGCAAGGCTTCCGAGAACCAGGAAATTGAACGCTCCGATGGCCACCAGCGGGTGGACTCTGTGCAGCCCTGCGATGACGCCCGGCGGTGCTAGCAGGAAGTAGCGATGCTCTTCAACGGTCACGACTGCCCGTTCGCCGGGCGGCGGGGCAGTCACCGACAGCGTTGCCGTCGCCGACCCGCCGCGCTGGACGACAAGCCGGTTACGGTCCATCGTTGCGTCCGGGTGTGGGGATTCGAGGACGATGAGCATCGTCACCAGGCCGCCGTTTTCCGCAGTGAATTCGCTTTCGACAGGCTCGCCCGGTGTGACCTCTTCGCTCGCACTATCGATGGTGACGCTATGTGTGCCGCTCGGAGCGACCATCGCGGCGTTTGCCGGCACGAGAATCAACACTGCCAGTGCGAGTATGATCGTCCAGCCGTTGATCGCGTCCCCATCGCGCGACCGAGTTCGGTCTCTGGTTCGCCCTTCACTGGCCCGGAAGCTGTCAACGAAGACGAGTAAAAACAGCCCGAGCCCGATAGAGATGAACAGTCCACTGAGTCCCTGCCCGCTCGTCAGGTCGCTGTTGCTTGCACCGCCAACCAATACCAATCCACTTTCCGCCGCCGTTCGAGCGGAGCTGATTGCGGTCCCGAGGCCGGGGAGCCGGACGACCTGTCCGTTGACCTGTAGTGCTGTCGCGACGACTCGGTCGTCAGTGACGACCGGCTCGCCGCCGCTCTGGTCTCTGAACGGGTTGTTGTCCCCTTTCGTGATGTACCCCGCTTCGGTCTCCGCGACGACCCGGTGTGTGGTCAGTCCGCCGCCCTGTAGCTCGACCGCTTCGAACACAATAACGTCTCCCGGCTCAATCTCGCCAGCGACGGGTGCAGGAACGGCGACAAACGCGTCACCCGTATTCAGCGTCGGCGACATACTTCCCGATGTCACGTACCCCAGCAGGATCGGCTGTCCGAGGAGTTGTCCGATAACGAGGGAGAGAACGACGAGGACAGCAAGCAGGGTGAACGCGTCCTCGACGGCCTGCCGCAGCATACCTGCAGTAACCGGCCACAGGTTTTCAACCCTCCGAACAGCGGAGGAGTCGCGGTGTGTCGACCAGTTATCGGTACGGTTCGAAACCGGCGCGTGCTGTCTCTGGACGCAACGCGCTGCCGTCTGTTGACCGCGCGGCAGGGGTTGGACTACTCCCGTCTCGATTACTCCCTTTCGACAGGGATCGTGTGGACCTGCCGAAGTGGCTCGATGTGTGCTTTTGCTGCCGTGTCCAGTGGAAAGGTGCCGTGGATATCGGCCGGGACCTGGCCGTGGATGAGACGCCCGAACGGCGCGGCGGCGGTGGGATACACCTGCTCGGCCAACCGAGCGACGGGGGCCGCGACATCGAGTCCTTCCAGCGCTTCCTTCACAGCCGCTTCGCCGACGTGGACGGACTCGCCTTCGATCAAAATGAACGCGAACGGTGGGTCGTCGAACTGCGCTTGGAGGAACGCCTGAATGGCGTCGGATTCCCAGGGGACCGGCGTGATGTCCGTGGCACAGCGGGTTACCGTCTCGGCAGCGCGCCGGAACAGGTCGGTACTGCCGTCGTAGACGAGAAGCGACTGAGTCACACCAACTGTACGGGTCTGGGCCGTTTGAACGTTGTGTCGTGTCACAACGGCTTATACGTCTGCACCTCGACCGTCCTGTATGGACGCGCGGGACGAACCAGTGGCAAAACTCGCCCGCCGACTCGAAACGGCACTGGCGCGCACACTCGATGATAGCGTGTCGTGGACGGTCACGACTGACAACCCAGTCATCGCTCGACTACCCGACCGCGAGTTCGTGCTCGAACAGCGCGATGGGCCGGACGGATACCGGTTGACAGTCGTGTTGCGCGCGGACGGTGCGGTTGTGAGCAAGTTCGGGCAGTTCGAGACCATCGATAACGCAGTCGAGAAGGTTGTGTCTCTTGTCCGGGCCGACGTTCGGTACACGGTTTGCTGTGACGGCTAGCTGTCACAGTGCTGGACCCGGTCTGTGTGGCTAACTCGGTGCCCCCGTGTCAGTCAGCAAACACCGCTTGGGGGTAATCTCTATACCAATCCCACACCAACAGTGGGCCGTATGAGTCTGCTCAAGAGCAAGCATCTCCTCAACGGAATCGTCTCGCTGGTGGTGAGCGTCGCTATCACTGTCTGGCTGGCTGATGACGAAGACGCGCCCTGGAGCCTGACTGATATGGCCATGGCCGTCGCTGTTTCGTCGTTTCTGTCCGGCTTTTTCACTAGCTACTTCGCTGACTGATAGTCGGACGCCTCTGTGCAATGGGGGAACACCGATGCCGTTCCGGTCCGTTTCCCCAGTATGGATGAGCCAGACCCCGTCGACAGCTGGCCTCACCGCCCGTTCTCACCGGCGGAAGCCAGTGCCCTGCTGGACGACATTGACGGTGCTGCTGCGGTCTGGGTGATGCACCACGACAACGACGTTCGGTCAGCTATCGTTCTCGATAATGCTCCCGAGGACGCAGCCATCGACATCATCGTCGAGACCGACGTTGGCTTCGAGATGTACAGTTACACGAGCGGCGTGTGGCTGAACTACGGTACGCAGCGGAAAGACGACCCGGATGCGCCGCCGATGGCAGGGACGCTTGACAGCTACGATGTTCTCGCTGGCGAGTCTGAGACAGCCTGACCAGTGCGGTTCATCGACACCGTCGTTGCTGGGGCGAAACGGCCCGTGCCACCCGCGTACCGATACGCTCGAAAAGTAATCATTAAACGGCGCGGCGACTGACCGTCCTGATATGCAACGACGAGCCGCGGCGGCGTACTTCGCGTTCTTCCTCGTTATCAGTGTTGCTGCGTACGCCTACATCGGCGTCGCGGAGAGTCAGCGGCCGACGGTGTCGCTCGACGCTGACGCCGAACTGACCAACGAGAGTACGTTCACTGTCGACGGAACGGAATACACAGCCACGAACATCCACATGTCCGGTGGCGGTGGCGGCCACGGCGGCGGTGGCGGGGGAAGTATGGCAGCTGACCTCTCGTGGACGAACGAATCGTCACAGTACACTGCGACGTTAGAGCACAACGCCACGACGACGTATCAGAACGACACCTACCGCGTACACACTGACAGCAACGAGAGTACGGTGACTCTCGAAGAGGAACTCAACGTCAGTGCGCTCCTCGCCGAGGACGCCTCGGTCAAGAACACGCTGGCAACCCAGAACGGAACTGAGTACGTGGTCTACCGGTCGAACAACACGCAGGTCCCACTGAGTGAATGGCTCCCTGAGCCGGAGACAGTGACGTTCTCCGTCGGTGATACCTACCCGTACGCGACCGACAGCGGTACCCAGGAGACCACTATCTCTGAAGTGACCGCCGACGGTGCAACGCTCGAATGGTTCGCCCCGCGTGAGAACACAGTCGAACTTTCGGAGGGTGGAAACGTCACGCTGAACGAGCAGCAGTTCTTCGCCCACTTCCCGGACCACAGCACCGTCCAGATCGTCCCGATTCAGCAGTACGACCAGTACCAGGCGACGCTTGACCAGCAGGACTACTTCCACGAGCGCAAGAACGGTATCTGGGGCGTCTCGATCCTCTCGGGCATCGCAGCCGTGCTGATGCTGGGAATGGCGTATATGCCCGTCCGCGGATAACAACGACGTCTGTTTTCGGTTTTTTCAACGACTGACTTACGCGTCGGCTGCCCAGGTGAGGTACGCCAGACCGATCCCGATCACACCCATCAGGACTGCCGCGACCATCTGTACAATCGCCGCTGCCATCGAGGCGTGCGTCTGCCACGGTGTGCCGGCGACCGCCGCGAGCGTGGCGACGACGAGCAATACACCGACAGTGACACCTAGCGGGCGCAACGGCTGCGTGAGTACGCGCTGAACCGTACCGGTCGTTCCGTCCATACTGATGCCATTCGCTGTCTGGGTGGTAAATGAACCGGTCTCGAAGTATACACTGCCGCGCCGCTTGTCCATAGAACAGCGTGTTGGGAGGGAGTTGAACCGACTCGCGTTGCTCAGCGGCTCACTGTGCGGGCCGGGAGGTGGTTGAACCGGAGCCAGACGCGCTCATTCGTTGCGCGCGACTGCAGGGTTCAACGCCCTCCGTAGCGTTACCACTATTCACTGTCGTTCATAGGGTAACGGGCCGGGAGGGAGTTGAACCCCCGACCATCTGGTTAAAAGCCAGACGCTCTGCCTAACTGAGCTACCGGCCCTCGCTATTCGCTCGGGGGAGCGGCGATTAAGACCTTACGGTCCGTCGTCGAAATACGATTCGATAGCTTCACTGATGACCTCGCCTGGGGACGCCCCGTCGAGTGCGGCCTGCCGGCGGAGTCGACAGTAGGCGTCGCGGCCGAGTTGTGTCCGCATCTCACCCAGCGCGTATCCGTTTCTGGCGAGTGCCGCGTCTACGGACGCGCCGTCGTTGACGCTGCTGGCAACGGAGCGGATCTGGCGGACAGTGAGGTCGTGGTCGAGGGCGGCCCACGCCAGCAGGAGGCGGGATTCGCCGGAGACTCTGGCGATGTGCTTGGCCGCCGTCGGCGCAATCTCTCCCTTGGCGACGTGAATGCGCACGGAGCGCGGGAGATCGTGCACGCGGGACCACTTGCGGATGAACGAGACCGACGCCTCGCCACCGGCCCGCTCGGCAGCGGCCTTGTAGGACCCTTCACCACGGACCAGGGCTGCACACGCGGCCGCGCCTCGTAGAATGAACACGTTGTCGTCGGCGCCGGCGGTGTTCTCGGAGAACTTCTCGACTGTTCTGGCCGCGAGTTCGAGACTCTCGGGGTCGTCGGGATCGAACTCGATTGCCTCCTCGGGTCGCTGGCCGGTGAGTGCCGGGTCACCGCGGATGACCGGTTTACCGACCGGTGATTCGCGGTCGGTCGATGGAACGTCGTTGTCGGGCCCCTCAGGCATCGATACGTGTTTGGGGAGCGCCGCACAAAAGTATCCCGTACAGGGGTGTCATGCAGGCTATTGTAAGTAATTCCCGGATGTCACCGACCCGGTGTCGGCGCAATCAGTGCCCAGTCTGTATCAGTCGTCAGATGCGCTCTCGCGCTCTTCGCTCATGTGCTCCCAGATTTCTGTGCAACCGCAGCCGTCCTCGACGTTATCGAGGTGGTCTGTGGTCGGCTCTTCGCGTTCGGCGTCATCGTCGTGGGTCTGTTGTGCGTTCGTCATCGTTTCAGTCACAGCAGCGACCTACGTGGCCGCCACGTGGTGTCGTACTCCTCCATAACGCCCCCATTATCTTAAACACGGACTCTCCTGTAAGCTTGGCCCGCACTGCGACTTACAGGCAACATTTAGTCCCATCTCGTACAGAACCCAGGAAATAGTGGGCCATTATATTTGATGCAGTTACCGCATGACTGCGACGGATTCGACCCGACCGCGGTGATACTTGCGACCGCCGATGTCCTCAGGTGTCTCGGGAATCTAATGAGATGTAATGACGACTGACGTTCACCAGCTCGACGACGGGGCCTGGATCTCCGTCAACGACTCGCGGGAAGTGAACGTCTCGGACCTGTGGCTGCTGGCTCGAAGCGGCTTCTGCGGGTGTGAGACGACGGATTTACTCGCTGAGGGGTTCGTGGAAGTGGGCGTTGATTACCCGGACATCCAGGCACGAATAGCCGGCCAGTGCATCGCCTGCGGTGAAAGCGGCGTTACCGACTGGTTGACCGTCGGCCGCGTCGTAGATCCCGATTCCGGCGAGTTCTACGGTGTTGTCCACGAGAGCATCCATTTTCCGGAGAAACGAACCCGGCTTGCGAACCCTGAAGAATAGGCAACAATCTCTTGTTTCGGGGAGTGGGGGAGACGGTTGACGGCAAAGTGTGTTGTATAAGTCTGTGAGACTTGTGAGAGAACACATTAGCTATGCCCAGTAAAGTCGAGAAATGGAAAGACGAGGTTTACGGCAACGAGATACGGGAGCATCTGATGGAGTTCGCGGAGAAGGGCTGGGACGCCATCCCGGAGGACGAACACGACGCCTGGTTCGAGCGCTTCAAGTGGTGGGGCCTGTACCACCAGCGCTCCGGGCAGGAGTCGTATTTCATGATGCGTATCGGGACGCCCAACGGTGTCATCAAGCCGGGACAACTGGAGGTCATCGGCGAAATCGCAAAGGAGTACGCGACCGGTCCCGCCGACAACCCCGAGTTCGGCGAGGCCTACTGCGACTGGACGACCCGCCAGAGCATCCAGCTCCACTGGATCAAACTGGAGGACATTCCGGAGATTTTCGAGAAGCTCGAAGCCGTCGGCCTGGGCACTCAGCAGGCCTGTGGCGACTCCTGGCGGAACATCGTCGGCTGTCCCGTCGCTGGCAAGGACAAGCACGAGCACGTCGACGCCTGGCCTGTCGCCGAGGACCTCCACGAGACGTTCAAGGGCAACGACGACTACTCGAACCTCCCGCGCAAGTGGAAGGTTGCCATCGCCGGCTGTGACGAGGGCTGTGGCCAGGGCGACATCAACGACCTCGCTTTCGAGCCTGCGGAAAAGGACGGCGAACTCGGCTTTAACGTCCGTATCGGCGGCGGCCTCTCCCGCAAGGAGCCGCGCCTCGCCCGCGATATCGACGTATGGGTGCCGCCGGAGCAGGCCGCGGACGTGGCCCACGGCATGTCCGCGCTCTTCCGCGACCACGGCGACCGTGAGGACCGCTTCAACGCCCGCATCAAGTTCCTCATGGACGAGTGGGGTCCCGAGAAGATGCGCTCGGTCCTGCAGGAGGAGTACGTCGACTTCGAACTCCCGACCGCCGGCGAGGACATGCGCGACCAGTACAGCTACAACACCGGGTCCCAGGACGGGCACAACGACCACGTCGGGATTCACGAGCAGAAGGACGGCAACTACTACGTCGGCCTGAACGTGCTGGTCGGCCGCATGGGTGCCGACGACGTGCTCGAACTCGCCGAACTCGCCGACGAGTACGGCTCCGGCGAGGTCCGTCTGACCCAGCGCCAGAACATCATCGTCACCGACGTGCCCGAGGAGAACCTCGACGAGTTCACCAGCGAACCCCTGCTCGAACACTACTCCCCGGATCCGTCGCCGTTCATGCGCGGCTCCATCGCCTGCACGGGCACGGAGTACTGCTCGCTCTCTATCGTCGAGACGAAGAACCGCCAAGTTCGCTACGCCCGCTGGCTCAAGGACAACGTCGAACTCCCCGATGACCACAAGGACTTCCACATCCATCTCTCGGGCTGTACGGCCTCCTGTGCCCAGCCCCAGATAGCCGACGTGTCCCTGCGCGGCATGAAGACCCGCAAGGACGGCGAACCGGTCGAGGCCCTCGACATCGGCCTCGGCGGCGGCCTCGGCGACGACCCGCGCTTCGCCGACTGGGTGGAGATGCGTGTCCCCGCCGACGAGGTGCCCGGCGCTATCAAGAACCTCGTCAACAACTTCAAGGACGCCCGCGAGGGCGGCGAGACCTTCCGTGACTTCGTCGCGGACCGCGACGAGGAGACGCTGGCCGAGATGGTCGAACCCGAAGAGACGGACTACGACGACCCGTACATGCACAACACGAAGATGACGTGGTACCCTTACGCCGAGGACGACGACATGCAGGCCTCGCCCGCGCCGACTGACGGCTCCGGCGAGCCGCTGCCCTCCGACGACTAAGTCGCACTGCTGGGCATTCGCGCCTCGTTTCTCGCGGAACCGCGTGGCTGTCCACGTTTTGATAGCTCTCTGTCGCTTCCTGTGGCCGGGAGCGCGCTCCGTCGCGCGACCCGGGGAAAGGTAGGTCTACCTCTGAAGGGGGACACAAGTTTTGCAGTCGCTGTTGTGAGCATACCGCGAGCGAAGCGAGCGGTTTCACGCGAATCGCGGCGCGATTCGCGCTTTTTTCATCGACGTTTTTTTGCCGGGGTTGAGCGCTCACCACCGGCGAGCGCGATGCCCCGGCGAAAAAAGGTCGTTGGTAAGTCTTATTCACGGCACTGGCGTACCCATTGGTGGCAGCGGGAGGCCGGCTCCCGTGGCGCAAGCCATGAGGAAAGTCCCCCCACCTGTCGGACAGGTGACCGGGCGCAAGCCCGGGGCGGGAGACCGTCGGCTCTGGAACAGCAACGACACGTCGTCGCCGGACCGATGAGGTGTGCGAATCCCGAGCGAGGCGACTCGTGCCCCACCAGACGGTGCGGCACGCCGCCAAAGCGAGGGAGAGGTAACCCACCGAGGGCAGTTGCGACCCGGTGACTCCGGGGCGCATTCCGTGGGCCGTCTCTGACGCCCCACGCTTCCGGCGACGGACCGATGGAACGGCGAAACCTCACCGGTGCAAGGCCGCGTCGACAGGTAGTCCGACGCTGCGCGCAAGCGCTGGACGTGGCCGCTCAGCCGAATGCTGGCCCGAACAGAAGGGGGCTTACTCCCCGCAGCCACACTACCTCGGTAGCGGCGGGTCCGATGGTTACAAGCCCGCGCCGGCCACATGCTGGAGTATGACTGCAGTCGACCTCATCGACGCCGTCCGTGACGACCAGCAGACGGAACTCTCCCGACTGGGCTCCTCGAAGACGCTCTATGCCGACACCCGCGGCGAGATGGACCCGGACGTGGTACTGGCGGCGGCGGCCGCCCGTGAGCAGGCGGCGCACGCAACCTTCGACGCTTGGAGCGACGACGACGCCGACGACGACGCGGCCGCGCTGTTTGCCGACGCGGCGGACGAGACGGCCGAGCGCGGTGACAGCACTGATGCCGAACCGGTCGACCGGACACCGGCGATGCACGACGTACTCGACGACCTCGATGGGACCGTCCAGCGCCTGGGCGGGTTCGTCGGCTGGTCGCTCGTCGACAAGAAAGTCAAAGAGCAGTACACCGGTTTCTTTACCGGGCAGGCGGACCCACAGACTGCGAGTACGTTCCGTAGCGCTGGCAGCGACGTGGTGGACCTCCGCGAGGACGCTGCCGACCTACTCGACGCAGTCTGTGAGAGCGACGACGACTGGGACGCCGCGGAGGCGGCCGCTATCGACGTTATTTCGACGGCCTACGACGAGTACTTCGAGACACTTGAAGACCTCGGCGTGAATCCGAAGCCGGTCTGCTAACTCTTTACGAACCACGCGGCTCAAGTCTATCCAGCCCGATATGTGGGTAATGAGCGACACCGGCGGCCCACTCTCTATCGACCGACCAGATGTCGACCGCGAGTTTCGTGTCGATGCCCCGTTCGACCCTGCGGGCGACCAGCCCGAGGCCATCGAACAGCTCGCGTCGGGCTTCCGGCAGGGAATGGACCGACAGACCTTGCTCGGTGTGACCGGTTCCGGGAAGACCAACACCGTCTCCTGGGTCGTCGAGGAGATCCAACAGCCCACGCTGGTCATCGCCCACAACAAGACCCTCGCGGCCCAACTGTACGAGGAGTTCCGAGAGCTGTTCCCGGACAACGCCGTCGAGTACTTCGTCTCTTACTACGACTACTACCAGCCCGAGGCCTACGTCGAACAGACGGACACGTTCATCGATAAGGATGCCTCCATTAACGACGAAATCGACCGCCTGCGCCACTCGGCGACGCGTTCGCTGTTGACCCGCGACGACGTGATCGTCGTTGCGTCGGTGTCGGCCATCTACGGCCTCGGTGACCCGCGCAACTACATCGACATGTCCCTCTCGCTGGAGGTCGGGCAGGAAATCGAGCGCGACGACCTCCTCGGTCGCCTGGTCGACCTGAACTACGAGCGCAACGACGTGGACTTCACGCAGGGAACCTTCCGCGTGCGCGGGGACACGCTCGAAATCTACCCGATGTACGGCCGCTACGCCCTGCGGGTGGAGTTCTGGGGCGACGAGATAGACCGGATGCTGAAGGTCGACCCGCTGGAAGGCGAGGTCAAAAGCGAGGAGCCGGCTGCGCTGATTCACCCGGCGGAGCACTACTCGATTCCTGAACAGCGACTCCAGCGGGCTATCGAGGAGATTGAGGAACTGCTGGACCAGCGCATCCGCTACTTCGAGCGCCAGGGCGACCACGTCGCCGCCCAGCGTATCGAGGAGCGGACCACCTTCGACATCGAGATGATGCAAGAGACGGGCTACTGTTCGGGCATCGAGAACTACTCGGTCCACCTCTCGGACCGCGAGACGGGCGAGGCTCCCTACACCCTGCTGGATTACTTCCCCGACGACTTCCTCACCGTCATCGACGAGTCCCACCAGACGCTCCCGCAGATTCGCGGCCAGTTCGAGGGCGACAAGAGCCGCAAGGAGAGCCTCGTCGAGAACGGCTTCCGCCTGCCGACGGCCTTCGACAACCGTCCGCTCACCTTCGAGGAGTTCGAGGAGAAGACCGACCAGACGCTGTACGTCTCCGCCACGCCCGGCGATTACGAGCGCGACCACAGCGACCAGGTCGTCGAACAGATCGTCCGCCCGACTCACCTCGTCGACCCGGCCGTCGAAATCGCCTCCGCGACGGGGCAGGTCGAGGACCTGCTCGAACGCATCGACGAGCGCGTCGAGCGCGACGAGCGGGTGCTGGTGACGACGCTGACAAAGCGGATGGCCGAGGACCTCACGGAGTACCTGGAGGAGTCCGGCGTCGACGTGGCCTACATGCACGACGAAACGGACACGCTGGAACGGCACGAACTCATCCGGTCGCTCCGGCTTGGCGACATCGACGTGCTGGTCGGCATCAATCTCCTGCGGGAGGGCCTGGACATCCCAGAGGTCTCCCTCGTCGCTATCCTCGACGCCGACCAGGAGGGCTTTCTCCGCTCGGAGACGACGCTCGTCCAGACGATGGGGCGCGCAGCTAGAAACGTCAACGGCGAAGTGGTGCTGTACGCCGACGAGCAGAGCAACGCCATGCAGTCGGCCATCGAGGAGACCCAGCGCCGCCGCCGCATCCAGCAGCAGTACAACGAGGAACACGGCTTCGAGCCGACCACCATCGAGAAGGAGGTCGGCGAGACGAACCTGCCGGGGAGCAAGACCGATACCGGCGGTATCTCCGGTGACGGGGCAAGCGACGCCGACGAGGCCGCCCGCCAGATCGAACAACTGGAGGAGCGAATGCAGGAAGCCGCGGACAATCTGGAGTTCGAACTGGCCGCGGACATCAGAGACCGCATCCGCGAGCTGCGCGAAGAGTTCGATCTCGACGGCGGCGACGACAGCGACGGCGTGCCGGCACCCGGGCCGGAGTTCTGACGGTCCGGTTCGGACCGCTCATCTGGGGAACCGGTTTGTACCCTGAAGTGAAATGGTACGTATCTCGATGACTGTCCCGTCGGAAGAGGCCATGCTCGACTCTATCCGTTCTCTGGGCGGCGGCATCTCGCCGTCCGGACTCGTCGTCGCTGGCCTCGGTTTTTTTCTGACTCGATTCACGGTCACGCTGGCGGTCAGCGACGGCCCGGTGGCGTTCGTCTTCGGCGGTGTGTTGCCGCTGATGCTCGGTCTGGGGCTGTCTGCATTCGGTGTCGCCCTTGCCGTCGGCGAGTTCGAACGCGCCTTCGTGCGGACGGTCACGCTGTGGTGTCTCGCTGGCACTGGCGCGATGTTCGTCCTCGTTCTGGTGACGCTGGTCGGAAACGGCGGCATGGGGCCGCTGTCCGCCGGAGGGAGCCGGACGTATCTCTCAAACTTCCTCATCGGTGGCGGCGTCGGCGGGGCGCTCACCGGCGTCTACGCCGGTCGGTCGAACCGGCAGCGACACGAACTCGAACAGCAGGCCGCCAGGCTGGACCTGGTCAACCGCATCCTGCGTGACCGGGTGCTGAACGCGCTGACGGTCATCCGGGGCCGGGTAGAACTCGCGGAGTCGCGGGACGGTATCAGTACGGCTGCGGTCCTGTCGGTCATCGACGACCGTTCGGCCGGCGTCCAGCAGGTCGTCGAGAACATGAAACACATCACCCACGGCGGCGCCGACCTGTCGCTGGATGCTGTCCCCGTCGTCCCATGCGTGGAGTCGGGCCTCGACGCTGTCCGGGAGGCCCACCCATCTGCCGACTACGACCTTCAGGCCGACGTACCGCCGGACCTTCGAGTGCAGGGTAACACGATGCTCGATAGCCTCGTCGCGCATCTGGTCGAGAACGCGGTTGTCTACAATGACAGCGACACGCCCCACGTTGAGGTTGTGGTCACTGCTGCCGAGGACACTGTCACCATCAGCGTCAGCGACGACGGACCGGGGCTACCTGAGCGGCAACTCGACCTGCTGGACCGCGGCGAAATCGGCTCCTACGAGGACCGCTCGACTGGCTTCGGGCTGGACCTCGTTCGCTTGCTCGTCCGGAGCTACGGCGGGCAGACGGCGGCGACCGTTACGGACGGCGGAACGACAGTCACGCTGACGCTGCCGCGCGTTTCGGTCGAGGAGGGCGTCGTGAGGGCCACATCCGACGAGGTGCTGGAACTCTCACCGCGCCGTCTGGGCCTCGCCGTCGGAGCGTCGCTCGTCGCCGCCGTCGTCATGGGCGTCCCGATGCAGGCCCTCTCCGGTGGTGTCCCCGTCATCGGAGCGCTGTACGGCGTCCAGAACCCACTGGTCGGGTGGGTCACCCACGGCTTCCACAGCGTCGTCTTCGGACTGGTGTACGCCGCACTGGTCAGAACCGTGCCGGACCATTTCTCCGACAGACGCCGATACTACGGGGTCGCCCTCGGCTGGTCGGTCACGCTCTGGCTCGTGGCAGCCGGGATCGTCATGCCGGTGTGGCTCTCACTTGTTGGTATCGAGGCGAGCCTCCCGAATCTCACCGCGACGGCACTCCTGTCTCACCTCCTCTGGGGCGGGTCCCTGGCCGCGCTCTACCGCTACGGCTGCCGTGTCTGGCCTCCCTGACCCGCGGACGCGACCAACGCCAGTCGCCGAACCCTGCTATCATCTGCATTTGGACTAATACAACCAAAATTGTTTTACGCGCTACTGTAGTTGTATAGCGTGATGTCCCGCGTCTCGCTCCCACACGATGCGAAGGCCGGTCCCACCAAACCGGAGGTCCGGGCCGTCCTCGCCAGCAAACTCGCTCTCACCGGGTCCGACCACTTCGCGGAGGTCGGTTCCTGTACCGGTGCCGTCACCATCACGGCGGCGCGCCGGGCCGGGCGGGTCACTGCGCTCGAACGCAAGGGGAATCGACTCGACGTGACTCGCAAGAACCTCGCCGCCAACGACGTCGACGCCGACGTCGAACTCCGCGAGGCAGAGGCCCCGGAGGGGCTGCCCGACGACGCCGACGCCCTCTTCCTGGGCGGGTCGCGCAACTACGAGGCCGTCCTCGACCACGCGGTCGAGACCGGCGTCGATCGAATCGTGATGAACGTCTCGCGGCTCGAAGTCGCCGGCGCGGCGACGGAGGCCTTCCGCGAGCGCGACATCTTAGAGGAGGTCGTCCAGTTCCAGGTGAGCCACGGCTACGAACTCGCCGGCGCGACGAGCTTCGACTCGGAGAACCCCGTGTATATGCTCGTCGGCAGCGCCAGCGAGGACGTGGCCGCTGACGGCGCAGGCGGACCGAGTGACGCCGAGACGGCCGACGGAGGGGCGCGATGACCCTCTACGGCATCGGTCTCGGCCCCGGCCAGCCGGACCTCGTGACGGTCCGGGGCAAGCGCGCGCTCGAATCGGCCGACGTGGTGTACTCGCCGGGGCGGCTCTCGCGGTCGGTCGCGACCGAGCACGTCCCCGAGGAGCGCATCGGCGACCTCGACTTCCCGATGACACGCGACGAGGAGAAGCTCCGGGCGGCTTGGAAGGACGCCGCCGCCGAAATCGCGCCGACGGCCCGCGACGGCGACGCCGCCTTCGTCACGCTGGGGGACCCGAACGTCTACTCGACGTTCGGCCACCTCCGGCGGACCCTCGCCGCCTTCCACCCCGAGGTCGACCTCGAAGTGGTGCCCGGCGTCAGCGCCATGTCGGCGTTTGCGACGGCGCTGGGCGTCGAAATCACCGCCGGCTCCAGCCTGGCCCTGCGAGAGGCCGACCGCGGCGCGTCCCCGACCGGCCCCGACCGGATGATTCTGTTCAAGGTGACCGACGCGCCGGCCACCCACGAGGGGCTGGTCGAGGCCGGCTACGACGTGGTCTACGGCCGCCGGCTGTTCATGGAACAGGGCGAGACGGTCGTCACCGACGACCCGACCGACATCGACGAGCGGGACTACTACACGCTGGCCTACGCCGAGAAACCCGAGACGCGCGTCGAGCAGGCGACCGACGCCTTCCTCGAAGCGGCCGACGAGAGCGGTGTCGTGACCGACGGCGGTGAGAACGGCTCCGGGGAACTCCTGCGACAGGAGCGCTCTGAAGCCGCCCTTTGCGGCGACGAGGTGCAGCATGACTGACGAGACTGGTGAGACGGACCCACAGACGGCGATTGACTCCGTCGCCGGGAACCGAGACGACCGCGTCTACGAGTACAGCGCCGGCGACGAGCAGGAGGGCATCCCCTTCGTCGGGGCCGGCCCGGGCAACCCTCGATTGTTGACCGTCGCCGGCCGCGAACTGCTGGCCGACGCCGACCTCGTGGTCCACGCCGGCTCGCTCGTCAACAGCGAACTGCTGGAGGAGTACTGCGACGACGCCGAGACGGTCTCCTCTATCGGCAAGGACTTGGAGGAGCTGATTCCGCTGATGCGGGACGCCTACGAGGCCGGCGACACCGTCGTTCGCCTCCACAGCGGCGATCCCGCCATCTACGGGGCCGCGCTGGAGCAGATGGACGCACTGGAACACGAGGGCGTTCCGACCTACATCGTCCCCGGTGTCACCTCTGCCTTTGCCGCCAGCGCAACGATGCGCACGCAGTTGACGCTGAACGAGGTCGCCAACCACGTCGCCTTCACTCGCCCGCAGGGCAAGACGCTGGACGAAGACGAGGACCACATCTCTGAGTTCGTCGGCATGGGCGACGTGACGACGTGCATCTATCTGGGGACCCACGCCGTCAGCGAGACCATGGACCGCCTGCTCGAAGACGGCCACGACCCCGAAACCCCGGTAGCGGCTATCTACCACGCATCCTGGCCCGACGAGGACGTCATCGAGGGGACCATCGAGACCATCGGCGAGAAACTGGAAGACGCCGGCTATCGCGCCTCGGCGATGGTCGTTATTGGGGATGCTGTCGGCGGCGAGGACTACGAGCGCTCCTTCCTCTACGGCGACTGGGCCAACCGGGGGAGCGATGCGGATTCACAGGAGGCTGACGACTGATGAGCACTGACACAGACAACGAATCCAGTTCGAACAGTTGCAAAGCACCCGATTCAGACGGCGAAGTAGCCGAAGACATCGCCATCGTCGCCTTCGAGCGGAAGATGGACACCGCCGAAGATATCGTCGACGGCATCGGCGACCGCTACGAGTCTATCGACATCCTCGAATACCACGGCGACGTGTTCGAGGAGCACTGGGGCGAGTACGACTGCTTCATCGGCCTGATGGCGAGCGGTATCGCGATGCGTAAGACCGCACATCTGCTCGACGACAAGTGGGACGACCCCGCAATCTGTGTGGTCGACGAGGAACTCACCTGGGCCATCCCCATCACCGGCGGCCACCACGGCGCAAATCAGGTCGCCGACGACCTCGCAAGCATGGGCGCGGTGCCGGCGATGACGACCGCAAGCGAGGCTGCCGACAAGCAGGGCGTCGAGAAGCAGGCGAAAGCGCTCGATGCCCACGTCGTCAACGGCGACTCGACCGTTGCGACGAACCTCGCCGTGCTGGACGACGAACTCGGCCCAATCGAGCGCCTCGACGGGCCGAAGGCCGTGCTGGTCGACGACGACGTGACTGTCCTGAAGCGCAACAAAGACGACGGCGTCGTGCTCGGCTGTGGCAGCGTCGCCGGCGCTGATGTCGAGCAGTTCCACGCAGCCTGGGAACAGGCGCTGAACGAGGCCGACCTCGACCGCGGGGACGTGGAGTTCGTCGCAACGGGCACCCGGAAAGCCGACGAGGAAGGCATGCTCGCCGCTGCCGAAGAGTGGGGGCTGGGCGTCATCGCCTTCGAGAAGGAGACTCTGGAGGAGTTCGAGGGACCGACGCCCTCCCGGTCGAAGGAACTCATCGGCTGGCCGGGCATCGCCGAGGCGTCGGCTATCGCCGCCGGTCGCGACCACGACCTGCTGGCCGAGAAGACCCGCTACGACGAGGCCGTGACCGTCGCTATCGGGGAATAGAGTCCCTTCCGAGAATTGGTTTTTAGTTCCGATTTTCCGTCGCCGAGCGACTGCTGAACTATCTCTGGCGGCGACTGTACAACTGTTCCGAGTTCCTGTCTCCGTACAACTCTCAACTTATTTATTATGTGCACCTGTGGTGATAAATGGCGCATGACAACACTACTCGAAGACAAGACGGCGGTCGTCACGGGCGGCGCGAGCGGGTTCGGCCGGGCCATCTGCCGACGGTACGCGGAGCACGGTGCTGACATCATTGTCGCGGACCTGCAGGAGGCACCCCGTGAGGGCGGCGGACCGACACACGAACTGGTCAACGCTGAGACCGACCGCGAAGCGCACTTCGTCGAATGTGACGTGACGAACCCCGACGATCTGGAGGTAGCCGTCGCTGCGGCCGAGGAGCTGGGCGGTATCGACATCATGGTCAACAACGCCGGTATCTCCGAGATAGCGGACTTCTACGAGACCACGGAGGAGGACTACGACCGGCTGATGGACGTGAACACGAAAGGCGTGTTCTTCGGCGCGCAGGTCGCGACCGAGGCGATGCGGGAGAACGGCGGCGGCACTGTCATCAATATGTCCAGCTCCGGCGGCATCCGCGGCACCGGCCTGCTGGTCAACTACTGTACTTCGAAGGGCGCGGTCCGACTGTTTACCTACGCACTCGCGGATCGTCTGAGTAACTACGACATCCGAGTCAACGCTATCCACCCGGGCTACAGCAAGACCCAGATGTTCGAGGACGAGCGCATCGACGACACGACGAAGATGATGCTGAAGGAACTCATCCCCTCAGGTCGCTTCGGCGAACCCGAAGAGATCGCCGACGTGGCGACGTTCCTTGCCAGCGATATGGCCTCCTACGTCAACGGCGAGAGCCTCGTCGTCGACGGAGGGCTGTCGAACACCTGACCGCGGGGGTATCGAACTGTTTCCGGCGTGAGTCACCGACGTGAGTGTGATTGGACAGCCACTGTTTTCGACGCTTCTGTGACTCGGGTACAACCAAACTACTTCCTCTCAACACATACGATTGAACTAGTACAAGCAAAATTGTTTTATGCGAAAGCGGCGTTGTACTCACCATGCGCCACAGTATCGAGATTCGACCGGCTGCCCTCGGAGACCGAGGATGAGTAGCGACGGACGCCAGTCGACAGCGGCCGCGGCTGAGGCGACGCGTCCAGCCGACTACGGGACGCTGTACGTGGTCGGTATCGGGCCGGGGCTCCCCCACGACATGACCCAGCGGGCGAAAGACGTTATCCAGACCGCTGACTGTATCATCGCCTCGAACCTCTATCAGGAGTTCCTCCGGAAGGACGGCACGCTCCCGCCCCAATCGGCTGAACTCGACGGCGAAACCGACGACGGCGCGGTCGCCGACGAGGAGGGAACCGTGCTGGAGCGGCCCGACGGCAGCCGCCAGACCCTCATCCGGTCGTCGATGGGCAAGCAGGTCGAACTCGCCCGCGAGGCCTTCGAGCGGGTCCGGGCCGGCGAGGACATCGCCCACGTCTCCGGGGGCGACCCGAACGTCTACGGGAAGTCCGACCTCCTCTTTACGATGGCCGACGCCGACGACGCTGACGACGTGCCAATCGAGATCGTCCCCGGCGTGACCGCGGCGCTGTCGGGCGCGGCCAACCTCGGCGCGCCGCTGTCGAACGATTTCTGTACCATCTCGCTGTCGGACAAGTGGCGCGGCTGGGACGAGATTGAGGAGAAGCTGCGCGCGGCCGCAATCAGCGGCTTCGTCGTGGTGCTCTACAACTGTTGGCGCGACTACGAGCGAGCCGTCGATGTTCTGCGGGAGGAACGGGCCGACGACGTGCCTGCCGCCATCGTCAACGACTCCGGCCGCGGCGAGGCCGGGCGCAATCTCGACGACGAGACGGAGACGATTACGACGCTCGGCGACCTGCCCGACCACGACGACAAGGTCGGTGGCATGGGTTCGTCTATCGTCGTCGGTACCCACGAGACCGAAGTCTGGCGCAACGACTACCAAGAATTCCTCGTCACCCCGCGTGGCGGGCGTGACGTCGACGACTTCTGACAATGAGCACTGACAATACTACCGACGCAAGTACCGAGACAGAATCGAAGTGCGGGGCAAGCGAGGCGAGTTCGTCCACAGAAACGACACCGGACACGGGCGACGATACGGCCTCGAAGTGCGGGGCCTCGTCGTCCACGTCCTCGTCGTCCAGCAGCAGTTCCTGCGGCGCGTCCTCCTCCAGCGACTCGGACGAGGAGGAGGTCGGCGCGACGGTCGACGACTTCGACGCCGAGCCGGGCCAACTCATCGCCGTCGGCCTCGGCCCCGGCCAGCCGGAGGGGATGACCGCCCGCGCCCGGTCCGCTCTCATGGACGCCGAGCACATCGTCGGCTACACGACCTACGTCGAACTGCTTCCCGACGAGGTGACCGACGCCGCGGAGGACATCTACAACACGCCGATGTGCGGTGAAGTGTCTCGAACGGAAGAGGCAATCGACCGCGCGCTGGCGGGCAACGACGTCGCCATCATCGGCAGCGGCGACCCGAACGTCTACGCGCTGGCGGGCCTCGCGCTGGAGATAATCGAATCTAAGGGCGCGACGGCGACGATGCTCGACTTCGACGTGGTGCCGGGCGTCCCGGCGGCCCAGTCCTGTGCGGCCCGCGTCGGCGCGCCGCTGGTCAACGACACCGTCTCCATCTCGCTGTCGGACCACCTCACCGACATGCCGACCATCGAATCGCGGCTCCACGCCGCCGCCAAGGAGGGCTTCACCATCACCATCTACAACCCGTGGAGTCGCAAGCGCCGGGACAACTACGAGAAGTGCTGTGAAATTCTGCTGGAGCACCGCGACCCCGAGACGCCGGTCGGCGTCGTCCACGCCGCCGGCCGAGAGGACGAGCAGGTCGAAATCGTCGAACTCGGCGAACTGCCCGAACTCGGCGAAACTGACCTCGTGGACATGACCACTACGCTGCTCGTGGGCAACGAGGACACCTACGTCTGGGACGACCGGATGGTGACCCCGCGGGGCTACGAAACCAAGTACGACTACTGATGTACCGAATCACTATCGACCGCAAGGCCTGCGACGGCGTGTTCGCCTGTCTCGTCCGTGACGCCCGCTTCGTCGAGGATAGCGAGGGACTGGCGGCTATCGAGACGGACGACCAGACGGCAATCGAGGCCACCTTCGACGACGACCGGCGGGACGATGCCGAGCAGGCCGCTGCGGCCTGTCCGCTCGATGCGATTCACGTGGAATCCGTCGAGGAGGACGCCGGGGCCGCCGATACACCTGCCGCCACCGACCACGAGGAGGTCCAGCCATGAGCGTCGAAACGGGTGCGCCAAACGATATGCTCGCAGCCCACCCCGAGACGGCGTACTTCTGGGGTCGGGTCACCGGCGACGGCGAGTGCGAGGACAGCTGTATCACCGTCCGGACGAACGACGAAACGGCCGCTCGGCGGCTCGCTTCCATCGCTGGTGCGGAGCGAGCCGACCGCCGCATCGTCGAGCGGGCGTATGCCCACGACACCTCGATTACCCGTCAGGAGGAGGAGTTCACCGTCCAAGTCGTCGGCGGGCTGGCCGACCGCGCCAGCGCGGCGCTTGGCCTGCCGTTCGAGGGCGACTCGGGCGGCTACCGCTTCGACGCGCTAGCCGACTACGACCGGCAACTCCTCCGGGGGCTGCTCGAAGGCTGTGGCACGGTCTGTTTCAAGTCCGACGACGACGCCGTCGGCATCTCCTTTGTCCACGAAGACGAGCGACTCCTCCGGACGATACAGACGCTGCTCGACCGCTGTCCGGTCGACGCGCCCTACGATGACCTCTCGGAAACGTCCTCAGGCTACTGGTTCGGCGTGGACGACGACGCGGCACCTGCCCTCGGCGACTGGCTGTACGAGGGTAGCGAGGAGACGGGGCTGTTCGCGCCCAGCCGGCGGCGCAAGCTCCGGAAGAGTATCGAACGAGTCCGATGAGCGAAGCCATCAGCGCGCCGGAGACGCTGGACGACGAGGCGGTCCTGCTCGTCGGCCACGGCTCCCGGCGCGAGAAGTCCAACGAACAGGTCCGCGACCTCGCGGTCGAACTGGAAGGGCGACTCGGCCTCCCCGTCGACGCGGCCTTCCTCGAACTCGCGGAGCCGGCCATCGACGAGGCCATCGCGGGGCTGGCCGGGGCGGTCTCGGAAGTGTCGGTGGTCCACCTCTCGCTATTCGCCGCCAGTCACGTCAAAAACGACGTGCCCCTGGCCGTTGAGCAGGCTCGGGAAGCCCACCCCGAACTGACCATCAATAACGGCGCACACCTGGGTGTCCATCCCGCCCTGCTTGACCTGCTGGACGACCGCGCGGCGGCCGTCGAGGCCGAACTGGGCGTCGACCGCGAAGACGACGACGTGGCCGTCGTGGTCTGTGCCCGCGGCTCCAGCGACCCGGACGCCAACGCCGACGTACACAAGCTCGCCCGCCTGCTGTACGAGGGCCGCGAGTTCTCGCGGGTCGAGGCGTCGTTCATCGGCGTCACCGAGCCGCTACTGGACGAGACGCTGCACGACATCGCCAAGAGCCGGCCCGACGCCGTCGTCGTCGTGCCGTACATGCTCGGCGACGGCGTGCTGACCGGCCGTATCAAGGACGGCGCACGCAAGTTCGACGAGGAGTATCCCTACGTCGACGCCGCTCCCGGCGAACCGCTGGGGACCGACACGCGCCTGCTGGACGTGCTCGGCGACCGCTGGCAGGAAGCCCGCACGGGAAGCGTCGAGATGTCCTGTGACACCTGCAAGTACAAGGTCGAACTCGACGGCTACGAGGAGGACCAGGGCGGCGCTCGCGCGATGCTCCGGGCGCTGACCCACCAGGCGGAACACGCCGACCGCGAGAACGTCGACGACGACCCGCACGTCCACGACGCCCCCGAGAAACACGTCGCCGTTTGCACGAACCAGACCTGCGCACAGGACGGCGCGCCGGCGGTCCTCGAACGGCTCCGTCAGGCCGCCCGCGACAGCGACCAGTGTGACGCCCGCATCACGCGGTCGTCGTGTCTCGGCCGCTGTGGCGAGGGACCGATGGTCGCCGTCTATCCCGACGGCGTCTGGTACGGCGGTGTCGAAGACGAGGACGCCGCCGACATCGTTTCCTCGCATCTGGACCGCGACCGCATCGTAAGCGAACTTGTCGACCAGACGCTTTGAGACTTACAACACTACTACATCCATGAGCTGCTACGAAATCGAGGCCCTCCGACTGGGCCTCATGAACGTCCTCGGTACCGAAGACGACCACGCCCGCCAGCACGCCGAACAGGAGCTGGAGGGCCACATGACCGGCCCCATCGAGGCCCTCGCGGGCGCGGAGACGCTGGCCGCCATCGAGCGCCACCTCGACGCCGCACTCGTGGACCTTGAAGAAGAGATCGCCGCGACTGATGAGGACGACCCCGAATACGACTACCTCCGGGGTCGACTCGTCGCCGTCCGCGACGCCGAGCGGGCGGTGTCGCGCATCACCATGCAGGGCGAGGATGTCCTCGCCGGACTCGGTGAGGCCCACGACGTGCTCCACGAGGCCTTCCCGGTCGATGAGTAGCCAGCGCACCCCGACCGTCGACCTCGGGGACGTGACACCGGCCCGCTCGCGCCATCAGGGCCGCCGCTCGGCGGTCACGCTGACGAATGGCTTCGCGGTCGTCGGCACCGCTGACGGGGACCTGCAGGCGTTCGACGCCGCGAGCGATGGCCCGCCACACCGGCGCTGGCAGTACGACACGGACGGCGAACCGAGCGTCGTCTCGGCGGTGCCCTTCGACGGCGGTGTCGTCGTCGGCGAACGCAGCGCCCGCGGCGAAATCCGCTGTCACGATGCCGACGGAAACCTGCGCTGGCGCTACGAAACCAGAACAGACCTGGGCGAGGCGCAGCAGGAGACGCGCTTCCTGCTCCCCTTCGTGGCCAGCCTCGCCACCGACGGCGACCGCTGCTACGCTGCCGCCCGGCGGTACGAACGCCGGACCGACGACGACGGAACCGACCTGCGCCACTTCGAGAGCGTCGTCTACGCCTTCGGACCTGACGGAACCGTCGACTGGATGTACCGAACCGACGGCTCCCCCATCTCGCTCGACGCCGACGAGAACCGCGTCGCTGTCGCATACAACCGGTGTCCCGGAGACCACCAGCACGGCCTCGTCGTACTCGACGCCGACGACGGCAACCCGGGCTGGATGTGGGACCCCGGGACCGACGGCCAGCGCCGCGTCGGTGATGTCGCGCTGCTTGATGAGGGCGCTGTCGTCTCCAGCCACGGCGACTACTGTGGCTACCGGCTCGACAGCGGCGGCCGGGAACGATGGCGCGTTCCGCTGGCGACGCCGACCGACGTGGCCGGCGACACCGTCTACGCGTACCCGAACCACGTCCACGCGACTGACGGGGGCGCGGTGTTCGTTACTGGCAACACCTACCCTGAGGACGGCCGCGAGACGGACGCCCGCCACCCGAACGAGCACACCGCCGTTGGTCTCTCACTCGACGGCGACCGCCGCTGGGACGCGCCCGTGGGCGGTTTCGCCAGCGGGCTGGGGACTGACGGCTCGCTACTGGCTGTTCCCGGCGCGCAGAACTTCCGGGACCGCGACGCCGACGACCACGCGCTTCGGCTGTTCGATGTCACAGACGGCCCTGTCGACACGCTGGACACTGACGGCGTCGTGACGGCGGCGGCAGTCTCCGACGGAACCGCCGTCGCCGTCGAGGAGCCGGTCGTCTACCACGACGAGGGCCGCGAGCGCGGCGCGTATCGGTTGCATCGAGTCGGGCTAGCACAGCCCTGTCGCTGACGCGCTGACGTCCCACTCTGGACCGGAGCGGTCTGTCAGACTGCTTTTTACGTCGACGTGCTGTCCCCGGTTTGGCTCCGATTACTGTGTTATGTGGTGTCAAACTAACCATTCGCCAGTCGTAGTGTCTCGGTACCGGAGTCCAGTATGGCCGACAACACAGACCCGGACCACGAGGAAGCACAGCCAGCGGCGGATGCCGAAGCCGACGACGACAGCACCGCCGATCACCCTACAGAGCGCGAGCGGGAGTTCGCACAGATGCAGCGACGGCTCAACGAGCGGGAGATGGGTCTCGACCAGCGGGGCGCGGAACTCGACCGGCGCGAAGAGAAGATTGACGCCCGCGAGGACGAACTCGACCGCCGAGAGACGGAACTGGACGAGCGGGAGTACCAGCTCGATGAACGCGAAGCCGCGCTTGAGGACCGTGAGACCGACCTCGACGAGCGTGAGGCCGAGCTGACAGAGTACGACACGCAGCTTTCCGAGCGCGCCGCGGAGCTCGACGAGCACGAGGAGACGCTGCACACCTACCTTTCGGGGCAGATGGCGGATGTCGAGGCGTCTGTCACGGAGACGATGCAGGACGCACTGGACCGGTACGAGGCGGACCGGGCGGCCGGTCAGTTCGGCCCGACCGGCACGATGCTCGTCGGGCTGGCCGGCGTGGCGCTCGTCGTCGCCGGCATCGGGTTCGGCGCACTGGCATCTGCCGGTACGGCCCCGTTCAGCGCCGGCGGAACGACAGCTGATCTCGCTATCGCTGCTGTCGTCGGTATCGTCGGGCTGGCGCTGAATCTCGGGACGGTTGCGGGAAAAGTCTGAGCCGCGTCGTCAGTCTGCCGTCGCGGGATAGTCCAAGCTGTCCGTGGCAGGCGTCTCACGGTCACCGAGCCATGCGTGAACACCAGCGATGGTGGCCCACAGCACCAGCTGGCCGAACACGACTGTCCAGCGGTAGGCCGCGACGAGCGCGGCAGGAACGTCGCCGTGGACCGGGTTTGCCGGCGCGAGCACGACCGGAGCCGCAAGCAGCGCGAGCGGCAGCGCCGTGGCTCCGAGTCGAACAGCGGTGTGGCGGTGTTCCGTCCGCTGATACGCGAGCCCGGCAAGCACTGCGACCAGCGCCCCCAGCGCCATCAGGCCGGCGTACCACGCGAGGCGCGTCTCCGTTCCGAGCGCCTGCTCGACGCCCGGTGGCTGCGGCGGCAAGACGAGCCACGGCGCGCCGGAGACGGTGAGAAAGCCGGCTCCCGCAAGCACCAGTCGCTTCGTCGCGCCCGACCCGGGAATCGCAGGTTCGAAGAAGAAGTACGCCATGCCGAAGGCGGCGACGCCGAACAGCAGGCCCCAGAGGACGCCGCCGCCGATGCTGGCGACCGTCGTCGTCAGCTCGGAGACGGCCGGCCCGCCGCCGTGGCTGTGTCCGTGTTCGAACGTCTCCAGCCCGGCGGTGAAGGCGTTCCCGACCGTCGCGACAAACAGGCCGTAGACCAGCCCACCCGCCACGCCGGCTATCGCGCCGCGTTCGAGGTAGTTAGTCGCCATCAGTGGCAGGTGATGCCGGCGCTGTGTCGGAAGTTGTGCAGTGAGTCGTGCAACATTGGGTCTTGCACGAACAACAGCGTGAAGCCGAGCGCCGCCACCAGCGCGACGGCGATGGCGACCTGTGGACCAGTCAGCGACGCTCTGGCGCGTTCGATACGGTCGTGCACGCTGTCCGTTGCGCGTGCAGTGTCAGTGTCGTCCTGCATTGAAATCTCGTTTGTCTCAAGAACAAGTAAGATTGTAAAACTTCCGCCTGACACAGCTTCGGGGGTTACTGTTCGCTGGCGACGGCATCGACGCGTTCGGCGGTCAGCGCGTCCAGCGGGACGACTGATGCGTCTGTTTCGTCTACAACAAGGTCGAGCAATCCAGCGCGCCCCTCTTCACCAGCATTCACGATAACGGTCCGGTCGGCTGCTTCACCGAGCGTTCGCGCCGCAGTTCTGGTCGCTGCAACCGGACTCCCGTCGGCGGTGTTCGCCCGGCCGTCGGTCACGACGACGACGACGCCGGCGTCCGGGTCGGCGCGGTCGAGCACCTCGCGGGCGGCGGTCAGGCCGGCCGGCAGCGGCGTCCGGTCGCCGGTCGGCAGGTCCTTGAGGTGGCGGGCGGCCAGCGAGACGCTGTCGGTCGGCGGGAGCACCACGTCCGCGCTCTCGCCGGCGAAGGTGACGAAGGCGACCTGGTCGCGGGCCTGATAGGCGTCTTTCAGCAGTTCCAGCACGGTGCCTTTTGCGGCCCGCATCGCCGGGCGCATCGACGCGCTCGCGTCGACAGCGAACACGACCAGCGTCTCGGCGTCGCCTGCGCGAACGGACTTGCGGAGGTCTCGCGACTCGACGCGGCCGCTCCCGCGGCTGGCTGCTGCCCGGACCGACGCTGCAGCGTCGACCTCGTCGTCGCGGCCGGCACGCTCGGTGCGGACCGTTGCGCCGCGGGTCGTGCCCGTCGCGCCCGCGCGGCCGCTCGCCGCGCCGCCGTCCGTGTCGACCTCCGGGGCGTCCACGTCGGGCGCGTCGCTGTCGCCGACTGCCGCACGAGACTGGCCGGGCAGGAGCGGCGTCGCGTCCTCCGGGTCGTCGGGGCTGCCGTCCTCGTCACGGTCGTCGCCGGCATCCGATTCGGCCTCACTCCCCTGACCCTCCCCGTCTCCGTCTGCCGACGCGGGCGCTGGACCGCCCGGTTCGTCTCCCCCCTCGCGGTCCTCGGAGCGCTCGCCATCGTCGGGGCGCTGTTTCTGTGGGCCACCACCGGCATCGCCGTCCGAGTCGTTTCCGTCAGCCGCTGACTCGTCTGCGTCTTCTCCGCCCGCCGTCTCGTCATCCGCTTCACTCTCCGATCCGTCGGCTTCCCCGGTGTCGTCTCCGCTTTCCTCGTCTTCGCCCTCGTCGTCATCGAAGTGGTCGTCGAGCACGTCGTCCACGTCCGGCGCGTCCTCGAAGGGTCGAGAGGTGAGCCGGTGGGGCAGCGCGAACTCGGCGGCGCGCTCGATGTCTGATTCGAGAACCGTCGTCCGCCCGTCCAGTGCGGCAAACGTCCGGGCTGCTCGCGCTGTGGCGATATCGCCACGGTGGCCGTCGAGGCCGGCGTCCCGGCAGAGTTCGGCGATTTGCTCGCGGAACTCGCGGGCGAGGTCAACCTCGGGGAGAATCTCACGGGCGGTCCGCAGTCGCTCGCCGGGGTCGCGGTCGGGTTCGGTCCCGTCTCCCCCTTCGTCGCCCTCTCCGAGCGCCCGGTCGATGATGGCGACCCGGTCGTCGAGGGCCTCGCACGCGCTGACCTCGGTCTGGAGGGCGAAGCGGTCCCGGAGCTGGGGCCGCAGGTCGCCCTCCTCGGGGTTCATCGTCCCGACGAGGGTGAACGCGGCGGGATGCGTGACGGTGACGCCGTCGCGTTCGACGCGGTTCACGCCGCTCGCGGCGGCGTCGAGCAGCACGTCCACGAGGTGGTCGTCAAGCAGGTTCACCTCGTCGACGTAGAGGATGCCGCGGTTCGCGCGGGCCAGCAGGCCGGGGTCGAACTCGTGGTCGCCGTCCAGTGCGTCCGCCACGGAGAGGGTCCCGACGACGCGGTCCCGCGTCGCGCCGAGCGGGAGCGTCACCAGCGGGACCGAGCGCGTCTCGACGGGCGGGTCCGCGCGCGCCCGGCAGTCCTCACACTGGGCCTCGGGGCGGTCGGGCGGACAGCCGTAGGGACAGTCCGCGACCGCGCGCTGCTCGGGGAGCAGGTCGGCGAGGGCCCGCACCGCCGTCGACTTCGCCGTCCCCTTCTCGCCGCGGACCAGCAGACCGTCGAGGTCGTCGTCCGTCGCAACCGCCAGCAGGCCCTCTTTCAGGTCGCGCTGGCCGACGACGCCCGCGAACGTCGGCCCCTGCGAAGCTTTTTTGCCCGCGCCGAATACAACCATACTTGTATTAGTGCAAACGGAGATTTAATAACGTTATGCCACAGCTAGGACTCTACACCGCGACGGAGAACGAACTCGGGGCCGTCCAGCGGGCCGCGGGCGAGGTGAACGCGGACCTCGTCGTGCGCTCGGAGAGCGACCTCGACGACGAACCGGCGGTCGAGGCGTTCGTCGACGAACTGACCGACGCCGACGCCGTAATCCTCTGGCTCCACGGGGCCGAGGACAGCATGCCGGGCTACGACCTGGCTGTCGAGCGCCTGCGCGAGGCCGGCGTCCCGCTCGTGGTGAAAGCCACCGGCGACGCCTTCGCCTTCGAGGACACGTCGGTTCCCGACGAGCACCGCGAGACGGTCTACGAGTACTTGGAGAGGGGCGGCGCGAGCAACGTCGCCAACTGCGCCCGCTACCTCGTCGCGCAGTACGGCGACGCCGACCCCTCCTACGACGACCCGGTGACACTGCCGACGGAGGGGGTCTACCACCCCGACCATCCGGGTGCGAGCATCGAGGAACTGCGGGCGACGTTCGACCCCGCGAAGCCGACCGTCGCCGTCTGGTTCTACGAGTCCCACTGGACCCACGAGAACACCCGCTACGTCGACGCGCAGGTCCGAGCCATCGAGGCCCAGGGCGCGAACGCGCTCCCAATCTTCTGCGAGCCGGCGACCGACGCTGAGGGCCAGTGGAACGCCGAGCAGGTCACCGAGGAGTGGCTACTGGACGCCGACGGTAATCCGCTCGTCGACGCCGTTTGCTCGTCGTTCATGTTCTCGCTGTCGATGGACGAACGCGGCCGCAGCGCCGACGACGAAGGACAGGACGCCGAGGACGTGTTCCTCGACAAACTCGGTGTCCCCGTCATCCAGACCGTGACGACGATGCGCTCGCGCTCCCGGTACGACAGCAGCGACACGGGCGTGATGGGCTTCGAACTCGCGCTCTCGGTCGCGCTGCCGGAGTTCGACGGCAACGTCATCACGCATCCCATCTCGGGCAAGGAGCGCACCGACGACGCCGCCGACATCGGCAGCGCCCCGAAGCAGCACTTCCCAATCGACGACCGCGTCGACCACGTCGCACGCCTCGCAGTCAACTGGGCCGAACTGCGCCACACCCCGAACGACGAGAAGCAGGTCGCCGTCGTCCTGCACAACTACCCGCCGAGCGACGACGGCATCGGGACCGCCTTCGGGCTGGACTCGCCCGAGAGCACGGTGAATCTGCTCGAAGAACTGGACGCCCGTGGGTATGATTTGGGAGATACGATGCCCGACAGCGGCCAGTCCCTCGTCGAGCGGCTCACCGCCCAGCTCACCCTCGACGACCGCTGGGTCGCGCCCGAGGACGTACGCGAGATGAGCGTCGACACCGTCTCGCCGACCCAGTACGGCGAGTGGTTCGAGGCCCTCGACGCGGACTTCCGCGCGAACGTGGTCGAGGAGTGGGGCGACCCGCCCGAGCGCCCCTTCGCGATTCCCGGCGTGGAGTTCGGCAACGTGCTCGTCACGGTCCAGCCCCCGCGCGGGTTCGGCATGGACCCCTCGAAGGTGTACCACGACTCCGACCTCCAACCGCCCCACGACTACGTCGCGTTCTACCGCTGGCTCCGCAACAGCTACGAGACCGACGCCGTCGTCCATCTGGGCACCCACGGCAGTCTGGAGTGGCTGCCGGGCAAAACGGTCGGCCTTGACGGCGAGAGCGCGCCGGACCCGCTCATCGACGACATCCCGAACGTCTACCCCTACATCGTCAACAACCCCGGCGAGGGAACGCAGGCCAAGCGGCGGTCCTACGCCGCTATCGTCGACTACCTGACGCCGGTGATGGCCAACGCCGGAACGTACGACGACCTCGCCGACCTGGAGGAACTGGCCGACCGCTACCGCGAGGCCGGCATGGAGGACGCCCGCAGCGACGACGGCGAACACCTCGCCGAGCAGATTCGCCGGACGGTCGACGAACTGGACCTCGCCGTTGAACTCGGCATCGCCGGTGAGATTGACGAGAAAGCAGACGTGCGGGGACCAGACGAGGCCGGGTCGACGCTCGCAGAGGGAGACGTCGAAGGCGACGACCTCGACATCGACGCACTCGTCGAGCGCGTCCACGAGTACCTCACGGACGTGAAGACGACCCAGATTCGCAAGGGCCTGCACACGATGGGCGAACCGCCGGCCGACGACCGACTGGTCGACTATCTGGTCGCGCTCACCCGCCTAGAGAACCCCGGCGCGCCGTCGCTGCGCGAGAGCGTCGCGGGCGTGCTTGGCGTCGACTACGACAAACTCCGCAACGCCCCCGGCGAGTACGACGAGGCCCTGGGGATGACCTACGCCGAGGCCGCCGACCGCGTCCACGAGACCAGCAAGGACCTCGTGGGGACGCTCGCCGAGTACGACTTCGACGTGCCCGTGAGCGAACTCGACGACGGCGACTCGGAGGTCAACATGAACCTCCTCGTCGTCGACATTGACCCCCTCGGGGACGCCCGCGCTCGGTCCGGCGCGCACGACGACCTCCGCGAGGCGCTGGCCTACATCTGCGAGGAGGCCGCTCCGCGGGTGGCCGGTGCGGCCGACGAGATCCCCCGCACCGCCGACGCACTGGCGGGCGAGTACGTCCCGCCCGGCGGCTCCGGCGCGCCGACCCGCGGCGGCGTCGACCTGCTCCCGACGGCCAGGAACTTCTACACGCTCGACCCGCGGAAGGTCCCGGCCAAGACCGCCTGGGACGTGGGCAGCGAAGTCGCATCCGGCGTGCTGGAACGTCACGAGAGCGACGAGGGCGAGTACCCCGAGGAAATCGGCGTCGTCGTCTGGGGGACGCCGACGGTCCGGACCCGCGGCGAGACCATCGCGCAGGTGCTCGCGCTGATGGGCGTCGAACCGGTCTGGTCAGACGCCGGCCGCGTCGAGGACGTGGAGCCGATTCCCTTAGAGGAACTCGGCCGCCCGCGTATCGACGTGACGACGCGCGTCTCGGGCCTCTTCCGGGACGCCTTCCCCGCGGCGGCGGGCGTGGTCCACGACGCCGTCGACGCCGTGGTCGACCTCGACGAACCCCACGAGATGAACTACGTGAAAAAGCACGTCGAGGCGGAGACCGACGACCTCGTGGCTGACGGGATGGACGAGAGCGACGCCCGCAGCGCCGCCAAACACCGCGTCTTTACCACGCGACCGGGCGGCTACGGAGCCGGGACGAACAAGGCCGTCGACGAGGGCAACTGGGACGACCGCTCGGACCTCGCCGACGTGTACGTCCAGTGGGGCGGCTACGCGATGGGCTCGCGCGGCCGCGTCAGCGAGGCCCACGAGTCCTTCGAGCGCCGCCTGTCCTCCGTCGACGCGACGGTCAAGATAGAGGACACCGCTGAACAGGACGAGTTCGACTCCTCGGACTGGTACGCCTTCCACGGCGGGTTCATCTCCGCCGTCACGGAGATAGCCGGTGAGGAGCCAAATTCCTACGTGGGCGATTCATCGGACCCGGACAACGTCGACGTCTACACCAACGAGGAGAAGGTGCGCAAGGCGATGCGCGCCCGCGTCCTCAACCCCGCCTGGCTCGACTCGATGGAGGAGCACGGCTACAAGGGCGCGGGCGACCTCTCGACCACGGTCGACGTGGTGCTGGGCTGGGACGCCACCACCGGCGTCGTCAGCGATACGCTGTGGGACGACGTGGCCGAGCGCTACGCCTTCGACGAGGACCGCCAGGACTGGCTCCGGGACGTGAACCCCTGGGCGCTGGATTCGATTACTGACACGCTGCTGGAGGCCATCGACCGCGGCCTCTGGGACGCCGACGACGAGACGCGCGACCGCTTGCGGGACCTGAATCTGGAAGTGGACGGAGACCTCGAAGCGCGCAACAGCAGTGCGGAACGGACGGAGGTGGCTTCAGATGACGACTGACGGCGCGACCCCGGAGGGGTCGCGAGACGGAGGCGGTGAAGCCGCCGACGCAGACGACGCGACAGACGCTGAGACGAACGACGAGGACGACTTCGAGGAGTACGCCGACCTCGGCGCGACGACGGAGAACGCGATGGACATCGCCGAGACGTCGATGGACCGCGTTCGCCGACTCGTCCCCGACGAGACGCTGGCCGACCGCATCCGCCAGAAGTCCGTCCACGCGACCGGCGACCCAGAGTTCCAGCACCTCGTCCGCTTCACCGGCGCGGACGACGACGAACCGGTCCGCGCGGGGGCACAGGCCGTCCTCGACGAACAGCCCATCGTCACCGACATCACGATGGTCAAAGCGGGTATCACCGGCCGCGGCCACGACTGCCCGGTCCGGAAGGCCATCGGCAACGGCGCGGAACTGGCCGCCGAGACCGGCATGACCCGGACGGCCGCGTCGGTGCTGGAACTCGACCGCGAGGGCGTCTACGACGGCGCTATCGCCGTCGTCGGGAACGCGCCAACGGCGGCGCTCGCGCTCGCTGACTGTATCGAGGACGGCACCCGGCCGGCCGTCGTCGTCGCGACGCCCGTCGGCTTCGTGAAGGCCGCCGAGAGCCGGGAGCGGCTCCGCGAGGTGGCGGCCGAGCACGGCGTCCCGACGATTACGAACGTCGGCCGCCGCGGCGGGAGCGGGCTGGCCGCCGGCCTGACGAACGAACTGGTGCACGTCGCCAGTGACGTGCGGGAGGGCGACGTCTCCCTGGATGACTGAAGGAGACGACTACGACCTCGATAGCGGGCCGGACCCCGCCGCCCTTGCGGCGAGCGCGCCCGAGGACCCCGCCGCCGACCGGCCGGTCAACGCCGTCGGAATCGGACCGGGGAACCTCGACTTCCTCACGCCGCGGGGCGAGCAGGCGATTCGGGAGGCCGACGTGGTCGTCGGCTTCGAGACGGTCGTCGACTTCGTCGCCGAGCGCACCGACGCCGACCTGCTGACCTGTGGCTACCGCGACGAACTCGATACGCTGGAGGCCTTCGCCGAGCGCGTGGCCGCCGGCGAGCGCGGGACGGCCGTGCTGATGGGCGACCCGAACCACTCGGGTTACCAGTTCGTCGGGAAGGTCCAGCGGGCCGTCGACCGCCCCGTCCGCGTCGTGCCGGGCATCTCGTCGCTCCAGGTCGCGGCCAGTCGCGCCCGAACGCCGATGGAGGACACGACGTTCGTCACGCTGCACAAGAGCGGTGACCTCTCGGCCGACCTCGACCGACTTCGGAGCGATGTGGGTGACCGACACCTGCTCGTCCTCCCGCGCCCGTTCGACCTGATGCCCGAGGACGTTGCGACTGAGTTGCTCGACGCCGGCGGCGACCCCGATCTGCCGGCGCTGGTCTACGAGCGACTCACCCACGACGACGAGGCCCGCACCGCGACGACGCTCGGCGACCTCGCACAGGATTCCGGCGGTGACAGCAGGGAGGACACGCGGTTCTCGGACTTGTCGGTGTTCGTCGTGCGGCGAGAGTGACGCGCGCGCCTCCAGTCCTGTCTAGCTAATTTCGGCCGTCCATCCCTGCCGTCGCCTGTACTCGCTGATAAGCCGGAACGCGAGCACGTAGCCGACAGCGGCGAACACGACGGCCAGAACGACGTTCCCCGTCCACAGTCGGACCAGCACGTCGCTCCCCATCGAGACCGAGACACCGTCAAACGACAGGCCGGGCACCGGCCCCAGAATCTGGTTCCCGAGCCAGAAGCTCGTCGCGTACACGCCCCACTTGACCGGCGGGTTGAGTATCAGTACAGACGCGAACAGCGCAACCTTGCTGAGTTGTTTGAACAGGTACGCGAGAACGAGGAAAGCGAGAAAGCCAGTCCCTAGCGTCGGGAGCGCGGTGAGGAACACGCCCACACTGAAGCTCACCGCGACTTCCCGCGGCGAGTGGTCTTCTATCAGCGCAGCCACGAGCTTCTCTTTGACCTGTTCCCGCGTCTGCGCTACTCGTCGGCGAACCATCTACGTGTCAGGATGTACCGTGGGTACAAATCGCTTCCTCTCGTTCGGCGTCCCCGGTTCTGACGCCGCGCCAGCCCTAATCGCCTTCACCGTCGGTCGCCATCGGCCGGTTTGTCGCGGCCAGCGTCGCCTCGAACGTCTGTGGCGTGCGTGAGTCGGCCATCGTCCGTGCCGTCTCGACGGCGGTTGCGACGGCCTCGGTGACAAGCGGGTGGTCGTCCAGCGTGTCGGTGTAGGCGAGTCCGCCCCTGTCGAGGTCGAGCTTGGCGGGAATCTGTGTCTCTGTCGCGTCAGTCGGCGCGAGAAAGAGCGGCACAGCGACGGCGTGGTCGTGGGTGAGATTGTATCGGACACATTCGACAGCGGGGTTCTGAAGCAGATAGCACGGCTCCACCTCGCCGAAGGCCGAGCGCTCGCGCAGGCGCTCGGCGTGGTATTCAGTCACTTGACGCTGGTACGGCTTGCCGCTGGAGCCGAAGGCGACGAGCGCGACGGAGGTGTCGGGGGCCTCCGGGACCGCAGCGGCGGCACGGTCCCGGAGCGCTTCGGTCAGCAGCGGGCTCCGCCCGACTGGTTCACAGTAGTGCGTCTCGGCGTTGACCTCGTCGAGTACCGCTGGCACGTCCGTGACTGTCGCGTGGTCGTGAGCGACGGTCATCGGCAGCGCGAACACGCGGTCGGCGTCGATGGCTACCAGTTCGTCGCGTAACTCCCGACGGGGTTCGTGGTCGTAGGTCAGCACCGCCACGTCAGTAGCTACCCCACGCTCGCGCAGCCGGCGAGCGTGTGTCTCGTAGGGCGTAGCGCGTGGCGTGTCCCGACCGATGAGCAGGAGTGTGTCGTGTGGCATTGGTAGCGTCCGACGCTAAAACAATCTGAGTTGTTTTAGCGAAAGTTGGCTTGCCTGAACGTTGGCAGGAATCCACTAATACCTTTGGGTCCTGCCGCTCGGACGTCGGCGACCCGCTATCCGAGCCCGGGCACAGGGGCTTATACGCAGTCGAGCGCAATTCCGGGCTATGGACGTGACAGAGACCGACCTGCCTGGTGTGGGAAAGAAACACGAGGTGGACATCGGCGGCGGGCAGCAACTGGTCGTCGTGACCCACAACACGGGTACACGCGAACTGTACCTCAAAAAGGACGAGGACGCCGACTCCGAGAAACTCCTCGAACTCTCTGACCGGCTGGCGCGGATGGTCGGCACGATACTCGAAGGCGCGTACTTCCAGCCGGTCGAATCCAGCCACGTTGAGACGATGCTGTCGGAGGGGACGCTGCTGGAGTGGTACGCGGTCGAGAGTGATTCGCCGCTGGTCGGCGAGACGCTGGCGGGTGCGAACGTCGGGCAGCGGACCGGTGTCACTGTCGTCGCGATACAGCGCGATGACAACGTCATCGCTGGCCCGTCGCCTGACATGCAGATCGAAGCCTCGGACACCCTCGTGGTTATCGGCGAACGCGAGAACTGTGAGCAGTTCGAGAAGCTCCTCACCGGAGACCTGTAGATGGCTGGGACCGAAGCGCCGGAGGCCCGCCGTGGCTGACCTGCTCGGCATCGGTGTCTTGTTCGCCGCCGTCGCCGCCGCCACGCTCGTCGCTGTGTGGCTGAACAAGTCGGTGATCCCGTTTTACATCATCATCGGGATGCTGCTGTCGCCGTCCGTTGCGGGGCAGTTTTCCGTCGCCGGCTACGGCCTTCCCGTCGTAGAGTCCTCGGAGTTCGTCGAGCTCGGCGCGGAACTGGGTATCGTCTTTCTGCTGTTTTTCCTGGGGCTGGAGTTCAACCTCGACCGGCTGCTGGAGAGCTGGGAGCGCATCACCAGAGCGGGGACCATCGACCTCGCCATCAACTTCGGTGCCGGTCTCATGCTCGGGTTCGCGCTGTTCCGGGACCCGCTCGCGGCCTTCCTCACCGCCGGTATCGTCTACATTTCCTCGTCGGCCATCATCACGAAGTCGCTCATCGACCTCGGCTGGATCGCCAACGACGAGGCCGACCCGATGCTCGGGACGCTCGTGTTCGAGGACCTGTTCATCGCCGTGTACCTCACAGTCGCAGCCGCGCTCGTCACTGGGGGATCTGATGTGGCGGCCGCCGCGACCTCCGTCGGCATCGCGCTGTCGTTCATCGTTGCACTCCTGCTCCTGGCCCGCTACGGGACGCCGTGGTTCGAGCGGGCCTTACAGACGACTTCGAACGAGTTCACGGTGGTCCGGGCCGTCGGCATCACGGTCTTGGTCTCCGGTTTCGCCCTCGCTATCGGCGTCAGCGAGGCCGTCGCCGCGTTCTTCGTCGGCATGGCCTTCGCCCCGACCACTCACACGCACAAACTGGAGAGCCTGCTGGAACCGCTCCGCGACACGTTTGCGGCGGTGTTTTTCTTCTGGATCGGCGTCGAGACCGACCCGCGGCTGTTCGCCGGCGTCGCGGGGCTTGTCGCCGCCGCTATCGTCGTTACGACACCGACGAAAATCCTATCCGGCTATCTGAGCGGCCGCGCCTACGAGCTCAACCCCCGGCGGTCGATGCGTGTCGGCCTCGGGATGGTCACCCGCGGCGAGTTCTCCCTGATCATCGCCGCCGTTGCGCTGACCGGCGCAGGCACGTCGCTGTCGACAGCGCTGGCCAACGCGGTCTACTCGTTTACCGTCGCCTACGTCCTTCTGATGAGCATTCTCGGAACGATGCTGATGCAGTACTCGGCCCCTTTCGAGCAGTTCGCGACAGCGCGGTTCGGAACGGAGTAACGAAAAAAACGCGAGCCGGTTCTACAGTTCGCTGTCGGGAACGACTACGACCTTTCCGAAGCCCTCGCGGTCCTCGATTATCTCGTGTGCTCTGGCGATTTCGCTCATGGGGAGCGTCTCGCGGACCCGTGGTTCCATTTCTCCTTGCCAGACCAGCTCCAGCACTTCGTCGGCCTGACCCGGAGTGGCCATCGTCGAGCCGATGACCTGCAACTGGTTCCAGAAGATGCGGTTGAGGTCCGTCTCCGGGTTGCCACCGGTTGTCGCCCCGCAGGTGACGACGCGACCACCCTTGACGAGGCTCTTGAGCGAGTCCTGCCAGGTCTGTGCGCCGATGTGGTCGACGACCATATCGACGCCGCGGCCGTCGGTCAGGTCCCGAATCTCGCTCGCGAAGTCCGCCTCCTCGTAGTTGATGGTGTGATCCGCACCCAGTTCTTCTGCGTAGTCAAGTTTCTCCCGGCTGCTGGCGGTCGCAAACACCTCCGCGCCGGCGTGGTCTGCGACCTGGACGGCAGCGTGGCCGACGCCGCCGGACGCGCCGAGAACGAGGACGGACTCGCCGGATTTCAGGTCGCCGCGGTCGCGAAGCATCCGCCAGGCGGTCTGGAACACAAGCGGCGACGCGGCGGCTGTCTCCCAGTCGACGCCTTCGGGGACTGGCGTGAGGTTCTCGGCAGGCACAGCGGCGTACTCGCTGTGGACGCCCCGGACGTGTTCGCCGATGATGTGGAAATCCGGCGCAAGTGTCGGGTCACCCTTTCGCGTGAACTCGTCGCCACCGCCGCTTTTGCCGGCGAGGACGGCCACCCGGTCGCCGGGTTCGAACCGCGAAACGTCGTCACCGACTTCGTCGACGACGCCCGCGGCGTCGCTGCCGGGGATATGAGGCATGTCGAGGTCGACGCCGGGAAGGCCGCGCCGGGTCCATATGTCGAGGTGGTTCAGCGCGGCCGCCTTCACGTCGATGACCACCTCGTCGCGGTCGGGTTCGGGGTCGGGAAACTCGCCATACTCGAGCACATCACGGTCGCCGTGACTGTCGAACTGAACGGCTTGCATCGTCACCACTTCCCGTGGCTTGGTTATAAACGCCAGCCTCCCGGACGATACTAGTCGTGGTTGCACTACTGCGGTCGTACACCTGTATCTGGATACATCATAATCTATCTACTTACGGGAATTATATTCTCATAATACGGGCAATATTTAGATATAGCAGAGATACGGTGCCCTATTATATCTAGTGCGTCGAGAAAAGCTAAATATAAACTTGAAAAGTGGATATTTCTCTACTAATAACCGAAGAATCTACTTACAGGGCTTCGTTTCTCGGTAGTACAGCCCTCTCTTGGGTTGGTGTGTGCTACTCCCCACCACTGCTGGCCCGATGAGGAGCATACTTACCGCTCGAACCCGTTTTCTACGCCACCAATGACACACACTGCAAACACACTCTCTGACCGCTCTCGGGGCGATCTGACATGCAACTGGGTGGCTCCTCGTGACAGGACAGTGGTGACCGACCGATGAATCTCTCACTCGTTATCGTCGCGACGATGACCGGGGTCGCTACCGGCGTTGTGTTCGGACTGCTGGATGTCCCCATTCCGGCCCCGCCGAACCTCGCCGGTGTCATGGGTATCCTCGGCATCCTCGTCGGCTATCGCCTCATCGAGTACTTCGACGTCGGCGTCAGCCTGCTGTCGTTGCTGAAGGTCTGAGAAGCTATACGCTCCGTTTTCGAACTAACTGCACCCCTTTCTAACTATCAGAACGACGGTGACGGCAGTGACGACACTGCCGCCGTCAGTGGGCTGCGTGCTCGGTCCCGTTGTGCTGGTGACCGCTCTCGTTCCCGCCGTGGTCGGTGCCAGCGTGGTCGTGGTCGCGAGTGAGGCGGCCGTGATACGTGTCGAGGGTCCGTTCGAGCAGCGCGGTCCGCGTCTTGTGGCCCTCGGCTACCGGTTCGACCCACCGCGATTCGGTTCGCCAGTAGCCCATCACGTCGCCGGACGGCTCGATCACCTCCGCGTCGAGACCTTCGACCCCCCAGTCGTCCGTGTACGCCTGGATGAACGAGACGACGACTGTCTCGATGCCAGCCGCGAGTTCGTGGCCGCGCGTGCTCTTCGTGACGTAGGTCAGCCTGATGCGCCCGTCTTCGACGGCGAGGGAGTCGATGTCGACGAACCACTCGCGCAGGTGGGATTCGAACGCGGCGAGCTCGGTGTCGGTAGCGCCGTCGATTTCGTCGTCGCTCTCGGCGTGCTCGCCGTCGTGGCTGTGCCCGTCGCCGTGGTCGTGACTGCCGTTCGTGTGCGTGTGGCCGTGTGTCTCGTCGTGGTGTGCCCCAGTGTCTGCCTGTGTGGACGTTCCCTCGGCTGTTGCCGTCGCGCCGCCAGCTCCGGTGTCGCCCGGCTGGCTGTTCTGGGTGCCGCCGAGGCTGCTACAGCCAGCGGTGGTCACCGCAGCCACCGCGAGGGTTCCGAGGAACCCACGCCGACTCCGTCGCTGGCTGGTGTCCCACATGGCTCAGGTCCCCCGTCGCGTTGCGAGCAGCGCTGCGCCGACGAGCGCGAGCAGTGTGACGACGGCGGTGAACCCGGGTCCAGACGCGGCGGTCGTCTCCGACTCCGCGGTTGCAGTGTCTTCGGCCATCGTTCCCGCCGACTCGCCCTCGGTGTCAGGCGCAACAGTCGCCGTGGTACCGCCGGACTCGCCGTTGCCGTCAGTCCCGGATTCGGCTTGCTGGCTCGTCGAAATCCAGACCGGGCTGGTCAGCGCTCGGTCGCCGTCCTCGTCGACGACGCGGAAGGCGACCCAGGCGTTCCCGTCGATGGCAACGTCGGTGCTCATAGTGTCGTTTGTCCCGTCGAGCGTGACGTTCGAGACGGTCGTGCCGTTCCGGATGACCTCGGCGTACGCGAGTTCGTCGAGGTTCCGAACCGTCGCGGACGCCTCTACGGAGGACCCGGCGGTCGTGTTCACGGTCTCGCCGGGCATCCTGTCGTCGACGGTGAACTCGACGGCCGGACCGTACGTCGCGTACGTGTGCCCGTCTTTCACTGACTGGGCCCACTTCTCGGGCGTGACTGGCCCCTCGACGTATGCCCGGGTGCGGGCACTGCCGTATTTCGCCGGGAAGCACTGCGAACAGTGGTCGTCGCTGACACCGGTCGCCGTAATCTCGTAGCCGTTGTTCCAGAGGGTGAACAGCCCGCGGACGCTGGCAGCGTCGGACTCACCGTACGGACCGTTGTACGCTTCGATGGCGTCGACCATCGGGAGGTACTTCTCGTGTTGGCCGGGCGCACTGTCGAGGCTGACGAAGCGGTCACCCGGATGGTTGACCTGGAACACCGTTGCGTTGTGTCGGGTCCGGGACTCTTCGATGAACTCCACCAGGGTCCCGTCGGAATCAATCATCTCCTCGCCGTGCATCGGGTAGGGGTTGAAGTGCCCGAGGTCGCCGGTGGTGATTTCCTCGCTCCGGATGAACATGATGTCGCGCTCTGCGGCCTGTGACTCCATCGAGCCCCAGCCGCCGATGGCGTTGTGGTCGGAGATGAACACCGCGTCGACGCCCGCCGATTTCTGGATGGCGACGAAGTTGTCGATGGGCGTCTTGCCGTCGAAGCTGACGCTGCTGTGGGCGTGGGGGTCGATGCCGACCCAGTTGCGCTCGCTGGGGTCCAGCTCCTCGGTGAACGTCGCGTTGACGCTGACTGCCTCGCCGGGCGTCACTGAGACGTTCTTCTCGACCGGGTCGGCGATGTAGCCGGTTCCGTGGTTAAACACCAGCGTGTAGTTGCCGGGCGGGAGCTGGAACGAGGCAGTCCCGGCCGGCGTCGTCTGTGTGTAGACGGTCTGGACCGCGGTGCCGTCGTCGAGCACCGTGATCCGAGCGTCGGCGGGACTGACCTCACCCTCGTCGTCTATCGTTGCGGTGACGTTGACTGGTGCCGGCCCCTCCAGCGAGTCGAAGTCTGCGGTGGCTGTCTCGCCGCCGGTGACAGTGACGGATTTTGGCTCTGATGCCGCAAATCCGCTGGCATCAGCCGTCAGCGTGTACTCGCCGGCGGGGAGTTCGAGTTCGTACGTTCCCGTCTCCGAGCCGACGGTGTAGGTGAACGCACGGTCGCCCTTCGAGGCGGTGACTGTGGCCTGTGAGACGGACTCGTTGTCCGTACTCTCGATGCTGCCGGTCACCGTTCCCGTCTCGGTGCCATGCTGCTTGTTGTAGTACTCGCTGGTCGCGCTACTTGCGCCCTCCGAGCCGACGAAGAGGGCGAACTCTGCTGACCGCGTTTCGCCGGGGTCGAGGCGGTGTTCGAGCCACGGGTCAACCCATGTCGTGGAACCCGTGTACGACGTAAAGGAGCCGTTCCCGCCCCAGACGCCGTAGCTCACGCGGTCACCGGTGAGCGCGGCCCAGGGCTGGTCGAGTGTGTCGGCACTCACCGGCGGCGAACGCGTTTCCTCGACCGTCCCCGAACCGGGGAGCCAGGTTGATTGCCCCTCAGAACTCAGTGCCGCCCCGCTCTGGAGGCGCTCGGAATCGTTGACCGGGAGGCGCTGGTCGCCGCCGTTCTCCATCGTGGTGTTGATCCAGATGTGGCTGGAGTTGGCCGGCAGCGTATACGTCGTCGTGACGGACACGTTCGAGTTCGTACTGACGTGGCCGGTCGCGGTGACGACTGCTGCGCCGCTGGGCCCGGTCGCGTTCTGGTACTCGAAGGACTCGTAGTCCGGCCACGTCCCGAAGTTGTTGAACGCGAACTCGGCGACGCCGATCTGGTCGGTCGTCAGCCCGTACGCGTTGGCGTCGTAGATGCCACCGGGGAGCGTGCCGAAGGGACCGTTTGTTTCGGTGCCGATGGCGGCGGCGACTTCACTGTTTTTCAGAACGATGGTTTCGTTCGCTGGTGTCTCGCCGCCCTTGATTCGCTCGCCGGTGACGGCGACCGGCTTGTCCGGTCGCTCGACGTGGCCCGACGAGGCCAGCCACTTCACCGTCCGGAAGAGAAACGGCCGCGTATCGGTTTGCTGGTGTTCGGCCTGCCACTCGTCGGTGAGATACGTCGTGAGCGACTTCTGACTGCCGAAGGCGACGACGCGGCCGTTGTCACCGATGTCCCACGTCGCGGCCGCACCGACGATGCGCTCGCCACGGGGATACTCCGTCTCTGTCGTGGAGTAGGTGTACTCGTAGGTGTCGCTGTCACCGTACAGTAACGGGGCCTGGGTCCCGTTTTCGGTATCGGTCACGTTGAGACTGACCCCGTCGTACTCCACGGTGTCGACGGTGTTCATTATGGGATGCTGGCCCGTGTTGTGCAGAATGACCCGCCACTCGTAATCTGCAACTGTCTTGTTCGTCGGATCCTGAATGTTCCGGAGCCACTTGTCGCTCTCGCCGTTGAAGTGAAGCCCGTACGGGTCGGTGATGTCGTTGAGCTTGCCGGCGTGGCCCTGCAGCGGCGAGGTCCAGTCCCCGACGACGAACAGGCTGCCGCCGTTTCTGACGTATTCGTCGATTGCGTCCTGCTCGGCCTCGCTATAGGCCGTCTGGGGGACGGGAATGATGACCACGTCGTAGTCCGACAGCCCGTTCGCGGCCGAACTGTTCCACGAGGTCAGCCCGCCGCTCGTCGACCGTTTCGTGTCGACGTCGTACCCGCGCTCGCTGAGTCGGTTCGCGAACTTCGTGAACGTTGAGCCCTGATGGCTCCCGTCGATCAACACGTCGACGCCGGCACCACTGTTGTTGAGGTCGACTGATCCGTCAGGAACCGGACAGCTCCCGTCAAGCTGACAGGTCGCCCCACCAGCTGTGGCCGTCTGTGCCATCGTCTGACTGTTCACCGTTGCCACCTCGCTTTGCTCGCTCGGTGCAGCAGCGGCACTTCCGAGGAAACCGGTGCTGACAACCGAGAAAACGAGTAGTACGCTGAGTAGTACTGGCCGTATGTGATTTCTACCCATCACTTCCTATACCGTATTGTGACTATATAGTTAAAATTTACCATGGTCTCACTATTCTCGGATACTGACTGTGTTCTGTAACGAATGACCGACTCTTGTCTGTGCGAACTGTGATCCGGATTCCCACCTCGGGTCGGGCCTGTTTTAGCTGTCCCCTAATGTCACACCCCTCGGCCAGTATAAGCTGAGACTGACACACCCCATCTGTCGGCCACACATTTCGACACACAGGTTGTGGTCACAACGACAGCCCGACAGATAACCCACAGAACACTTGCAGTCTGTCCACAGCGGCGCTTCCGTGTCAACTCCGGGACGTACCAGCTTTTAAGACCCGGTGGGCGGAACTCCGAAGGTATGTCACGGAAAGTCTTCTTCGATACGGACCCCGGCTGCGACGACGCGGTCATGCTGGCAATGGCGCTCGGTCACGAGGCAATTGATGTGGTCGGTCTCTCGACTGTTTGCGGAAACACGACTATCGAGAACACGACGCGAAACGCACACGCGATACTGGGTCTCGGTGGCTACGATGTTCCGGTGTCTCGGGGCTGTGGTCGCCCACTCGTCGACGACCTCACGACTGCCGAGTGGATTCACGGCGAGAACGGACTCCACGGCGATATCCCCGACAGTGAGGGCGACACACGTGATATCCACGGGGCCGACGCAATCGTCGAAGCCGCCCGCGAGTACGGAGACGAACTGACGATTGCAGCCGTCGGTCCGCTTCCGAACCTGGCAATGGCACTGGCAAAGGAACCCCGGTTACCCGACCTCGTCGAGGATATCTATCTCATGGGCGGGGCGGCGATGACGACCGGAAACGTGACACCGATGGCCGAGGCCAACTTCCACAACGACCCCGCGGCAGCCAGTCGCGTCCTGCAAGACGCCACTACCCGGATGGTCGGGCTAGACGTGACTAACCGCGCTACCGTCGCTCCCGAGTTCATCGAGGAGTTCCGCACGGCCGGTGGCATCCGGGGGACCGTCGCCGAGTGGCTCGACTACCGGCCCGACTCCGGAACCTACCCGCTGGCCGACGCGCCGGCCATCCACGACGCCGCTGTCGTCGCTGACATCATCGACGAGTCGGTGCTCACTTTCGAGGAGTACTACCTCGACGTGGACACGACCGGCGGCCCCTGCCACGGGGCAGTCATCTGCGACGAGTACGGCACGACCGACAATGAGCCAAACAGCGAGGTAGCCGTCGACATCGACGTGGACCGCTACCGTGAGGTTCTCGAAACTGGCGTCAGAGCGTACGCAGCGGACTGATTCACCCCTTAGCCTGTGACGGCTGCTTGCGGCGCTATTCGTAGACGTGGACGCTTCCGGTAGTGTTGTCCGCGATGTAGTCCCAGTCGTACTCCACGCCGAGGCCGGGGCCGTCAGGAACACTGACCGTCCCGTCGTCGTCGACCGCATCCATCAGGTCGGAGTAGCCCCCCTCGTACACCGGCGGCTGGGTGTTCTGGCAGTCCGGGTGGACAAGCGCCATTTCGTAGTAGTTCGAGTTCCGGCAGGCGGCGATGCAGTGACGCTGTGCCGGACCGGGCGCGTGGAACTCCACGTCCAGCCCGAACGCTTCGGCCATCCGGGCCACCTTAATCGCGCCGGTGATACCCGCATCGTACTCGGGGTCGGCCCGGAGGAAGTCGGTCGCCTCGCTGGCGGCGAAGTCGGATTTGATCTCCAGTCCGCGGATGTGTTCGGTCTGGAGAATCGGCGTATCGAGTTTCTGTGCCAGCTTCTTGTGTGCGTGCTGTGAGATACCGCCGTCGCGGAACGGGTCCTCGTACCAGAAGAAGTCCTGCTCATCGAGCGCCCGGCCAAGTTCCAGTGCGTCGGCGAACGTCTCCAGTTCGCAGGCCGGGTCGTGCATCAGGTCCATCTCGTCGCCGACCGCGTCGCCGACAGCGTGGACCGCCTCGACCTCGCGGTCGAGACTCCGGGCGTCGTCGCCGCCGCCCCAGCCGTGAATCTTGAAGCCGCCAAAGCCCTCGTCGCGACAGTCTTCGGCGAAGTCGGCGAAGGCCTCGGGCGAGTCCAGTCCGCCGGCGTCGTCGCCGTGATACGTGGAGGCGTAGGCGGGGATGCGCTCGCGGTAGGTTCCGAGCAGTTCGTGAATCGGCGCGTCGTAGTACTTGCCGGCGAAGTCCCACAGCGCGATGTCGATTGGGCCGATGCCCATCCGGTCGTATTTCCGGAGTGCGCGCTTGCATTCGGACCAGTGCTTCTCGCGTTTCAGCGGGTCTTTACCGATGAGGTACTGTGCGATGATGTTGTACTGGGCGGCTGCCGGCGAATTGCCGCCGACGTACTCGCCCGTGATTCCCTCCTCAGTATGAACCTGTACGCCGAATAGTTTCCGCGTGGTTGTCTCGCCCGGCGCATAGACCAGATTGAAGCCGTGCTTGTCGGTCCCCACATCTTCGAGGGGGTACTCGAACTCTCGGCTTTCGATTTTCGTTATCGTTGGCGACATTTGCCGGACATACTGTGGTGGGGGTATTAAAGCTACCCCGTGACAAAACGCTGTCTCTGCTTGAGCGGCTGCCACAGCAGCGACTGGACCGCCTGTCTCATTCAGTCCAGCGCGTCGAGGCGACGAATCCCGGGCTCACCCAGCCGCACCGAACAGCCGATGTACAGCGGTTCGATGACCCGGGGGTAGTCGAACGACACCGCGTGCTCGTGAAGCACTTTCGGGTCGCCGGCCTCGCCCTGCCACATATCGTGATGCGCGGGAAGCAACCGGGATAGCTGCAGCTGGTTCGCGGCCTCGATGATCTCGTTTTCGTCCATGTACCACTTCGTTCTGACACCGCTGTCCGGTTCAGGCTCGTAGATAGAGCCGACGGTTCCAAACGCCAGCGCGCCCACGTCGATGTCGAACCGTTCGCCAACGCCGGTAAACCCCTCTGCGGGCCGGCTGTCGCCGGCGTGGAAGAACGTCCCAGCGTCGTGCTCGATGACGTACCCCACCGGTTCGATGGCGTCAGGGTCGTTCGTCCCGGTAACGTGGATGGTGAAATCACCGACAACGAACTCATCACCGACGGCGATTTCGTTGCGCTGCCCGTCAGGCACCCGCATCTCACCGTCGTAGTCCGGGGAGTCATACGATGCCGACGGTGCATACAGGTCCGCGTCGAGGTCCTCGACCAGCGGGCCGTACGACGGCGGATGCATGTGGTCGATATGTTCGTGCGTGACGAGTGTGGCATCACACTCGGTCGCATCGGCGGGATCCATCGGTACCGGAATCATGCGGATGAGGTTCGGTGGGTCGCCAGTCCCGAAGTAAGGGTCGATGTACAGCGTCGTCGACTGCGAGCGGAGCACGAAACCGTTACAGCCGAGATACCAGACCACGACACCGTCGCCGGGGTCTGTCGCTTCAATCTCGTCGCGGACGAACCAGTCGTCCCACGTTGACTGAACCATGTGCCGAACTATGCCTGGCCGGGTCAAAAAATCTCGCACCGCGTTCAATCGAGCGTGACCGTCGACTCTGTCTCGGAGGCCTCGTAGACGGCTTTGATAGTGTTGATGTCGACGAGGCCGTGCTCTCCGTCGGCGTAGGGTTCGGTGTCGGTCAGTAGACAGTGGGCGAAGTACTCGAACTCCTCTTCCATCTGGTCGATCTGTTCGAAGCCGATGTCGACAGTCGTCCCCTCGTGAGACAACTGGAGCGCACGGTCGTCCCATGGGTAGAAGGCCGGTTCGACGCGGACCTTGCCTTCAGTTCCGAGTACGGAGATGTGGCTATCGAGATGTGCGTTCTGGCTGGCAGTACACACTGCGTACACGTGGCCGGGGAAATCTAGCTGGAACGCGCCGTGCTCGTCCGGCACGTCGGCGAACTCCTCCTGCACCGATGCGACGGTTCCCCGGACGGCCACGGGGTCGGCATCCAGCAGGAATCGGCTCGTGTTCAGCGGATAGATGCCGATATCCATGACGGCACAGCCGCCGGACAGCTCCCCGTCCAGCCGCCACTGGTCGGGGTCGGGGACGAGTTCGAGGATCGGCTCGGTCATGTTGCCGTGGACGAACAGCGGTTCGCCGATGTATCCCTCGTCGATGAGATCCTTCGCTCGCCGGACGGCTGGCTCGGTGTGCATCCGGTAGGCGATCATCAGCGTCGCGTCGTGTTCGTCACAGACGTCGACCATTCGCTCGGCACGCTCGATGGTGGCCTCCATCGGTTTCTCACAGAGGATCGCCTTATCCAGTTCTGCTGCCGTCTCGACGTACGGGAGGTGGAGCGCGTTCGGGGTAACGATGTAGACGGCGTCGTATGCGTCACTCGCGACTCCGTCGTGGAACTCTTCGTAGGTGATCGCGTGTTCGACCGTCTCCGAATCAGCGGCTACATCGGCTGCCTTTTCGCGGTCACTGCTGACCAGTACCGTTGTTTCACAGAGATCTCCCGCGTCGACGGCGGGCATCGCCTGTTCGGTCGTCCACCAGCCGACGCCGATCATCGCAAACCGAACGGGGTCGTCAGTTTCTGTCTGTTCCTGCCAGTCTCGACGGTCGAACCCTCCCGTGAGCGCGTCAACGTTCATACGGGTGCCGTCTCTTGGCTGGATATTATTTTTTGTGTTGGCATCCCGTGTCAGCCCATGCTGTCCCAGTGTATCGAATGACAGTTCATACATTAAGTAAACAAATCCCTGCAAATGAGATAATTGTTCGATATTGCAGAACAAAACAACAGTCTAACCGGTAGTATTCCACAGCCGTCAGTCGCTGCTCCGAATGGCAAATGCTGTTTTACGGCCCGTCTATGGCCTTTTCTCGTCCGTGCTCTCGGGTTCAGTATCGAGAATAACGGCAGTACAACCGTTACGGAAAGCGTTCCGTCATACTGAATGGTCGGTCATCACGGAGTGATAGGGTTCGGTCGACAGTTGGCTGGCTTGAAACGCTATCCTGATCGTTGTGGCCACGGTTTGCAGTGACTGACGATACCGCGGTGTTGTGTCCAACCGGACGCCGGGGCGCGCATCCCGAGAGTGGGCCGTCTGTACGGGATAGACAGTCCGATGTTGGGGCTGTTCCACAATCGTCGGTCGGGCCACGACCATGACTTTGCACGCTCACTCTTGCGGTTGACAAAAGCAACAGGGTCTAAAAACCAGTACGAAATAACCGTTCTGTAACAGAGCTCACACTCCGCAGACAACGACGGTGGCCGCCTCGGTTAGCTGTTGCGGTACACCGTCTTGATGTAGCTGAAGAACTCCAGTCCCGCGTCGCCCTGCTCGCGGTAGGTGTTCGTCGAGGAGCGCTTGAGGCCGCCGAAGGGAACGTGCAGTTCTAGGCCGGTCGTCTTCTCGTTGACCTTGACCACGCCGGACTCGGAGCGTTCGATGAACTCGTTTTCCTCCTCGATTCGGTCGGTGACAATGCTGGCCGAGAGCCCGTAGTCGATGTCGTTGGCAACTTCGACACCCTCGTCGAAGTCGGAGACGGGAATAACAGCGAGCACCGGTCCGAACACCTCTTCCTGTGCAATGCGCATATCCGACTCGACATCGGCGAACACCGCCGGCGAGATGAAGTTCCCGGCGTCGTACTCGCCGCCGGTGAGTTCCTCGCCGCCCGTTTCGAGGGTTGCCCCCTCCGACTGTGCGATGTCGACGTACTCCAGACTCCCCGCGAGTTCGTCTTCACTGACGTGTGGGCCCATGCCGGCCCGGTCGAGGCCGTTTCCGACTTCGAGGGACTCGGCGTAGTCGACGACGGCGTCCAGGAACTCGTCGTACACGTCCTCGTGGACGATAGCTCGGGAGGTCGCCGTACAGGCCTGACCCGTTCCGCCGAAGGCCCCGGCACCCACGATGTCAGCCGCCTTGTCCACGTCGGCGCTCGGCATGACGACCGTCGGGTTCTTCCCGCCCATCTCTGCCTGCGCACGCTTCCCGTTGCTCGTTGCCTGTTCGTAGACGTGCTCGCCGACCGAGGCACTGCCGGTGAACGAGACCACGTCAACGTCGTCGTGGGTGGTCAGCCGCTCACCGACCTCGCTACCGGGGCCACAGACCAGGTTGATAGCGCCGTCCGGAATCCCGGCCTCGTCCAGCGCCTCGACAATCATCGCGCCGACGGTCGGTGCCTGCATCGCGGGCTTGATGACAACGGTGTTGCCGACCGCGAGTGCCGGCGCAATCTTCCAGGCCGGGATCGCGATGGGATAGTTCCACGGCGTAATGAGCGCTGCGACGCCCATCGGCTCTTTTTTCGTCTGTAGGCCGGCACGGCCGCCGCTGGGCTGTTTGACGGTTCCGCCGAAGTCGCGGGCCTTCTCCGCGTAGTAATAGAAGATATCAATCGCACGCTGAACCTCGCCCTCGGCCTCGCCGAGCGGCTTTCCCTCTTCGCGGGTCAGTGTCTCCGCCAGCTTGTCTTTCCGGGATTTCAGGATTTCACCGGTCTCACGCAGGATCGCACCGCGCTCCGGACCAGACATCCCGGCCCACTCATCCGTCGCACCCGCTGCGGCCGCGACTGCCTCGTCGGCGTCTGCCGCCGAGCCCACCGGAACCGTGCTGACGATGTCCGTTTCGTCTGCTGGATTCGTGACGTCCTGTGTCTCCCCGGTTCCGGTCCACTCACCGCCGATATAGTTCTCATACGTCTGCGTCATACGTTTGAATCATCTCATTCCCAATACTTACGCGTTTCCCATCCTTCGCTGTGTCGCGACGTTCGACGGTGTGGAACGACGGCGACAACGCTGAACAACAAGCGTCGTAGTCACCGTAATCAGCGTTTCCAGAATCAGAGTTTCGATGACCGACTGCAGAATCCCAATTGAAGCCGGTAAAATAGCTACCGCTGTCAAACAACAAGACAACACGAACTCTGTGTGTTGCCAGATGTGTCACATCGCGAGGCGTGGCTGCGTTGCGATGCTTGTGTTGTTGGAAATCCTACTCTCTGCACGTATCTCTGTTCCTGTGTTATCTGCGCTCTGGTGTCGTCACTATGACCGATCCATGATGGGCGATATTCTAGTATATAAATGTACTCCATAGTATAACACGTGTATGTATGTTATCGGGCACGCTGTCGACAGTCGCTACTGCTGGACCAGCGGTCCCGGTATGACCACCTGTTGTTTAATATAGTGTTGACTGGTTTATTGACGTAAACAGCGCAGATCAAAAGATTGCAGTTACTGCACTTACGACGACCCAACTCTCTCTTGAATCAGTTGCGGCTATTCTGCCAGCGGCACTATTTCACTATTCGATCACAGAAACAAGATAATAAGTGGCCGAATACGAGCACAAATTTTGTGATAGCTTTCTAAAAGCCTACAATTTGGTACTACTCGAAGACACTCTCGCCCGTATCGAAATTAAACACGGATTTATCCGTCACCGTCAACGCCTTCGAGAAGTGCACCAGCAAGTGCACTCTTTCGGTGTGAGACCAGCAGATGGCAGTAAATATCATTTTCACTGTCTGCACCACAATTACACAGCGGGCATCCGTATGTGTGGTTCTTTGCTGTATCGGTGGCTCGCTTCGGGATGCTGGCTTGCATACATTGACAGACGCTCCGTGCAAATATAGCGATTTCTAGGACTCCTATGTCGCCCTCAATGGATATATGGAGACTCTCTTCAGGGTGTACTCCTTCCGGAAGCAACACATACCATGATTTACCTCATGTCCGGTCCAGCGTCGCGATAAACTCCACAGTCTGCGTGTTCATGTTGCGCACCAAACGAGACCTCGTCGGTTAGACAGCCTTGCCGAAATGACATACCGCGAGCAGCATCTGCCACGAAAATGCCCGCTACTTTCCTCATATCTCCCCAATATGTTTGCTGAATGCACCCGTATATAGCTGAAAAAGCTGGTTCGAATATATGGCATCTTCGGGCGTCGATCAACAGCGCAGCTACCGACGGTCGTTCGATAGTTCGCGTGCTCTCATAGAATTACCCTGCACCCGCTCCTGTAGCCGCTGTATTCGCTCGTCCATCGGCGGATGCGTCGACAGGAGGCGTGACAGATTGCTGTCCGTTTCGCCGTGAACGTATAGTTGTCGCAGGAGTCCCGGATCCGGCTTCGACGCCTGTTCGATTTTCACGAGGGCCCGGGCGAGCCCAACGGGATTCCCCGTAACCTCGACCGCGCGGTCGTCGGCTGCCAACTCACGACGTCTGGAGTAGCTGAGTATCAGCAGTGTCACGGCGAATCCGAGACCGGCAACGACCTGCAGCGAGTACCGCTGTGTCCGCCCAAGCCAGGAGCGCGACCACGACGACGGGTCGCCACGCACCAGTGCGAGCGACCGGGCGACACCACCGACCAGCACCACGATGGGAAATAACACGAGGCCGACGAGTCCGACAAGCGTCTGGACGAGGCTGTACGCGACGGTCTGAACGAGTGCATCACGGGTCTCCAGATGCGCGAGTTCATGCCCCAGAAGAGCCTCGAATTCTGCTGGGGACAACAGCTGGAACAGCCGTCTGTCGAGGACGATAGCTCCGGCTCCGCCACCGATGGCAAACGCGTTCGGGACTGGTAGCTCCGCCAGTAGCAGCGTCGGTGTGTCGACATCCATCTGATCGACAAGCCCGTCAAGACGGCGGTGGAGTTCCGGTGCACGCGTCCGCGAGAGTTCGACTGCATCGAGGGACCGCTTGAGTTGCGCTGTTGCAGCCCAGTAGTTCAAGATGCCGAGAACGATCGCGGTCCCGAGAATGACCAGCGCGGCCAACAGTGGTGACGGGCGGCTGTTCCACACTGGCAACAGCAGCACGTACCCCACGTATGCAGCCATGAGATAGACCAGCAGCGACACCAGCCCGACGATGCCCACGAGTAGCCGTCGGGTCACAGCCATGTATGGCGGTACGCCGTTGTGCGAAAAAACCGCTTTGGTGGGTGACTGCCGGCTACGCCTACACACTTCGGTGCCACGTTCCCGAGATATTTGATATAGCGATATTAGATTTATTATAGTTCCAAAAACGGGTCGCCTCTCGGCTGAAACGGCGGCAAAAAAGCATTTCGGCCGTGACCGACGATAGCTGTCGACTGGTGCACACTGTAGCCGACACGCCTTTTTCACCGCCACACAGACGACTCAGTATGCGAATCGCACGACTTCTGACGGACCGTGGACCGGTTACCGGCGAATACGTCGACGGCGTCATCCACGCTGACGATGGGCAGTACGTGGTTGGCCGCGACGGGCGGCTGCTCCCGCCGTGTGAACCGACCGCGCTGTACTGCGTCGGTCGGAACTACGCCGCTACGAACGACCAGATGGATTACGACCGCCCCGAGGAACCGGACTTCTTCATCAAGCCGCCGGCGGCGCTACTCGCCCATGAGCAGGACATTCCTTACCCGCCGTTCACCGATGAACTCACCTACGCAGGCGAGCTGGCCGCAGTCATAGACAAGCGGTGTCACGATATCGATCCCGCTGACGTTCCCGACGCGGTCAGGGGATACACGGTCCTGAACGATGTCGATGCGCTGGACCAGCAGGGTCGAACCGCGCGAAAAGCCTTCGATGGTTCTGGGCCGCTGGGGCCGTGGATCGAGACTGACGTTGATCCCACCAGCACCGATATGTACACGGACATCAACGATGAGCGCCGCCAGTCCGCCAACACCCGCGAGATGCTGTTCGGGCCCCACGAAGTTGTCGCGTACCTCTCGGAGCGGTTCACGTTCCGCCCCGGCGACGTCATCGCCTTCGGTAGCCCGGCCAACCCGGGGACTGTCGCGCCCGGCGACACAATCGAAATAACCTACGACGGCGTCGGCACGCTCCGGAACTCGGTTGTTGAGCCGTAGCGTCGACTGAGCACTAAAAACGCAGCAAAACGGCTTTTGAGGTCGTCTACGTGCAGAATGGTGGGCTTAGTAGTTGACTGGAATAAACTACTATCCGCTATACAAAATCACTGTAGCCGAGTCCGAATCGTTTCCGCGGTTTGCTCGCCGATACCGTCGATGGCCGTCAGTTCCTCGTCGGAGGCCGTCCTGACGTTGTCCACGCTGCCGAAGCGTCGGAGCAGTCGCTTCCGCGTCTCGGGGCCGATTCCGGGCACCTCGTCCAGCGTCGTCGACACGTCGTCCCGCAGCGTCTGGTGGTACTGCACGGCAAAGCGGTGTGCTTCGTCACGAACCCGCTGAAGCAGGTGGAGTTGCGGGGCGTCGTCGTCCCAGTCGTACACGCGGTCGGGCGTGATGACCATCTCCTCGTCTTTTGCGAGTGCGACGGCCGGCACGTCCCAGCCGGTCTCGGCCAGCGCGTCGCGGGCCGCCCCGAGCTGGCCGTCGCCGCCGTCGATGAGCAGCAGGTCCGGGTCCGGCCGGTCGTCCCGGCCTTCGACGGCGCGTAGCGCCCGCCAGCGAACGAGTTCGCGCATGTTCGCGTAGTCGTCGTTTCGCTCGGTGAGCTTCTTCCGGCGGTAGTCGCTCTTTGCCGGGGAGCCGTCGACGAAGGTGACGTTCGAGCCGACGGCCGACCGGCCCTGGGCGTGGCTCACATCGAACCCCTCGATGCGGCTCGGGTGGTCGATACCCAGCGCGTCGGCCAGACGGCCGCTCTCGTCGTCGGTCCCGCCGCGCTGACGGGCGTTCTTCAGTGCGAGGTCGACCAGCGTCGCCTCCCGACCGGCCCCGGGCACCCCGAGCGTGACGCCCTCGCTTTCCAGCCACGCCTCGATGTCCGGGTCGGCGGGGGACTCGGCACAGAGAATCCGATCCGGGAGGTCGCGTTCGGCGTAGTACTGCGGGATGAACGCCTGGTACACGCCGGCGGTTCCCTCGCCGTCTGGCGCTTCGAGCGTGTGGCGGTCCCGTTCGACGAGCTTGCCGCCCTCGGCGTGGAGCCGGGCGACGATGGCGCGCTCGCCCTCGATGGCGGCCCCGAGCACGTCCGTCGTCTGGGACCCCCCGGAGTCGCTGACGGCGGTGTCGCCCTCGCCGTGGAGCGCCTCGACGGCCCCGAGCTTGTCCCGGAGGTTCGCTGCGCGTTCGAACTCTTGGTTCTGTGCGGCGGTCTCCATCTCGCGGCGCAGCGGGTCCGCGAGCACGCCGGTCTCGCCTTCGAAATATCGGGTGACGGCTTCGACGTCCTCGGCGTATTCGGTCTCGCTGATCTCGCCGGTGCAGGGCGCGGTACAGATGCCCATCTCGTAGTCCAGACAGGGCCGGTCCCGGTTGCTGTACTTGTGGTCGGAACAGCCCCGCAGTCCGTACGTCTCCCGCAAGGCCTTCACCACCGTCTCAACCCGCCCCTTGTCGGTGAACGGCCCGTAGATGGTCGCGCCGTCCTCGGGGTCACGGGTCACCTCGATGCGGGGGACGGCGTGGTCTGTCAACTGGACCAGCGGGTAGGACTTGTCGTCTTTCAGCCGGACGTTGTAGGGCGGTCGGTGGCGCTTGATGAGGTTCGCTTCCAGCAACAGTGCCTGTGTCTCGGTGTCGGTGACGGCGAAGTCGATGGTCTCGGCCCGTTCGACCATCTTGGCGATGCGCTCGCTCCGCGGATCTGCGTAAGAGCGCACGCGGTCGCACAGGTCGACGGCTTTCCCGACGTAGAGGACCCGGCGCGTGTCGTCCCGGCCCTGTTCAAACAGGTACACGCCGGGCTCCCGTGGCAACGACCCCGCGCGTTCTCGGACCTCGTCGGCGTCCATTAGCTCAGAGTTGGTGCTCGGCGGGGTTGAACGTCACGGGAGCGGGTCGTCGGACGGCGGCTGTGCCGTCTCTTCGGCATCTGAAGTGGGCGTCTCGGGAACGATGGCGGCTTCGATCCGCTCGACGACGCTCTCGTCGTCTGGTGCGGCCAGTTCGATGTCGTCGTCACCGGCGACACGCACGACGAGCAACCGGTCGCGACTCCAGAGATAGACTCCGAGAACAACGGCGGCAAAGGCCAGCGCAAGGCCGCCAAACAGTCGCATTAGGTCGTCAAGTTGCGCCATCAGCGTCAGCATCGTCTGGAGCATCCCGAGCATCCCACCGATGCCGACGGCACTCGCAGCACCGCCGCTGTCCAGTGAGACGTTGCCGACGAGGCTATCGAGACTGACGGTCATCCCGGCAGCTACCAGCACGATACCGACCACCAGCGCTTTCACGCCGAGTTCGAGGAACGACCAGTCGCCGCTCGTGGTAGCGTCGACGCCCTCGACGTTAGGGCGGTCGACCTGCCGGTAGTTCGGTCCCTCGCGGTCCGGCGTGAACACGAGGACGCGGTGACTCGTCACGACGACGCCACCACGGTCCAGCCGAACGTCCGCTTCGATTGCCTCGCCGTCGTACAGGAGGCTCTCGGCCCGTGCGACCCAATCCATACTTCCCGTTTACTGTGGAGACGTGTATATTCTCCCCCCGTAACCGCTAACTGTGCCCCCTCGAACATGACAGTATGACCGCCGATCCCCGCTGCCCTCACTGCTCGGAGAAAGTCAGTGCGACCGCGACGTGGTGTATGCACTGCGGCCGGGACTTCGAGAGCCCGGTCGACGCCGGAACCGGGACAACGGTCCTTGATGCCGACGGCAGCCAGACCACGTCTGATCTTGAAGCGGCACTCAATGCCGGTGATCTCGACGGGATCCAGAACGCGCTCACCCAGAGCGACAACGGGCCGACAATCGTTGGTGTTGTCCTCGCCGGTATCGCCCTGTTCACGCTCCCACTCGTCTCGCCCCCGGGCGCTGCGCTGTATCTCCTTGTCGTCGCCGGCGTCGGAGCGATTGCTGCGACACAGCCGACGTTCGACGCGGCGCTCAGAATCGGCGGGAAGGCACTTGCGCTCGCTCCCTTCCTGCTGGTGTTCATCGACGTGTTCCTCGGATATCTGTTCAGCGGAGCGGTGGCGACCAGCGCGACAGTTCTGGTCGGTCCGGCGATTTACGCCGGGCTGGTCATGTACGGTATCCGCTGGTATCGTCGTCGCTGAGCGGTTTACGCTGGCTCGGTTGCGAGTCGGCGTGCATCTCGGCCAGCGTGTCGGCGACTTGCGCAACCGCTCTATCGGCGATAGCCGCTCGCTGGACGTCTGTGAGCGGGGTGTGGCGGCCCATGTTCGAACCTGATTGTCCAACTGATAAATACTTCGTGGCGAGGACAATTGATCTGTGCGTATTTTCCCCGTGAGCGGTCTACCCGTTCAGGACGCTCGCTGATTCGCTTGGTATCAAAACTACCATGCCTCCCGGATTCGAGAGTGTACCTACTACAGGTGGTTCTGTGACCGAAAAACGCGAATACAAAGACGAGTATCAGGACAAGACGCTGTATCTTCCGGGGCCGACAGAGGTGCGCGAGGACGTCATCGAGGCGATGGCCGAGCCGATGTTCGGCCACCGGATGGACCGGATGACCGATCTCTACACCACCATCGTCGAGGACACCAAGGAGTTCCTCGGTACCGACAACGACGTCATCGTGCTCACGGCGTCGGGCACGGAGTTCTGGGAGTCGACGACGCTCAACCTAGTCGAGGACAGCATGCTCGTGCCGACCTCCGGCGCGTTCAGCGAGCGCCAGGCCAACGTCGCCGAACGCCTCGGCAAGGAGGTCGACCGCATTGAGTACGACTGGGGCACGGCGGTCAAGCCCGAAGACGTCCGCGACGCACTGGAATCCGGCGACTACGACGCCGTCGGGGCCGTGATGAACGAGACCTCGACCGGCGTCCGCAACCCTATTGAGGAGATCGGCGACGTGGTCGCGGAGTACCCGGACACCTACTTCGTCGTCGACGCCATCTCCTGTCTCGGCGGCGACCAGATCGACATCGAGGCCCACGGCATCGACGCCATCTTCACGTCCACGCAGAAGGCCTTCGCCATGCCGCCCGGCCTCGCCGTCTGTGCGGTCAGCGACGACGCCTACGAGCGGGAACTGGAGAAGGAGTCGGCGTCGTGGTACGGCGGCTTCCAGCGCTGTCTGGACTACTACGACCGGAAGGGCCAGACCCACTCGACGCCGGCGATTCCGCTCATGCTCGCCTACCGCAAGCAGATGAAACACATGCTCGACGAGGGCCACGACGCCCGCGACCAGCGCCACCAGGAGATGGCCGAGTACACCCGCGAGTGGGCCCGCGAGCACTTCGACCTCTATCCCGAGGAGGGCTACGAGTCCCAGACGGTGACCTGCATCGAAAACACGCAGGACATCAACGTCGCCGAGACGGTCGAGGCCGTCTCCGAGGAGTATGACATGGTGTTCTCCAGCGGCTACGGCGACATCAGCGAGGAGAGTTTCCGCATCGGACACATGGGCGAACACACCGTCGAGAGTATCAGGGAACTAACCGACGCAATCGAAGACGTCGCCGATCTGTAACACCGGTGAAAACCGACGAAGACCGAAGCTATGGCTCGATCTGGAGACCGCTGCTGCTACCACTTGGCGTTTTCACAGTTTGATAATGCTGGGAAGACTATATTACTGCTTGCTACTTTGATGCAGATAGACAAACCGCATGAGTAAAAGTAACAGACAGAGTACGGACAGCGATACCGCAACACCGATGAACGTGACCAGAAAACAGCTCGACTGGAGCGAGACCCGACCGAGTGCGGCCGTGACCGAGTACATCTCCGCTATCACCGGGCGGGAACAGACTGATTTCGCACCGCTGTACGAGACTGTCGACCCCGAAGCGCTCGACTCGCTCATCGACTCCTCGAACCGTTCGACACCTGTCAGTATCTCGTTTGAATATGCCGACCACTCGGTCACTGTCCGAAGCGACGGGGAACTCGTCATCAAGGCCCCCAGTTCCAGTATCGGCCGATAGGCGGACGTTTCTGCACTATCTCTATCTCGTCATATCGGACAGTAGCCGTCGGAAACTCACTCACAGCTTTCGTCTGTTGTTCTCCCGACCTGAGGGGCGGAGCAGAGCCGTTTTTGTATACGAGACGTAACTCTGGGTCAGCATGACCACTGCCGAGGATGTCGCCGGGAACCCCTACATCTCCGATCCGCGGACCGAGTTCGAGTCCGTCGAGGACGTGGACGCCGAGACCGCTCGCGAGCAAGCCGCCCAGTTGCGCGAGGCCATTCGCTATCACGACTACCGGTACTACGTGCAAAACGACCCGGTCATCGGCGACCGGGCCTACGACGCGCTGTTTACCCGGCTCCAGTCGCTCGAATCGGTGTTCGACCTCGACACCGACGGCAGTCCGACCCAGCGCGTCGGCGGCGAGCCGCTGGACGAACTCCCCGACGTCGAACACGTCGCTCGGATGGGCTCTATCGATCAGGGTGGCGACGAAGCGGACGTGCGGGAGTTCGACGAGCGGGTTCGAGACGGACTCGACACCGATGAGGTGCAGTATTTCTGCGAGCCGAAGTTCGACGGCCTCTCCGTTGAGGTCGTCTACGAGGGCGGCGTCTACCAGCGGGCCGCCACCCGCGGCGACGGCGAGGTCGGCGAGGACGTGACCGAGAACGTCCGCACCATCGCCGCCGTCCCCCAGCGCCTGCGCGGCGACTGCCCCGAGTATCTGGCCGTCCGCGGCGAGGTGTACATCCCGCGGGACGCCTTCACGGCGTTCAACCGCGAGCGCGTCGAGCGCGGGGAGGACCCCTTCGCCAACCCGCGCAACGCCGCCGCCGGGACGCTCCGCCAGCTCGACCCGTCGGTGACCGCCGAGCGCCCGCTGTCGGTGTTCTTCTTCGGCGTCCTCGATGCCTCCGTCGACTTCGAGAGCCACAGCGAGATGCACGAGCGGTTCCCCGAGTGGGGGCTGCGGGTCTGTGACCGGACGGGCGTCGTCGGGGACATCGACGCCGCTATCGACTACCGCGACGCGCAACTCGACGCCCGCGACGACCTCGACTACGAAATCGACGGCGTCGTTATCAAGGTCGATGACATCGCCGCCTGCGACGAACTCGGGTCGACCTCCCGCGCCCCGCGCTGGGCGTTCGCCTACAAGTTCCCGGCCCGCAAGGAGGAGACCACCGTCCGGGACATCGTCGTCCAGGTCGGCCGGACCGGGCGGCTCACCCCCGTCGCGCTCATGGACCCCGTCGAAGTCGGCGGCGTCACCGTCTCGCGGGCGTCGCTGCACAACCCCTCGCTCGTCGCCGACCTCGGCGTCGACGTGGGTGACCGCGTCCGCATCAAGCGGGCCGGCGACGTCATCCCGGATGTCGTCGAAGTGCTCGACGACGACGGCGACGGCCACTTCGAGTTCCCAGAGACCTGCCCGGCCTGTGACAGCCCGGTCGAGCGCGACGGCCCGATGGCGTTCTGTACCGGCGGCCTCACCTGTCCCGCCCAGCGCGAGCGCAGCGTCGAGCACTACGCCAGCCGCGATGCGCTGGACATCGAGGGCCTGGGCGAGAAGGCCGTCCAGCAACTCCTCGACGCTGGCCTCGTCTCCGACCCGGCGGACCTCTACGAACTCACTGTCGAGGATCTCACCGATTTGGAGGGGTGGGGCGAGACGAGCGCGACGAACCTCGTCGACAAGATGGACGCCGCCCGTGAGCCGCCGCTCGCGGACTTCCTCGTCGCCCTGGGCATCCCCGAGGTGGGATCGGTCACGGCCCGGAACCTCGCCCGGGAGTTCGGCACCTTCGAGGCGATACTGGAGGCCGCCGACGAGGGCGACACCGACGCCTTCGAGGCCGTGCCAGACGTGGGACCGACAGTTGCCCGCTCCATCGTGGAGTTCTTCGAGGGCGCGGGCAACCGTGCCGTCATCGACCGCTTGCTCGACCACGTCGACCCGCAGGCCGCCGAGGAGACGGGCGGCGACGCTCTGGACGGCCAGACGTTCGTTTTCACTGGCACACTCGACGGCTACACCCGCAGCGACGCACAGGAACTGGTCGAACGCAACGGCGGGTCGGCGACGACCAGCGTCTCCGGCAACACTGACTATCTGGTGCTCGGTGACAATCCCGGCCAGCGAAAACAGGATGATGCGGCCGAACACGATGTAGCAACACTCAGCGAAGCCGAATTCGAGGAGCTGTTGGCCGAGACCAGCGTGTTGTGAGGGTGGCGGTTGAACTGCAGACCGGCCCTCTGTGGTGTGGACGCTGGTTGTGGTATCGAATGCTGCTGGACCTTGTCTAGAGCACTTCGAAGTGACTCTTTTCCGACCGCGTCTCGTGCAGTAGCTGGAACAGTTGCCTGAAGAGGTGATTCGATGATTCGATTTGCGTGTCCGGTTTGTAGTGCCAGTGTGCGTACGCCCCGAGACTTCTGAACCGACCGTTCAGCGCATGCGTGAACTTGAACACCGGCTGCGTCCCGAACGAATTGATGAGCTCTGTCATATTATCTATACAAATGGTGAGATTGTCAACTGATTTATCGAGGTCAGTTAGTATGTCGTCAATCTCTTTCGCAAGCCCGTTCAGGTCGGCCGACGTGAGTTCTGTGACTCCCAACGGCCCGTCGATAAAATCCCCATCGCTGACGACGTCTTCTGCTGGAAGCTGCGCTGTCATGTTGGGTGTGAGGATTTCGAGTCGCTGTGGCCAGTCCCCAACATTGTGACGCCACGCCTTGAGTTTCAGCGCCGGTGACTTCGTAACAATAAGCACGCCTGTGTTAGCGGACCCGTTCACACTAAGATGCCGAACACACGCATCCTGTGCCTGATCGCTATCTGGTGTCTCATGCAAGAGAAGGCTGCCGCCCGCTTGGCGCTGGTGGCTTCGAATCCGACGGACCAGGTCCCGGCGTGTCCCTGCCACGGCCGCGAAATCGCAGTGATTACAGGTCCACTCTGGAGGCACAGTAGTATGTCACCTTTTTCGAATAATACTGTTGTGTTACTGGCCGTTCAGAGGTCCTTGTTCTCGAAGACGTAGTAGCCGGCGACCAGCGGGACGACCAGCCACAGCAGGAGATAGCCGATAACCGCGACAGTGCTGTACTGGGGCGGTAAGGCGGCGTTGGCACACTCGGCACCGGCCTGTGTCACTTCGAGCGTTCCACCCAGCATTTCCTCACACGTCACCTGCGGGTTCGACGTCAGAAGGAGCCGCGAGCGGATCGGCGAGCCCTGTAGTACCTCTTTGACGAGCGTGCGGTACGCCGCAATGGGGCTCAGCAGCGAAACGAACAGCTCGACGTGTAGCTGGGTCACTTGGTCGATGTTCGCGTGGTCCGACAGCAGGTTCCCGAGGCCGGCTCCGAGGTTCGACCAGAACACCTGCAGGTACACGTAGATTCCGAGCGATGCCGCCATCGCCCGGCGAGCGGTCTTTAGCGCCGCCGAGAGGCCGATAGCGAACGCCGTGAACACAACGCCGTATGTCATCGTGGCGAGCGCGAACAGCAGGAACGATTCCCACGCGATTTCGATTTCCGACGGGAGCAACACGAGCAGGGTCGTCAGGAACCCGACCGTCACCGGGATGAGCGTGATGGCGCTCCGGCCGACGAACTTGCCGGCGAGCAGTTCGCCGCGCGTGTACGGGAGCGACAGCAGTATCTTCAGAGAGCCGCGCTCGCTCTCGCGGGCAATCGCCGCGTAGCCGATGACGATTGCCACAGCGGGGAGCAGCGGTGCCGCAATCGGCAGCGCAAAGCGGACGTACGCGTCTGTCGTCAGCGACGCCCCGGCTTCGGCGAACTGCTGGCCGATGTTGAAATACAGGCCCAGCACCGCCGGCAGGGCGAACAGCACGATGAAGATGAGCGAGAGCACCCAGATCCACGGCGAGCGGACCGTGTCCCGGAACTCCTTTTTCGAGATGGGGTACCAGTCGGCGAACTCGGAGTTCTTGATGCTCGTATCGATGTCTCCGAGGAAGCGCTTGACGGGGTTCTGCTCGGCACTCATGCGTCGGCCTCCGCGCGATCTTGGTCTTGCTGCTCGGTGTAGGCGGCGAACACCTCATCGAGCGAGGCCTCCTCGGTCTCGAAGTTGGCGACCTCGCTCCCGCTTTCCTCGACAGCGTTAAGAACGGCCATCTTCGCGTCGCTGTCACAGCCGACAGTGAGCGTCGTTCCGTCCGCGGTTACCGTCGACACCTCGTCAAGGCCCTCGATAGCCGTGACCGCGGCGTCGGTGCCGTCGCCGTCAGCCAGTGTCACGCGGAGGACGGTATCTCCGGCAGCGGCCTCGCGAAGCCCGGAAACGCTGTCTTTCGCGATGAGGCGGCCGTTCTGGAGAATACCGACCGTGTCACAGACGGCCTCAACCTGACCGAGGATGTGACTGGAGAAGAAGACAGTCGCGCCGCGCTCGTTCTCCTCGCGGATGATTTCACGCATTAGCCGTGCTCCGTTCGGGTCTAGTCCGGTCGTCGGCTCATCGAGGATGAGGAGGTCGGGCTTGCCGACGAGCGCCATCGCCAGCACGAGGCGCTGTTGCATCCCCTTGGAGTAGCCGCCGGCCTTGCGGTCGAGGGCGTCGGCGATGCCGACCCGTTCGGCCAGTGCATCGGCGTCTTCGTCGGCATCTTTCGATTCGATGACAAAGGAGAGGTGTTGCCGACCGGTGAGCCGGTCGTACACGTCGTAGCCTTCGGGGAGGACTCCAGTGCGGGCACGGATTCGCTTCGGTTCTTCGTGGATGTCGTGGCCGAGCACCGTCGCCGACCCGTCGGTCGCGCGGACGAAATCAAGGAGGATGTTGATCGTCGTCGACTTCCCGGCCCCGTTCGGGCCGAGGAAGCCGAAGATTTCGCCCTCCTCGACGGTGAGGTCGACCCCTTGCAGCGCGGTGAGACTCCCGAACTGCTTGGTGACGCCATCCAGTTCTATCGCTGCCATACGGCCGGTTTGTGACGGCCGCGTGTATAGTCTTTCGTGTTCCAAATATCAATCAAAAAACTCGATAGACGGGCCGTAGCTGTCGAAACGCTCGCTTACACTTCGGCGTCGGGGTCGTGGCGCTCGGCCATCCGCTGGGCCTCCGTGGCGTAGCGCTCCTGTGTCTCCTCGTCGGTGACGGGTTCGAGTCGGTCGGGTTCGACGTCGATGGCCGCCGTGATCCGCTTGCGCCTGAGCAGGTTCGGCGAGAGCTGCTTGGTCAGGTGGCGGTCGCCGTCCGGGGGCGCGTAGATGAGTGTCACCATGCGCTCATCGCCGTAACTGGAGCGTTCGACCAGCCAGCACTGGACCGTCTCCTCGTCGTCGGTCATTGCCGTGTCGTTTGCGTGCCGGCGGTTTATATCTTACAACCCCCTCTCACATCGCAATCTCGAACTGCCGTCAGCGGGTCACGTTCAGTCCCTGCTCGATGCCCGCGGTGTACGTCTCGTCGATGTCGATTGCGGTCCCGGCGTTGCGAACCGTGTTCGTCGCGACCACACCCGCGTCGCCAGACCGGAGTCGGATGCCGGCCGCCGAGGCGTCGCTGACTGTGTTGCCCGTGATGGTGAAACTGTACGGGCGCTTCGCAGTTCGTGCGTCGGTGTTGTCCGCATCCGCTGGAACCGTGCGAGCAAGGATGCCGACCGGACAGTTGTCGACCTGATTGCCCGTGATGGTGATATCCGACGATCGGGCTTCGGGGGTCCCGGCTACCTCGTCCCGGAGATGCGTCTCCTTGTACTCGATCTCGATGCCCGCCTCGCCGCCGGGGTCGGGTGCAAACTCGGTCAGGTCTCGACAGACATTCCCGACGATGGTTCCGTGCTGGGCCGGCGAACACGCGATGAGGCTGTGGCCGCCGTCGACGGCGACGTTCCCGATGACGGCGAAGTTCGCCACATTGTACGGGGCGATGTTGTTGAATTTCACGCCAACGACGCGGTTACCGGCGACGACAACGTCGCTTGACTGCCGGAGGTCCCGGGCGCTGCCGGTCGGTGCGGCCCGGCTGGTGATACCGTACCAGTTCGGATCGACAACCTCGTTGTGTTCAACCGTCACACCAGTACACCGCGTGAACGACAGGGCCATCTGGAAACCGCTCACCGTCCGGTTGCGAGCGATATAGACGCCGTCGCACTGATCGGCCTGAATCGCCTGATTATTCAGTTGCGTCCCGTCGGCGTCGAACTCGATGTCGGTGATGGCAGTGTTATCACCGCGCACGCGGATGAGGTCGTGGCCGGCCGGTAGCGGGTTCGACTGGGATTCAGACGGCGCGGGGTCCTCAGCTGTGCCCGTCTGCGAGACAACGAAACGGGTTCCCTGCTGTCCGATCAATGCGGTGTTGTCGCCCATCGTTGCCGGGCCGCCAAAGCGGAAGCTGTCGGCGCTAGCCATAACGGCCCCGCCGCTGTCAGGCACGTTGTCGAAGGCATACTGGAACGCTTCATCGGCAGTCCCGCCGGTCGAGAACGCGACACCGCCGCTGCCGTCAAGCACCAGATACTCTGTCCCATTGCCGTTCCCGTTCGACTGGCCTGCTCCGGTCGTGACGAGATAGGCCGCTCCTACTCCCGCCAGCCCAGCGCCCGCCTGTGCCCGTCCGGCTCCGCTGAACAGTCCGATACCGGCTGCAGCACCGATACTCGACAGCACGGACCGACGTGTCGCCTGCCAGCCCGACTGCTGTGACCCAGTCCCACCGCCGTTTGTGTCAGTTGTCATCCACGTACGGCTGCCCGGCCGCTCGCAATAACCGCTTATAATAGCGGTCTGAATCATACGTACCGGTCAATACCTGAACTGTCCGGCACAGCTACCGCTGATTGGTGAGCTATTTATTGTCGACGTAGCGTCCAGACGACAGAACAAGACGCCAGGCCGCACCCGCCCCGCCGCTGACAGCAGATTTATGCCGACAGCGCCGGGACGATACGATAATCCGACGTGGGCTCCGACGACTCGCCGTTCGACGACGTATCGGCAGACCGGGACTACCTCCGTGTCCTCCTCACTGCTGTGTGTGTCGTCGCTGTGGTGCTGGCGACGGCGACGCTCCCGGTTCTGGCACCCGGTGGGACACAGAGCCCGCTGGAGTCTCTTATTCCGCTTCCCCAGGAGAATCCGTTCGGTGAGGCTGGCGGGACCGCAGCCGGCGGCAGCGGCGGCCAGCTCGGCGCGCTGAACCCGGGGAGCCAGACCAGTGTTGGCGGCTCGCTTGGCGGCGGCGACAGTCCGTACCAGTCACAGAACACGGACCCGCATTTCACCGTCACGAGTTCGGAACCGGCGTACTGGCGGACTGGCGCGTACGAGACGTACACCGGGACGGGCTGGGACGGGCGTGCGGACCCGCAGGCCTATCAGGGACCGATGGCGGTCGACGGGATGGCCGACTCGACGGTCGATTACGAGGTGCAACTGGCCAAGTCCGCCACGTCGCTGCCGACCGTCTGGCGGCCGAAATCAGTGTCTCGGGACGACGTGATGGTCACCGAGTACGGCGCGGTCACGTCCGAGCGACCGCTTCCTGCCGGAACGACATATAGCGCGACCAGCGTAACGGCTCCCGACGACCCAGCGGTACTTCGTACGAGCGGCCGGGATTACCCCGACACCGTCGAATCGCGCTACACGGGCGTCCCGGCGTCGACCTCGGCACAGGTGGGGCCGTTTACTGACCGACTGACCGAGGACAGCGATTCGCCCTACGAGACGGCAGCGACCATCGAGCAGTGGCTGGAGGCGAACAAGAACTACTCGCTAAACGTCAGTCAGCCGCCCGAGGACGACGTGGCCTCGGAGTTCATCTTCCAGATGGACGAGGGGTACTGCGAGTACTTCGCCACGTCGATGGTGGTGATGCTGCGGAGTCAGGACATCCCGGCGCGCTACGTCGTCGGCTACTCCACTGGCGAGCGGACCGGCCAGAACCAGTACACCGTTCGCGGAATGAACGCCCACGCGTGGGTCGAGGTGTACTTCGAGGGCGTCGGCTGGGTGAAGTTTGACCCGACGCCGGGGCAGGAGCGTCTGGAATCCGAACAGCAGGCGATGCAAAACAGTAGTCAGGCCTACAGCGCATCGGAGTCCGGAAGTCCCGACGAGGAGTTCGCCGTCGGAACACCGACGGGCGAGACGCAAACCGAAGCCCCGACTGGCGATGAACAGGCGGCAGAGAGCGATGGAGTCGAGGGCACTGAGACGGGTGCAAACGGGGCCCGTGACGGCGACGAAACCGGCGACTCGGGCGACGGACAGACTGTCTCGCAGTCCGGCGAGTTCGTCATCGAACTCAATCGGACGGCGACGCCGGGCGCGGCGGTGGCCGCGACGGTGACACGCGACGGCGCCCCGGTCGAGGGCGCGATGGTCGCGTTCAACGGTGACCCGGTCGGAACGACAGGTCCGGACGGCACTGTTTCCGGGACCGTCCCTTACGAAGCCGAGCTGACGATTTCCGTTGAGGCACCCAGCAACGAGGAATCACTTGTCGCTCCCTCGGTCCCGCGTGACAGTGCTCGCGCCTTCGCCGTGGCCGGCCCGCAGGCCCAGCAGTCGACAAACGCGAGCTACGAACTGAACACGACCGCGTCGGTGAGTATCACCGGCGAACAGGTCACCGGCGGCGAGGTGACCGTCACTGCGACCGTCGACGGCGTGCCGGTGCGGGACGGGGATGTCCTGCTCAGTGGCGAGCAGGTGGCAACGACGGACCGGCAGGGGCGGGCAACGGTCACGCTCCCGACTGAACCCGGCAACGTCTCCGTTGCCGTCGAGCGCGACGCCGTCAGCGGTAACACAACTGTCGTGCTTGAGCGGCTCTCCGTAGCAACGTCGCCGTCGCTCCCGTTGGCCGTGCCCGTCGCTGGCCAGACGGTGAACGCGACGATGGGCGGGGACCCGGTCCCGAACGCCACAGTTGCCCTCGGCGGGGAGCCGACAGCACGCACCGGTGCGGCCGGTCGGGCAACCGTCGGGATGCCGGTCGCGGCAAGCGCCGAAATTTCCGTCTCGAAGTACGGACAGACGGCCACGACGACCGTTGGTGGTCTGTTCGTCAACGCCGCGGGCGTCGTCGGCGCTCTCGGTGTCCTCGTTGCCGGAACGGTCGTCGGCGCTCGGCGGCGGAACGTCACGCCGGGGACGCTCTGGGACTGGGTACGGGCCGTACGCGAACTTGCTGTCGGGGCGCTTGTCGGCGTTGCGGTAGTGGCCGATGACTTACTGGGCCGTTTCCGAACACGACTCGAACTCACTGTCACGGCGCTCCGTGACCTGCTCGCCGGCCACCGGTCGCCGGCGACACTGCTCGACGCGTTGCGAGCGTGGATTTCTGAACGACTCTCAGCAGCCGAAGACGCAGCCAGCGATGCGGTGGCGGTTGTCTCCACGACTGCATCCAACGAGGGCGACGGAACGCCTGCGGCTCGCGTCACCATCCGCGAAGCGTGGACGCGCTTCCTGACCCACGTTTCCCTTCGGCGGTACTGGACACGGACACCCGGTGAAATCGCGACCCACGCAATCGAACGCGACGGTCTCCCGCCGGCTGCGGTTCGGACGGTCCGGGATGCGTTCCGGGCGGTCGAGTACGGCCAGCGGGACCCACAGGAACACGTCGCGGCCGTCGAGGACGCGATCCGGACCATAGAGACGGCTGCCGGACAGCAGTCCAGTACGACCGACGACGCTGACGACGCAACGGAGGGGCAGGCCTGATGCGCCTCCGAACGGTCGTCTTCGGGACTGTGGGGCTGCTGGCGACCGCTGTCGCAGCCTCCCTTCTGTTTGCGCCGACGGCCGCCGGCGAGTCGCTGGTCGCCGTGGTCGGGAGTGTCGCCCCGACGACCGCCCTTCTCACTGGAAGTCTAACTGTGGGCCTCTGTGCGGTCCTCGCCGGCTGGCTCGGCGGGCTTCTCGGCGGTAGCTCGCCGACTACCTTCGACGTGGCCCTCGACAGTCCACCGGAAGACGTGACAGCGACGGAGAGCCGGCTGTTCGCCGCTGACATCGACGCGGCTATCGACGACGCCGTCGCTGGCGACGACGCGGCGATGGACACGGTTACCGAGCGACTTACCGCGGCAGCAACGACGGCCTATGCCATTGGAGCCGGCGTCTCGCAGGCGTCCGCCCATCAGGCAGTCCGTGCGGGGACGTGGACCGACGACGCCGTCGTGGCGGCGCTGCTCGCTCCCGACGAACCGCAGTCGCTGCTGGCCCGGCTCCGCCTGTGGCTCGACCCGGAGAGCGAGCGCCGCCGCCGCATCCGCCGGACCGTCGACGCTATCGAGCAGGTGTCTGGAGGTGAGCGCTGACGATGCACCGCCGCGTGCGGCGCTGGAGTGGCGGCCTCGCAGCCGCGCTGTTTCTCGTTAGCGTCTCGCTTCTGACCGCCGAGCCGCTGTTGCTCGCGGCGACCGCAATCCCGCTCATCTACGTCGCGTACGGCGCGCTCTCGCGGCTCCCGGCGGGAACTGACCTGCAAGCGACACGGTCCGTCTCCGACGCCCAGCCGACGCCGGGCGAACCGGTTACGGTCGAGCTCACACTCGCGAACACTGGCGGCAGTTCGCTGACCGACGTGCGGGTCATCGACGGCGTGCCCGAGGAACTGGCCGTCGTCGAGGGGTCCCCGCGGCTCTGTACCTCGCTGCGGCCCGACGAGAGCGTGACGCTGTCGTACGCCGTGATGGCAAAGCGGGGGACCTACACGTTCGACGCCGCCGCGGTGCGGGTGCGGACGCTGTCTGCCAGCGACGAGGTGACTGTCGACCTGACAGTGGCCGGCGACGGGACGCTGACCTGCTCGAACACCGTTTCCGAAGTCCCGATGGCCGACGCCACGCTCCCGCGGGCGGGCACACTCCCGACAGACACCGGCGGGAGCGGCCTGGAGTTCCACTCGACGCGGAGCTACCAGCCCGGCGACCCGGTCAACCGCATCGACTGGCGGCGCTACGCAAAGACCGACGAGCTGACCACCGTCGACTACCGCGAGGAACAGGCCGTCAGGACGGTGCTGGTCGTGGACGCGCGGCCGCCGGCCCGGGTGACGCCGGAGCCGGGGTACCCGACCGGAGCCGAACTATCGGCGTACGCGGCCGAGCGTCTGTTCGACGCGCTCTCCCGGACTAGCGTCGTCGCAAGCGTCTGTGCCGTCGGACTGGCCGAAGAAGATGTCCCCGGCGGGCTCGGGCCGGACGGGCTGGCGTGGGTCGACGCCTCGGGCGGTCACGCGGCTGCCCACGCGAGACAGATATTCGACAGCGTGGGCCGCGCCGCGGCCCGGCAGTCGGACGGCGAGACGGCCGATGACGCCGACGCGTCCGAGGACGGGCGACCACAGCAGTCCCGGGGCGAAGCGGCGAAGGTGACGACGGCTGACGGTGGCACCATCGAGGACCCGGCCCTGCTCGCCGTGCTCGCCCGACTCCCGCCGACCGCGCAGGTGGTCGTGTTCTCACCGGCCGCCGACGACTGGCCCGTCTCGCTGGTGTCGTCGCTCGCGGTCCGTGAGTACCCGACGACGCTCGTCAGTCCGTCGCTGGCCCGCGGCGACTCGCTTGGCGCGGCTGTCGCGAGTACCGAACGCGCCGCCCGCCTCCAGCGAGCCGAACTGTCCCGCGCGACCGTTATCGACTGGGACCTCGACAGCCCAATCGACGTGGCGCTTCGCGCCTCGCTTGCGGACCTGTTCAGCGTGTAACAATGGACACTCACACCACACTTCCGACCCGAATGCCCTGGACAAGCCTCGCCATCGTCGTCGGCGTGACGGCGTTACTGGTGGCGGCACTGCTGGAAACCGTGTCAGCCCATCGGGCCGCACTCGTCGGTGTGGCCACCGGCGTGTTGCTGGCGCTGTCCCTGTGGCTGAACGGCTGGGACCGCTGGCAGGCAGTCGGAACCGTTCTGGCTAGCCTTCTCGCCCTGCCGGTCGCCGTCGGGCTTTCCGTTGCCACTGGCGGCACAGTTGTCTCACTCGGTGCCGAACTGTTCCCTGCCCCCTCGCAGGCTGGCGTCCGACCGGCAGTCGTCACGCTCCTGTCGCAGGTGTTCGTCGTCCTCGGTTGTCTGACCGCTGTCTTCGGCGCGACCGCGGCTACCCGCGGTGTCGTCGACACTGAGCGGGTGGAGACCTACGGTGGCGTCGTCGTTCGGACGACCGCCGTACCGTTCGCTGTTGGCCTTGTGCTGTTTGCGCGTGGTGCCGTCGACTTCCTGCAGTCCAACGCCGGGACGCCGGGTATCCAGCAACTGACCGGCGAACTGCTCACACGGGTGCTGGACCCGATTTTCGACCCGGTCCCCGGGCGGACCCATATCACCATCTTCAGCCTGTTGCTCGCCCTCGCCGCCGCGGCACTGGCCCGCGGACTCGACGCCTTGCCGTTTTCCGAACTCGTCCCGGAAACGAGCGATGCGCCCGATGTCGACAGGGCCGTCGCCGCCGTCGAACGAACGCTCCGGTGGACGGGCCGACTCGCCCTGCTGGTCGCGCCGGTCGCCGGCCTGTTCGAACTGGGTCTCGGTCAGGAGTCATTAGCCGGACTGCTCCCGGTCGGGCTGTACGAACTCATCGTCGCAATCACAGCCGCACCGGGCCTTCGCGGCCTCCTCTGGTGGCTGTTCCTTATCGGGACGGTCGCCACAGTGGCTGTCTGGTTCCTCCGGCGGACGGTCCAGAGTTCGGCCGACCGCGTGGGGACCGTCCTCGCACCGTACGTCGGCGGCGGCGTCATCGCGCTGGCCGCGGTTGCGGTCGCGGGGCCGGCAGTCGATGCTCTCGAGACGGCGCTCCGGACGACGCCGGCCGCGCCGGCTGTCGAACAGTTCCTCGTTCCGATACTGGACGTGTACGGTCCGGAGACGGTCACGCTGGCGCTGGCCGTGGTGGCGCTGTTTTTGGCCATCGGCGTGACCGGACAGCTGTGGCTGGCGCTGGCGACGAATTACCTGCGTGCGCGGACGGCCGGCGTCACGCTCGCCGCGGCCGGTCTGTTCGGTGCAAGCGCGTTCGCCGCGACGCTTTCGACGCCGACGTGGCTGGTGCTCGGAGGTCTGGTCGGTGCCGTCGTCGTCTGGGACGCCGGGGCATTCGGGACGACGCTGAGACACGAGGCCGGTACCGGGGCCGCGACGCGCCGCACCGAACTCGTTCACACCGGCGGAACTGTCGGGGTAGGCGGCGTCGGTGCGGCGGCGACGCTGGGTCTCTCCGCCGTCGCCCGTGGTTCGATAGCTGTCGAGCCGTCGGTCGCCGTAGCCGGCCTCGTCGTCTGTCTCGTCGCCGTGTTGGCGCTGGTGGCTGCGATACGGTAGGCCCGCACCGAACAATCCATTGTGGTGTGGTGACAAGCCAGCAGTATGACTGACTGGTCTCCGCTGGGCCGAGCCAGAGCCAACGCGACGGAACTCGCCTCGCTGGGGGTCACCGGCTTCTGGCTCGTTGCTCTTTTTACCGGGCAGGAGTGGTGGCTCGCGGCGCTGCTCGTCGGATATGTCGTGGTCGTCCCGCTGACCGAACTGCTGTACGGTGAGCCGGACGAGGCGGAGGAAGATATCGAGGGAGCGGACTCAGCGCCGTCAAGCGATGCCAGTGACGAGTCACCGCTGGAGCGACTGCGCCGCCGGTACGCCGAGGGGAAACTGACCGACGAGCAGTTCGAGCGGAAACTGGGGCGGCTGCTGGAGACGGAGACACTGGAGGGCGTCGAGGACGCGACTCGGGACGAGTCGGAACGGGAGTTCGAGCGGAACTGAGGAGGTGTAGCGTCGCCGGTCGGTGTCGTTCTCACTCCGAGCGGGTGCCGGGCATCGATTTCTCCCGGTGAAAGCTATGGATTCCACCGCCAATCCTGCTGAGTCAGTGGGCGGCCATCGACGACAGGACGTTGAGGCAGTAGACGCCGGCGACGATGAGTGCGATCCCGACGACACCAACCGGGTCGACCGGTTCGTCGAACACGACGGTTCCGATGGCCGCGACACCGACGATACCCAATGCGGCCCACGTCCCGTAGACGACGCCGATGGGGAGTTCCTCTAAGGTCAGCGAGACGAGGTAGAACGCCGCGCCGTAGCCAAGGACGACGCCGAGGCTGGGAACGGGATTCGAGAACCCCTCTGAGAGCTTGAGCGCGGTCGTTCCGAGTAGCTCCGAGGCGATTGCGGCCCCGAGCAACACGTACGGATTCATACTGAGAACGCCGGCTGGCGGGGGAATGAACGTACTGAAACGCCCCGCCACTTTCGGTGTGTTTCGGCCGCTCGGCGGCTCTGGCGGCGCTGGCGGTGGCAGGGAACCCACACGGGGGCGCTCCTCGCGCCGACCGCACCCGCGTCGAGGCCGGTCCTGTGAATCTTTGTACCGGCCGCTCGACCACCCGACGATGACCGAACTGGCCGAACTCGGGCTCTCGAACTACGAGGAGACGGCGTATCGGACGCTGCTGGTGACCGGTGCGGTGTCCGCGAGCGATCTCTCCGACGCGAGCGGCGTCCCTCGGGGACGGATCTACGACGTCCTCAACGGCCTCGAAGCCCGCGGGATAGTCCAGACCCAGCCGACCGACCCGACGCGGTACACCCCCGTCGACCCGGAGACGGTCGTCGACAGGCTACTCGCGGAGCGGACCCGCGAACTGGCGTCGGAGCTCGATCGGTACCGGTCCGTCGCCGCGTCCGTCAGGGCGGACCTCCTGCCCACACCGCCCGTCGACAGCAGTTTCTGGCTCGGATCGCTCGGAAGCGAGGAGATGCGGGCGGCGATGAGACGGCACGTCAGGACCGCCCGAGAGCACGTCCGGGCGACCGTCGGTCCGCCGTACGAGCGCGCGTCGTGGGAGACGTTCCAGACTGAGGTTGACGCGTTTCTCGACGGCGTGGACAACGGTGTACGGGTCGATCTGCTCTGTAGCGAGGCGGTACTCGACGTGCTTCCCGAGTCGTTCCCCGACCTGCTCGCCGACCGCAACGCGGCGGTCCGGGCGGTGCCGACGGTCGGGGTCTCCTTCGACGTGATCGACGCCGCGGCGGTGACGGTCGACGTTCCGGATCCGCTCTCGCCCGCTGACAGGCTCGGCGTGGTCGGGATCACCGATTCGGAGGTCGCGGCGGCGTTCGAGGCCCGCTTCGAGCGACTGTGGGCCGAGGCGGAGCCGCTGCTGGGGCGGTAATCCGGAACCGACCGGCGGTGCCCGGTCTCAGCGGCCGGGGCTGACTGCGGGCACCTCGACGCGGTCAAGCACGTCCTCGACGACGGTCGCCGGGTCGACCCCGCGAACGCCCGCGTCGGCGGTCAGGACGAGTCGGTGGGCGAACGCCTCCTCGACGACGCTCTTGACGTCGTCGGGGACAGCGTAGTCGCGGCCGTCGAGGACCGCGGCGGCGCGAGTAGCCTCGAACAGCCGCTGGATGCCACGTGGGGAGACGCCGACCTCGACGCGGTCGTCCTCGCGGGTGGCCCGGCCGAGCTCGACGACGTAGTCCCGGAGCGTGCCGTCGACGGTGACCGATTCGACTGTCCGCTGGAGCGCCGGCAGGCGCTCGCCGTCGATGACGCTGGTGACGCTCGGAGCCTGTGCTGTCCGGTCTGCCCGCCGGTCGATGAGTTCGCGTTCGCCGCCGAAGTCGGGGTAGCCCATCGACGTTTTGACGATGAAGCGGTCCCGCTGGGCCTCGGGCAGGCCGAAGGTCCCTTCTTGTTCGACGGGGTTCTGCGTGGCGATGACGAAGAACGGGTCGGGGAGGTCGTGGGTCACGCCGTCGACGGTCACCTGCTTCTCGCCCATCGCTTCGAGCAGCGCGGCCTGCGTCTTGGGCGGCGCGCGGTTGATCTCGTCGGCCAGCACGACGTTGGCGAAGACGGGGCCGGGCTGGAAGTCGAACTCGCCGGTGGCCTCGTTGAACACGTTCGAGCCGGTGATGTCCGACGGCAGCAGGTCCGGCGTGAACTGCACCCGCTTGAAAGAGAGGTCCAGCGCCGTCGCGAACGACTGGGCGGTGAGCGTCTTCCCCGTGCCTGGCACGTCTTCCAGCAGGACGTGCCCCCGAGCGAGAATCCCGGTCATGACGGTTTCGAGGAAGCGGTCGTCGGCGATGACGGCACTGCCGACGGCGTCGAGAATCTGTCGGCTGGTTCGTCCGGCAGTGTCGTGGTCCATACCGGCGTGTAGATAGCCACCGACAAATACCCTCTCCCTCGGTTCCACTGGCCGGCGGGCCGATACCGTGCTATCCTATCACAATAAGAGAGTATTGCCGTAACTATGAGTTATAGATAGCTAGAGATATATGCATACTGCACATGACCGACGACTACGGATTCGGGACGCGCTGTGTCCATGCCGGCCAGGAGGAGCCGGACCCGGCGACGGGGGCACGCGCGCCGCCAATCTATCAGACCTCGTCGTACGTCTTCGAGGACGCCGACACCGCGGCCGACCGGTACGCGCTGGATGACGACGGCAACGTCTACTCGCGGTTCGACAACCCCACTGTCAGGATGCTCGAAAGCCGCATCGCTTCCCTCGAAAACGCCGTCGACGCCGTCGCGACGGGGTCAGGGATGGCCGCGCTCGACGCCGGGACGTTCGTCCTCGCGGCCAACGGCGACAACATCGTGACGGCCTCCTCCATCTACGGCGGCACGCACTCGTACTTCTCGAAGGCCGCCAGTCGGCGGGGCATCGAGACGCGGTTCGTCGACACGCTCGACCCGGACGCCTACGCCGAGGCCATCGACGAGGACACGGCCTACGTCCACTTCGAGACCATCGGCAATCCCTCGCTCGTGGTCCCGCCGATGGAGGAAATATCCGAGGTGGCGCACGACCGCGGCGTGCCCGTCTTCGTCGACAACACGTTCGGGACGCCAGCGCTCTGTAACCCGCTCGACCACGGCGTCGACCTCCTCTGGGAGTCGACGACGAAGTGGATCCACGGCTCCGGGACGACCGTCGGCGGCGTCCTCGTCGACGGCGGTTCGTTCCCCTGGGACGAGTACCCCGAGAAGTTCCCGGAACTGGGCGGCGAGAACGAGGCCTTCGGCAAGAACTTCTCCGAGGCCTTCGGTGACCGCGCGTTCTCCGTCGCTGCCCGCCAGCGCGCCCTCCGCTCGCTGGGCGACGGCCAGAAGCCCTTCGACGCGTGGGCGACGCTCCAGGGTGCTGAGACGCTCTCCCTGCGGATGGAACGCCACTGCGAGAACGCGATGACCGTCGCACAGCACCTTCAGGACCACCCCGAGGTCGCCTGGGTCACCTATCCCGGGCTGGAGAGCCACGAGACCCACGACCTGGCACAGCAGTACCTCTCCGGCGGGTTCGGCGGCATCGTCACCTTCGGGCTGGAGGACGGCTACGACGCCGGCCGACGGTTCTGCGAGGAGACGGACCTCGCCCAGTTCCTCGCCAACATCGGCGACGCGAAGACGCTGGTCATCCACCCCGCCTCGACCACCCACGCCCAGCTCAGCGAGGCGGAACAGCGCGCCAGCGGCGTCACGCCGGACCTCCTCCGGTTCAGCGTCGGCATCGAGGACTCAGCGGACATCATCGCAGACATCGACGAGGCAATCGAACGAGTCACATGAACGTCGAACACAACACCCTCTCGCTGGGCGAGTTCGAGTTCGACTGCGGGGAAACGATTCCTGATCTGGAAATCACATACGAGGCCTACGGGGAGTTCGACGGCGACAACGCGGTGCTGGTCTGTCACGCCCTGACCGGCAGCGCACACGTCGCCGGCCGCGACCGCGTCGACAGCGCCGACCAGGCCCGCGCCTGGTGGGACGACATCGTCGGGCCGGGCAAGGCCATCGACACCACGGAGTACTACGTCGTCTGTGCGAACGTCCCGGGCTCGTGCTACGGCTCGACGGGCCCGAAAAGCGAGAACCCGGAGACGGGCGAGCCCTACGGCACGGACTTCCCGCCGGTCACTGTCACGGACTGGACCGAGGCCCAGCGCGCCCTGCTCGACGAACTCGGCATTCCGCACCTCCACGCCGTCGTCGGCGGTAGCGTCGGCGGCATGAACGTCATCGAGTGGGCCAAACGCCACCCGGACCACGTCGACCGCATCGTTCCCATCGCCGCGGCCGCGCGACTGGACACGCAGTGCCTCTCGCTCGACGCCATCGCCCGCCGGGCCATCACGACCGACCCGAACTGGAACCAGGGCCACTACTACGGCGAGGACGACGAGCCACCAAGCGACGGGCTGGCGTTAGCCCGCCAACTGGGCCATGTGATGTACCTCTCGAAGGCGTCGATGGAGCGCCGCTTCGGCCGCCGCGCCGCCGGCCGGGACGCCGTCCGCACGTTCCCCACCGACGCTGCGGGCGCGTTCTTCCCGTACCGTGACGTGGAGTCGTACCTCGATTACAACGCCGAGAAGTTCACCGAGCGCTTCGACGCCAACAGCTACCTCTACCTGACGCGGGCGATGGACAACTACGACCTCGCCGCCGGATTCGAGTCCGACGCGGACGCGCTGGCGGCCTTCGACGGCGACGCGCTGGTGATGTCTTTCACCGCCGACTGGCACTTCACCACTCAGCAGGCCGAGGCGCTGGCTGATTCGCTCCGGGAAGCCGGCGCGAACGTCGCCCACCATGTCATCGACTCCGACCACGGCCACGACGCCTTCCTCGTCGAACCGGACAACGTCGGGCCGCCGCTCGCGGACTTCCTCGCTGCTGGTGTCGACGGCAACGCCGTCACCGACTCGGTGGTCGAGGACAGTCAGGAGAGCGATTTCGCACCCGTCCACAACAGCCTGTTCTCGCGGTAGCGACGCTGGCGTGCCGTCTGTCAGCCCGCGGGCTTGCTGACCCCACGATTCGGCTCGTCGATCATGCAATTCCTGATTCGCGGTAGCATTTAACACATCTCGGACCGACTAGCTCTATGTATGGCTGACATGACCACGAACATCGAAAGCGAGGAGTATTCGTTCGGACAGACGGTGTACGACGGGGACGGTAACGAACTCGGGACTATCCGCGGATTCGACGAACACGGGTTCTACGTCACAGTCGAAGACGGCATCGAGGCGATGTCGAGCGAGCACTTGCGCGCCGGGGCCGCGGGCGAGGCCGAACTGATGTGGCGCTGCTGGGAGTGTGGCGAAATGGGCCAGATAGCGGACATCCCCGACGAATGCCCGTCCTGCAACGCGCCAAAAGAGGACATCTACTACTGGCAGGAGGATTGACGGACCGGTGGCTGTCTGGACCCACCGACCACAAATGTGGGCCTACGCCTGCTCGAATCGCTCGGCGACGGCCGGTCCGACTGTCTCTTGCACTGTCTCGGCGGCCGACGGCGGGAGCGAGAACCGGAGCGTCGTCCAGTCGAGTTCGAGGATCGCCTGCCCGTCTTCGTCACCGATGACCACGTACACCAGCGTGCCGCCGTAGACCCGCGCCAGCGCGTCGAACGTTTCTGGCGTCATCGGCACCGTTCCGGTCGTGTGCGTATCGGTAGCCGAAACGTCGGTGTGGCCCGCGAGCGTCTCGACAGCGAACCGCTCGTGCTGTGGGGTGTCTCGCCGCCCGACACCGAGGTGGACGAACGCTTTTTCAGGAGACCGCGGTGACGCGTCCAACACCGCTGCGAGCACGTCTAGCCCGACCGCTTCGTCCGGTTCGGACAGTTCGAACCGCTGTGTGGTCTCCTCCTGTGGCCAGGTCGGCCCCGGTTCGGCGCCGCCACCGATCCCCTCCCACGCCGTGACAATCGTCTCGGTCAGTTGGTCGATACCAATCTCGTCGATGGCCCGGACTACCGCCTCGGCGTCGTCGGAGTCGCCCATGCCCACTCGTTCGTCACTCGCGGCCAAGTGCGTGCTGATTTCGCCTGCCGGTGATGGGTTTTTGTCCCGGCCGTCCCTGTGAGATGGTATGGATATCGTCGTCGTCGGGGCAGGGAGCCTCGGCAGCCTCGTCGGTGGCCTGCTCGCCCGCGAACACGACGTGACGCTGGTGGGCCGTGAGCCACACGTGGGCACCATCTCCGAGGACGGACTCTCGGTCGTCGGAGCCGAAGAGTTTCGGGTCCACCCGAACGCACAGACGACAGTCCCACAGGGTGCCGACCTCGCGCTGGTGACGGTCAAGGCCCACGACACCGCCGCCGTTGCAGCGGACCTCGCGGACTGCACCCTTGACGCTTGCCTCTCGCTGCAAAACGGGATGGGCAACGAAGCGGAGTTAGCTGCCGAGGTTGACTGCCCGGTGCTGGCAGGGACGTGTTCCTACGGGGCACGACTTCGAGAGCCGGGCACCGTCGCGTTCACCGGCCGCGGCGAGGTTGTGCTGGGGGACCGCGACGGCGGCCGGTCCACAGTCGCTGACGAGGTCGGGTCAGCGGTCGGTGCGGCCGGCATCGAGACGACCGTCGCGGCGGATATGCCGGCCCGCCTCTGGGAGAAACTCGCGGTCAACGCCGGCATCAACGCGGTGACGGCCCTCGCCCGCGTGGAGAACGGCGCACTGGCCGATTCGCCGGCCGACGCCATCGCCGCAGACGCCGCCCGTGAGACGGCCGCCGTCGCCCGCGAACAGGACATCGACCTCTCCGACGAGCGTGCAGTATCGCTCGTCGAACGTGTCGTCGACGACACCGCCGCCAACCACTCGTCGATGTACCAGGACATCTCGGACGGCCGCCAAACGGAAATCGACGCCATCAACGGCTACATCGTGGCGACTGCGACGGCACCAGTCCCGGTCAACGAGACGCTTGCCGGGCTCGTCCGTACGTGGGAGCGACACCGCGAGCGGTAGGTTCTGGAATCACACAACGACTATATACACGTCTCCTATGTGTGTCTCACATGACTCCACAGACCGACAGAGCGCGGCTCGACGCGCCGCGTAGTGCTCCCAGCGGGACTGCTACTACAGCGAGGAGACCACTGGTATGACAGCGGACGACGCGGGTGGGAACCGAATTGTCGACTACGAACTGTTCGAGGTCCCGCCCCGCTGGCTGTTCCTGCGGCTGGAGACGGCCGACGGAACCGTCGGCTGGGGTGAACCAGTCGTCGAGGGCCGGGCACATACGGTACGCGCCGCCGTCGAGGAACTCCTCGACAGCTATCTCGTCGGCGAAAATCCCGAGACAATTCAGGACCACTGGCAGGCGATGTACCGCGGCGGCTTCTACCGCGGCGGCCCGGTCCTGATGTCCGCTATTGCCGGCATCGACCAGGCGCTGTGGGACATCAAGGGCAAGCAACTCGACACACCGGTCCACCAGCTGCTTGGCGGGCAGGCCCGCGACCGGATTCGGGTGTACCAGTGGATCGGCGGCGACGAGCCCTCGGACGTGGCCGACGCCGCCCGCGAGCAGGTCGAGGCAGGGTTCACGGCGCTGAAAATGAACGCCACGCCCGAAATCGAACGGGTCGACACTCCGGCGACGGTCGAGGCCGCCGCGACCCGGCTCCGGGAGGTCCGCGAGGCCGTCGGCCCCGAGGTCGACATCGGCGTCGACTTCCACGGCCGCGTGACGAAGCCGATGGTCAAGCGGTTGGCCTCGGCGATGGAACCGTACGACCCGATGTTCATCGAGGAACCGGTCCTGCCAGAGCACAACGACGCGCTGCCGGCGCTTGCCGCCCACACTGACATCCCCATCGCCACGGGCGAGCGGATGTACTCGCGGTGGGACTACAAGGAGGTGTTCGAGGACGGTGCCGTCGACGTGATTCAGCCCGACCTCTCACACGCCGGCGGCATCACCGAGGTGTACAAGATAGCCGCGATGGCCGAGGCCTACGACGTGGCGATGGCTCCACACTGCCCGCTCGGTCCGGTCGCGCTGGCGTCCTGTGTGCAGGTCGACGCCTGCTCGCCCAACGCGCTCATTCAGGAACAGAGCATCGACATCCACTACAACGAGGCCGCCGACGTGCTGGACTACCTCGCAGACCCGTCGGTGTTCGACTACGAGGACGGCTTCGTCACTGTGCCCACTGACCCCGGCTTGGGCATCGAAATCGACGAGGCGTTCCTCCGGGAACAGTCCCAGCAGGAGGTCGACTGGCACAACCCCGTCTGGCGACACGACGACGGCAGCGTCGCCGAGTGGTAGGCCGGCGGCGATTCCACCGCCATGCTCCCTCGCCAGTGACTGTGTGGGACACAGCACGGAACGCACTAAAGGAAAGGGCTCATATCCCGCGCCCGACACGTATCTGTATGGCCTCCTCAACGTCGTGGAAGCGCGATTTCGCGAGCGGCCTTATTATCCTGTTACCGCTGCTGGTGACGGTGTACGTTATCATCTATCTCTACTCTATCCTCGCGTCCGCGGCGGTTATCCCGGCGATTGACGCCGAACTGCTAGCGGCGCTCGGGCTCCCCTCGGGAACGTCGTCTGTCGAACTCGCTCGGGTGTTTACGACGCTGATTATCTTCATCCTCATCGTGTTCTCCATCGGGTACCTGATGCGGACGGCCTTCGGCGACATCGTCGAACGGGCCATCGACGACGCAATGAATCACGTCCCCGGACTCCGGGTGGTGTACAACGCTTCGAAGATGGCGGTCGAGACGGCTGTCGGGGGAACCGAAGACCTTCAGGCGCCGGTGAAACTCGAAGTGTGGGACGGGATGCGGATGACGGCGTTCAAAACGGGACAGACCACCGATGACGGCCGCGAGGTGCTTTTCCTGCCGACCGCACCGAACATCACGACCGGCTACGTCGTCGAGGTCGAACCACACCGCTACGAAGAAATCGACGAGCGCGTCGAGGAAGCGCTGACGCGCATTCTCAGCGCCGGCTTCGGCGACACGGACCGCAGCAACGCCACGCCGATTCCGGTCGCCGACGAGGACGACCTCGCGGACGACTGACCGCGCCGCTCACCCCGCTCTCAGACGTAGTGGAACCATTCTTCGCGGTTGCCGCTCTCGATGACGTCGAAGAAGGCCGACTGGATGTCGTCGGTGACCGGCCCTTTCGTCCCCTCGCCGATCTCGTTGTCGTCGACGCTCCGGATCGGCGTGACCTCCGCCGCCGTCCCAGTGAAGAACAGTTCGTCGGCGGTGTACAGTTCGCCACGGGAGATGGTCGCTTCCTCGTGGACGGTGTAGCCCATTTCTTCGGCGAGCGTGATGGCGGTGTTGCGGGTGATGCCTTCGAGGATGCTCTCGGCCAGACCGGGCGTGTATATCTCGTCGTCCCGGACCATGAAGATGTTCTCGCCCGGCCCCTCGGCGACGTTCCCCTCCTTGTTCAGGACGATGGCCTCAGTGTAGCCGTTGCGGCGGGCCTCCTCGCCGGCGAGCATACTGTTGACGTACAGGCCGGTCGTCTTGATGTTGGTCGGGATCTGGCTGGAGGCGTGCTTGCGCCAGGACGACACCATCACGTCGACGCCCTCCTCCAGCGCTTCCTCGCCGAGATACGCGCCCCACGGCCACGCTGCAATAGTTGTCTTCGTCGGGCAGTCTTTCGGGCTCACGCCGAGCGAGTCGAAGCCGTAGTAGACGATGGGGCGGATGTAACACGACTCGAACCCTTCCGTCTCGATGAGTTCGGTCGTCGCCTCGGTGAGTTCCGCCTTGCTGAACTCGATATCGAGGTCGTAGGGCTTGGCTGATTTGTACAGGCGGTCGAGGTGCTCCTCCCAGCGGAAGATGGCCGGTCCCTGCTCGGTGTCGTAACAGCGCACGCCCTCGAAGACGCCGGTGCCGTAGTGCAGCGCGTGCGTGAGGACGTGGGTCTGTGCGTCCTCGAAGTCGACGAACTCGCCGTCCATCCAGATACGGTCGGTCCCCTCGAACATCTCCGGACGGTCGCTCATCGCACGATCCCTCCGCTGAGTCGACAGTCGCGATGCCCGCGGGTGGTGCCTCCTGCAGTCTCGTCGTGTGTCATATCTACCCCATTGATTCCCGTGGTTAAGAGTGTTGACGGTCCACGAGAGAGCGCCCTGCTCCGATCAGGGTCGCGCTCATTCAGCCGGGAACGCCAGTCCGCGTCTCACCGCATGCTCCCGGTCTCGCCGGCGCGGACGACGACCGTATCCGCGACGATGTCTCCGAGCCGTTGCTTGCGGTCTGTGACGAGCACGGCGACGATGCCGATAAGGTAAAACGCCGGCAGCGCGTCGACGATGCGAAGCACAGTCCGTATCGCTGCCGGCCCGTACTCGATTGGGTCGCCGTCCTCCGTCACGACGACGATGTCGAGGGCCATCTTTCCGACCGTCTGACCGTACGTTCCTTCGAGGTAGATGTAGTAGCCAAAGCCGATGACGAGTCCGAACAGGCTTCCAAGGAATGCGAGCCGAACCTGCGCTAAGATGCCGCTGATGACTGACGAGACGATGGCGATAAGCACGATGTCGATTATTATTGCGCCAATCCGCCGCCCGATCACGTCGCCTTCCGTGCCCATCTCGGGTGCTGGGCGTTCAAACCAAGCCATACGCACAGAATGACATGCCACTGATATAAATCTGGGTCAGACATCGCGTATCTCTACAACAGAGGCCAGTACACGCCTTTTCGGTCAATTACTGCCGAGACAGATCTCCGTTGCCGTCAGTCGAACCGCTCTAGCAGGCTCGCACCCTCGACGTAGACCAGCCCCTCCCGGTCGGCGTAAGCCCGCGCCGCTGCCGGGGGCAACGCTGCACCCGTCTCGTCGTCCAGCATCTCACAGACGACGGCGGCCTCCGGCAGGTCGGCCGCGTCGGCGAGTTCGAGCGCGAGTTCGGTGTGGCCCTCGCGGTCAGAGAGGCCATTGGGGGCCGCCCGGAGAAGGTGAACGTGGCCCGGCGACCGGAAGGCATCGCTGAAGGCCTCGGGGTCGGGGTCCGTCGCGGCGGCGGCCAGTTCCTGAATCGTCAGCGAGCGGTCCTCGTCCGTGATGCCGGTGAAGGTGTCGCGGTGGTTCACCGTCAGCGAAAACGAGGAGCGCTCGTCGTAAGCGAGGTCGTGGTCGGCCGCTGTCGGGTGGTCGAGCACCTCCTGCATGAACGGCAGTTCGAGCGCGTCGGCGACGCGGTCGGAGAGGGCAACACAGACGAGGCCGCCGGCGTCGTTGCGCATCCGGGCGACGGCCTCGGGGCTGACGGCCCCGGCCGGGTAGACGAGGTCGGTCTCGCCTTCGCGGTCGGCGGCGTCGTGGATCAGCACTGGCTCGCCGCGGGCGAAGGCGGCGACGGCGTCAGCCACGCTGTCGGCGTCGACGGCGGCGTCCTCACTCCGAGACATGGACTATCACCTCGTCACCGTCTGCCAGTTCCAGCACCTCGCGGAGCTTCTCGGGCGCGATGACTTCGAGTTGCTCCTCCCCGTGGTGGGTCCGCTCGGGCGCGATGACGTGGGCCGGCTCGTACTCGCCGTCGCTGCCCTCTATCGAGGCGGGGTAGCAGTACGCGGGGCCGTAGGTCCGCTCGTCGTCCTCCCAGCCCTCGATGGTGACCGGCTCGATAGCGCTCATCCGCGCCCGCTTGCGGACGCTCTCGGCCGTGAGTTCGAGGTTGAGCGTGCCCGCGAACGGCTCGTACCCCAGCCGCTCGATGAACTGCTCCATGTAGCCCGGCAGCGTGATGTAGTGTCGTCCCTCCCCCATCCCCGAGGTGACGACCCCGGTCAGGTCGACGCTGGCGTCGGCCTCGAAGATGCGCCGGTAGTCGGCGTACTCCGACTGGAGGCGGCGCTCGCCGTCGCCGGTCAGCTCCACCTCCTGTCCGTCGCTGACCATGTCCCGAGAGAGAAAGCCGGCGTCTTCGAGTCGCTGGAGCCGCCGCGAGGCGGTCTGGTTCGACGCGTCCAGCCGGTCCCCGAGGTCGGCACAGGACACTTTCGTCGGCTCGTCGAGCGCGCCGTCGAGGGCGAGCAGTTTCAGCGTCGCCAGCTCGTCCCGACCGACGCCCTGTCCCGTTGATTCAGCCATACGCCGACGTAGGGAGTCGTGCCGGATAAGCATACCGAAGGTGGAATGCATCCCACTTTTGGAACGGCTAGAAACTATTTCGGCGTTGGTAACGGGAGCGTACCACTGTTTGGGCCGGACACAACTTAAACTGCCGTCTAACACGTTCAAATCTATCACACTGTTGTGATGACGCTGTCTCGTTTGCGATACAGTCAGTACTCCACGAGTGCGTCCCGCTCCCAGAACTCGCTCGACTTCTCCAGTTTCGGGACCCACGTGTTCTCGTCCTCGGCGAGCATCGCCACGCGGGAGTCTTCGACCTCTTTCAGTACGTCGTGGTCGGGGAGGTACTCACTCATCTTTCGCGTGAACTCGCGGACCTCGCTGTGGTCGGGCATCGAGTCCCGGTCGAGGCGGCCCCGCGAGTGGCCGACGTGCATGTACGCCTTCATCTCGACGAAGTCCGCGTCGGCCCGGTCGCACATCGCCGCGTACCACTCGGGGTGGTGCATGTTGTGGCCCTTGACAAGCGTCGTCCGGATGACGGTGCGGGTGTCGCCTTTCTCGGCCAGCACGTCCAGCGTGTCGATGAGCGAGTCCCAGGCGTCGTCCTCCATGGCTTGCACCGTCGAATCGAACGTCCGGCGGTCGGCGGCGTCGACAGAGACGTACAGCTGGGTCGGGTCACACCGCTCCAGCATCTCCGTGTTGGTCCCGTTCGAGACGAGGAACGTGGTGATGTCGCGGTCGTGGAACTCCTCGATGAGTTCCGGCAGGTGCGGGTAGAGAGTCGGTTCGCCGTCCAAGGAAATAGCGACGTGGCGCGGCTCCATTGCCTGTTCGAACACCTCGCGCGGGACTTCGTCGTTGCCGCCAAAGCCCGACAGCAGTTTCCGCTGGAGTTCCACGGAGGCGTCGGCGACCGCCGCGGGGTCGTCCCATTCCACGTCGCCGAGTTCGTAGGCGTGGCCGGCGTGGTCGCGCCAGCAGAACACGCACCGCTCGTTGCATTTCACCACCGGCGTCATCTGAATGCAGCGGTGGGACTCGATGCCGTAGAAGATGTACTTGTAACACTTCCCCTCCCCACGCAGGGCGTTTTTGGTCCAGCCGCAGGTCTGGGCGGCCGTGTGGTTCTCGCTGTGGTAGGCCGGATCCGAGACCTGCTTCGGACCGCCGTCGGCGTCACTCATTGGACACTGATTCAACAGCCAGCGGCAAAAACTCCCGGATGTTGCGCGTCAGCAGCGATGCTTCGGGACCGCGGTGCGCTTATGTCAGTTTGACGATGGGGTTGCTCATGTGGTGGCCGACGACGTTGCCATTTTCCATGATCCGGTCGTAGCCATCGTCGTCAACTTCGATTCGCGTTTCGCTGTCTTTCTGCATCAGATAGAGTGTTTCGCTCATACATCTGTGGATGCCCCTGATACGCAAGACAAGAACTACTAGGTGTATAGATACGCGCTGCGATGGATGCTATATGTATCAAACTGCACCGGAAATGTACTTCAGCCGGAAGATTTTGGGGGTTCGATGTTGAGTGTACTAGTATGGGTGTAATTGACACGGTCTCCGAGCTGTTTGGCTCCGGAGGTCGACACTACAGGTTCCGCTGTGATGACTGCGGGACCGAGTTCGCACAGCGTGCGGCGACGGTCGAGGACCTGACCTGTCCGGAGTGCGGCGCTGGGTCGGTACAGCCCGCGGAAGCGGCGTGAGGCCGGGTGTCAAACGGACCGGCCGCGTCAGCGGCCCAGGTCGTAGAAGTCGTCGTTCGGGCGGATGTCGGCGAGCTGTGCCAGCCGGTTTGAGAGGTTGAAAAAGGCGGCGACGCTGCCGATGTCCCAGATGGCGCGGCGGCTGTAGCCGTGTTCCGCCAGCCGTTCGAGGTCCGCGTCCTCGATGCGGGCGGGCGACTCAGTCAGTTTCACTGCGAAGTCGAGCATCGCCCTGTGGGTCTCGTTGATATCGGCTGTCCGGTGGTTTGCGGCAACCTGTTCGGCGAGCTTGGGCGCGTCGGCGTAAATCCGCAGGAGCGCACCGTGGGCGACGATACAGTAGAGGCAGTCGTTGACGCCGCTGACGGCGACGATTATCATCTCGACTTCCTCGCGTTCCAGCTCAGTCTCCTCGACCAGCGCGTCGTGGTACGCAAAAAAGGCCCGGAAATGCGAGGGACGGTACGCCATCGCTGGGAAGATGTTCGGTGTGAAGCCGGCGCGGTCGGTCTCCTCCTTGATGCGGTCCTGCAGGTCTTCGGGGAGGTCGTCGATGTCCGGGGTATCGAACCGTCTCATCACTGTATCGGAGTCTGCCATACCACCTGTCCGTCCGGCCTCGGCTTGAAAGTTAGTTGCCTGTCAGGCCATGGCCGGTGAGAGCTGGTGTATAGCTCTTGCGGGGCCGTGGCACAAGGTCGAACAGCCACGCTGGCTCTTTCGTCAGACGACACGACGAGTCAGATGCATGTCAACGACGACAGAAACGACGCGAACGTACGATCTCGGTACCGGCAACTGGAAAGCCGGCGTGCTCGGCGGCATCGCCGGGAGCGCCGTCATGGGGGCGCTGATACTGGTGATGAATCCCCCGACGCTCGCCGTCGCAATCCCGTCGCTGTACGGGCTCGCACCGCCGCCGAGCCCGGCTGCTGGTCTCGTTGTCCATCTCTCGCACGGCGCTGTGCTTGGCGTGCTGTTTGCCGGACTGGCGAGCCTGCTCCATCTGGAGTCGTCCGGGAAACTGCTTGGACTCGGCGTCGGCTGGGGCGTCGCCACCTGGGCGCTCTTCGCCGCGCTTCTGATGCCAGTCTGGCTCGGTGCAGTCGGCTCGCCGGCCTCGCCGCCGTTCCCGAACTTCGCGCCGCCGTCGCTGCTGTGGCACGTCGTCTACGGCGGTGTCCTCGCGGTCGTTTACGCCGCGACCATGGACCGCATCTGAGGCCCAACCTGAGCCGTCGCGGTCGCCGCTACTGCTCCTGAAACACGGTCCACTGTTTCTCGCTGGTTTCGGCGTCGGCTATCGCTTCGACCTTCTCACGCTGCAGGTCGTCCAGCTGTGCCGTTGCCAGCCGAACCCACGACAGGAACTCCTCGCGGAGCCGCTCTCGCACGACTTCGGGCGGCTGTGGCGTATAAACGTACACGTGCCCGCCCTCCGTCCTGATCCGTCGGCGCTTCTCGACGACACCGAGGTCGGCAAGATGGTTGAGATGCCGCGCGACGACGCTCCGGTCGTAGCCGATCTGCTCGGCCAACTCCGCCACGGTCAGCTCCCCGCCTTCCATCACGCAGAGGCAGATGTCCAGTTCGGTGCCGGACATATCGAAGACGGTCTTGAGCAGGGTTTCGAGCGACGGCTCGCTGACTGCTGCCGCCTCTGTCTCGGTCGCTGCCATCGGCTCGCCACAGCACTCCGGACGATTGTCGCCGATGCCGACGCTACCGCAGGTCCCACACTCGAACAGCCGCGGTCCCTCAGCGGGGGGTGTCATACGACGGGGTACTCGCCCCGCCGATAGAAAGTTCAGGTATGGTCGGGGTAACTGCGGGCCGTGAGTTCGCCCCCGTGAGAGAGATGTTAGTCCAAAGGTCTAAGCCCTCCCGGGACCGAATACGAGTCACTATGAGCACTGACACAGAGGACGCCAACGACCTGCGCGAGCGAATCACGAACTTCCTGCGCCGCAACTTCCCCCAGATCCAGATGCACGGCGGGAGCGCGGCCATCGAGGAAATCGACCGCGAGGAAGGCAGCGTCACCATCCGCCTCGGCGGCGCCTGTTCCGGCTGTGGCATCTCGCCGATGACCATTCAGGCCATCAAGACGCGCATGACCAAGGAGATTCCGGAAATAAACGAGGTCACCGCCCGAACCGGAATGGAACAGCAGGAAGGGATGTCCGGCGGCAGCGGTGGCATGAGCCCCTCCTTCCCCGGCGAGTCCCGCGGCGGCGACGTCGGCGGCGACGACGACGAAGGCCCCGAAGCGCCGTTCTGAGGCCAGTTCTCGATCTTTTTTTAGATTCGTGGCTAGCAACGGGTGTAGGCACGCCCGTGTCTACACCGGGTCTGTGTCTACTGTCACCACCCGCACAGCAGCGAGTCACACAGATTAAGACGACGGGGGCAGACGGCGGGGATATGGAGACGGTCGACACAGTCGTCTGGGCGCTGTGGGCGATGTTGCCGGCGTACGTCCCGAACAACGCCGCGGTGCTCGCCGGCGGCGGCAGACCGATAGACGGTGGCCGAACGTGGAGCGGGCGGCGAGTGCTGGGCGACGGCAAGACCTGGCGCGGGACGCTCGTCGGCACCGCCGCGGGAACGGCCCTCGCGCTCGGCCTCACTCAGGTCGGGCCCGCCGTGAGCGCCGCGCTGGGAACGGACCTGCCGGCGTTTCCGTTCCGCGCGGGACTGGGCCTCGCCTTCGGCGCGATGCTCGGGGACATCGGCGCGTCCTTCCTCAAGCGCCGCACGGGCCGGGAACGCGGGGCCGCGTTCCCCGGCTTAGACCAGCTGGATTTCGTCGTCGGGGCGTTGCTCTGTGCCTTCGTGGCCGCCCCGTCGTGGTTCACCGAGACGTTTCCCCTCCCGGTGCTCGTCGTCGTCGTCGTCGCGACGCCGGTGTTACACGTCGTCACCAACGGCATCGCCTACCTGCTCGGGCTGAAAAACGAGCCGTGGTAGGCGACCCGTAGACCTACGTGCCAGCGCACGACGTCACTCGTGATGGCCCTGACCAATTCCCTCCCAGTCGTCAGCCGCGCCCCGCCGACCGTCCGACGCGCGACGGCCGCCGGCCTGCTCTGTACTGCGCTCTTCCTGCCGGCCATGTACGTCCTCCTGCACGCGTACCTGGTGCTCACGGTGAGCGTCGGCCCCGTCGACACGCTCCATCGACTGATAGACTTCGCCCTCGTCGCCGGGGGCGCGACGACGTTTCTCGCGGGGTTCGTCTCGCAGTTCCTCACTGAGACTCTCCTCGCCGAGACGCCCGCGTAGCGTCGAACCGACGAAGAAGTGCGTTTTTACGCGCAGACCGTGGAGTGTCGGGTATGACAACACGCGGGGAGACACTGCAACTGGCGACGCGGGGCTCTGACCTCGCGTTGCGGCAGGCGGCGACGGTTCGGGATTCGCTGAGCAGTCGCCGGCTGTCGGTCGAACTCGTCGAGGTGGAGACGACGGGCGACCAGATACGGGACGAACTCATCCACCGGCTCGGCAAGACCGGCGCGTTCGTCCGCAGCCTCGACGAGAAGGTACTGGAGGGCGAACTCGACGCGGCGGTCCACTCGATGAAGGACATGCCCACCGAACGCCCCGACCGCCTCGTCGTCGCGGCGGTCCCCGAGCGGGCCGCCGCCGAGGACGTGCTGGTGACGCCCGACGGCCGCTCGCTGGAGGAACTACCAGAGGGCGCGACCGTCGGCACGTCGAGCCTGCGACGCAAGGCGCAGTTGCTCGCCGAGCGCGAGGACCTCACCGTCGAGCCGCTCCGGGGCAACGTCGACACGCGCATCGCCAAACTGCTGGCCCCGTCGCTCCAGCGGGAACACCAGGAGCGCCACGAGGCCGAACAGGAGCGGAAGGGCAACGCCGGCGATCCCGACACCGACGAGGAAGAAGAACACCCCTACGACCGCACGGTCGAGGAGTGGTTCGACGACCTCACTGAATTCGAACGGCGGGCGATGGAGCGGGACCCGGACACCGAATACGACGCCATCGTGCTGGCGAAGGCGGGGCTCCACCGGGCCGGCCTCACGCGCTACGTCGGGATGTCAGACCTCGACCCCGACCGGTTTGTGCCGGCTCCGGGCCAGGGCGCGCTGGCGGTAACCGCCGTCGACGGCGACCTCGCGCTGGACATCAAGGACCGACTGGACGACCCCCAGACGCGCGTCGAGACGACCGTCGAGCGGACGATTCTCGAAGAACTCGGCGGTGGCTGTGTCGCGCCAATCGGTATCCACGCCCACCTGGAGGGCGGAGTCATCCACACACGAGTTCGCGTCCTCTCACAGGACGGCACAGAGGAGGTGTCGGTCGGCCGTGACATCCCGGCTGAGTACCACATCGACGCGGCACAGGACCTCGCAGCGGAACTCGCCGAACAGGGCGCTGACGACCTCATCGCCGAGGCCAAGCGGGACTCGACGGGCGCGGACGATGACGCTTCAACGGTGCGGGAGGACGACGAGGAATGACGGACGCTGCACCCGGCAAAGTGTACCTCGTTGGCTCCGGTCCCGGCGACCCGGACCTGCTGACGGTCAAGGCAAAACGCCTGCTGGAGGAAGCCGACGTGGTGTTGCACGACAAGCTCCCCGGCCCCGAAATCATCGGGATGATTCCCGAGGAGAAGCGCGAAGACGTGGGCAAACGCGCCGGCGGCGAGTGGACACCGCAGGAGTACACCAACGCCCGACTGGTCGAACTTGCAGAGGAGGGAAACACCGTTGTCCGACTGAAGGGCGGCGACCCGACGGTCTTTGGCCGCGGCGGCGAGGAACTGGCCCACCTCGTGGAGAACGACATCCCGGTCGAGGTCGTCCCCGGCATCACGAGCGCCATCGCCGGCCCCGAGGCCGCCGGCATCCCGGTCACGCACCGGGACTACACCTCCTCAGTCTCCTTCGTCACCGGCCACGAGGACCCCACGAAGGACGAATCCGCTGTCGACTGGGATGCGCTGGCCGCGACCGGCGGCACGCTGGTCGTCCTGATGGGCGTCGGCAAACTGCCCCAGTACACCGAGGCCCTGCGCGAGGCTGGCATGGACCCCGACACGCCCGTCGCGCTGGTCGAACGCGCGACCTGGCCCGACCAGCAGGTCGCCACCGGGACGCTCGACAGTATCGTCTCGGTCCGTGACGAGGCGGGCATCGAACCGCCCGCCATCACCGTCATCGGCGAGGTGGCCGGCGAGCGCGAGCGGGTGGTGGAGTTCCTGGAGGGGTACTGATGCGCGAGGAACCGCGCCTCCGCGTGGCCGCGTTTCGCCCGGCCGATGACCGCCTCGACGACGCGGTCGAACTCATCGAATCGCTCGGTGCTGACCCGGTTCCGGACCCGATGCTGGCGGTCGAACCAGCGGCGGCCGGCGACATCGACGGTGACGGCGACGACGGCCCGGTCACGCCGCGCACCGACGCCGACTACGTCGTCCTGACCAGCAAGACCGGCGTCGAACTCGCCGCCGAAGCCGGCTGGGACTCCGGCGAAGCGACGGTGTGTGCCATCGGCGAGTCGACCGCCGCGGCGCTCCACGAGGCTGGCTATGGCGTCGACATCATCCCCGCCGAGTACTCCTCGACGGGGCTGGTCGAGACGCTGGCCGGAGCGGTGGACGGCGCGCGGGTCGAAGTCGCCCGGTCGGACCACGGCTCGGCGGTGTTGACCGACGGGCTGGAGGCGGCCGGCGCGTACGTCCACGAGACCGTCCTCTACCGGCTTGTCCGGCCGCCCGAATCGGGCGAGTCCACGGAGCTGGCAGCAAGCGGTGACCTCGACGCGGCGCTGTTTACCTCCTCGCTCACCGTCGAACACTTCCTCGATGCGGCCGCCGAGCGCGGGGTCCGCGAGGCCGCCGTCGACGGACTGAACGAGGCGACCGTCGGCGCAATCGGTGAGCCGACGCGGGAGACGGCCGAGGCCGCCGGCATCGCCGTCGACGTCGTCCCCGAGCAGGCCGATTTCGAGGCGCTGACCTGCGAGACCGTCGAGGCGGCCGCTCCGACACACCACGAGTAACGTGACCGCGTGCGGCTCACTCCGCCGCTTCTCTGGTGGCCTCTCGGCTCTCAACCTCGGTCCGGAGCGTCGCCAGTTCGTTCTCGACGGCCCGCTCGCTGGAGAGTCGGTCGAGTTCCTGGTCGATGGAGTCGCCCTCGTCGAGGACGGATTCGAGGTCGCCGCTCGCTTCGAGTTCCTCCAGCGCGGCCGCGCGGGCCTCCATCTGCTCGGTGCGCTCCGTCGCGCGCTCGATGGAGCGGTGGACGTCGGCCATCGTATCGCCAGCGCCGGTAAAGGCCTCCGAGACCCGCGCCGACGCCTCGGCGGCCTGATAGCGGGCCTTCATGGTCTCTTTCTTCGTGCGGAACTGCTCTATCTGGCTACTGAGCTCGGCCCGCTTGCCGACTAGCCGGTCCTGTGTTTCCTGCAGGTCGTCTATCTGTCCCGACAGCTCCGAAATCTGGCTGACGTTGACCTGCTTTTTTTCCAGTGCCCGGCGTGCGAGGTCCTCACGGCTCTCCTGCAGGGCGGCCCGGGCCTGCGTGTCGTGTTTCTCGACGTTGGACCGCAGCCGCTGGCGGTGTATCTCCAGGCGTTTCTTCTGGGTCGTCACGTCAGCGATGCCGCGGGTCACGTCCTGTAGTTCGTCCCGCATCTGTTCGTAGGAGTAGTCCAGTTCCGCCGCCGGGTCCGACGTGCGGTTGAGCAGGGCGTTGAGCTTGGCCCGGACCGCGAACGCGAACCGCCGGAGCAGGCTCATCGCGCCCGCTCCCGACCGCCTGCGGCTCGAATCGGTCCCGACCGTGGCTCGGCTGTGACAGCGTGCATGTCCTCTCGTATGATTGACACCGTTATAATAACAGGGTGCCACCCGGTGCGATACGCGACTGCGCGGCGAAATCGGGAGACAGTCGCGGCGATTCGACCGTCGCGCCGGCCCCCACCGAGCGACCGCACGTCTGAACGTTTTTATCCCGGAGCGCACCAATCTCCGGTACGATGACTACGACCGGCCCCGTTCCGGCGCTCGCTGATCGCGCGGCCGCCTGTGCCGACCGACTCCGGGCGGCCGAGCGCGTCCTGCTCGCGTCCCACATCGACGCCGACGGGCTGACCAGCGCCGCCATCGCCACCGCGGCGCTATCGCGGGCCGGTATCTCCGTCGAGACCGTGTTCAAGAAGCAACTCGACGCGGCCGAAATCGAGAGCATCGCGGTCCGCGAGTACGACACTGTCCTGTTCACCGACTTCGGCTCGGGCCAGCTCGACGTCATCTCCGAGCACGTCGCCGCGGGCGACTTCGAGGCGGTCGTCGCCGACCACCACCAGCCGTCGGACCCGGCGGACTGCCACCCCGACGCCGTGGTCGACACCGACGGCTACGCCGACTTCGAGACCCACCTCAATCCGCTGCTGGAAGGCATCGACGGCGCGTCGGAGCTTTCCGGTGCTGGCGCGACGTACGTCCTCGCCCGCGCGCTCGCGGCCGACGACACCGACAACCGCGACCTCGCCGCGCTCGCGGTCGTCGGCGCGGTCGGGGACATGCAGGCCGTCGGCGGCGAACTCGTCGGAGCCAACGCCGGCCTCGTCGAGGAGGGGGTCGACGGCGGCGTCCTCGAAGAGGGAACCGACCTCTCGCTGTACGGCAAACAGACCCGGCCGTTGCCGAAACTGCTCGAATACGCCACCGAAGTGCCGATACCGGGCATCTCGAACGACCAGGCCGGCGCGACCCGGTTCCTGGAGGGGCTCGGGGTTGACCTGAAGACCGACGGTGACTGGCGGACGTGGGCAGACCTTTCTGACGACGAACGCCAGACTGTCGCCAGTGGGCTGGTCCAGCGTGCCGTCGAGCGCGGCGTCCCGGCAGACAAGATCGAGACGCTCATCGGCACGACCTACACGCTGACCACGGAGCCGCGCGGGACGGAACTCCGGGACGCAAGCGAGTTCTCGACGCTCCTGAACGCCACGGCCCGCTACGAGCGGGCAGACGTGGGACTGGCGGTCTGTCTCGGCGAGCGCGATGCGCCACTTGAACGGGCGCGGACGCTGCTGTCGAACCACCGCCGGAACCTCTCGGAGGGACTCACGCTCGTCAAGGAGCGTGGCGTCACGCAGGCCGGCTCGGTCCAGTGGTTCGACGCCGGCGACGCTATCCGCGAGACTATCGTCGGCATCGTCGCCGGGATGGCGCTGGGGACCGACGGCGTCGACTCGGACAAGCCGATTATCGCGTTTGCCAGTACTGACGAAGACGAGACGAAAGTGTCATCTCGGGCGACCGGCCCGCTGGTGGGCCGGGGCGTCGACCTGTCGGTCGTGATGCGCGACGCCGCTCAGTCCGTCGGTGGTGACGGCGGCGGGCACGACATCGCGGCGGGCGCGACCATCCCGGCCGGCGAGGAGTCGGCGTTTATCGAGGCTGCCGACGAGATTATCACCGACCAAGTATCGTAATCGAAACGTATCAAACCGCGCGGTAGTGAGACTGACGACGCTGTCACCAGTATCAGCAATAAAAGCTATACGTCCGCTTCTCCGAACACCCCACGATGGACTCTCGGGGCCTGTTCGATATTGCACTCGTCATCGTTGCCGGCCTGCTAGCCTACACTGAGACGTTCGGGTTTGCGAACCCGCGGACGACGCTACAGGAGATTATCGCAGCTATTGCCGGACTGGACATCCGCGTCTTTCTCGTCATCGGTGGCATCTTCGGCATCTGTTTCGTCGCGTACCTCACGATGTATCTCCCCCGGAAGGACGCACGCACGATACAACGCTGAACATCGGGCCATCTTTATCCCCAGCCCCGTACCGTTCTGGCAATGACAGAGTTCGATCCCGAGAAGTTCGAAGACAAGTACGCGAACTACTTCCCGGAGCTCCAGAAGGCCTACAAGAACGCCTTCGAGCGGATGAACGACACGTACGACTCTGAGCTGGTCCACGCTATCGACCAGCAGATCCTCAACGAGTCGGAGCCGTTTTATGATGACGGCGAGTTCAGCGTCGAACTACCCGAGGACCCGACGGAGCGGCTCTCAGCGGTCATCGTCGACGACGAGAAACTCGACGCCGTGCTTTCCGAATATCTCGACGAGATCGAGCGCGAACTGCACCGCGTGTTCGATCTCGACGACTGACTGCAGTCGCCGCGGTTCGGCGGTACCTGTCTACCAGTACTTCCAGCGAAAACGCGTGGTGATGTCTTACTCGTCGGACATCACAGTCTCGTTCGGGTCGGGCGCTGGGGTGGCATCCGGTTCGGACGGCAGTACACCGCCGCTGCCTGTTCCAGCACCGGGGAGCGAGCCGCCAGGTCCAGAATTACCCGATTCTGGGGGCCGCGGTGCGTCTGCGGGTGATTTTTCGCCTGTGACGAGGAAGTCAAGCAGATTTCCGACCAGTTGCTCGTTGTCGGCCCGGTAGAGGAACTCCTGCGTGAACACGCTCGTATCACCAACGGTGGCGACGTTCCCCGAGCGGGCAACGACGCCGTACGTGTCCTGTCGCCGGGTCTTCGAGAGCGTTGTCTGTTCCGTCGTCGTGAGTGCGGTGTCACCGCCCTGAACGGGGATCGCGGCGTAGAAGACCGCTCGGTCGACGCCCTCGGTGAGTTCCGTCTCGCCCGTCGGCGTCGCGTAGACGTTCTGGTAGTTCGTGTCGTACTCGTGCATATTGTACAGGTAGCCGTTCCCGTACGAGAGGCCGTACTGGCTCGCCAGTGGGGCCATCGGCTTGGTTACGCTATCCGACCGAATCGGGCCGAACAGTCCCAAGCCGGCGGGACTCGCCTGTGACGGCTCGTTCAGCAAGAGCACGCGACCGCCCGCATCGCTGAACGCGGAGAGGCCGTTCAGTTCGCTCTTGGTGTAGCGCTGTTCTGCGCCGAGAACAACGAGGGCGTCAGCCGAGCGGAGGGACTCGTTGAGTGGGCTCCCGCTCTGTCGCTCACCGACGTGGTAGCGGACCGTCGCTCCGTTCTCGGTCAGGGTCGAGACGAGCGGCGTGAGCGCTTCGCGGTCGATATCACCGGCGTGAGCGACATCGATAACGACGACCTTCCCGGACGCGTCGGCCGACATCGAGAGTTCACCGCTCTCGTCTGCCGGCGTTGCGACGGACTCGCCGCTGTTGAACGACGGGGCGTTCACCTGGGACACATCTGGGGCTGATTGTGCGCCGCCACCAATCGCGACGGTGCCGACAATCACCGACAGGACGAGTATCCCAGCGAAAAACCCTGCTCGGACGACTGGACTCGAACGTGAGCTATCGGCTGACATTTCAGGCACCTCCCTGTGCGGTACTGTTGTAGACGACCTGTTGATTCTCCGGCGTGCCGTATATCATGAGGAAGTGGACTGTGTCGACGCCCTGGAACGTGTACGGTGCGCCCTCGGCGACGACGGTCGCGTTCCCACCGGCTTCACTCCCGCCGGCGAGGAGGAACAGCCCTTGTGGGTCCGCGGGGTTGTGGTACACGACCTGATATTCCGAGAGGCCAGCAGCGTCGGCTGCACCGGCTATCGCGGCTTCGAGTCCGCCGACTTCATCTGCGTAGCCGGTCTGGACCGCGCGACCGCCCTGATACGCCGAGGCTTCGGCGACAGTCTCTCGGGAGACGTTGAGCCTGTCACCGCGTTCGGTCATGACCGCACCGACAAAGGCTCGTTTCATCGACTCGAGGCTGGCGTAGTACTGGTCCCGTGTCATCCCTCGATGGGCCTTGTCGGGGCCAGTAGTGGCGGCGGGGCTCAGTCCGTCACTCGGTGCGGTTCCGATGACGCCGACGTGGCCGACGAGGCTGGCCGGCGTCACGTAGATGCGGTCGCTCGGGACCGCGGTGTAGTACGCGCCGGAGGCGGCGTACTGGTCGACGCTCGTGTACACCGGCTTCTCCGCTGCGAGCCGCTTGACGGCCAGATACATGGACTCACTGGAGGCGGCGCTTCCCCCGGGACTCGATATCCGCAGGACGACCGCTTCAACTGACTCGTTGCTGCGGAGTTCACGGAGCTGCTGTACCGTGTCCTGTGAGCTAGAACTGGAAATCGTTTCGTCGATATTCACTACAGCGACGTACTGTTCGTCACCCTCGGCGACCGACGCCGCATACGGTACGACGGCGGCACCAATGAGAATGGCAATAACCGCAAGTACCGTATATGATTGGAGGGCAGTCGCGACCCGTCTATCGATTGGGTTGTTCATACGACAACATCGATTCGCTGTCACGTCGGACTAATAAAAGCATAGCCTGAACTGCTGGCCCAGAAGTCGCCATCCCGGAACGACATGGGAAGTTTCCTTACTATCGACCTGTAACCGGCGACTATGGACCAACGAAAGCCGCCAGCCACGGAAGAGGGCTGGTACGCGCTGCACGACTGCCGGAGCATCGACTGGGACGCCTGGCGCGAGGCCCCCCAGCGAGTCCGCGACCGTGCGCTCTCTGAGGGTATCGGCTTCCTCGACGCCTACGAAGCCGTTGAAGACGCCGACGAGGGCCAGACGGCGGTGTACACCGTCATGGGCCACAAGGCCGACATCATGATCCTCCACCTGCGGCCGACGATGGGCGACCTCGACGCGGCCGAACGGCACTTCGAGCAGACGGAGTTCGCCGCCTTCACCGAGCAGGAATTCTCCTACGTCTCCGTGACGGAGGCGTCGGGCTACACCGAGAAGTCCCGCGAGTACTTCGAGGGCGAGGTCGACGACGACTCTGGGCTGGCCCAGTACATTCAGGCTCGGCTCCACCCCGACGTGCCTGACGAGGAGTTCGTCTGTTTCTACCCGATGAGCAAGCGCCGCCAGCCCGACCAGAACTGGTACGATACGTCCTTCGAGGAGCGGGCGGCCCACATAAAACGGCACGGCGATATCGGCCGCGGCTACGGCAGCGAGGTGAGCCAGATGATAGCCGGCTCCATCGGCTTTGACGACTGGGAGTGGGGCATCACGCTCTGGAGCGACGACATGCGCCACATCAAAGAACTGCTGACCGAGATGCGCTTCGACCCCTCGACCTCGCAGTTCGCAGAGTTTGGTCCCTTCTACGTCGGCCGGAAGTTCGACCCGTCCGAGTTGCCGGCCGTTCTGGCTGGCCAGCGGGTGCCGACCGACGACGAGTCGGTTCCGGAGACGCCGGCGGATGTTGCGGAACACGAGCATGTGCCCACCGACACCGGCGCGAGTCACGGCCACGGCGAAGAGCCAGCGGCAAGCGGTGCACAGACGGGGGTACACGCCGGTGGAGACACCGACAGCCACGGCGGGACCCATCCCGGAAGCGCCGGCGAAGGTGACCACCCCCACGCCGAGGAGTCGTCCGACGAGGACGCGGATTCCGGCAGTAGCTCGGGCGGCCGGCCTGACGTTTCGGCCGACTTCGAAGAGATAGACGACGCCGCACAGCGACTCGGCCGGCTGGGGCTGCACGAGGGCGACGCGTATGACGCCGGCGACTACGCGCTGGTGTTCCATTCCTCGGCCGATGCGGAGGACATCGTCGACGACGTATCCGACCTCGAGAGTAACTTCGACCACTACGACCGCCACGTCCGGACGGCTGTGCGCGCCGACAGCGGGCAGACCTACGTTGTCAGTATCTGGACGGCGAAAGACGCCGCCGAGACGGCAGCCGGGTTCCTGAAAGACATCGACGGCGTTGACGAACAGCTCGGCGGCTCCCTCGGCGAAGGGGCCGCAAGCGAAGAGACCGAGGACGGCAGTGACGCCCAGACCGCAGAGTCATCGCAGTCTATCCGCGAAACGCTCGAATCGGCGGGCGTCTACGCCGGACAACCACACGGTGAGGACGTGTACGCTCTCGTGGTGTACTCCGAAGCCGACGCCGAAACGCTCGACGCGGAAGTCGCGGACCTCCGGAGCGCGTTCGACCGCTACGACACCCACGTCCAGACGACAGTGTATGGCGATTCCGACGGCAACCTCTCGGCCGTCGCATCGCTATGGGGCACTGAGGACGCCGCACAGACCGCCAGCGACTACCTCACCGACCTGCCCGGCGTCGTCGGCCGCCACGGCGAGGGCGACGGGTTCGGGACGATGGGGATGTTCTACACGGTCAAGCCCGAGTTCCACGACGACTTCGTCGAGAAGTTCGACACGGTCGGCGGCCTGCTCGAAGAGATGGACGGCCACCGCGAGACCTCGCTGCTGTTCAACCACGACGACGAGAACGACATGTTCATCGCCAGCCAGTGGGACTCACAGGAGGACGCGATGGCCTTCTTCCGCTCCGACGACTTCTCGGAGACGGTCGACTGGGGCCGTGACGTGCTGGCCGACAGACCGCGGCACGTGTTCCTGGCCTGACGACCGGCCGTCAGTCCACTTCTCCGCTACTCGGCGACAAGCCGCCAGAACTGTAGTTCGCCACCGTCGTTTTCGACCCGGGTCGCTCGTCGTAGTCGTTGCCTGGCATAGCCTGCGCTATCCTGGACTGAAAGGCAAGAGAATAGCAGCGGTGTTTCTACCCGTCTTAGTCGTCGTCTTCGGTCGTCGTCCGGTCGATGTCCTTCTCGCCGAAGTAGATCTCCGCGCCGTCCTGTGCCACCTTCTCGGCGAGGACGGCGCATTTCACCCGCATCGGCGAGATGTCGACGCCGAGCATCTCCGTGATGTCGTCGCGGTCCATCGCCTCCAGGTCCTCGACCGCCATCCCAGCCAGTTCCTGTGAGAGCATCGACGCGGAGGCCTGTGAGATGGCACAGCCGTCGCCTTGGAAGGCGACCCGCTCGATGGTCTCCTCGTCTTCGTCGAGGACGACGTCCATCCGTATCTCGTCGCCGCACATCGGGTTCTCGCCGACGTGGGTGAACGTGGGGTCCTCGATTTCCCCGTAGTTCCGGGGGTTCTTGTAGTGATCGAGGATCTGCTGCCGGTACATATCCGAGCCACCGATACCCATAATTGAGCTATGATACGGCTGTCAGTCGGAAAAGGGTTCCGAGCCACCGATACCCATAATTGAGCTATGATACGGCTGTCAGTCGGAAAAGGGTTCCGAGCCACCTTTTTCTGCGTCGGGTTCGAGTCGCGCTCTCCGAGCGCGTTCGAACCACGTCTGGAAAAACGTGGTCTTGCTGAGCAGCGCGAAGCAAGGCTCGAAAGACGAGCAAAGCGAGTCCTTCGGTGGCGAAAGAGGCCGGACGCTCACTTCGTTCGCGTCCGGGGGAAACCGCGCGCCGAGGGCGCGCGATAGAGATTGATTACGCGAACAGCTGACGCGCGTCGTCGATAGCCTCAACCAATTTATCCACTTCCTCGCGCGTGTTGTAGATGTAGAAGGACGCACGCGCAGACGCCGGGACACCCATCTTGTCGTGGAGCGGCTGGGTGCAGTGGTCGCCGGCGCGGATGGCGACGGCGGAGTCGTTGAGAATCGAGGAGAGGTCGTGGGCGTGGACCGAATCGAGGTTGAACGCGACCAGACCACCCCGTGCCGTCCCCGCGGGCGGGCCGTACGTCTCCACGTCGCCCTCTGCTTGGAGCTGTTCCAGCGCGTACTCGGCGAGCTGTTCCTCGTGGCGCTGAATCCGTTCCATGCCGATGTCGTCGAGGTAGTCACAGGCCTCCGCCAGCGCGATGCCCTGGCAGATGACCGGCGTTCCGGCCTCGAACTTCCAGGGGAGGTCGTTCCAGGTGGCGTCCTCGAAGGTGACCTTCTGTATCATCTCGCCGCCGTAGAGGTACGGCTCCATCTCTTCGAGAATGTGCTTTTTTCCGTAAAGAACGCCGATACCGGTCGGACCGGCCATCTTGTGGCCCGAAAACGCGAGGAAGTCGGCGTCGATGGCCTCCACGTCGACCGGTCGGTTCGGCACCGACTGGGCGCCATCGACGAAGATGTAGGCGTCATGGTCGTGGGCGATGTCCGCCAGTTCTGAGACGGGGTTGACTGTCCCGAGCGTGTTCGAGACGTGGACGACGCTGACCATCGCGGTGTCGTCGGTGATGAGTTCGCGGGCGTGGTCCATGTCCAGCGTGCCGTCCTCCTCGACGCGGATGTACCGACAGGTCGCGCCGGTCTTCTTGGCGATCTGCTGCCAGGTCACCAGCGAGGCGTGGTGTTCCATCTCCGTGAGCACGACCTCGTCCTCGGGGCCGAGTTCGTTCAGGCCCCAGGCGTAGGCGACGAGGTTCTCGCTTTCGGTGGTGTTCTTGGTGAAGATGATCTCCTCGCGCTCGCCCGACGCGCCGATGAACTCGGCGACGCGGTCGTGGGCGTCCTCGTAGGCGACGCTGGCCTCCTGGCTGAGCTGGTGGAGGCCGCGGTGGACGTTGGCGTTCGTCGTCCGGTAGTAGTCAGCGATGGTCTCGACGACGGGTTCGGGCGTCTGCGTGGTGGCTGCGTTGTCGAGATACACCACTTGTTCGCCGCCGAATTCGCGCTGGAGGATGGGGAAGTCCTCGCGGATACGCTCCACGTCCAGTAGTTCAGATTCAGCGTGTCCCATTACTTCTGTTCAAGGGCTCAACAGGCAACATTCCTTCGGTTCACCTAGAACTCTTTCCACCCGGTAGCGGCCGTTCCTCGCCCTATTCGGAGTCAGACTCGGACACGGATGTGGCGGCCATCGCGTGTTGTTCCCGGTAGGTCTCCAGCAGGTAGTTGTCCCAGACGAGGTCCCCGAGGACGTGGGCGTACAGGACGAGGGCGGTAAACAGCGATAGCGGCTCGGAGACGAGCCAGAGGCTCCCGACCGCGAGACCGCCGATGAGGTGGTGGCTGAGGAGCCGCTGGAGCGGCCAGAGGTCCTGCGGGCCGAAAATTTTGTCTTGGTCAAGCAGCACAATTTTTGGATTCCGGAGGCAGCGGCGGAGCGCGGCCCAGTCTCCGCTCTCCAGTCGAGCCACGGCGAAGTGGTCGACGTCGATGGCGACGCCGACGACGACCGCATAACCGACAGCGGCCCACCAGGGGAGCGAAAGGGGCAGGACGACAACGCCAGCGGCCCCGACGGCCGCGGAGACGATGGCGTGGTCTCGAGAATACATACGTACCCCTGTCGACGGGCGTGTGCAAAGACTGTCGGGGTCGGGCGTGCGGTGGCGCTACATCCAGAGCAGTTGCGCGTGGCGCGTCTCGCCCAGATCGAGGACGTTCTCCTCGTCGACGAAGCCGTGTTCGACAGCGACGCTGACGGCGTCGTCGCCGACGATGTTGGCGACCGAACACCGGGTGAGGCTGTCGACAATTTCGTCTTCGGTAGCCGTTTCGCCGCCGTAGAACTCCTCGTTGACGGTGAGTGACACGGGGCCGTTCTCGAACGTTTCGCCCATGATGTCGGGGTCACAGACGGAGACGAGCAGCCCCTCGTCGGTGTCGCGTTCGTTGAGTATCATTCAAGCAGTTGCTGTTCGGCCTCCTCGCGCATCTCGTCGACTTCCTCGGCCAGCTCCTCGGCGCGGTCGAACTCGCCGACCTCTTCGAGGGCGCGGGCCTTCTCTTCGAGCACGTCGGCGTTCCGGAAGCCGAGTCGGACCGCGTTGTCGAAGGCGTCGATGGCCTCGTCAGCCAGCCCGCGTTCGAGCAGGAAGAAGCCGCGGTTGTACCAGCCCTCGCCGAAACGGGGGTCGATTTCGACGGCGCGCTCGGCGTGTTCGAGCGCCTGCTCGGAGCGGCCCGATTTCCACAGCGCGTACGCGAGGTTCGTCTCCGCCGTGGCGGCGTGATCGGACTCCTCGTCGAAATTGAGGGCTTCCTTGTACGCGCCGATAGCGGCGTCCCACTCCTCGAGTTCCGCGTGGGCCGCGCCCTTGTTCGTCCAGGCTTCCTGTTTGAGCCGCTCGTCGTCCGTGTACTGGGCGACGCGCTCGAACGTCTCGGCGGCCTGTTCGTGACGGTTGATGTGCATGTACTCCAGCCCGACATCGAGCAGCTGCTCGGGGTCGACGGCGTCGGAGGAGATGTTCCGCTGGTCCAGCAGGTCAGTGACGACACGGGAGTCGACGGGGTCGACCTTGTCCGGGTCGACCTCGAACTCCGGGGGTTCGAGGTCAAACCCCTCGTAGGGGTCGTCGAACCCCTGCCCCTCGGAGAAAGCGTGGTCGTCGTCGTGGTCTGTCATGCCTCCTGATTGACGGCCAATCCGGTTAAGGGCTACGTCCACGGCTCGTGAAGATATAGGTGTCCTGCGGTCGAATTCCCGGATATGCGGGACCCACTGGCAGTAGACGCGTTGCTCGTCTTCTCCGGGGGTGTGTTCGCGGTCGTCGGCTGGGCTGTTATCTCTTCGAACGAGGTTCCGCTGTCACTGCCCGCTGCCGGAGCGGGCGTCGCTGGAACGGTCGTTCTGGCGGCTCTCGTCGGGCAGTACTACGCGCAGCTATCGGGGTTCTGGCGCTGGGTGTCCAGTCCGGCAGAGACGCTCCGAGAACGAGCACGGGTGGGTCTCCTGCTCGTGGCGGCCATCCTCGCTCGGCTCTCCCTCACACTGCTGCCCGACACCGCCGTCCCCGCTCTCTCCGGCATCGCGGTCGCAATGGTCGCTCTGGGGCTCGGACACAGTCTCTGGCGGTGGTATACGGCCCCGGAGCACAGCAGCCACTGACCCGTCGTAGCTTTCTTGCGGACACGACCGGAACCGCTAGCTATGGCCAAGCGCCTGTTCGTCAGCGTCGACCTGGACGGGCTCGAAGACGCGGTTGCGAACGTACAGGCACGCTTCGACGGGGTATCGGGTCTTCGACTGACCGACCCCGAACAGGCTCATATCACGTTGAAGTTCCTTGGCGATACAGACCCGGACCGTGTCGGTGACATCGTCACCGCACTCGAAACCGCGGTCGAAGACAGCGGCATCGAGCCGTTCGAAGCCGAGTTCGGCGGTTTCGGCGTCTTTCCGTCGCTGTCCTATATCAGCGTTGTCTGGGTTGGCGTCCGCGAGGGCCAGGGTGGCACGAGACTGACTGCGCTGCACGACGCTATCGAAGAGAGGACCGCCGCGATGGGGTTCGAGCCGGCGGACCACGAGTTCACACCCCACGCGACCGTCGCCAGAATGGACCATGCCGGCGGCAAAGAGACAGTACAGAACGCAGTCGAGAACGACGACCCCGACGTGGGTCGCCTGCTGGTCGAGGAAATCCGACTCAAGGAGAGTGAGCTGGGCCCCGACGGACCGACGTACCGGACCGTCGAATCGGTGCCGCTGTAAACGTGTGTCGTCACAGTCAGACGGCTACGCCGGTCCGACTTCCAGACAGACGGTTTTGGCCGGCGCTTATTGTAATAATATTTATACGAGCTGCGCGACGGCGTTGCGACCGCTGTAGCATGGGCGGTATTCCTTCCAGGGGCGTCAATTAGACCCCCGAGTAGCTATCGACAGCGTCTGGCTGCCCGTTTAGGTTAGCCAAAACAAATCAGGTTAGTGACAATTTTTATCGGTCCGAGTGGCGTAGGACCGATATGGTCGCCGTCGAGAACGTCGTCTTCGTGTTTGTCGCGGGGTTGCTTACGGCACTCGCCACCGGCCTCGGTGCGATCCCGTTCTTTCTGGTGGATGAGTTCTCTGACCGATGGAACGTCCTGCTGTGGGGGTTAGCCTCGGGGATCATGGTCGCCGCCTCGCTGTTCGGCCTCGTCCGGGAAGGGCTGGCCTACGGGTCGCCGGTGCTGCTGGTTCCCGGAATCCTCGCCGGGGTCGCGCTTGTGGCCGTGGCGCACGAACTTCTGGACGACTTCGACAGGTCACCCAAAGAGTTCGAACAGGCGGATTTCACGAAACTCCTGCTGATTCTGGGCATTTTGACTGTCCATAGCTTCCCGGAAGGCGTGGCTGTCGGCGTCTCCTTCGCGGAACTTGGGCTGGAATCGGCGACGCCAGACTCCGCCGTGAGTCTTGTCGGTGTCTCCGTCCCGCTGCTGGCAGTGTTCATGACGGTCGCCATTTCTATCCACAATATCCCCGAGGGGACTGCCATCGCCATCCCCCTCCGCTCGCTGGGCGTCAGCGAGTGGAAGATGGTCTGGTGGGCAGTGTTCTCCTCGCTGCCACAGCCGCTTGGGGCCGTTATCGCGTACTACTTCGTCACGCTGGCGAAGGCGTTTCTCCCGTTCGGCTTTGGCTTCGCCGCCGGAGCGATGGTGTATCTCGTGCTCACGGAGTTCGTCCCAGAGGCGCTGGAGTACGGCGGCGGTTTGCCGGGTGGGGGCAAACGCGAACTCCTCGCTGGCGTCGTTGTCGGAGTGCTGGCGATGGTGCCGCTGGCGTTCGTCTAGAAGGGGAGTTTGTTCCGGATGACCGTGAGATCGACGAAGGCCTTTAGCGGGTCGTCGTAGTCGTCAACCCGGGTTTCCATCCGGTAGTTCGAGTGGTCGACGGCGAAAAAGTACGGTCCGGGCTCGTCAAGTGACTCTCGTGCGCCGCCGTCGTCTGTCGACGCCTGATAGATATCCGACCCCTTTGGCTGAACTGCTGTCTGGCTGAATTTGGGGTTCCCCGGCGGTGTCTCGTCCGGTTCTCGACCCTTGATGTACGCATCGTACTGCTTGAACTGCGCACGGTCAGTGAAGAAGTACACGTTGAACGGCGTCTCAGACTTGACAATATACTGTAGCTCACCGCCGGGGTCAGATACGTCCGGAATCCGCTCTTTTATCCACGCCTCGTGTGGCTCGACTCTGACATCCTGCTTCACGCTGACGACGACTTCGCCGCCACCACCCATGCAACCAGAGCCAACGGCTGTTGCACCGACACCCACTGTCTGGAGGAATCTCCGGCGCTTCATCCATTGATAATCAGGGTTGCGCTCTACTTAGTTCTACGTCCGCAGTTATAGTCGCTGATAACGGGTTCGAAAAGGAAGGAATTTAAACCACGGCACGGAACAAGCACCATACCATGGGTAAGAAATCGAAGGCTACGAAGAAGCGACTGGCCAAACTCGACAACCAGAACAGTCGAGTCCCGGCCTGGGTCATGCTCAAGACGGACCGCGAGGTCCAGCGCAACCACAAACGACGCCACTGGCGGCGCAACGATACTGACGAATAATGAGCGCCAGTGACTTCGAGGAGCGTGTCGTCACCGTCCCGCTCCGAGACGCGCGAGCCGAACCGAACCACAAGCGCGCAGATAAAGCGATGGTCCTCATCCGCGAGCACCTCGCCAAGCACTTCTCTGTCGACGAGGACGCCGTCCGTCTGGACCCCTCCATCAACGAGGCGGCCTGGGCCCGCGGTCGCGCCAACACGCCGAGCAAAATCCGTGTTCGCGCCGCCCGCTTCGAGGAAGAGGGCGAAGCCATCGTCGAAGCAGAGACCGCAGAGTAACGTTGCTCCGCGCGGCTTTCTCCGGGTCGTCGTACGTGGGTGTGTTCGCCCGTGCGACCGACGACTGCGTGCTGGTTCGCCCAGACCTAGACGAATCGCTGCTTGACGACCTGAGCGACGAACTCGACGTTCCGGCCGTGCCGACCACCGTTGGCCGCTCCGGGACCGTCGGCGCGCTCGCAACCGGCAACGAGAACGGGCTAGTCGTCTCCGAACGCGTCCGCGAGACCGAAATCGAACGGATTCAGGACGTCGTCGACGTGCCCGTGACGCGGCTGCCCGGCCGGATCAACGCCGCCGGCAACGTCGTCTGCTGTAACGACTACGGCGCGTACGTCCACCCCGACCTCTCCAGAGAGGCCGTGCAGGCGATCAAGGACGGGCTAGACGTACCCATCGAACGCGGTGTCATCGCCGGTGTCACGACTGTCGGGACCGCCGCCGTCGCCACCAACAAGGGCGTCCTCTGCCATCCGAAGGCCACTGACGGCGAACTCGATGCCCTTGAGGACATCCTCGACGTGCCGGCCGACATCGGGACCATCAACTACGGTGGCCCGCTCGTCGGCTCCGGGCTGGTCGCGAACGATCACGGCTACGTCTGTGGTTCGGACACCTCCGGGCCGGAACTGGGCCGTATCGACCAGGCGCTGGGCTACATCGACTGACGCGACTTCTCTTTCACCACTCAGGATGGATGCTGGTGGCTGAGTTTCTCTGCCACCACGCCCGGAACGGGTAGTCCACAGTCAGCACACGCCCAGGACCGGCTGGTCCCGCCCCGCTCCAGCGTCAAATCCTGCCTGAAGCGCAGAGTCGCACCACACTCACACTGGTAGGTTGTCTCGCTCATATCTCAACGTATGTGGTGTCCGGCCAAATCCGCCGGGGTCAGTGACCATGATAGATCGTGTCAAAGAATAATATAGTGCGTTCCCAAACATCACGTATGGTCCAGCGAACACCGACTGCGGAAGACCAGAACCGCCTCGTCTGCCGGAAGTGTGACTACTCGACAGGTGTACTCCGGCCGTCCTGCCCGGAGTGTGGTGGTGATATGGTGTACGCGCCAGAACCCAGTGAATAGAGGTATTTCGCCCGTTTCTTGATATGTGGGTATCGGACTGCCCGGGTCTGAGAGTGGTGAATACTGGTTGGTTCTGTCGCGGACAGTTGCGTTACTGGAAAAAGGCGGAAGGGGAAGATACTTCCCTGCCCTGCCCGCATCTGCGTGTATGAGCACGTACACTGTTCGCGGTAGTTTCCCGGCCCGAGACGGCCCACAGGAGTTCGAGAAGGAGGTCGAGGCGCCAAACGAGAACGTCGCTGAGGAGCGCGTTTACAGCGACTTCGGCTCCCAGCACAACCTCAAGCGCACGCAGATCACAATCGAGGAGGTGGCAGCATGATGGGCGGTGGCGGCGGTGGCGGCGGTCAGATGCAGCAGGTCGCACAGGAAATCGAACAGATGGAGCAGGAAGTCGACGCCATCGACGAGGAAATCGAACGCCTCCGCGAGAAGCAGACGGACATCGACGAAGCCATCGAGGCCATCGAAACGCTCGACTCCGGCTCCACGGTGCAGGTCCCGCTCGGCGGCGACGCCTACATCCGCGCGACTATCGAGGACATCGACGAGGTTGTCGTCTCTCTCGGTGGCGGCTACTCCGCAGAGCGCGAACAGGACGGCGCTGTCGACACGCTGGAAACCAAGAAGGAAACGCTGGACGACCACATCAGCGACCTGCAGGAAGAGAAGGCCGAAGTCGAGACCGAGATGGAGGAACTCGAACAGCAGGCCCAGCAGATGCAACAGCAGCAGATGCAGCAGATGATGCAACAGCAAGAGCAGGAAGACGAGTAAGGCCGCCATGTTCGACGGACTGAAGGACAAACTCAGCGGGTTCACGAGCGACGTCGAGGAAGATGTCGACGACGACGCGCTCGAAGCGGAGGACGAACCGGACGCCGGCGAGGCAGATGGGAACGTGCCTGCCGATGCAGAGACTGAATCCGAGCCCGCACCGGACGCACAGCCGTCCGAAGACGACACGCGGGTGGCGGAAGCGACAGCCGAGACCGACCAGCAACAGGCTGACGCTGAACCGCCAGCAGCGGACTCTATGGCGACAGAGGAGTCAGCCACAGCGTCGGCTACGGAACTCGAAGACACGGACGCGGTCCCCGACGACGAGTCACAGTCGGACACCGCCGCGGCGACCGAGGAGGACTCGGAGTCCGAAGCCGATTCGGAGTCTGAGGAAGACGACGGTGGCCGCGGCCTCGCCGCGAAGGCGAAGCTCATGGCGACCGGGAAGACGGTCATTGAGGAGGAGGACCTGCAGAGCCACCTCGACGACCTCGAACTGGCGCTGCTGTCGAGCGACGTGGAGATGAGCGTCGCCAACGAAATCCTCGACGGCGTCAAGGAGAATCTCACGGGCCAGACCCGCCGACGGCTCTCTAGCACGGGGAACCTCGTCCGGGACGCACTCCGAGAGTCGCTGTACGATGTCATCAACGTCGGCCAGTTCGACTTCGACGAGCGCGTCCAGCAGGCGGACAAGCCCGTCACCATCGTGTTCACCGGCGTCAACGGCGTCGGGAAGACGACCTCAATTGCGAAACTCGCCCAGTACTTCGAGGACCGTGGACTCTCGACGGTGCTCGCCAACGGCGACACCTACCGCGCTGGCGCGAACGAGCAACTGGAGAAACACGCCGAGAACCTCGACAAGAAGATCATTACCCACGAGCAGGGGTCGGATCCGACGGCGGTTGTCTACGATGCCGTCGAGTACGCAAAGGCCAACGACATCGACGTGGTGCTTGGTGATACGGCTGGCCGACTCCACACCTCCGATGACCTGATGGCCCAACTGGCGAAGATCGACCGTAACATCGACCCCGACATGACGCTGTTCGTGGACGAGGCGGTCGCGGGTCAGGACGCCGTCAATCGGGCGCGCGAATTCAACAACGCGGCTGAGATAGACGGGGCGATCCTGACGAAAGCTGACGCCGACCCGCAGGGCGGTGCGGCTATCTCCGTCGCCCACGTCACCGGCAAGCCAATTCTCTTCTTGGGGACCGGCCAAGACTACGACGACCTCGAACCGTTCGACCCCGAGGAAATCGTCGACAGTCTCATCGGCGAGTAGGCCTCTTACTTTGCGGTTATTGTTGCCGCAGCCTCCGGGCTGTGCGTAGCTATTGTGCACCCTGTGCGTGGAAAACACGGAGCGGTCACACGCTTCTGCCGAGGGCCCACTGCACTCGATGCGGCAAATATTACTACATGAGCGGAGGTGTGGTCGTTTTCGCCGACAGGAGCGCGCTGAAGTCACTCGCTGTGCATCTCTGACGTACACACTATCGTAGCGTGACACCAATGCAGACAACCGAACGACGCGACGTTTCCAGCGATGTTGTCAACGGGGGAGATAGCGATGTCTGACGGCCGCTACTGTCGGCAAGCCGCGCCGGCTGATGTCGCACCTGAACTCGTCGGGCCGTCTCCGGATGATCGTCCTCTCCCTGTTGACGAGCAGCGGTCGTAACTGGCGGGGGCGAGTTGCTGCCCGCTGTCTCAGTTGGCAGTGACGAGAACTGCGGCGATGGGAGTTCCCGCAGGCTGGAGACTGCTGCTGGACACACGCGTTATTACGTTGCTAAACGGGGCTGAGTGGATGAGTTCTGACCGGTGAACGGCTGTCCGTCACAGTGCGGAGCAGGCCGGCATTCCCAGAGGCGCAGATGTCTATGTGTTTGATAACTGCTTGGGAACAGTATGCATACATATAAGCCGGGCACCGAACAACACCGCGACACCTCAATGTCTGGGCAATCAAAGCCAGAACTCCCGGTGAACCGGACGAAATACTGGCTTTGAACGAATCAGGGTCTGGCACAGACTGTTTATCGTTGTTCTGTGGACCGGCCCACCTTCGGATGTGTCTAATTCGTTCCGTCGGCTCCCTGTCAGACGCTTAGCAGGCCATTCATAAACTGCCCTGGTGGTCTTCGGGCAAACGCTATGGGACGACTCACAACTCGACGAAACGTTATCAAAATCGCAGGCGGCGCACTCGTAGCGCTCGCTGGCTGTAGTGACACTGGCGGTAGCGGCGGGAACGGCACGATGGAAACTGACGGCGGAGGTGGTGAAGCCCCGAACACACCCACGGCAGCAGCGACTGATGCGATGACGGAAGACGACACAGAACCGGCGATGGAGACTGCGTCCGACACCGAGGGCGAAACTGGAACCGATACCCAGACGGAATTCGACGAAAACGAGACCGGGATGCCGGACGGCGAAACCGACATACCCGGCAACGATACCGAGGGGCCGGGCAACGCAACAGACCTGCCAAGCAACGAGACCGAACTGCCGGATAACGAAACCGGTCTGCCCGGTAATGAGACCGACACGGCCGGAAACGAGTCGGGCAACGAAACGACTGCCAACGAAACCGGCACATAAGCCGCTGACGCCGTGCCGGACCGCGTTCTGTCCGGCCGGGTACGTCTGGTGTTACTCTCGGGCGGCTTCAACGGCGTCGACGAATGCCGCGGCCTGCTCGCGGACGCCGTCCATGTCGTCGTTTTCGATGGCCTCGTAGTTGACCAGCGCCGAGCCTGCGCCGACGGCGACTGCGCCAGCGTCGAAGTACTCGTCGACGTTGTCAGTCGAGACACCACCGGTCGGCATAATCGGGACATCGCCCAGCGGCCCCTGCAGCGCGCCGATGTGACCCGGGCCGACAGTCGAAGCGGGGAACATCTTCAGGATGTCCGCGCCAGCTTCCATCGCGGCGGCGGCCTCCGTCGGCGTCATGACGCCCGGAATCGCGAGGACGCCCTCGCGGTTGCAGACGTCGATGACGTCCTCGTTGAGATTCGGCGCGAGGACGAACTCCGCGCCCGCCTCGATGACGTTTCTGGCGGCGGCGGCGTCCATGACAGTGCCGGCCCCGATGATGGCGTCGGTATCGTCGAGGGCCTTGTCGACGGCGGCGATCATGTCCGAACAGCGCTTTGCGTCGGCCGTCAGCTCCAGCGCCGTGACGCCGCCCTCGTGGACCGCCGTCGCCACGTCGACCATTTTCTCCTCGGGAATCCCGCGCAGGACTGCCGTGACGCCGCTGTCGACCAGTTCCTGTTGTACCGCCTGTTTGCTCGTCATAGGCGCAACTGTGGTGGGGTGGCTGAAAAGCGTGTCTGAACCGCCGGCTCACTCGCTAGGCGTCCGGGTTGTACGGGCGCGCGATATCGGTCGGCGGCGCGCCGACGCCCAGCACAGTAACCGACTCGTCGGCATCAGCAGGGTTGTGGGCACGGTGTGGGCTTTCCGGTTCGGCGACGAACGCTTCGTCGGACGAGACAACGTACTCCCCGTCGGGCGTTTCGACGTGAAGTGTCCCCTCAAGGACGTAGAACAGTTCCTCGCGCGTCTCGTGGTAGTGGTAGGTCCGCGAGAGGTCTTCGCCGGGGGCCATCTCGTAGGTGGCCGCATGGAGCGCGTGGAGTTCGGCGGCGTCGGAGATGCCGCGCCGGTCACAGGGGTAGTCCTCGGTTTCTGACAGGTCCCGTGGGTCGATCTGATGATAGCCCATATCGTCGGTGGGGGCGTCGGCGGGCAAAAGCGTGCCCACGGCGCAGTGTCAGGTGAACAGCCAGACGAGAAGCGAAAGCGTTCCGATGGAGACGACCGTCGACGTGAAGACGTTTAGCGAGGCAAACGCCGCGTCGCCGCCGAGTTCCGTCGTGTAGACGTACGTCGACACCGCCGTTGGGGTGCCGAGCATCACAACCGCCGCGCTCAGCGCCGTCGTGTCCATCGACAGCGAGGAGTACACCAGCCACGCCAGCGCCGGCATCCACAGCACCTTCAGCCCGACGACGCTGACGGTCTTCTGCAGGTCCGCCACGGGGAGGTCCGTGTCGAGCGTCGCACCGATACACAGCAGGGCGACCGGGAGCGCCAGTTCGGCCGGCGGACCGAGCGCACCGACGAGTGGCTCCGGAACGGACAGCGACAGGACCGAGGCTGTGATACCGGCCACCAGTGCGATGAGAACGGGGTTCGTGAGGAGTTTCCTGCACTCGCCCAGCAGCGAGGCGTCGCTGCCGTTGATGCGGACCAGCAGGAACACCGTCACCGGGACGTGAGTCACCGCGCCGATGCCGAGGATGACGCTGGCGACGGCTGTCGCTTCGCTGCCCATCGTCGCCGCTACGAGCGGCAGGCCGAGAAACCCCATGTTGCTGTGATACGACTGCACGACCGACACGCTCCGGCGACCCGCCGACTCTAGCCGTCGATGGACGAGCCAGCCCAGCGCTATCGTCAGTCCGATGACGGCCCAGAACCCCCCGAGGAGCGCCGGCGAGATAATCTCCTGTAACGGGCGGTTGTAGGTAGACCGGAATATGAGCGCCGGCAGCGCGACGGTAAAGACGAGTGTGGTGAGGATATCCGTCCGCCGCTCGGTCAGCAGCCCGAAGTGACCGGCAGCGACGCCGGTCGAAAGAAACGCGACCATGAACCCGAGCTGCCCGAGAACGGCCATGTTGGTGCCCAATCGGTTCGAACGCTTGACCCTTTCGTCACAGGCGAAAGCGAATTTTAATCATGTAGTTCCCGCGCGGAGGGAGTCGGTTCCGCTCCCAGCCAGGGCGTGGCGGCCCGACAACAAGCCTTTACCCGCACCGTCGCGTATCTCGCGCCAACAATGGTACTCGACAATCTGGGGAGTTCACTCCGGGGGACACTTGACGACCTCCGGGGGAAATCCCGGCTCTCTGAAGAAGACATCGAGGACATCGTCAAGGAGATTCAGCGGTCGCTGTTGCAGGCCGATGTGGATGTCGGGCTCGTGCAGGACCTCTCCGACAGCATCGAAACACGCGCGCTGGATGAGGAACCGCCGGCGGGGACGACCCCGCGGGACTGGGTCCTGCGAATCGTCTACGAGGAACTGGTCGACCTCGTCGGCGAGTCGACCGAACTCCCGCTAGAAGAGCAGACCATCATGCTCGCCGGCCTGTACGGGTCGGGGAAGACGACGACGGCCGCGAAGATGGCGTGGTGGTTCTCGACGAAAGGACTCCGGCCGGCTATCATCCAGACTGACACGGACCGGCCCGGTGCGTACGACCAGTCCAAGGAGATGGCCGAACGAGCTGAAGTCGACTTCTACGGCGACCCCGACGAGGACGACCCGGTGAAGATCGCCCGCGACGGGCTGGAAGCGACGGCGAACGCGGACGTTCGTATCGTCGACACGGCAGGTCGTGACGGCCTGAACGAGGAACTCATCGAACAGATCGAGCGCATTGAGCAGGAGGTCCAGCCCGACCGGGACCTGCTCGTGCTGGACGCGGCGATGGGCCAGAGCGCCAAGAGCCAGGCCGCCGACTTCGAGGAAGCCATCGGCATCGACGGCGTCGTCATCACCAAACTCGACGGGACGGCGAAAGGTGGCGGCGCGCTCGCCGCCGTCAACGAGACGGACTCGACCATCGCCTTCCTCGGTTCCGGGGAGACGGTCAAGGACATCGAGCGCTTCGAACCGTCGGGGTTCATCTCTCGACTGCTCGGCATGGGCGACCTCAAACAGCTCACCGAGCGCGTCGAGCGCGCGATGGAGGAGACCCAAGAGGGCGACGACGAGGACTGGGACCCCGAGGACATGCTAGAGGGGCAGTTCACCCTCAAGGACATGCGCAAGCAGATGCAGACGATGAACAACATGGGGCCGCTCGACCAGGTGATGGACATGATTCCCGGCCTGGGCGGCGGGCTGATGGATCAGCTCCCCGACGACGCGATGGACGTGACACAGGAGCGGATGCGTGACTTCGACGTTATCATGGACTCGATGACTGAGGAGGAACTGGAGAACCCCCGCGTCGTCGGTCAGTCCCGGACCGAACGCATCTGTCGCGGCTCGGGCAAGCCCGAGGAGCGCGTGCGTGAACTCCTCCAGCAGCACAAGCAGATGGAGCAGATGCTCAAGCAGTTCCAGGGCATGGGCGACGGCGACATGGAGCGGATGATGAAACAGATGCAGCAGGGCGGTGGCGGTGGTGGCGGCATGGGCGGTATGGGCGGCGGCATGGGGCCGTTCGGCGACTGACGCCGCTGTGTCGAGTCGCGGACTGTGATACCCTACGCTATTTTGATGATTTATATTCGAAATCCGGGCCAGAACTAAGGGTTGGCCCGTCCTACGGATAAAGCGAGCATGTACGAAATTGTCGCTGGGATAGACAAAAGTGAGGCTCGTGGGACCGCCATCGCGGAAGCGATAACCGAGATTCCGATGGACGCCAGCCAGGTCCGCGTCACGTTGCTACACGACTTCGAGGAGAACCCCGAAGGTGCGTCCGTCGATCAGGTGGCCTCTATCCGTCGGGCACGGGAAGTCCTCGAAGAGGCTGGCGTCGAGGTGGCTCTGGAGGAGTCGAGCGGCGAACCGGCTGACGCCATCCTCCGGCTAGCTGACGAGCAGGACGCTGACATGATTGTCGTCGCCGGGCGCAAGCGGACGCCGACGGGTAAAGTGCTGTTCGGCAGCGTCACACAGAGCGTGATTCTGGGCACGGACCGCTCCGTGCTGGTCTGTAGCGGCGAAGAAGAGTAACGCCGCGGTCAGACGCCGTACACTTCTTCGACCCGCTTAGCGAGCGGCGACGGGTCCGTCCGGCCAGTGATCCGCTCGACGGGGTCGCCGTCCTCGAACAGCACGACGGCGGGCGCCGCGTTGACACCGACTGACCGACAGAACTCCGGCGACCGCTCGCCGGCGATGCCGCCGACCGGAACGCCGTCCGGGAACGCGGCCAGGACGTCGTCTAACTGTTCTTTCATCGCTTCGCAGGGGTCACAGAACAGCTTCCATACGGTCACGACACACCGCTCGTGGGCGTCGACGAAGGCCTCGTAGCTGTCGTCGTCTAGATGTTCGACCCCGTCGGGGACCGGCGTCTCCGGTCCCAGTTCGGTCGCCATCTGTGCCATCGTCGTCAGTTCCACGGTGGTGTAGGAGCCGTCGACGTTCGACCGCAGGGTCAGGAACGTGGCGAACTCCTCACGCGAGACGTCGAGTTCGTCGACGCGCTCGGCCGCTTCGGCAGCCGAATCGAGGCCGAACACGTCGGCGACGGACTCGTGGAACTCCGCGTCGCCCATCGTGACGTAGGTGTCGTAGTACACCTCGCGGTCGGCCTCGAATGCCTCTGTCGTGCTGACTTCGTCCGTCTCCTCGTCGATGACGGCAACGCCTTCCGACTGCAGCGCGTCAAGCAACGCTTCGGGAGAGCTTGTGTCCGACATTCAGACACCCAGATATTTGTCGCGCGTTTCTTGATCTTGCTGTAGTTCCTCGGCGGGTCCCTCGAAGACCACTTCTCCGCGATCCAGCACGTAACACCGGTCGGCAATCTTCATCGCCGCTACGGCGTTTTGCTCGACCAGCAGTATCGTCGTCCCGTCCTCGCTGATACGTTCGATGGCGTTCTCGACGGACTCGATGATCTGGGGGGCCAGCCCCTCGTACGGCTCGTCGAGCATCAACAGGTCGGTGCTCTGATGGAGCGCGCGGGCGATAGCGAGCATCTGCTGCTCACCGCCCGAGAGCGTGCCGGCCTTCTGGGAGCGTCGCTCGTCGAGTCGCGGGAAGTACTCGTAGATCTCCGCCGTCGACATCCCTTCGTCGCGGAAGTCGAGCTTCCGCCGCCAGGTGTTCGACTTGTTGCGGACGGTGTCCGCGAGGTGGAGGTTCTCGGCGACGGTCAGATCAGTGAACACGCGCCGTTCTTCCGGGACCAGCGAGATGCCGCGGACGGCGATGTCCTCTGGCGGCTGGTTCGTGATGTCCGTTCCGTCGAACTCGATACGGCCGCTCCGGACATCCGGCGGCGTCGCCCCGGAGATACACCGGAGTGTCGAGGTCTTCCCCGCGCCGTTTCGGCCCAGCAGGGCCGTGATTTCGCCGTCATCGACGTTCATCGACACGTCCTGGATGATGTGGCTCTCGCCGTAGTAGCCGTTGATGTTGTCCACGTCGAGCAGCGTCATTCTTCGACACCTCCAAGATACGCTTCCTGTACCGCAGGATCGTTCTGTACTTCCGTCGGCGTCCCTTCCGCGATGACTGCTCCGCGGTTGAGGACGACGATTCGGTCCGAGATGTCGAAGACGATCTCCATGTCGTGTTCGACAAGCAGGAAGGTCAGGTCGAGGTCCTCCTTGACTCGCTTGATGAGCTTGACGGTCGATTTCGTTTCGTCGGGGCTCATTCCGGCAGTCGGTTCGTCCATCAACAGCATATCCGGCTCGGCGGCCAGCGCGATGCCGAGTTCGAGCCGGCGCTTGTTCCCGTAGTCGAGGCTATCGGCCTGATTCTCCCGCTCGTCGTACAGGCCGACCGACTCGAGGACCTCGTTCGCCAGTTCGTCGACCGCCGGGTAGCTGTTCTGATTCCGGAAGAAATTGAACCGGAACGAGCCGTGCTCGGCCGCCAGTGCCGCGATGGTCGCGTTCTCCTTGACGGTTAGTTCGGGGAAGATAGAGGCCGTCTGGAAGGACTTGCTCATCCCTCGCTGGACGACCTCGTGTGGGTCCATCCCGATGATGGAATCCCCCTGGAACGCGATCTCGCCGTAGCTTGGTTCGAGCCGCCTGGTGACGAGGTTGATGAACGTCGACTTCCCCGCGCCGTTGGGGCCGATGAGGCTCACGCCCTCCCCCTGTTCTATCTCCAGGTCCACCTCGTCGACGGCTGTGAGGCCGCCGAACTGTTTGGTGAGCTGTTCCGTTTTGAGGACCGTCATTCGTCCTCACCCCCGACAACCATGTCACGAAGGTAGTCGATACCGCCCCAGATCCCGTTGGGGAAGAGGACGACAGCGACGACGAATACGATACCAAGAATGAGGTGCCAGAACGGGCCGAGCGTCTCGAACCCGCTGACGATGTTCTCGATGTACAGATACAGGCCGGCACCGAACAGCGGCCCGAACAGCGACCCGACGCCGCCGAGCACAGTCATGATGACGACGCGGCCGGATTCGGTCCAGTACAGCGACTCCAGTGGCACGTAGTTCCCCTCAATGGCGAACAGGCTCCCGGCGATGCCGGCGAAGGCAGCCGAGATGATAAACGCCATCAGCTTGTACCGCCAGACGTCGAGGCCGACGAACTCCGCCCGCCGCTCGTTCTCTCGAATCGCGCGGAACACGGTCCCGTACGGCGAGTGGAGGATGCGGTTCGCCATCGCGACCGACAGCACCGTCATGACGGCCACGAACACGTACAGCATGTTGTCGACCAGCATCGACAGCGGGAACGGCACGCCGCCGTGGATGTCGATGACGCCCAGCAGGCTGCCGATGTCCACGGAGGTGAAGCCGTTCTCACCGTTCGTCAGGAAGGCCAGCGGCGAGGCCGCCAGGTAGAACGACATCTGGCCAAACGTCAGCGTCAGGATGGCGAAATAAATCCCACCGCGGCGCAGCGACAGGAAGCCGACGATCCACGCCAGCAACACGGCAAACGCCGTGCCGGCGAGCAACACCAGCAGCGGCGAGCTACTGACGCTCGCGCTGAAGATACCGGCGGCGTAGGCTGCGCCCCCGAAGAAGACGGCGTGACCGAACGACAGCAGGCCGGTGTACCCCAGCAGGATGTCGAACCCAACGGCGAAGATACCGTAGATGAGAATCAGCGTCGCCAGCTGCGTGTAGCCGTTGAGGTAGTTGTTGAAGAGGAACGGGAAGACGGCCACGCCCACGACTGTGAGCAGTACCGTCGATATCTCCCGGTCGCGGAAGCTGGCCCACCGGTCGGCGAGGCCGCCGGTGACCTCCGCCTCAGCGTCGGCCGCTGCCGTGGCGGTCGCGTCACCCGGTTCGTCGCTCATGAGACGTCCACCTCCGAGCCCAGCAGACCCTGCGGACGCACCAGCAAGACGAGTGCCGCGAGCGCGTAGATACCGACCTGACTCCAGGCGGCGTACCCAGTCTGGATGAGGAGCACCTGTAGGGTTCCAAGCATCAGCCCGGCCACGACGGCCCCCTCTATTTTCCCGACGCCGCCGATAACGACAGTCAGAAACGCCGGAACCAACTGTTCAGTCCCGATGTTCGGATTGACATTGGCGAGCGGACCGCCAACGACACCAGCCACGCCGGCGAGTGCAGCACCGATGCCGAACACGACGAGGTACGGCCGGCTCAGTTTAATTCCCAGGAGGCGAACCATCTCACCGTCGAGGGTACCGGCCTGGACGATGAGTCCGAAGTCAGTGTACTCAACGAGGCCGTACACGCCCAGGACGAGGACTGCCGTAATCGCGATGACGCCGAGTCGCCAGCGCGGGAAGTTCCCAACGACGGGCAACGCGATGGGGCCGGATGCCCACGATGGCTGTGGGAACGGCTGGCTGTTCCCGCCAAGCAGCGCCCGGAGCAGTTCCTGGACGATGATTGCGAGCCCGAAGGTCACGAGAATCTGGTCCGTGTCGGGGCGGTCGTAGAACGCCTGTGCGACGAATCGCTCCATCAGGAGGCCGACGACGAACACGACAATCGGCACGATGATGAGCGCGGCGACGAACCCCAGACCGATGCCGTATGACTGGATGCCCCACTCTGCTAACTGGCCGTTGTTCAACGGGACCTGACCAGTTATGAACAGCCCCAGATACGCGCCGACGAGGTACAGTGCCCCGTGGGCGAAATTCACGAACTTCAGTGTCCCAAGGATAATCGACAGTCCAACCGCGAGTAGGACGTAAATCGCACCCTGTTGCAACCCGTTTAGTAAGATAGTGAGGATGTCCGCGAGTAGCGTCACGTCGGACTCCCCCCACTGCACTCCGCTCGTACTATCTGCGTATTCCTAATCATGCTAGTTTTTGTGTATCAAGTAAGGCGACCTCATGAACTATAAATCATGAGGGAACCGGTCCCCTGTCGGGATTATGGCCTATTCGTCGCCGTATTCGCCGAGTTCACACTCCGCGGCCGGCCCGGAATCGCACGCGTATCCGACATCGTCCCGGGACGTGACCTCGACGATTTCGATGAAGTTCCCGTCGCCCTGTTCGCTCTCCGGGAGTCCGCGGGCAACTGGAATCGCTCGCTGGGCCTGGTGGTCGCAGGCCCGCATCGTCTCCTCGCCCATGCCGATATTGTTGTAGTTGTAGTCTTCCAGTTCGCGGATGACTTCCGGCGGGTAGAACGTTCCCGCCCGCTCGGCGGCAGCCGCGTACTGGAGCGTCTGGGCGTAGGCGAGCTGGGCCGGGCCAGAGGGAACACGGTCGTACTCGTTCTGGAACACCTCCGTGAACGCGTTCGAGGGCTCGTTGTCGATCTGGGAGTCCCAAGCAATCGTTCCGAAGACGCCCTCGATAGCCCCGCCGGCGGCCTGTGCCATCGGTCGGTTGTACAGCGGGACGACGATTTCCATGTCCTCGTCGATACCGGCATCGACGGCCTGGGAGACGGAGTTCGCGCCGTCCAGCCCGTAGTGGTCGAGCAGCAACACGTCCGCGCCGCTGTTTGCTGCCTCCGAGAGGTACGACGAGAAGTCGCTGGTCCCGAGCGGCGTCGGCACGCTATCGACCTGCTCCCAGCCGATTTCCGAGAGGAACTGGTTCATCGACTCCTGGACGGTCTGGCCCCAGGAGTAGTCGGCGTACAGCTGGTAGAAGGAGTTATCCGAGCCGTACTCGCTTTCGAGCACCGGCGCAAGCGCCTGTCCGGTCATGTACGCGTTGAACATCTCCCGGAAGCCGTACCGGGCGCAGTCTTTTCCGGTCGTGTCGTTGGAGTGAGTCAGGCAGGCCATGAACATGACCTTCTCCTGCTGGCAGAGGCCCTGGACGGCGATGGCCACCGCGCTGGAGGAGCCACCAGAGATCATCACTACGTCATCCCGGTTTATCATCCGCGAAGCGGCCTGTCGGGCGGTGTCGGCGTCGGTCGCTGTGTCGCCGTTCACCGACTCGACCGTATAGCCAAGGACGCCGTCTCCGCTGAGGTCCTCGAAGCTGTCCACCCAGCCACCCCCGTTATTGAGGTGTTTCTGGGCGAGTTCGTACGCCCGGAGCTCGTCTTGCCCCTCAGACGAGTAGGGTCCGGACTGTGGCACGTTGAACCCGAACGTGACCGTGTCGCCCTCGACCGGGAAGTTCCCGAGCGACGGGTAGTCGTCGCCGCCGTCGCCACCACCGCCGTCGCCACCGTCGCCACCACCGCCGTCGCCACCGTCGCCACCGGAGCAACCGGCCAGTCCTGTTAGCCCTGCCACACCTGCGACGCCCGTACTCTTCAGCAACTGTCGTCGGTTGACCGATCTGCCATTAGTTGGCATGTTCCATACGGTGTGTGTATATATCATAATAGTTTCGGTAGGTTAACTAACGATTTAACATCTACAGGCCGACAGATTCCGGGTAAATTGCGATCCGCAGACTTATTTCGATCTGAATGGTTTGTTATAGCATGGCGAGGAACGCAGGGTGGCAGCTACTCGTCCTCACCGTCGTCGTTACCGCAGGCTGTGGGGGATTCGGGTTCAGCGGCGGCGACGGCTCGCCGACGCCGGTGACGCCCGCTCCGGTACCGACCGACTCTGCGACCGCGTATCCGGCCGGCGTTGGACCGACGGGTGTCACCAGCCCATCTCTGCTTGGGTCCGCACACGGCGACCGCCTCAACGGAACCGGGTACACGCTGACGATGACCCGCACCGTCAGATATGCAAACGGGTCGTTGCGGTCCCACCTTCGAGTCCACGTCGCGCTGGACAAGAACCGGACACATCTCGCGAACATCTCTGTCCGTGGACATGCAGCCCCAGTGCTCCTCGGCCGACCGCCGGCGACCGCCTCGTTCTGGTCCGACGGCGACACGTATCTCCGTCGACTTGTGCGCGACAACCGCACGGTCTACAACGAGTACGACCCGCCGGACAGCTACGCTGGTACGTGGCAATACTGGGTCCACACCGCCGCGCTGAACGGGCGTCCTGCCGCCGACGTCACTCGAACTGTTGCTCCGTTCCACACTCGGACCTCGCGGTCCGGGCGGTCCGACGGGGCGGTCTACGTCATCAGCGGTGACCGACTGCGGGACAACGCAACGTCGACAGTGTGGGCGAGCCGGAAGAACGCGACGCTCGTCGCCCACGTCACCCGGTCGGGACTCGTCCGCAACTACCGGACCGAGTACACGACGGTCACGGACGGCGGCGACCCGATCACCGTCACCAGAACTGTTCGGTTTACCAAGGTCGGGAACACGATGGTCGGGCCGCCGCCGTGGCGCGACAGGGCACAGTCGACTCCCGACTGAGCCGTCGCCAGCGCTATCAGGGGGCTTTTTTTCACTCGCCGTCCTTCGGCCTGCAATGACTGTCCGTGAGGTGGCACTCGAAGCCTACCGGGAATCGCTCCCGGTACTGGCGCTCAGTGCAGTCGGTGGCCTCTTCGCGGGCGTCGTCCTCGGCGGCATGGACGCGGAGTTGCAGGACGTTGCGGGACTGCTCGTGCTCGTGCCGGCGTTGCTTGCCACCCGTGGGAACGTCTACGGCTCGCTCGGGGCCCGTCTGGGGTCGGCACTCCATCAGGGACTCATTGACCCGCGGTTCTCCTTCGACGACGACCGCATCAACGCCGCCGTCGCGGCGGCACTGGCAAACGGCGTGCTCATCAGCGGCGTCGCCGCGGTGATGGCTGTCGCCCTGCTCGCGCTGGTCGGGCGACCGTCGGCCCCGCTCGCGACCCTCGTCGCCATCGCGCTCATCGCGGGCTTCGTCTCCGGGCTGTTGTTGACTATCGCTGTCGTCTCGGTCGTGTTCGTCGGCTACCGCCGCGGGCTCAACCCGGATACGCTGGCCGGCCCGGTCGTGACGACGACGGGCGACGTGGTCGGGGTCGCGACGCTGCTGGGTGCAACCCGCCTCGTTCTCGCGCTGGGGGGTGGCTGAGTGGCGGAGTTCGCCTCCCAGTGGTCGGTTTCGGGCATCATCCGGACGATGTTTCCCATTCTGATCGTCCTCACTGCTATCGAACTCGGGAGCGGCCTCGTGCTGGATACCTTCGAAGGAACACTGCTGCAGTATCCGTCGCTGCTCGTCCTCGTCCCGGTAACAATCGGAATGGCGGGCAACCTCGGCAGTATCCTCGCGGCACGGTTCTCGACGGCGTTTCACCTCGGCCTCCTGTCGTTTACGGCGACTGACGACCGGTTGGCCGGCAACGCCATCGCTACCCTCGCTCTCGCGGTGACACTGTTCCCGCTCGTCGGTGCCGGCGCGTGGCTTCTTCAGACCGTCATCGGCGGCGCTGCGCTCCCGCTCCGGACGGTCGTGCTGGTCGCGCTCGTCAGCGGCAGCCTGTTGGCGGTGCTGGCTATCGTCGTGACGACGGTGACGACCTACGCCGCCTACCGGTTCGAACTGGACCCCGACGACGTGGTCATCCCTGTCGTCACGAACGTCTGTGACGTGTTGGGCGTGGTGGTGCTGTTCGGTGCCGTCCGCGTGTTCGTGTGAGTGGCGACTGACGCTACCGATGGGCCTTTGCGGGACAGGCCGCTACGTCGAGCCGTGCAGTCGCTCGCCGCCGTCCTCGGGCACCCGGCCGTCTCGGTCCTCGGAGAGGTTGCCGTCCGTGTCCTCCGTATCACGCTCTTCCTCTCGTTTGGCGTGTTCCTCGCGGAACTGGCGGTCGCGTTCGGGCTGGTCGAAAAAATCGCCGTCGTCTCGCGCTATCTCACCTCGCCGGCGAATCTCCCGGACGAGGTCGGAACCGCCATCCTGACGACGACCGCGTCGACGACCGCCGGCTACGGGATGCTCGCCGACTTCCGGGAGTCCGGCGTGCTGTCCGACCGTGCGACGCTCATCGCCGTCACCATCAACACGTTCTTCGGCTTCGCCCAGCACATCATCACGTTCTACGCGCCGATACTCATCCCCATCCTCGGCTTCCGCGTCGGGGTGCTGTACGTCGCCACCCGCGGGCTCGTCGCGCTGGCGATTACGCTGACCGGCATCGCCGCGGGCGCGGTCCTGCTGGACCCGGCCGCCGTCGGCCGGTCGGGTGCCGGCGCGGGACCGGCCCCCGACGGCGGGACGGCCGACGACCCCGCGGACGTGTTCGACGAGCGCCCGGCCACCCGCCGGGCGGCCGTCAGGGCGGCGTTCGACGCGACGGCCGAGAAGGTCCGGGACATCCTGCCGCGGCTGGCGGCCATCTACGCCGTCGTCTCCCTGCTCGTGGCCTACGGCGACGAACTCCTGGCGCTGGCTGGCAGCGACGGCGCGTCCGTGACCGCCGCCGCCGACGGGTTCGCCGGGCTGCTCGGCCTGCCCGGCGCAGCCATCCCCGTCATCGCCGCGTACGCGCTAGATACCACCTCGGGGGCAACGGTCATCGCGCCGCTCATCCGGAACGGGACTTTCACCGCCCGGACCGCCGTGGCGACGATGCTCGTGGGCGGCATCATCTCGTTTGCCGTCTCGACGTTCAAGCGCTCGATTCCGTTCCAGTACGGTATCTGGGGCCGGGAGTTCGGTTCGAAAGTTATCGTCGTCAACACGGGGCTGAAAATCGTCTGGATCGCGCTGGCGCTGGTCGTCTTGCTGTAGGCTCACTCGAACGTGTAGGCCATCATCACCTCGTCGACCTGCTCGCCGTCGACGGTGTAGTGGTTGCGCCGGATGCCCTCGGTGTGCCAGCCGTGTTCTTCGAGGAACACCATCGCGTTCTCCGTTATCGCCGGCACGCTGTTGTACAGTTTCCGGTAACCGTTGGCCCGTGCCCAGTCCAGCCCGCGTTCCATGAGTTGGCTGCCGATGCCCTGTCCCTGCCGTTCCTCCCTGACGCCGACGGTGAGCTGGGCCGTCTCGCGGAGCTTGTCCAGTTGCGGGATGTCGAGGTGACACCAGCCGACGACCTCGCCGTCGATTGTGGCGACGAAGAACACCCGCGACTCGACCGTGTTGTGCCGCGTGACGGCGTCCTCGTACAGCAACTGCTCGGCGACGCTCTCGGCGACGACGTAGGTGCCGTCGCTGGAGACGTTCCGAATCGTCTGGACGAGCCCCTCGAAATCGTCGTTACGGGCCGGCCGAATCGTGTACGTCAGCCCGTCCGTGGTGTGTTGCTCGACGGAGCCGACGTCGAGCGCCAGCGTCAGGGTCCCGCCATCGTCCTCGATGTATCCCTTCGACAAGAGGTGTGTCAGGGTCTCCTCGAATGCCTCCGGCGATAGATCCACCGCCTCGCGGACCCTGTGGCGCGCCGCGGTCCCGTGTCGCTCGACGTACTGATACACCTCCATCGCCGCGCTCGTCTCAAAAGTCGGCCGTTCAACAGCGTCCATGTCGAGCATATATACTAGCAGATTATTAACAATTGTTGTTTGGTAACACAAACCATTGTTGCGGTGGTTTCCTGTGCGATCAGTCCCGGCCGAGCGTGCCGAGGCGGGCTTACCTGTCAGCTCAGGCCGTGTCCGGAATCGGGTCGGAGATGACGACGGCATCGCCCTCGATGACGCAGTTCCCCTCTGAGTCATCGACGGCTGTGGCCAGCCGGAACCGGTTGTCCTGTATGCGCTCGACGACCTCACAGCGGGCCGTGACCTCCTCGTCGATGTCGACGGGTCCCTGATAGCTCAGCTCTTGCGAGAGGTAGATGGTCAGCCCGGGGAGCCGGGCCAAGGCCGCGCTGATGACGCCGGAGACGAGTGTGCCGTGAACGATTCGGCGGCCGAACCGTGTCCCGTCCGCGAATGCCGTGTCGAGGTGGAGTCTGTTCGTGTCACCGCTGGCCTCAGCGAAGGCCTCCACGTCGCCCTGCGTTATCGTCTTGCTGAACCGGACGTGGTCACCGACGTCGATACCGTCGGCAGTCCCGTAGCTCTCGAAGGTCCAGTCCTCGTCCTCGTACAGCGTGTCCGGCCGGGTGAACCGCTCTCGCTGTGACGGCTCGTCAGCCGCTCCCCCTGCCCGCCTGAGGTATGGGATGTAGTCAGAGATGTCGGTTGTTGTAACAATCCCGACAAGTTCGCCGTCCTCGACGACGGGCAGTTTCTTGACGTTGTTCGTCCGGAGCCGTTCGACGGCTGTTTCGATGTCCACTTCGGGGGTGACCGTCACCAGTGTCTCGGCCATCACGTCGCCGACTGACAGCGCTCTGGTATCGCCCTCGGCTGCGGTGACAGCGACGATGTCACTCTCCGTGATGATGCCGACGCAGATGCCGCCGTCCTCGACGACGAGCGAGCCGATATCCTCGTCGCGGAGGCGCTGGGCCGCCTCGATGACCGGAGCGTCAGGACTGATAGTCTTGACCGGTGTCCGCATAATCTCTCTGACTGGCAGCGGGACGAGCATTGTACGGACACCCACTCGTGGCAAACCTATAACAGTCCGCCCAGCGGCACCGTCACACTTGTGCCGCCGGCCGACAAGGTCTATCCGATGCGATGGCCCGTGTTCGGTTTCGTCGTCGTTCTCGTGGTGGCTGCCGGCTGTAGCGGCTTCGCCGGCTCGCCGTCGCAGTCGACGGGGGCCGCCGCTGACGGCCAGTCAGCAATCGACGTGCCACACGCAGTCGTCACCGTTACCGTCACGGCCGTCGTCGACGGCGATACGATACAGATTGCCTACGAGAACGGGACTGGCGACACGGTCCGACTCGTCGGCGTCGATACTCCCGAAGTCCACACCGAGACCGACCCCGCGGAGTTCGAGGGCGTCCCCGAGACCGACGCCGGGTCGGCCTGCCTCCGCGGGGCCGGCACGAACGCCTCGGCGCTCGCCAAACAGCGGCTCCTCGGCGAGACAGTGGGACTCGCCTTCGATTCGAATCTGAACCGGCGGGGCTACTACGACCGACTACTGGCCTACGTCGTTCACGAGGAAGTGCTGTTCAATTACCGACTCGTCGAGACTGGCCGCGCGCGTGTCTACGACAGCGAATTCACGCGAACCGAGCGATTTTACGCGGCCGAGGACGCCGCGCGCTCCGACCGGCGCGGGCTCTGGCACTGTACGGACCCGGGCGCTACGACCCGGACGGATACCGCCGACAGCGGGGCTATCACCGAGAGCACCAGCGGTGTCGAAATTGCGACGATCCACGCCGATGCGGCAGGAAACGACCACGAGAACCTGAACGACGAGTACCTCACGCTCACGAACGCCGGCGACGAGTCGGTCGACCTCTCCGGGTGGACGGTCAGCGACGCTGCGGGGCACCAGTACACGTTTGCGAACCTGACCCTCGGCCCGAACGACTCGGTCACCCTCTACACCGGTCGCGGCACCGACACTGTGACCGAGCGGTACTGGGGCCGGAACGGGGCAGTCTGGAACAACGACGGTGACACTGTCACGGTCCGAAACGCCAGCGGTGAGCCGCTCCTCCGGCAGTCGTACTGACGCCGCTGCGCTGTCACGGCAGTATAAGCCGCTCCGGTGCTAACCGGTACCATGGCCATCCACCGGCTGACGCCAACGCCACGGGCGGTCGACTGGGGGCTGTTCGCGGCGGTGGCGACGCTGCTTGCCACAGGTATCGCCACCATCTTCGCAGGCATTCCCAGCAGTGCGTGGATAATAGACCTCCACGCGCTCTCCGGCGTGGTGCTGACGCTCCTGCTGCCGGTGAAGCTCCACCGTGTGGTCCACCGTGTCGCGCCGTCGCGGCTCACTGCGGCCCGTGTCCTCTCGGTCGGTCTGGCAGCGGTCACGCTGGGGGCGCTTGGCACCGGCGTCTGGTGGATATTCGGCGGCACGCTCGACCTCGGTCCGTGGGGGCTGTTTCACCTCCACGTCGCGCTCGGCCTGCTGGTCCCGCTGCTGTTGCTGATGCATCTCCGAACCCGGTTTTACTCCCCAGCAGAGGCCACCCGCGGCGGCCGCCGTGACGTTCTCCGGTACGCTGGGTTGGTAACCACGGGGGCACTGATCTGGCGACTCCAGGGGCCAGTCAACGACGCACTCGGTACGGCCGGCGCGGACCGCAGGTACACCGGCTCGCGGGAGGACGGGACCGGTGACGGCAACCGGTTCCCAGTCACTAGCTGGGTCGCCGACGATCCGGACCCGGTCGACGCGGCCGAGTGGTCGTTGTCGGTCGGTGGCCGGGTCGCCAGCGAGACCAGCTACGCCGCAGCCGACCTCTCGCCGGACGCGACCGAACCGGCGGTGCTTGACTGCACGAGCGGCTGGTACTCCGGTCACGAGTGGCAGGGCGTTCGCGTCGGTGACCTGCTCGACGCCGCCGACCCCGACGACGCGGCGGCGTGGGTCCAGTTCCGCTCTATTACTGGCTACCGGTGGAGTCTCCCGCTCTTAGAGGCCCGCGACGCCGTGCTGGCCACACACGTCGACGGCGAACCCCTGGCCCACGGACACGGCTACCCCCTCCGACTCGTTGCGCCCGGCCGTCGGGGGTTTCAGTGGGTGAAGTGGGTCGATTCGGTGCGGGTCAGCAAGCGCCGCGAACTCGGGGAGTGGATCGCGATATTCGTGAGCGGATTCTGAACGACGCCCACACCCTTCGAAAAGAGAGCTTACCGGTGTAGCTGTCATTGAAGCTACTACTAACGAAGTACTGTGTCGCGGTACCGGGTGGTATGAACTGGCGACACCCCGCCCGACTCACCGGTCCCTCGAACACTGCCATTGCTCTGTGGGCGGTTGCCGTCGCCTTTTTCGGCGTCGGCGACCTCGTCACGACGCTCGTCGGCTACAGCATCACCGGGGTGACGGAACTCAGCCCCGTTGTCAAGCTACTGCTTGCACAGCATGCGGTGCTGGTGTTGACCGGCCTGAAAGCCGCCGTGTTCGTGGGCTTTTTTGCCATCTGGAAGTACGTTTCTCGGCCGTACTCAATCGGTGTCCCGCTCGGGCTGGCGCTACTCGGCGTCGTGGTCACGGCGTGGAACACCGGCGTTATCCTTACCGCTGTACTGACCTGATTGTCGGCCGCTTCCAGTACGCCGCTCCGTACCGATGGCTCCGTGCGCTACACCAGCGCGTCGATAGAATCCCAGAGGTCCGGCCCGCTGTCATCACCCGACTCGTAATGAATCGGCACGAAGCCCGCGTTACGTGCGCCTTCGACATCGGTTTCGTACTCGTTGCCGACCATCACGTATTCGTCGGCCGGTAGCTCTTCCCGGACCCGGTCGAACGGCGCGCTGTCAGGCTTGTGTGCGCCGACCTCGTAGGAGGCGACAACAAGGTCGAACAGGTCGGTCAGCCCGTGGTGGTCGAGCTTGGCGACCTGCCGCTCCCGGATTCCGTTGGTGACAATCGCGAGCCGATTGTCGGTGGCAAGTGCGGTCAGGCTGTCCCGGGCTGTGTCGGGGACGGTCGTCGACGCGAACTCGGTCTGCTTGAGCGTCTCGACCAGCGCATCGAGGTCAACGTCTGCCCCGGCCGCTTCGGCGACCGCGGCCATCGACTGGCGGTACGGGTCCGGCTCCAGCGCCTCGAAGGCCGTATAAAATACCTCCTTGCTAACGGCCCGAAGCTCGTCGGTGTACTCGATACCATGGGCTTCGACGGTCCTTCGGATAATGTTCTTGTACGGCTCCGGATAGTGGACGACTGTGTCGTCAAGGTCGAAACAGATGGTCGTCGTCATGAGTCTTCGTCGTAGACCGGCTGGCCGTCTTCGGTCGGCGGCGCGACGTAGTCGATATACTCCTCGGCCGACGGTTCGTTGACGGTCACGTTCACGCGGATGTCACCGAGTTCGGAGGGGTCACCGACTGCGAAGTTTATGCGTCCCTCGAACGCCGCTTGCTTCTTCACGTCGAACGCGAAGGTGTCCCCCTCCAGATTGTCGAAGAAGACAGACCGCGCCGTATCGAGGATTTCCCGCCGGTGGAGTAGCTCAGAGAACCCGTCCATCGTGTGGACCTCGGCGACGAGTGCGCCCTGCTGGTGTGTCGGGTCGGCCTCCGGGAAGAGGGTCCGAACTGCGTCTGCAACCCGGTCGGTTACCTCGGTGTCGTTGACGGGCGCTTCGATTTGGATGTCGACGGCGTAGACGGCGCTCATTGGTTAAGCGCCTCCGACCCGTCCCGAATCAGTGTGCGAACAGTCCGCTGGAACGCGGCCAGCGTCTCCGTGTTCTCGATAGTCAGGTCGGCCATGTCCATGGCCTCGCCCATCCCGAAGCCGAGTTCGCGAGCGTCACGGTCCTCAAGCGACTCGCCGCCGTCTTCGGCCGAAGTGTCCCGCCCCCGGATGTCGAGTCGCTCGGCCCGCAGTTCGAACGGGGCGTCTATCTCGACGAGCAGGAACGCGTCGCCAAAGGCCGATTCGAACGCTTCAACCTCCACGTCCGACCGAATACCGTCGACGAGGACGGTGTCATTCGATTCGAGTTCCGCCTCAATCATCGGTAGCGAGCGCTCGGCGATGGCGGCAGGGCCGTTCTCTTCTCGAAGCGCCTTCGCGACCGTTCCGTGGTCCGATGCGGGGTCAAGCCCGCGGTCACGGCACTCCTCGCGGATGACGTCGCCCATCGTCACGACCGGCACGTCCATCTCGGCGGCGACGTTCGCTGCCTCGCTTTTCCCGCTGCCCGGCAGCCCGACGATACCGATAACTGTCATTGCCGGGCGTAATCGAGCAGCGGGCAAAAGCCCTCCCGTTCGGGCTCACCGCTCGCGGACGACGACGAACTCCGCGAGGTCCCGCAGGTACTCCATCGACTGGGACTCCGGGGCGTCGATGGTCGATAGCGACTCCAGGGCGGCGTCGGATTCAGCCCGCGCCCGCTCGTTTGCCTCCTCGGTCGTCAGCTCCGTCACTTCCACCAGCGACGGTCGTTCCATCTCCGCGTCGGTCCCGGCCGGCTTGCCCAGCGTTTCGGCGTCGGCTGTCGCATCGAGCACGTCGTCACGCATCTGGAAGGCCACGCCGACCCGTTCGGCGTACTGCCCGACCGCCTCGACCGTGTACGGGTCCGAGTCGGCCGCGATTGCCCCCAGTTCTGCCGCAGCGCGGAACAGCGCCCCGGTCTTCCGACGGGCCAGTTCCATGTACTCCCTCTCGTTGGAGGGCTCTGCGACCAGCTCCATGGCCTCGCCTTCGCCGAGTTCGACCATCGACTCGGAGACGGTCTGCATGGCGCGCTCGTCCGTCGAAAAGAGATTGAACGCTTCGCCGAGCAGGCCGTCAGAGGCGATGATAGCCGGGCCGTGGCCGAAGGCCTCCCAGGCGGCCGGAGAACCCCGCCGGAGCTCTGACTCGTCGATGATGTCGTCGATGACCAGCGAGGCGTTGTGGACGAGTTCGATGCCGACCGCGAAATCGACGGCATCGCCCGGCTCCCCGCCCAGCGCCTCACAAACCAGCACTGTCACCGTCGGCCGAACTCGCTTTCCCCCGGAAAGCGCCACGTGACGCACTTCATCTGCGAGTTCATCCGGCTCCACGCTGTCGAGAACCGCCTCCAAGCGCTCCTCGACCCGGTCTCGCCGGCGCTCGAGATACTCCATTACCGCCCCCTTAGGACTACCATAAAAAGTACCTTGTCACCCGCGATTCAGTGGGTCGCGGCTACTGGAACTGCTCGATGAGTGCCGGGACGACCTCGAACAGGTCGTCCTGAATACCGTAGTCGGCGATGTCGAAGATCGGTGCGTTCGGGTCGGTGTTGATGGCGACAATCGTATCCGAGCCCTTCATCCCGGCGACGTGCTGGACGGCCCCGGAGATACCGATGGCGATGTACACGTCCGGAGTAACGACCTTCCCGCTCTGGCCGACCTGGCGGTCCTTCTCCAGCCAGCCATTGTCGATGAGCGGCCGTGAACCCGACACCGTCGCGTCCAGTGCCTCGGCGAGGTCGTGGATAATGTCGAGGTTCTCCTCTTCTTCGATACCGCGGCCGACGGACACCAGCACGTCGGCGTCAGTGATGTCGATGTCGCCACCGCCGACCTCCTCGAAGCCCTTCACCGTGGACTTGACGGCACTCTCATCGATGGTCGCGTCGAATGCCTCGATTGTGGCGTCACCGTCCGCCTCGATTGTCGGCCACTCGGCCGGGCGGATGGTCACGGCCGCCTGCTCGGCGTGCACGTCGATTGTCGTCTCGGTTTTCGAGCCGTACAGCTCTCTGGTCGCGGTGAGGCCGTCTTCGGCGTCGATGTCGACCACGTCGGTCACGAGCGGCCGGCCCAGTCGGTTGGCGACTGCCGGCGCGTAATCGAGGCCGTTGACGCTGTTGGGCATCAGGAGAACGGTCGGGTTCAGTTCCGTGGCCAGCTGGGTGACGGCCTGCGTGTACACGTCGTGGTTGAACTCCTCGCCGATATCGACGGTGTGGACAATATCAACGCCCTCACGGTTCAGATCCGATCCAAACGCCTCGACATCACCGCCGATGACGGCGGTGTGTAGCTCGCCGCCGAGTTCGTCTGCGAGAGCGCGACCGGCTGCTAGCTGTTCTAGGCTCACCGGTCGGAGTTCCCCGCGCCGGTGTTCGGCGATAGCGAGGACCGACATTAGCTGGTCACCCCCTTCTCCGCGAGCAGTTCAGCCAACTCGGCCGCCGTCTCCTCGGGACTCCCTTCGAACACCGTCGCCTCGCCCTCGGTTTCCGGCTCGTACAGCGAGGTCTGTTCCAGCGGGCTCTCGATTTCAGCCGCGTCTAGTCCGACATCTACTAGGCTGTACTCCGCGAGTTCCTTGCTCTGAGCTTGCCGGATGCCCCGAAGGCTCGCGTAGCGTGGGTCGTTGATCCCGGTCTGTATCGTCAGTACAGCGGGGATTTCGATATCGGTGAGTTCCTCGACGCCGCCTTCCAGTTCACGGTGGACGCTTGCAACACCTGCCTCCAGATCGAGGTCGAGGTCGTTGACGACAGCGCCCCATTCCATGTCGAGTTTATCGGCCAGCGTGACACCGGTCGCCCCGAATCCGTCGTCGGCGGACTGAACGCCAGTCAGCACCAGATCGGGGTCTTCCTCGGCGGCGACAGCGGCCAGCACCTCGGCCTTCGTCTCGGGGTCCAGCAGGCCGGCGTCGGCGAGTGCGTCGTCCCAGACACGGATCGCGCGGTCGGCCCCTTTCGCCAGTGCCTGTCGGATCGTCTCGTCGGTTTCGGACGGGCCGATGGTGACGGTGACGACCTCGACATCGTCGTGGGCCTCCTTTATCTGGACGGCCTCTTCGACAGCGTACTCGTCCCACTCGTTGAGGTCGGCTGTGACATATCGGTCGTCGATAGCGAGTCCGTCGATCTCGAACTCGTCGTCGACGGCTGCCACCTCCTTCACCGTGACAAGAATTTTCATATCGGCAGTCCGATCGGACAGCGAATAAACGTTTCCGAACCAGAAACCACGCCCGGCTTGTTTACGCTCAGGCTGTCCTGTGGCTCACTCGTCGAAGTCGGTGATATCCTCGTCCGGGAACGAAATGAGGTTCTCCCGGCCGATGCGGAGTTTGTCGATCCGCCCTTCGTCGTCCATTGATGAGAGCAACTGGGACACCTTCGCGTTCGACCAGCCGGTCTCGGAGACGATGCGCGCCTGCTTCATCCGACCGCCGTTTTCTTCGAGGAGCCGTTCGACGCGTTCCTCGTCGCTCAGCAGTTCGACATCGACATCATCTGAGGCCGTGGTGTCGCTCGTTGCGGCTGCCGTCCCAGTACTGTCGTCTCCCTCGTCGTCGGTCCCGGCTGCGATTGATGGCAGCCCGTCAGTGTATCCCGTTTTGAACATGTACCCGACGGCACCAACGAGTAGCAACATCAGCACAACGCCGCCGATCCAGGCCGAGCCGATGCCACTGAAGATCGACTCCGGGGTCCCCGTCGGCGTTTCGGTCGTCGGTTGTTCGCCAGTGTACACGACGGACAGGTATCCCGGCTCGAACGTCCGACGCCCCTCGAAAACCAGCTTTCCGTCGTCTACGGCGCTCGGGGCGCTCTCTACACCGTACCCAGCCGGCGGCGAGATAACGAGTCGCTGGTCTGCAGTCAGCGTCCCGAACCACGTGCCGTCCGTTGAATTGAACGCGTCACCGACGACGACGTTCTCGCTGGTGACAACCGCGAAGTTCGTCCAGGTAAACTCAAGGATCAGTTGCCCTCTGCGGTCTGACACCTCGTACCGACGGTCGACGTTAGTGATCTCCATCTCACGACCGGTGACCGTACTGGCCTCGTCTTTTGCCTCCCGAAATGCTGGTAGCCATACCGCCTCGCCGTCGTCAGCGAACTGCTCACCGGTGTCTCTGAACGACTCAGTTTCGCTTTCGTCAAGCGCGTAGGTGTCTGTTATCGTCCACTTGGCGTCGCCGTTCGATTGTATCTGGAGGGCGAACGTCGTGTTTTCCGCGACCGGTGCCGGCGTCCCGGTTGTCTGTTGTGCGGAGACAGTATCCGCTGTCGCCGCTGTCGCGAGCGGCGGGGTCGCAAACAGGGCAAGCAGGACAAGGAGGAGGAGGGCACCTGAAACCCGCGGGGTCATTCTCGTTCATCGATGAACGTTCTGGGGGCAAAACCCTTTCCATCCGAGAATAAAACGTCAGCGGGCGCTTTGAAACGTCTCGTGCCTTCTCAGACGATTATTGATATATGGAGAATGGGGAGATTTTTGTACAGTGGGTGAGTATTCGTCGGTGATGCGTCCCCTCCCCGCAGTCGGTGTGATCCTCCTCATGGTTGTTTCCGTGGCTGCCCCGGTGACTGGGGCAGCCTCGCCAGCCCAGACCGCTGACGGCAGCGATCAGTTACCACAGATCACGGCCGTCGACAACACGACGAACCATCTCGCGATCCCAGCCAGTGATGTCAGGTCAACGACGTACAACCGGTCCTCAATCGACGTCGGCGTCGCGGTTGCAACCGGATCCAGTGACCTCCGGAGCGATTACGCGACGACGACGTTTGAGCGGCAGTTCTTCCAGCAGGACAGCGAGGCCGCTCGCGACCGCCTCGTCGACGAGACGCTGACCGATATCGAAAGCCAGCGAGCGAGTCTCGAACGACGGAATCAGGCCGCCATCCAGCAATACGCCAGCGGTGTGATAACCGCGACAGAGTTCCTGCGACAGCGTGCACTGATCGACGCTGAGTCACGTCAGTTGGCCACCCGGCTCGACCGTATCCGGGCCACCGCCGGCACCGCGCCGGACTACTCGCTCTCACCGGCGCAGCGCTTCCGCCTGGAGAACAGCAGAGGCGTGCTCAAGACGTACCGCGGCCCGATAAGTCAGCGTATCAGCGACGAGACCGCCGGGACGGTCGAGCCGAACGCGGTGTACGTTGAGGCGTCCTCAGAAGGGTATATGTTGTCTACAGTCGCAGACGGCCAATACACGCGTGAGACGTATCTCGGACAGGACCGCGAACAGACGGCAGTTGACCAGTTCGCACAGACCAACGACTCTCTCGGTGCGGTCAACACGCGGGCAGAGACCCTCTATCCGTGGCTCTACAGCGAGCAGTACCCGTCTGTTCAGACATACGGTCGGAGTGCCATCTACCAGATTCAGGCTGATCACTCCAACGGACAACTGACGGCCTATCTCGACGGCGGGACGACGAACGTCTTCTACGAGACGCAGACTCTCGAACTGACGACGGTCGACCGGTCGGAAGTGGCGGCGGGTGTGAACCAGTCCGTTCGGGTTCGAGTCCAGCAGTCCTTCGAGTCCGGCCCGCTGCTCATTACGGCCACTGATAACAGCACGGGCTCTCCGACCGATGCGACCGTCAGAATAAACGGTAAGCGGATCGGTACGACCGGGACAGACGGCACTCTCTGGACGGTCGAACCCCGTGGGGAGTACACGGTTACCGCCACCACACAGGACGGCGAACGGGTTCGAGTGCCTGTTAGCGGATCGGCGTAACGACGTGAGAAGGTAGAAACTCGCTGTTATTCGGGGACTTCTGCGATTGTCGTAATCGCACGCGGGCTGCCCGGTCGGGACTGCTGAATGTGGTGTTCGAACTCCTCGAAGCCGGCCTCAGTGAACATCCGGTCGGCCTCTTCCTCGTCGTAAAACAGCATGATGGCATCGGCCATCTTCTGGAAGACTGTCGAGTTCGGGTAGTCGGGACCGACGATGAGGACCTTGCCACCGGGTTTGGTCAGTCGGCGACACTCAGCGAGCGCGTCGACGGGGTTGGGCCAGTACTCGATGGACCCTGAGGACCACACCGCGTCAAAGCTGTCATCTTTGAACGGGAGTCGTTCGGCATCACCGAGGTGGTAGCGCACGTCACCGAACTTGCCGAACTTCTCGAAGGCTTTCGAAAGCTGGTGGGGGCTCTGGTCGAGCCCGTACACCGTATCGACGTGTTCGAGCAGTCCCTCGGTGGCGAAGCCGGTGCCACAGCCGACATCGAGGACTCTGTCGTCGGGCGCAAGGTCGAGCATTGCGATCGCCTCGTCGCGCATCCGTTCGTCCCAGATGAAGGGGTTGATCTGGTCGTACACCTTCGAGAGATACTTGTAGAACGTCCGCGCGCGGGCTTTATTCTCGAGGACTCCCATTACCCCCAGCTTAGGACTTGGCGGTCATAATTCCCCGGATTTTGGCCGGTGTCTCACACGGAGAAACTTCGCAACTACCAAATAGCCGCTCTGGCAACGCTCACATGATTAGAGAATGCCACGGCCAGAAGTTCTTGACAGGATACAGGAGGCCGAGCAGGAGGCCGACGAGATCGTCGCAGAGGCCGAACAAGACCGCGAAGACCGCATCGCGGAGGCTCGGGAAGAGGCCGAGGAGATCCGCGAATCAGCGCGGGATGAGGCCGACGCGGCCGCAGAAGACCGTCTTGAAGCGGCTCGCGAAGAGATCGAGGCCGAGCGCGAACAGATCATCGAGGACGGCGAGAGCGCTCGCGAAGACCTCGAACAGCAGGCCAGTGAACAGATCGACGAGGTAGTCGAATACGTCACAGACCTGTTCGAGGAGGCGGTGCATGCTCAGACCTGAGAAGATGTGCCGCGTCTCGGTGACGGGGTCGAAACGCGCGATGGAGCAGACAATCGAGGCCGTCCACGACCTCGATATGCTCCACGTCACCGAGTATGACGGCTCCTGGGACGGATTCGAACCCGGGAACTCGCTCGAGGGAACCAACGAGGTCTCGGATAAGCTCGTCACGGTTCGCTCGCTCCAGTCAATTCTGGATGTCAGTGAGGAGGACGCCGGTCCGACCCGAGTTGTCACTGACGAGGCGATCGAGGAACAACTCGACGAGGTGCGGACGGCGGTCAACGAACTCGACGACCGGCGCGACGATGTCCGTGATGAACTCCGGGCCGTCGAGGACCGGATCAACACGATGGCCCCGTTCGTCACGCTTGGCATCGATCTCGACCTGCTCCGTGGCTACGACTCGCTGTCAGTCGTCGTCGGCGAGGGCGACAGCGACGAGATCGAGACCGTCCTTGCAGCTAGCGACATCGAAACGTTCGAGCTGTTCACCGAGGACGGCGTCGTCGCCGTGTTCGCACAGGCCGACGAAGACGCTCTGCAGGACGCACTGGTCGGGGCGACGTTCTCCCGGCTCGAAGTCCCAGAAGGCGACGGCGACCCGACGTCATATCTCGAAGAGCTGGAACACGAGAAACAGCAGCTCGAATCGAAGCTCTCGACCGTCGAAGACGAACTCAATGAACTCCGTCTCGACCACGCCGGATTCCTGCTCGCAGCCGAGGAGAAACTGGCTATCGAGGCCCAGAAGGGCGAAGCGCCGCTCACCTTCGCGACGACGGAAAACGCCTTCATCGCCGAGGGGTGGATTCCGAACGAGCGCTACGAGGAGTTCGAGCAGGCCCTTTCGAGCGCTGTCGGCGATGCTGTCGACATCGACAGGATCGAAATCGCCGAGTACGACAGCGACGGGCACGCGGAGTCTCACGAGGAAGTCGAGCGCGAGGGCGGCAACGGCGGCGAACCGGTCGGCAGTTCGGTCGATGCTCCCGAGCCGGAGAGCGAGCGCCAACCGCAGGAAACCGTCGCTGACGGCGGCGTCATCACGATGGGCAGCGACGACCCACCGGTCATTCAGGACAACCCGAGCGGCGTGCGACCCTTCGAGGACCTCGTCGAGGTCGTCAACCGACCGAAGTACGGCGAGTTCGACCCAACGGTCGCCTTCTTCCTGACGTTCCCGGCCTTCTTCGGGTTCATGATCGGTGACCTCGGCTACGGGCTCCTGTACCTCGCACTCGGATACGGGCTGTACTCGAAGGTTGACAGTGACGTGCTCAAAAGCCTGGGCGGCGTTGCGATGTGGGCCGGTGGCTTCACCGCGCTGTTCGGTGTGCTGTACGGTGAGGTGTTCGGCTTGCACACCATTTCGAACGTCTTCTGGCCCGCGCTGGGATTCAAGAGCGCGCCGATGCACAAGGGACTCCAGCCGCACTACGCCGACTACGCGCTGGCGTGGCTGACAGTCAGCCTGCTTGCCGGGACGGTCCACCTCGCTGCGGGCTGGATATTCGACTTCATCGAGAACCTGAGCCACAGCCTCTGGGACGCCGTCACCGAAAGCGGGTCGTGGCTGCTGATGCTGTTTGGCCTCTGGGCGTGGGTGTTCTCCGGCGCGAACGGTGCAGCGCCAGACTTCCTCTATACCGCTGAGGCAGGTGTCTTCGCAGGGAATCCGTACGCATGGGGATTCACTGGGCTGCCAGCGATCAATCTCTTCACGATTCCGGGACTGGGTGCGCCGTTCTCGGCGTGGCTCATCCTCTTCTTTGCCGGCCTCGTGCTGCTGGCGCTCGCCGACCCAATCGAGGTCGTCGAGTTCCTCAACGTGCTGGTGAACGTCCTGTCGTACACGCGGCTGGCTGCCGTACTGCTGGCCAAGGCAGGGATGGCCTTCGTGGTCAATCTGCTGTTCTTCGGCGCGTACTCACACGACGGTGAGTTCCACTTCCTCATCGGGCACGGGCCTGAGTGGGCAATCTCCGAATACGGCGCGGAAGCGATCATGTTCCCCGGGCTCATCCACTCCGGTATCGCCGCCGCGCTGGTCGGGGTTCTCATCCTGGTCATCGGGCATCTACTCGTGCTGGTGCTCGGCATCACCAGCGCCGGACTCCAGGGCGTCCGACTTGAGTACGTGGAGTTCTTCGGCAAGTTCTTCGAAGGCGGCGGGAAGCGGTACAACCCGTTCGGCTACGAACGCACCTACACGACCGAGGACTGACCGCGCGCTTCCTTTCTATTCGGGCTAATCGCCGCTGTTTACTGCCGGTTTTGCCAATTTCGTTGCGGGTGTCGACTGCTACACGCTCACAACCGACCACAGCTGAGCCGCTAAACCGCCCGAACAGCACGCTGACGAACCGTTTTGGGAAGCTTTATGAACTACGTGGATTCACATACGCCTGTTCGGACACGAGCAATTCCAGAGACTACACATCCATGATCGAAACCATCGCACTCCTTGTCAACGCAGTACTGCAGGAAGGTACCGCCAGTGCTCCAGCTATTCCGGCTTCAGCCGGCGCAGCGCTTGCCGTCGGACTCGCCGCGCTCGGTTCGGGGTATGCGGAACGTGGGATCGGGGCCGCCGCCGTCGGCGCAATCGCAGAAGACGAGAGCATGTTCGGCCGCGGACTCATCCTGACAGTCCTGCCGGAAACGCTCGTCATTCTCGCGCTTGTCGTCGTCTTCGTCGTCTAACAACACTCCGTCTTTTCCAATAATGAGCCTTCAAACAGTCGTAGAGGATATCCGCGACGAGGCCCGCGCGCGTGCTCAGGAGATTAGCGACGAGGCCGACGAACGTGCCGAGGAGATTATTGCTGATGCCGAGGCCGACGCCGAGCAGATCCGAGAGGATCGCGAGGCAGAGGTCGAGCGGACCATCGAGCAGGAGCGAGAGCAGCGGCTCTCCTCCGCGAAGCTCGAGGCCAAACAGGCTCGGCTCAACGCCCGGCGTGACATCCTCGAAGACGTTCACGGTGACGTCGAGGACGCGCTTGCGGCCCTCGAAGGGGACAGACGAGAGGAACTGACACGCGCACTGCTCGACGCCGCTGTCGAGGAATTCGGCGACAGCGACGAGCTGTCGGTGTACGGCCGTGCGTCGGACCAGTCGCTTCTCGAGGATGTACTCGATGACTACGACGGCGCGACGTACGCCGGCGAACGGGACTGCCTCGGCGGCGTCGTCGTCGAGAGCGGTGAGTCACGGGTCCGTGTGAACAACACGTTCGATTCCATCCTGGAGGACGTCTGGGAGGACAACCTGAAAGCAATCAGCGACCGCCTGTTCGAAGACCAATGAGTTCGCGAACGGGAACGAGCGGCCAGGGAAGCAACTACGAGTACGTCATCGCACGGGTTCGTGCCCGCAGCGCATCCCTGTTCGACGATGACGACTACCGGAAGCTGGTCCGCATGGGGACGGGCGAAATCGCCCGCTTCATGGAGGAAACAGAGTACGAGACCGAGATGAACGCGCTCGGCTCCCGGTACGACGGCGTCGACCTTGTGGAGTACGCGCTGAACCGTAACCTCGCGAAACACTTCGACGACCTGCTTCGCTGGTCCGAGGGGGCGCTGTACGACTACATCGCCCGCTACCTGCGGAAGTTCGACGTGTGGAACGTCAAAACCGTTATCCGCGGGCTCTACTCGGACGCAGAGCGGACGGAGGTCGAGGACGACCTCATCCGGGCCGGCGAGTTCGCCGACCGCCGCATCGAGGACCTGCTGAACGCCGGTTCTATCGAGGAGGTCGTCGAGCAACTCGACGACACCATCTTCGGCGAGTCACTGGCCGAGGCGTTCGACGTGTACGAGGAAAGCGGCGTCCTCGTGCCCCTGGAGAACGCGCTCGACCGCGCCTTCTACGAGACGTTGCTGTCGGGACTGCCGGACAACCCCGAGGTCGACAGTCCGACCGGGCTGTACGTCGAGTTCCTGGAGACGGAAGTCGACTTCCGCAACCTCCGGAACGCGCTCCGGCTGGCCCGCAGCGGCGCGGACATCGACCCCTCGGAGTACTTCATCGAGGGCGGCCAGCTGTTCGATGCCCAGGAGGTCGCACAGCTGTCGACGAATCTCGACCAGTTGGTCAGTGCCGTCCGCGAGAGCAAGTACGGCGAGGACCTCGATCAGGCGCTGTCGGCGCTTGAGGAGGCCGACAACCTCATCGACTTCGAGCGGGCGCTGGACGCGGCGCTGCTCGAATACGCTGACCGGCTCTCGAACCGCTATCCGCTGTCGGTCTGTCCGGTGTTGTCCTACGTTCTCGCGAAGGAACGCGAGGTCGACAACATCCGGGCCATCGCCCGCGGTCGCGAGGCCGGTCTCGGCCCCGACGAAGTCGAACAGGAGCTGGTGATACTATGAGCCAGGAAATCGCTGTCATCGGCAGCCCGGAGTTCACGACGGGCTTTCGGCTAGCTGGCGTCCGAAAGTTCGCGGACGTGCCTGCCGACGAGAAAGACGAGCAACTCGACGAGGCCGTCGAGGAGATGCTCAACGACGACGACGTCGGCATCGTCGTAATGCACGACGACGACCTGTCGCACCTCTCACGCGGTGTTCGGCAGGACGCGGAGACGAGTGTCGAGCCAGTGATGGTCACGCTCGGCGGCGGCACTGGGAGCGGCGGACTGCGTGAACAAATCAAGCGAGCCATCGGTATCGACCTGATGGACGAAGACTAACCATGAGTCAAGCAACAGACACAGACGTCCGCGAGGACGGCATTATCGAAAGCGTCTCGGGACCGGTCGTAACGGCTCGGGACCTCGACGCCCGGATGAACGACGTCGTTTACGTCGGCTCGGAAGGGCTGATGGGCGAGGTCATCGAGATCGAAGGAAACATCACCACGATTCAGGTGTACGAGGAGACCTCCGGTGTCTCCCCCGGCGAACCCGTCGAAGGGACGGGCTCGCCCCTCTCCGTGGACCTCGGGCCGGGCATGCTCGACGCCATCTACGACGGCGTCCAGCGCCCGCTCGACGTGCTCGAAGAGAAGATGGGGTCGGCGTTCCTCGACCGCGGCGTCGACGCGCCGGGCATTGACCTGGAGAAGACCTGGGAGTTCACCCCCGAAGTCGAGGAAGGCGACGAGGTCGAAGCCGGCGATATCGTCGGCACTGTCCCTGAGACGCCCAGTATCGATCACAAAGTGATGGTCCCGCCCGACTCCGAGGGTGGCGAGGTCGTCGCCATCGAATCGGGCAACTTCACCGTCGAGGAGACGGTTGTCGAACTGGACAGCGGCGAGGAAATCCAGATGCACCAGGAGTGGCCGGTGCGCCAGCAGCGGCCGACCGTCGAGAAGGAGACCCCGACGGAGCCGCTCATCTCCGGCCAGCGCGTGCTGGACGGCCTGTTCCCGATTGCGAAAGGCGGGACGGCCGCCATCCCCGGTCCCTTCGGCTCCGGGAAGACGGTCACCCAGCACCAGCTCGCCAAGTGGGCCGACGCTGACATCGTCGTCTACGTCGGCTGTGGCGAGCGTGGCAACGAGATGACCGAGGTCATCGAGGACTTCCCGGAACTGGAAGACCCGACCACCGGCAACGCGCTGATGGACCGGACCTGCCTCATCGCCAACACGTCCAACATGCCCGTCGCGGCCCGTGAGTCCTGTGTGTACACGGGAATCACCATCGCGGAGTACTTCCGTGACATGGGCTACGACGTGGCGCTGATGGCCGACTCCACCTCCCGGTGGGCCGAGGCCATGCGCGAAATCTCTTCCCGGCTCGAGGAGATGCCCGGCGAGGAGGGGTACCCCGCGTACCTCTCCGCTCGCCTGAGCGAGTTCTACGAGCGTGCCGGGTACTTCGAGAACATCAACGGTACCGAGGGTTCGGTCTCGGTCATCGGGGCCGTCTCGCCGCCGGGCGGGGACTTCTCGGAGCCGGTCACCCAGAACACGCTGCGTATCGTCAAGACGTTCTGGGCGCTGGACGCCGACCTCGCCGAACGCCGGCACTTCCCGTCTATCAACTGGAACGAGTCGTACTCGCTGTATCGCGACCAGCTCGACCCGTGGTTCGAGGAGAACGTCCGGGACGACTGGCCGGAGACGCGCCAGTGGGCCATCGACACGCTGGATGAGGAGGCCGAACTGCAGGAAATCGTCCAGCTTGTCGGGAAGGACGCGCTGCCGGAAGACCAGCAGCTGACGCTGGAAATCGCCCGCTACCTGCGCGAGGCGTGGCTCCAGCAGAACGCCTTCCACGACGTCGACACCTTCTGTGAGCCCGAGAAGACCTACCGCATCATGGACGCCGCCAAGACGTACAACGATGCGGCCTTCGAGGCGCTCGATGCCGGCGTTCCCGTCGAGGAAATCACCGACATCGACGCCGCGCCGCGGCTCAACCGTATCGGCGTGCAGGAGGACTACAACGAGTACATCGACGAACTCGAAGACGACATCGAGTCACAGCTCAGGGAGCTGTACTAACAATGAAAGAGTACCAGACAATCACGGAGATCAGCGGACCGCTGGTGTTCGTCGAGACCGACGAACCGGTCGGCTACGACGACATCGTCGAAATCGAGCTCAGCGACGGCGAGACCCGCCGTGGCCAGGTGCTCGAATCTGCGAGCGACTACGTCGCCATCCAGGTGTTCGAGGGGACCGAAGGTATCGACCGCGACGCCTCGGTTCGCTTCCTCGGCGAGACGATGAAGATGCCCGTCACCGAGGACCTCCTCGGGCGGGTCATGGACGGGACCGGCCAGCCCATCGACGGCGGCCCGGAAATCGTTCCTGACGAGCGCCGCGACATCGTCGGCGAAGCCATCAACCCCTTCTCGCGGGAGTACCCCGAGGAGTTCATCCAGACGGGCGTCTCGGCCATCGACGGCATGAACACGCTCGTCCGCGGGCAGAAACTGCCGATCTTCTCCGCCTCCGGCCTGCCCCACAACGACCTCGCGCTCCAGATTGCGCGACAGGCGACGGTGCCGGAAGAGGAAGACGGCGAAGACGACGAGGGTTCGGAGTTCGCAGTCATCTTCGGCGCGATGGGTATCACGGCCGAAGAGGCAAACGAGTTCATGGACGACTTCGAGCGCACCGGCGCGCTGGAACGCTCGGTCGTCTTCATGAACCTCGCGGACGACCCGGCCGTCGAGCGGACGATTACGCCGCGGCTGGCCCTGACGACCGCCGAGTACCTCGCCTTCGAGAAGGACTACCACGTCCTGGTCATCCTGACGGACATGACCAACTACTGCGAGGCGCTGCGCGAAATCGGTGCCGCGCGTGAGGAGGTCCCGGGCCGCCGTGGCTACCCCGGATACATGTACACCGACCTGGCCCAGCTCTACGAGCGCGCCGGTCGAATCGAGGGCCGCGAGGGCTCCGTGACCCAGCTCCCGATTCTGACGATGCCCGGCGACGACGACACGCACCCGATTCCGGACCTGACCGGGTACATCACCGAAGGCCAGATCTACATCGACCGCGACCTCAACAGCCAGGGCATCCAGCCGCCGATCAACGTCCTGCCGAGCCTGTCGCGGCTGATGGACGACGGTATCGGCGAGGGGCTGACCCGCGCCGATCACGCCGACGTGAAAGACCAGATATTCGCCGCGTACGCGGAGGGTGAGGACCTGCGCGACCTCGTGAACATCGTCGGTCGCGAGGCGCTGTCGGAACTGGACAACAAGTACTTGGACTTCGCCGACCGCTTCGAAGAGGAGTTCGTCGATCAGGGCACCGACACGGCCCGCAGTATCGACGAGACGCTCGAACTCGGCTGGGACCTGCTCTCGATGCTCCCGAAGGATGCGCTGAACCGCATCGACGAGGATCTCATCGAAGAGCACTACCGCGAGGACGAGACCGCAGAAGCCGTCGAAGCGTAACGACGGCCCTACATCTCACGGCCGCCCGTCGTTTGTACCTAATATTTTGGGTATGCCACTATTTGCCTTTGAGTGCCTAATGTAAACTGCACTATGCCAGCACCAGGGAGCGAAGGAATTTGGCTGTGGTTAGGTACAGCGGGCATGTTCCTCGGCATGCTATACTTCATCGCGCGTGGCTGGGGTGAAACCGACAGCCGGCGCCAGAAGTTCTACATCGCGACAATACTTATCACGGCAATCGCGTTCGTGAATTACCTCGCGATGGCACTTGGCTTCGGGCTGACAATCGTTGAGTTCGCCGGTGAGGAACATCCAATTTACTGGGCGCGGTACAGTGACTGGCTGTTTACCACGCCGTTGCTGTTGTACGACCTTGGACTGCTTGCAGGGGCAGACCGTAACACTATCACGTCGCTCGTCAGCCTCGATGTGCTGATGATCGGGACCGGTCTGGTTGCGACGCTGAGCGCAGGCAGCGGCGTGCTGTCGGCCGGCGCGGAACGGCTGGTCTGGTGGGGCATCAGCACCGCCTTCCTGCTGGTCCTGCTGTACTTCCTGTTCAGCTCGCTGTCCGGCCGGGTCGCAGACCTGCCAAGCGACACGCGTAGCACGTTCAAGACGTTGCGCAACCTCGTCACCGTCGTCTGGCTGGTCTATCCGGTCTGGTGGCTCGTTGGTACCGAGGGAATCGGCCTCGTCGGTATCGGGATCGAGACAGCCGGCTTCATGGTCATCGACCTCGTCGCGAAGGTCGGCTTCGGTATCATCCTGCTCCGGAGCCACGGCGTGCTTGACGGCGCGGCCGAGGCGACCGGAACTGGCGCAACGCCTGCAGACGACTAACCGCTGCCGTTCGTCGACCTCGTTTTTTCGGTGTCAGTCCGGAAGCGGCAGCGCTCGGACCGAAATAACTGGAAACCGTTAACTGCCTACGTCGAAAAGAGGCCCGTAATGGCTAAGGACGTCAAACCCACGCGCAAGAATCTGATGCAGATCGAGGACCGCATCGAGCTGTCCGAGCGTGGGCACGACACGCTGGAGAAGAAGCGTGACGGCCTCATCATGGAGTTCATGGACATTCTGGATCAGGCGCAGGACGTCCGTGAAGATCTCGACGATTCCTACGAGCGGGCCCAGCGCGCGATCAATATGGCCCGGGCGATGGAGGGTGACGTGGCTGTCCGTGGGGCCGCTGCAGCGCTGAAAGAACACCCCGAACTGACGACCCAGTCGAAGAACATCATGGGCGTCGTCGTCCCGCAAATCGAGTCCAGCAAGGTTCGAAAGTCACTGGACGAACGCGGCTATGGCGTTATGGGGACCTCGGCCCGTATCGACGAGGCTGCCGAGGCATACGAGGAACTGCTCGAAAACATCATTCTCGCCGCCGAAGTCGAGACGGCGATGAAGAAGATGCTCGAAGAGATCGAGACCACGAAACGCCGTGTCAATGCCCTCGAATTCAAGCTCCTGCCCGACCTCTATGACAATCAAGAGTACATCGAGCAGAAACTCGAAGAGCAGGAGCGCGAAGAGATCTTCCGCATGAAAAAGATCAAAGCAAAGAAAGAAGAGGAAGAGGACACGCTCGCGGCCGAAGAGGCAGCGGAAGAAGAGCCCGAAGCGGTCACTGCTGACGACTGAACAGAGAGCCCGTCCTGACCGGTATCGTTTTTGCGGTTTCCCGTCCGTGGATGAGTATGTCCTGTCCCGACTGCGGTGGCGACCTCGTCTCGATTCCGGTTCCGGCTGATCTCCAGCAGTATCTCCCCGGCGACGCACCGGGGGCCAGCGTCTGCCGGTCCTGTCTGGCACTGCACCCAGAGACGGAGCCGCCCGCTGATGTGCCCGACCTCACAAGACTCGACAGTGCAATCCCCACTGCCGATGGGGCAGCGATCCCGGTGGTGTTGCTCGTCGGTCTGCTCGACTCGCTTGCGATGCACCGCGAGGAGATCACCGCGCTGCTAGAGCGAATCGAGCGCGAAGGCGTCGACCCGCTGCTGGTGCTGGATCGGCTTGCCGCAAGCTACGGGGAGGCGGCCCATGTCGACCTCGGCCGTCGCCGTCGGCAACTCGAACAGTTGCTATAACAGAACTGACGGTGTGAACGACGCGTTAGACGCCTGTCGAGTAACGCAGCAAGCCGGCGACGCCGCCAAAAGCGGTCAGCAGCTGTTCGCCTTTTTCGAAGTCAGTCGAGATGAACACCGTCTCTGTGCCCCGCTGGTCGGCCAGTTCCATCAGGTGGTCGATGGCGTCTTCGCGCTCGCCGTCCTCGGCGTCGACGGTGGCTCCACAGCGGGTACACTCGTGGTCGTCGGTCGCCGCGTTGCTGTTGATGAGGTCGTACTCGTCGTGGCCGTTCTCGCAGGTGTAGGCGACCACGTCCTTCCGGAGGTCCTCGGAGATGAGCAGCTGTTCGACCGCACCCATGTTGAGGTTCTGGCGGGTCTGGTCGAAGCCGTAGGTGGCCTTGTCCCCGTTGTGGAGCTGCTTGAAGAAGTCCTCCATGAGCTCCTTGTCCCGGAGCATCTCGTGTTCGGCCAGCACCTCGTCGGCTGCGTCCACGAGGTCGTACAGGCCCGACTCGTCGGTGTAGGCAACGTCGAACTTCCCCAGCACCATGTCCTGTAGCTCGTGGTGGAGGTAGTCGCCGTCGAGGAACTCGTCTTTCGTCGGTGAGGGGCCACCGACGAGGATACCGTCCAGGTCGTGGCGGTCGGCGACGAACAGGTCGTTGGCCATCCCCGCGACCTCCTGATAGAAGTTGTCGATGGCTTCCAGTCGGAGGCGGGCGAACCGCTGGGCGGACTGCCCACCTTTCCGCTGTTTGCCCGGAACCAGCGACGAGGCGGACTTGACGGGCTCGACGCGTTTGCCCTTCAGCCAGCCGACGTTAGCCTCGCGCCGGTCGAGCACGATGAGACCGAACAGCCCTTTGTCGGCCAGCATGTGTTCCAGTGGCTCGGTGAGAAACTCTGAGTCACAGTGATAGCGGAACGATTCGATAGGGTCTGGCGGGGATTCGAGGACCTTGGTCACCATGTCGGTCCGGCCGCCGCCGGTGTCGAACGCCCCCGAGAACAGCACTAGGCCGTTCTCCGGCGGCGTGTTGTCGTAGTATCGAAGCCGGTCTTTGATGGAAGTCAGCGCGTCTTGGACCGCGGTGCGGGTGTCCTTCGACTTGATGTTCGAGGCCTCGGAGTGCTCTTGGGTGACGTGGGCGACGACGTCGCTTATCTGCTTGTCCTCGGGGACGTAAATAGAGACCAGCTGGGTGCCCGAACCCTGGTACCCCTTGAGTTCCTCTATGACCTTCCGGAACTCGTATTTCTGCTTGTCAGATTGTTCCTGTTCCTGCTGCTCGCTCATTACTCTCTGTTGGCCGAGGTGGCGTAAGAACCTGTTGACAGCGAGGGGCGCGAACGGAGTGAGCCGTCCTCGTGCCGGAACGGTGACCGGTGGGTGCCGTGGAGGAAGGGGCGAGGGGCACGCGAAGTGCGGTCCTCGGATACCCAGCGGGAGGAACGACCTGCGTGGCCGTGGAACTGACTAGTCTGTGCGGCGCCTCCCGGAGCGGTTCGACAATTGACAGTCGCATTTATATGACTGCCTGCATTGTACCCAAGCAATCAGACTATGGCGGGGTACGTGTGTACGATTGCGGGCGGCAAGGGCGGCGTCGGGAAGACGACGACCGCGGTAAATCTCGGAGCTGTCCTTCAGGAGATGGACTACGATGTGGCTGTCGTCGACGCGGATCTGGGGATGGCGAACCTCGGCTCGATGCTCTCCGTGGAGCCGGAAAAGAGCCTCCACGAGATTCTGGCCGGCGAGGCTGCCGTGAGTGAGGCTCTGACCGATGCACCGGGTGGGCTCACGGTGATTCCGGGTGAACAGTCGCTCGAAGCGTTCGCGGACGCTGACCCCGCAAAGCTCCGGAAAGTCATCAAGACGCTCCGAAATGCCTACGACGTGGTGCTGATCGACACTGGGGCCGGACTGAGCCACGAAGTTGCCGTGCCGCTCGGGTTGGCCGACGGAATCGTCCTCGTCACGACTCCCGACGACGTTGCGGTGGGTGATACGGTCAAAACGGCCCAGCTAGCGAACCGAATCGACGGGATCGTCCTCGGTGCGATCATCAACCGTGCGACCCGCCACACTGATGTCGCGTCCATCGCCGAGCAGATGGAGTTCCCGCTGCTCGCGGTCATCCCGGACGACCCGCAAGCGACGACCGAAGAACCGCTTGTGCTCAACGCCCCCGAAAGCACGGCTGCAGACGCCTACCAGCGGCTGACCGAGGCGCTTGAGGGTGTGTTCTTCCGGGGCGAGAGTCCCGAAGTAGATGTCGAGACCATACTTGATGATGAGTGGTTCCTTGACGACACCGACGACCGCTCAGATGTCGACGACGACGAGGACTCGGGCGGCGTGTTTGGCCTGTTTAATTGACGGTTCTGTACCGCTTGCTGTTCCGGTCGCAGCCCGCCGCTCCGACCGCATTTCACTACGTTTGGGTTTCCGGAAGCGGCGGCCACAGCGTTGCGACCGTTTCCTGGATGAGCTGGGTCTGTGCTCGGCGCAGTCGTTCGGAGAGCGACGACGCAGAGATGTCCAGTTCCTGTGCCACGGCAGCCAGTGGTGCACGTCGCGGAATCTCGAAATACCCCATTTCGTATGCCGTCCGTAGCGCTTCGAGTTGGCGGTCAGTGAGCCCGTTACCGGGCGGCTTCGGCTCCGCATCCCGTGTCAGCCGCTCCAGTTCGAAGTCCGCGTTTCGCTGCCAGAACGAGGCGAACTCGGTGAACGCTGCTCGATCGGCGAACCAGCCCATTTGCACCCACCCATCTGCAGTCACGGTTATCTGCTCGATACTAGCGTCTGCTGTGGCGAGTGCTTCAAGCCCGTCCAGGTCGTCAATTTGGTCGCCGAGTTGCGCCTCGAAGCTCAGCGCCGGCACTGCCTGATACCGCTGGGTATCGCCTGCCGTCCCGATGCGCGTCCACTCCTGTACGTCGTAGGCGTCAGTGAGTGCCCGCTCGACAGCTTGCTCGGAGCTACCCGTCACCGTGGCAAGAAACAGCGGACGACGGCCGTGGTTGTACTGGAGGGAAAGGGTAATCGACGCTTCGGGAACCGTCTCTGCAACCGACACGAGCGGCAACGCATCGCAGTATATCTGAAACTCTGCAACGAGCCCCATACGCTAGCGTTTTTTGCGAGGGTGAAGCGACTGTCGGAACAGAGCGCCAGCGGGGCTGTGAGTCCTGACTTTGACACCCCGTTTTAAACGGCCCAATCACTGAGAGAACGGCTTAGCCCGACCGCGCTCGACCGTACTATTGTATGCAGCAAGCACAATCCACAGACGAGATCGATGTCGAATTCGAGCGTTACGGCGACGGCCAGCCACTCATTCTCTTACACGGCGGGATGGCCCCCACCGAGTACTGGGAACCGGTCATACCGGCGTTCGAAGGCTACAGCGCTGTCGTCCCCCAGCGACCGGGGTTCGGGACCTGTCTCGACTCTCCCGCAGAAACGAGCGCCGACGAGGTACTGGCTCGCGAGGGCAGGTACGTCCGGGCACTTACCGATGCCGTCGACGGAGACCCAATCTTGTTCGGCCACTCCTACGGCGCGCTCACCGCTATCGAGGCCGCGGCGGCTCTGTCGGTCGAGGCAGTCATCGCGTACGAACCGGCAGTACTTCCCGCTGAGTACCGGGCCGATGCCGACCTCGCCGACCAGATGGCGTCGCTCATACGGGACGGGGCGCGCGAGGAGGCGGTGAAACGCTACATCGAACATGTCCTCCACCCCGACGGCATCGACGACCTCGACGCCTGGCTAGCGGACTGGCCGGTCTGGCCTGACTGTGTGGACCTTGCCGAGGAGGTCGTTCGGATGAACCGGTCCGTCGAACAGTACCAGCTCCCAGACCGCCTCAATGTCGACGCGCCCACTCTCGTTCTGGCCGGTACCGACGGGCCGGACTTCCTCCGACAGAGCGCTCGGTCCGTTCACGAGGCACTGCCACGGAGTCGATTCGTCGAGTTCGAGGGCGTCAGCCACAGCGGTCCCGCCGAGGCACCTGCACTGATCGCGGCGGAAGTCGACACGTTCCTGCAGAACTAGGCCGACTCGACAGACGTTTCGCGGCAATCGCGTCCGTCACACCGGATCCCCGGCCCAGACCGCTCCTACATCGAGGTCGGTGCTTCGACGCCCAGTGCGTCAAGCGCGTTCGCAATCGCGGTTCGCGTCCCGTCGACGAGCGCCAGCCGCGCAGCGCGGGTCTCTGGGTCGGCGTCGAGGACCGGGCACTCCCGGTAGAAGGCGTTGAACGTCTCGGCGAGGTCGCGAGTGTAGGTCGCGACGGTGTGTGGCGTCAAGTCGTCTGCGGCCGCCTCGATGACAGCGGGGAACCGGGCCAGCTCGCGAAGCAGGTCCCGCTCTTCCGGGTCCGACAGCGGGTCGAGTGCGGGCTCGTCGGGGATGTCAGCCTCCACGTCCGAAAGAATGCCACAGCACCGTGCGTGGACGTACTGAACGTAGGGTGCGGACTGGGCCTCGAAGTCCAGCGCGCGGTCCCACTCGAAGGTGATGCCCTTCGTCGGCTGTTTCGAGACGATGTCGTAGCGCACCGCGCCGATGCCGACTTGGCGAGCGATGCGGTCGATGTCGTCCTCGTCGAGGTCGCCGCGGGTCCGGTCGTCGAGTCTGGCTTCGACCTCTTCGCGCGCGCGGTCGATAGCCTCATCCAGCAGGTCGTCGAGGTCGATACCGGTCCCCTCGCGCGTGCTCATGCCGCCTTCCGGGAGGTTCACCCAGGAGTAGAACACTTGCCGGAGCTGGTCGGTGTCGTTGTCGAGCAGCTCGAGCGCTGCCGAGAGCTGGTCGGCCTGCAGCTTGTGGTCTTCACCGAGCACTGTCACGGCGCGGTCGTAGGTGTCGAACTTCCACTCGTGGTGGGCTAGGTCGCGGGTCGTATACAGGGAGGTGCCGTCAGAACGCAGGAACACGAGGTTCTTCTCGAAGTCCGGCAGGTCTAGCTGCCATGCGTCCTCCTCGTAGACGGCGCAGTCGAGCGCTTTCAGGCGGTCGACCAGGTCGTCCGTATCGCCGTTTCGCATGAACCGCGTTTCCTTGACGAACTCGTCGAACTCTGCCGGGAGCCGACCGAGTGTGTTCTGCATCCCGCCTAACACAGTGTCGACGACCTCGGCGACCCGTTCGTACGTCTCCTCGTCGCCGTCTTCGAGACCCTGCAGAATTGACTGTATCTCGGTCTCTGCTTCCTCGACTTCTTCGGGGTCCCCCTCTTCGAGGACGGTGTTGCCCTTCCGATAGTACCGGACCATCTCGTACTCCGGAGAGTCGCGCTCGGGTTCGGGCAGGGCGTCCTCGTCGAATGTCTCGTAGGCCCAGGTGAACACCGCGATCTGTCGACCTGCGTCGTTGACGTAGTAGTGTCGGTCAACGTCGTAGCCGGCGTAATCGAGCACCCGGGCGACGGCGTCACCGATGATGGGGTTACGCGCTCGCCCGACGTGGACCGGGCCGGTCGGGTTTGCGGAGGTGTGTTCGACGACGACGCTAGTGTCGCGGTCGGGGAGCCGGCCGAACTCGCTCTCCGTGACCGACTGCAGGGTCTCGGCGAAGTACGTCTCGCTCGGGAGAAAGTTGACGTATGGTCCCTGTGTCGTCACGTCGCTGACGTAGGTGAGGCTGTCGGCGTCGATTGCCTCGGCGATGTCGCCGGCGACGTTCGGCGGCGCGGTACCGACCTCGCCGGCCAGCCGGAAGGCGACGCTCGACGCTAACACAGCGTCGACATCCTCCGGTGGCTCCTCGATACCGAGGTCTTCAGCCGGCAGGTCGAGGGTTGTGAGTGCGTCGGCGAGGGCGTCCTCGACCTCCGCACGGAGCTGCAGGAACATACGCCCGGCTTTCGCGGCGGGGAGTAAATGGGTAACGAAACCCCGACCGTCACAGAGGCCCGGTCGACTCTACAGCCACAGTAACCGCCGCTAGTCTGGCAGCCGTCGAGCGAATCAGAGACGACAGTCCGCCTCAGGTCAGGAGCCGCGGGCCAAACACCATTAACAGGAGGCCGCTGATCATCGACACCGTGATGGCAATCGAGACGGCCGTCGTCACCCGCCGCCCGTCCGAGACTGGCAGCCGCGAGACGAACGATTCAGTCGACGCCCGAAGAATATGACCCCCGTCGAGCGGGAACGTTGGGATGAGATTGAACTGGCCGATGACGAGGTTGATCCAGCCGGTCCAGAAGAGGACGTTTGCGAGCAGGAACACCGGCGTCGCCCCGAGCGCCCCGAGCGGGCCCTGAACGGTGTAGAAGTTCGTCGCGATTCCGGTGAAGCCGGCAAAGTTGTAGCCGAAGCCGCCAGCGACGCCGATGAACGGAAGCAAGAGCGTGCTGAATATCCGCTGTGCGAACGAGAACTCGGAGACCGATGTCGGTGTGTCAGGCGAGCCGCCGATGAATTCAAGAAATGCCGCCGCGGGGTAGGCGTCGATGCCGAAGTCACTGACCTGGATGCCGCTGATACCCTGCTGGATGCCGACACCGATGATGCCGTTGTCGACCTGTTCGCTCTCGGCCATCGTTAGCTCGTAGGTTTCCCGCGAGTCGTCGACGTAGCCGGTGACTGTCACTTTGTCACCGGGCTCTCTCCCTTCAAGCGCCTGCATCAATGCGGCCCCGCTGTGCGTGCGCTCCCCGTTGACCGCGGTGATGATCATCCCTTCGCCGCTTGGCGCTCCGTCCCCGGCGAGCGGGCCGTCTTCAGCGACCAGCACGTACGCGCCGAGCGGGGTCGTGACCGTCTCCCCGGACTCAGTTTCGAGCGTCGCGACGGGATGGGTTCGGGCCGCCTGCTCGAACTCACTGCGGGTCGCCACTGCGGTCCCGTTGACAGAGACAATTGTCTCACCAGTTCCGAGTGGCGCACTCTGAAGCGCCGCGGAGACGACAACGGAGCGTTCGACGGTGACGGGTTCGGCATCTTTTCGGGCCACTTCGACAGTCTGTGCATCGCTTTCGCTGAGCACCGATTCGAGTTCCTGCTGGTTTTCGACAGACTGGCCGTTGACCGCTGTGATAACGTCACCTGACTTGATGTCCGAATCAGCGGCGGGGGTTCCACTGATTGGGCTTCCGACCGGAACGCCATCGACGACAGAGATAGCACCGGCAACTGGTCCGAACAGCAGCAGGAGCGTGATGATAGCGAGCGCGAAGTTGTTGGTCACGCCGGCCGTGTACATCCGGGTTTGTGAGCCGCGGTCGGTACGGAGGAGTTCGTCTTCGTCGGGTTCGACGAACGCCCCGATCGGAATAATCGCCAGCAGGGCAAGCCCCATCGACTCGATGCTGATGTCCTCGACCCGACAGAACAGTCCGTGGCCGCCCTCGTGGACGACGAGGCCGAGCAATAGCCCGAGCACGATTTCGGGTGCGACCGACAGCGGGAGGAAGTCGTTCACGCCGGGAATCGCCAGCGCGTTTCGTGGCTCGTTCAGTGCCGAGGGCTGTGGGTTGACGAGCGCCTGGTAGGCTCCGAGCGCAACGAGGAGAAACGAGCCGACCATCACGACGAGGCCGAACCCGACGCCGAGGTTCCCCCAGGCGCGCCAGAACCGCTTTGGCCGCGCGAGCCAGTCGAGAACTGCCTTGCCCTTCTGCGTGTGGATCGTCGTAATCGGGCCGCTAAAACGGATATACTCGGGTACAACGCCGCGAGTCCGTAGCGCCATCGCGAGGAGGGTGTAGGCGACAAGGCCCGCGAGGACCCACGTCAACGTACTCACCATTTATCAGAAGATAGGTTTAGCCAAGCAAGAGGGTTTGGTTTGGGACACACTGCTGGCACAGAGCGGCTAACGGTGAAGTGACCTCGCCGCAAACGACCACACAATGTACGACCACATTCTCATTGCTGTCGATGGGAGCGACGAATCCGTCGCCGCCGCACGGCGTGGCCTCGAACTGGCGATGGACTTTGACGCGACTGTCGAGGCGGTGTATGTCCTCAATCAACGAGCGCGCAGGCTTACGCGAACGGACCCCGAGAGCGCCCGTCTCCGAGACCACGGCGAGTCGGTCCTCGCGGAAATCGAGTCACTCGCAGCCGATATCGGCCAGCCGGTCACGACAGAACTGCTGGCGGGAAAACCGAGCGTGCAGATAGACACGCGCGCTCGTGATACTGATGCCGGACTCATCGTTCTTGGCCGACAGGGGATAACTGGCCTCGGGAAGCGACTCCTCGGTGGCGTCACTGAACAGGTCTTACACCGGTCCGCGGTGCCTGTCCTCGTCGTTTCAAACGGGCCACAGCCGGACGACTTCGATTACTCCCGGCTACTGCTGCCGACTGATGGCAGCGAGAACGCTAAGGCGGCGACGGAACACGCTGCGGAGGTTGCGGGCCGGTACGACGCGACGGTACACGTGCTCAACGTCGTTGATATCCAGGCCGCCGGCGGCGCGTTCAACGCTGGCGGGCTGGATCAGACGTTCCTCGAACGACTCGACGAGAACGGACGTGACGCCGTTGCAGCAACCGCCGACGAAATCGGACAGTTCGCCCCAGATGTATCGGTTGCAACCGCGGTGGAACGAACGGACTCCCTCAACGGCGTCGCCGACGGCATCCGCGAGTACGTCTCGGACCAAGATATCGACCTCGTCGTGATGGCATCACACGGCCGCTCGAACCTGAAACGCCAGTTGCTCGGTAGCGTCACATCGCGACTTGTCAGAACTACCGATGTCCCCGTACTTGTGACACCCCGTTCGACCTGAGCAGGTGGACGAACCACCTGTTCTATGTATCGTGGGAACGTACCGCAAACCGGTGCCGGAACATGCCAGAAACATGTGGAATCTGTGGCGAGATGGTCCCTTTCGACGCGACCGTCCATGCACTGATTCACACGCATAGCGAGACCGGCGTCATCGACGCGTACGTCTGTGAGGACTGTTACGACGAACGGCTCGGACCGATGTTCGACCGACCAGATACGCAGCAACAGTCGTCCTGAACGCGCCGTTTCGCTCTGGTGGCAGCTCGGTAAGACCTGCTTACTCAGGCTCACTCGTTCTGACGGAACCGTTCCACGACGAACTCTCGGTCCAGTTTCGCGATGAACGTCCCGAGCTGTGGGCCTTCGGTGTCGTCGAACAGCAGCCGGTAGCCGGCCGAGAAGAACTCACCGATGTCGATGTCGTTTCGCTTCGCCGTCTCGTAGATCTCCGACTGAATCGCTTCTCCGTCGTGGCCCTCTGCGATGAAATCGGCCAGTTCGTCCAGCGCGGCCGCCGTCTCGTCGTCGAATGACACGTCGGGCATCTCGGCGCGCTTGAGTTCGTAGTTGAATTCGTTGTTCGTTAGGCTGGCCCACTCCTGGGCGCGTTCGACGCGGGCAAGCGCCTGCTCGACGGCCCACTCTGGCGCGTCGTCCGGGATGTGACCTTCCTTCCGGGCGATCTGCTCCCGGAGCGCCGGGTCATCCGTCATCCCGAGCACGGCCGCGAACGTGTAGGGGATCCGCACCCGCTGTTCCTGCGGTTCGTCTACGACCATCGGGTAGGCCTGCTCAGCGAGTTCCAGTTCGTCATCACTCCCGTCTGTCTCACCGAAGTAGCGCCGCTCAAACCGGTCGAACTCGTCGACGAGCTGGTCAACGTTCTCGACGGAGAAGTCCCGCTGCTTCCGCGGGTTTTTGACGAAGAAGTACTTGAACACCTCCGGTTCAAGAATGTCGAGCACTTCGTCGACAGTAATGACGTTGCCGGATGACGAGGAGAGCGGCTCGCCGTCGAGCGTGAACCACTCGTACACCATCGGGACCGGCGGCTGGATGTCAAGTACGTTCTCGGCAACATCTTCGCCGGAGGGCCAGGACCCCTCGGCGTGGTCCTTGCCGAACGGCTCGAAGTCGACGCCCAGAATCTCCCACTGGGCGGGCCACTCGAACCGCCACGGGAGCTTGCCCTCCCGGAGCGAGGCCGTGCCTTCGTGGCCACAGCCCTCGATTGTCTGGTCGCCGGCCTCGACGTCTTCACAGACGTACTCGATTTCGCCCGCGTCTACGTCGACCGCGGTGACGCCCTCGGTGAGCTTCCCGCATTCGGCACACTGTGGCAGGAACGGGACGTAGTCGTCGCCGACCTTGTTCTGATACTCGGCGAGCACCTCGCGGGCGCGGCCCGCGCGTTCGAGCACGCGGCGCGTGACTGCTTCGAACTCGCCGTCGGCGTACAGCTCCGTGTTCGAGACGAACTCCACGTCGACGCCGACCAGTTCGGCGCTCTTTCGCAGGAGCGTCGTGAAGTGCGCGCCGTAGGAGTCACAGCAGCCGAGGGGGTCCGGGATGTCTGTGTAGGGCTTCCCGAGGTTCCGCCCGAGCGCGCCGGCGTCGACCTCCCCGAGGCCGACGACGTTCCAGTCGAGGTCGGCGAGCTGTCGGGGGACCGCACGCAGGCGGTCTTTGTCGTCGGCGGTGAACACCTGCTGGACCTCGTGGCCGCGGTCCCGCAGCGCCTCGGCGACGTAGTAGCCCCGCATAATCTCGTTGAAGTGGCCGATGTGGGGGACACCCGACGGCGAGACGCCGCCCTTGATGACGATTGGGTCGTCGGGGTCACGCGCCTCGATGGCGTCGGCGACAGAATCGGCCCAGAACGCACGGGAACCGCCCCGGCCAACCTCGTAGGGGTCTTCCGCCATCTATGCCTCCGGGAGGATCTCAGACCCTTCGAACTCGCCGTCTTCGACCGCGCGCACGACGCGGGCTGGGTCAGCGCCGTCGAGCACTATCGTCCGGATACCGGACCGCTGGATGATTTTCGCGGCGAGCAGGTCGACCGGTGCGCTGCTACCGGCATCCATTTCGATGTCGGCGATCACATCGACGAGTTCGTCAGCGCCGAGTACGTCGAACCGCGTCGCGTCGCCGTCCTCGTTCGGGTCGGCGTCGTAAACGCCCGGAACAGACGTAGCATAGACGAGCAGGTCAGCGCCGACGTACTCCGCGAATGCGGCCGCCACGGCGTCGGTGGTCTGTGCGGCGACGATCCCCCCGAGAACAGGGATGTCCCCGCGACGGATGGCTTCTCGCCCCTCGTCGTAGCTCTCCGCGGGTGTCGGTGCCGCGCGGTCGTCCAGGGCGGCGATGAGCAGGCGGCCGTTCAGCCGCGTGACGGCGATGCCGAGCTGGTCGAGTTCGATCTCGTTGGCGCCAAGGTCGCGGGCGCTGCCGATGTAGTCACGTGCGGTCGGCCCGCCGCCGACGACGGTTCCGAGTGTATGCCCCTGTGCATCGAGCGACTGGATGGCGTCGGCGTAGTCGGCGACCCGGTCCGCATCGAGGTCCGGGGCCAGTACGCTTCCGCCAATGGAAACGACGACTTTCATTAGCCCGCCGTAACCGCGATGCACTCTTAAGGGTTGTCAAGGCCACTGACTGCCGTCTCTATAGACGGCCCCTTCTGGCCCCCACAGCGACTGCTATCCGCCGCGTACCGGCGCGGAGCTCCGTATGACGTGTGCCCGACGTGCTGACGCACGTCTGACGGCTCTGGCGTTCTACCAGCGAAACATGCCGTTTGTTCGGGTCACAGAGGGTGATATCTCTCTTTTACAGACCGTTCAAACCGCCACGAAAGTAGCGCCCAGATATCGGCTAAGAATACTTCGTAAAATGTCTAAAGGAATTTGAAACGGTTATAAAAAATGCGTTTTAGCTCGATTTGTCCTGAAAGTGACCGAAGTGACCTGAAGGTTCCTCCCTTTATATACTCCCGGCGGGGTTACGGAGGAGTGAGGTGACAAAGATGAGCGCTACCGCAACGCCCTCCGGCGAGGAAGAGCCCTCCAAAGAAGAGCGCCTGAAGTCGTTCCTCGCAGAGAAGGCAAGTGACGGCGAGATGTATTTCAAAAGCAAGTTCATCGCCGACGAAGTCGGTCTCTCCCCGAAGGAGATCGGTGCCCTGATGGTCAAGCTCAAGGACAGCGCGTCCGAGATCAACGTCGAAAAGTGGTCGTACACGAGCGCGACCACCTGGCGTATCGAGCCGGCGTAGGCGACTGGTCCCCGTGTACAGTTTTCGGACTCGTACCTGCTAACTGTGTGATCGTTCGCGGAGTATTTGTGCCCGCATCGTTTACGAGTAGTCGATGAGTGGCTCTGCCGATGACCCGCCGTCGCCCGACCGACTGGCCGGTGTGTTCTCGGTCTCGTCAGTGCGGCGGGGAGACGGCACCGTTCAGTATATTGGCGACCCGCTAGTGTCACCAGCCGCCGTCACTGAGCAGCTCAGGCCGGTGTTCCGACAGCAGGGCTACGACGTTCGGCTTGAAGAACTCGGCCCCGAATCGGCTGTGACGGCTGCCACGACGAGCAATGGTGGCACTGCTGTCGTCAGCCCCGGAGGCGATGACCCCACCGGCTCCGGTGGGCCGCTGGGCGCGCGCCGGAACCAGTACGCGTTGATCGCGGAACCCATCGACAGCGATTCCGGCGTCCCGTGGCTCAACATCGGGCTTCTGCTGGCGACCATCGCCTCGACGCTGTACGTCGGCGCGAGTGCCTGGTACTACATCCCGGTCGCTGAGACCCCATTTCGCATCTTCGAGGCCTGGCCGTTCGTCGTGGCGATGCTTGGCGTGCTCGGCATCCACGAACTGGGCCACTACGCCGCGGCCCGCTACCACGGCGTCGACGTGACGCTCCCGTATTTCATCCCGTTCCCGTCGTATCTCGGCACGATGGGGGCGGTCATCAACATCCGCGGCCGCATCCCCGACCGCACGGCGCTGTTCGACATCGGCGTCGCCGGGCCGCTGGCTGGCCTTGTCGCGACAACAGTCGTCACGGTCATCGGCCTCTCGATAGATCCGATTACGGTCCCGGAACGCGTGGCAAACAGCGACACCGGCGTCATCATCACATTCAATTACCCGCTCCTGTTTCAGGCGCTGGAAGCGCTGGTGAACGCGCTGGGGCTCGGGACCGAGGTCGGCCCCGGCGAGTCGGTCCATCCGATCGTGTTCGCCGGCTGGGCCGGGATGTTCTTTACCTTCCTGAATCTCCTCCCCGTCGGGCAACTCGACGGCGGCCACATCGTGCGGTCCATCGTCGGACAGCGCCAGGAGACTGTCGCCGCCGCAGTGCCCGGTGCACTGTTTGCACTCGCCGGCTACCTGTATTTCACCCGCGACCCGCCGCCGGTCGGCTTCGGCGTCTGGGGTCTGTGGGTGTTCTGGGGCCTGTTCGCTACCGGACTCGCGTATGCGGGTCCCGCCAGACCGACCGTGGACACGACGCTGGACCGACGGCGGACGCTGCTGGGGCTGTTTACGTTCCTGCTTGGGCTGGCCTGTTTCACGCCGGTTCCGTTCGAGATCAGCGCGATCTGACCGGTCGCTCGCGTCGCTGACGGCACGCTCTCAGTGTGAATACCCTTGATCTGGAAGCGGCTCGCCGTCGAGCGTGACGCCGCGCTCGGTGGCCGTACCGATCCGGTGAAGCGGGCACGGCACGGCCTGTTTGGCCTCGGGAACATCTGACTCGGGCAGCGTACACACCAGCTCGAAGTCCTCGCCGAAGAACACACCGAACTCCCTGCGCTCCTGTTCAGTTTCCGCGAGCGTGCCGGCCTGTGCGTCTATCGGCAGTGGCTCCTCGATAGCGAAGCCACAGCCGCTGGCCTCGGCTAACTGGTGGAGCGAGCGGGCCAGCCCGTCGCTCGAATCCATCATCGCCGTGGCGTGCGGTCGGAGCGCGACGCCAGCGCGTACGCGCGGCTCGAACCGGAAGAGGTCGTTCGCCCGGCCAGCCTCGCCCCGGTCGAACAGTTCGAGGGCGGCGGCTGAGCGACCGAGCGTGCCAGTGACACAGACCGCGTCGCCCGGCGTCGCGCCCGAGCGCCGGACTGGGGCAGCCGCGGAGCCGATGGCTGTCGTCGCGACGGTAAACTCGTCGTGGCTGTCCAGGTCGCCACCGACGTACTCTGCGCCGACCGCGTGACACACGTCCTGTGCGCCGTCGATGAACGCGCCGAGTTCGTCCCCCTCGAACGTCGGCGCGCCGTACGCGGCCACCGCGGCGGTCGCGTCGGCCCCCATGGCGGCCACGTCCGACAGCGAGGCCGCGACGGCTCGCCAGCCAGCCGTGTAGCGGGTCGTCCCCGCCGGGAAGTCCGTCCGCTCGTGGAGCATGTCGGTCGTGATGACCTGGTCGTCCACGACGGCGCAGTCGTCGCCCGCGTCGGGAAGCCGGTCGGCGAGGTCGGCGAGTGCAGCCCGCTCGTCCATACCCCGTCGTCGAGTTCCCGGGGCAAAACCCCCGTGGATATCCCTCGGCGAGACAGGGTCGGTGGGTTGAAATCGGAGACTGCCAATCCCATCCACATGGATGGGAACCGGATGGCGACTGTCGTCGGGTTCGCGGCAGCGCTCGCCGTCCTCGCGGGGCTGGTGTGGCTTGTCGGCATCGACGAGACGGTGGACGCGCTCGCGACAGCGGACCCGGCGGCGCTGCTCGCCGTCGCAGGCATCGCCATACTGTGGCTCGTCTCGTGGGGGTTAGCGCTGTGGACGGTCCTGCAGGCGCTGGGTGCATCGATGGCACCACACACTGCCGTGCTTGTGTTCGTCGCCGCCGTGTTCTCGAACAACGTCACGCCCTTTGGCCAGGCCGGCGGCGAGCCGCTGAGCGCGCTGTTGATTTCGACGGCCGCCGACTCCGAGTACGAGACCGGGCTGGCGGCTATCGCCACTGTCGATACGGTCCACTTCCTGCCGTCGGTCGGGTACGCCATCGTCGGCTTCACGTTCGTCGCCGCCGGTGCGGTCCAGTTGACCCGTAACCTGGCGTTTGCCGCCGGTGCTGTCGCGGTACTCGCGGTCGGCATCCCCATCGCCGCCGTTCTGGGCTGGCGACACCGGGACCGCATTCAGGCGGCGGTCGTTCGCGGTGTCGCACCCGCCTTCGCCGCGCTGTCGAGCGTCGTGCCCCGATGGTCACCGCCGTCCGCCGAAAACATCGAGGCGCGAATCGAGGGGTTCTTTTCGGCCATCGAGCGCATTGCGACCGACCGCCGGACGGTCCTCCAGACCTTCGGGCTCTCGGCGTTTGGCTGGGTCTGCCTGTCGGCGTCGCTGTGGACGTCACTGTACGCCGTTGGGGTATCGGTCCCAGTCGAAGTTGTCCTGCTTGTCGTCCCCGTCGGCAGCATCGCCAGCGTCGTCCCGCTCCCCGGTGGGTCCGGCGCTATCGAGACGGTGCTCGTGACGCTGCTCGTCTCGACGGCCCCGGTTTCGGCCGCACTCGCTACCTCTGCAGTACTGATCCACCGCGTCGGAAGCTACCTGTTGCCGACAATTATCGGCGGCGGCGTCGCCGCTGCACTCAGCGTAGACCAGGCGACTTCGCTTGAGGAGTGATTGCCGCGGTTCGTGGTATGAGCATCGCTGTCCTACGGGCGAGTGAACGGTTCACGCCCGCCGACTGCGAACGACGCGTTTAAATGACGGCGACGGAAAGCATTCTGCAATGGCTACACTCTACGACGTTCCCCCCGAGGAACTCATCGAGGCACTCACGGAGACGCTCGCAGACGAAGACGACATCGAAGCGCCGGACTGGGCCGAATACACGAAGACTGGCGTCGACCGCGAACTCCCACCCGAGCAGGAGGACTTCTGGGCCCGACGCGCAGCTAGCCTCCTCCGGAAAGTTGCCGTCGACGGCCCTGTGGGCGTCAACGCCCTCCGCTCCGAGTACGGCACCTCGAAGCAGGGGACGACCCGCTACCGCGTCCGCCCCCACCAGAAGACCAAGGGCTCGGGCAACATCATCCGGACGGCGCTCCAGCAGCTCGAAGACGCCGGCTACGTCGAGACCAGCGAGAACGACGGCCGCCGCGTCACCGGCGAGGGTCGCAGCCTCCTTGACGACACCGCAGGCGACCTCCTGACCGAACTCGACCGTCCGGAACTCGAACGCTACGCGTAACTGACGTCCTTCTGGCTATTTTGCACCTGTCCCGTAGTCCCTGCTCCGAAATCGTTTTCCGACCGACCCCAGTATTTTTACACAACTATGAGTGGCGACCCCAGCGAGGAAGAACTCGAAGAGCTCCGGAAAAAGAAGATGGAGCAGCTCAAGGAACAGCAGGGCGGCGAGAGCGAGGGGCAGGAGGCCGCACAACAGCAGGCCGAAGCCCAGAAGCAGGCGGTTCTCAAGCAGAACCTCACGGACGGCGCTCGCAAACGGCTCAACACGGTCAAGATGTCCAAGCCGCAGGTCGGCGAACAGATAGAACAGCAGGTCGTCGCGCTGGCCCGCAGCGGCCGTGTGCAGGGGCAGATAGACGAAGACCAGATGAAGGAACTCCTCTCGGAGCTGACGCCCGACTCCAAGAGCTTCGACATCAAGCGCCGGTAGATGCGCTGTGCCCTGTTGTACAGCGGCGGCAAGGACTCGACGCTGGCGGCGCTCTTGCTCGACCCTTTTTACGACGTGACGCTCGTCAGCGGTTCGTTCGGCATCTGCGACACCGACCCCGCTCGGGAGAGCGCGTCGGCCGCCGGCTTCGATCACGTGACCGTCGAACTGGACTTGGACGTGGCTCACGACGCTGCCGAGCGGATCCACGACGACGGCTACCCGCGAAATGGTATCCAGCAGGTCCACGAACACGCCGTCGAAACCGTCGCCAGCGGTGACTGGCTCACCGATGCTGATGGTATCGACACAGTTGCTGCCGTGGCTGACGGCACCCGCCGCGACGACCGGGTGCCGACGGTGGACCGCCCGCTCGCCCAGAGCGTCGAGGACCGCTTCGACGTGGACTACCTTGCGCCGCTTGCGGGCATCGGCCGCGGCGCTATCGACGCGATGGCCGCAGACAAGCTCATCGTCGAGAGCGGCCCCAGCGCGGAGGTTCCGAAGGCAGACTACGAAGTCGAACTCCGCGCACTCCTGCGGGAGCGCTACGGCGAGGGTGCCGTGGCCGACGTGTTCCCCGAGCACACGCAGTCGCGCGTCAAGGGTCTGCGGTAGCCGTTGGCCCCTCTAGGTACCCGCCCGGTCAGGCGATATCTCGCGTGGTATCCACGCTGATGCGGTCTGTGAGGTCGAGACAGATCGGCTCGGTGAGCGCTCGTCCCCCGCGGAACTTCGGAATATAGAGCCTGTTTTCGATGGCGTCGTCGCGTCGCTTCGTTTCGAGATCGAGCACGATGTCGCTCGTGTACTCCGTCCGGTGGCGCTGAGACGGCGTCCTGCCGTGTTTGAGCGCGTACAGGACTGCGATGCTACCGGTCTGTGTGAGTCTGGCCTGCAGCGTTTCGAGGAAGGCCCGATACTCCCCCGTATCGGCGCGTTCGAGTGGCTCAACCGGATCGATGACGAGAAGCGCTCCGTCGGTGAGCTCCTCGGCGTGCGCAAGCGCATCACTGACCGGGGCCTCCCGGTCTAATTGACTGACCGCGAGGTCGTCGTAGGTTTCTCTCCGCGACCGCAGCGCTGACGTGACCGTCGTAGGTGCCTGTTCGCCGGAGAGATACACCGTCTCCTGTCGGGCGACGAACTCGGAGAGAAACAGCTCCGCCTGGCTCGCCGGCTCAGCGAGCAGCGTGACGAGGCTTCCAGTCGGAATGCCGCCGTTGAGCTTTCGGTCCAGCGCCCGGACACCCATCTCGAATCGCTGTGTCACTGTCTCACCCCGCGCCGCGTCCATCGAGCCGCTGCCCATCCCATACGATATCTCTCGGTGGAGGCGACCTTTGTTGTCGCCTCTCTAATACGGGCCGTGTCTCACCTAGTCTGTCTCTACCTCTCTTACCGCCAGCGTGCACTGGCTACGCCGCCTGTGATAGAGAGGGGGCTGGCAAACGCAGTAATGGGCACACCGTAGCGAGTCGCTACCCGTCCCTCATCTGTGGTTCTGGTCAGCGTGAACGAACAGGTTCAAGCGCGCCCTCGCTGTAGGCGCGGGTATGTACGACTCCGTCAAGGGCTTTCGCGATTTCTACCCCGAGGAGATGCAGGCTCGGCGCTGGGCCATGGACACGCTGGAAGACGTCGCACGGCGGTACGGCTTCCGGGAGATCGCTACGCCGGCGCTGGAACCGACAGAGATGTACGTCGACAAGAGCGGCGAGGAGATTGTCGAGGAGCTGTACAGCTTCGAGGACAAGGGCGGACGCGAGGTAGCTCTGACGCCGGAGCTGACGCCGACCGTCGCGCGGATGTTCGTCGCCAAGCAACAGGAGCTGTCCAAGCCAATCAAGTGGGTGTCGACGCGACCGTTCTGGCGCTACGAGGAGCCCCAGCAGGGCCGGTTCCGGGAGTTCTACCAGACCAACGTCGACATCTTCGGGTCGTCGGAGCCGACGGCCGACGCCGAAATTCTGGCCGTCGCCGTGGACATGCTCACCGACCTCGGGCTCACGGGAGAGGACTTCGAGATTCGCGTCTCCCACCGGGACATCCTCTCGGGCGTGCTGGAATCGTTCGGGGCCGATGTGGACGTGCCCGAAGCGATTCGCGCGGTCGACAAGCGGGCGAAAGTCGACCACGACGAGTACCTCGACGCGCTCGTTGAGGCGGGACTCAACTACGGCCAGGCCGACAAGTTCGACGAGATGCTCCAGATTGACGCCGAGGAAATCGAAACGCTCGCGGACCTCACCGGCTCCGAGGATGTCCGCGCGGCGACTGACAACCTCCAGGCAGTGCTCGATGCGGCCGAGGACTTCGGCGTCCGTGAGTACCTCACCGTCTCGCTGACGACCGCGCGCGGGCTGGATTACTACACCGGTATCGTCTTCGAGTGCTTCGACTCGACGGGCGAAGTGTCACGCTCAGTGTTCGGCGGTGGCCGCTACGACGACCTCATCGAGGGCTTCGGCGGCCAGCCGACGCCGGCCGTCGGGTTCGCGCCCGGCCACGCCACGCTCCAACTCCTCTGCCAGCGGGCCGGCGTCTGGCCAGCCGAGGAGCTATCGACGGACTACTACGTCCTGCAGGTCGGCGACACGCGTCCGACCGCAGCCCGCATCGCCCGTGACCTGCGCGAGCAGGGCCACGTCGTCGAGAGCGACGTTGCCGACCGCTCGTTCGGTGCGCAGATGGGTTACGCCGACGGCATTAACGCCGAGACGGTCGTCATCGTCGGCGAGCAGGACCTCGAAAACGACGAGGTGACGCTCAAGGAGATGGACGACGGCGAGCAGGTCAGCGTCCCGCTCTCCGAGTTCCCGGGCGACCACGACCGGCCGACGTTCGATGACTTCGCGGAGTAACGCGGCCAAGCGGCAGGCAAACGACAGTAGCTTTTTGCGACCGCCGTGTTGATTGTGCGACATGCAGCTCCCCTCCATCGCCCTTCCGAGGTGGAAGCTTGTCGCGACCATCGTAATCGTTTCGACGGGCATCAGCATGCTCGCAGCCGTTGTCGGACTCGGCAACATACTTGCACCGGCCTCGATTATCCTCGGCTGGTTTATTCTGGCTCCGCTCGTCGGCCTTCTGGGATCGAAACTACCGATGGTTGAGCCGCCAGAGGGTGAGCCAGAGACGGACGATGGCGACACGACCATCCCCTCGGAATCAGCGGTGGACCCGGTTGACCAGCTCCGGGAGCGGTACGCTCGCGGCGAACTAACCGACAGCGAGTTCGAGCGACGGCTCGACCGGCTGCTGGAAACCGAACCTCTCTCAGCGAACAGCGGAACCGAAAACAAGGCCCGTGAAACTGACAGGGAAGTATCCCTCGAAACCGAGTGACGGCATCAGGGTCTACTGCCACGTACCACTATCCCTGCGTGTGGCTGTCCGTGAGTGGTCCAGTCAGAGCGCCCGTTCCATCTCCATCTCCACGCGTTCTTTGGCAATCGTCTCGAAGCCGACCGACTCGTACAGCGCCCGGGCGACGTGGTTCGTGTTCGAGACGGAGAGCCAGACGCGGTCGAGCCCGTTCTCCTGTCCGTAGCCAAGGAGGACACGGATGAGCCGCGAGCCGATGCCAGCGTGCTGGTAGTCCGGATGGACGAAAATCGCCAGTTCCGAGGTGTCCTGATACGGGACGAGGACAGCGTGGCCGACGGCGCGACCCTCGTGCCAGACAACGACGTTCAGGCCGTCTCCGACAAGGTTCGGTAGCCAGTCGCGGATGTCCGCTTCCGTCCGGGGTGGGACGCCCTGTGACCGGGAGTCGGGCCCGAAGTCAACATACATCTCCACCAGCGGGTCGATGGCGCCGTCATAGGCCTCGATTGTCACCGTCCGCCCGTCGTGGTCGGTGAACGTTTCGGGCGGGCGGGGGAAGTCGTGATCCGCCGCAGCGGCGTTGGACATACCCCATGCTTCGTTCTCAGCATGCCTAAGTTCGTCTATCCTTCCCAGCGACTGAGATTCGGGTGAGACAAGTGGCTCGCAGTCGACAAATCGGTATGCGCGCCTATCGCGTGGCCTACGACGGTCGACCGTATCACGGGTTTCAACGCCAGCCCGATGTCGACACCGTCGAGGGTCGACTGCGCTCGGCGCTCGTTCGCCTCGGTGTCTGTGAGCGCGGCGGAGAGCTACCCGAACGGTACGCGGCCGCCGGCCGGACTGATGCTGGCGTCTCTGCGCGGGCACAGACCGTCGCCTTCGACGCCCCGTCGTGGCTCTCGCCGGCGGCGTTCAACGGCGAACTCCCGGACGACATTCGCGTGTGGGCAAGCGCTGACGTTCGCGACGACTTTCACGCGACCCACGACCCCGCTGAGCGCAGCTACACCTACTACCTGTACGCACCGACGGACGCCGACCGGCCCGGACACGACCCAGTCGACGACCAGCGGTGGGCCCACGCTGTCGATGCGCTCGCCGGGACACACGACTTTCACAACCTCACGTCCGACGACACCGGCACTGAGCGGACCGTGGACATCGACTGGCACCGGGACGGCCGGTTCCTCATCGTCCGCTTTACCGCCGGTGGGTTCTGCCGCCAGCTGGTCCGTCGCCTCGTCTCGCTCGCGGCGGCTGTCGCGGACGGCTCGGCCCCGCTGTCGAAGGTCGACCGCATCCTCTCGCCCGACCCCGTCGACGGCCCCGACGGCGTCCCGCCGTCCCCGCCCGAACCGCTCGTACTTTCGGACGTGTGCTACCCGGAGGTGACGTTCACCCGGGACGAGGACGCTGCCGCGGACGCACGAGCGGTCTTCGCGCGTCGGCGCGCGACCGCTCGAACAACTGCACGAGTCGCCGACCACATCACTGACGGACTGTAGCTCCCCGCCGCTGAAACGAAGGCTTACTTCGACCCCGCTCCAAGGGCGGGCTATGAGTTCGGTACCCGCACGGAGCGACATCGACGAGGCGTACAAGTGGGACCTCGAATCCCTCTACGCCAGCGACGAGGACTGGGAAGCCGCCTACGAAGAAGCGGAGGAACTAATCGAAGATCTGTCGGCCTACGAGGGGCGGGCCACCGAGGACGCCGCCACCCTGCTGAAGACCCTGGAAACCTACGAGGAACTGATGCGGACGGTGTCGAACGTCGCCGCCTACGCCCGGATGCGCAAGGACGAGGACACGACGGACGACACCTACCAGGCCCTGACCGCCCGCTCGCAGTCGCTGTCTTCGGAGGCCAGTTCTGCGGCCTCGTTCCTCGACCCGGAACTGCAGGACTTGGACTACGACGACATCGAGGCGATGATCGACGCGGAGCCGGCGCTGGAACCCTACGAGCACTACTTCGACGACGTGCTCCGGATGAAAGACCACACCCGCTCGGCCGAGGTCGAGAACCTGCTCGCGGAACTGGGCGAGGTCACCGGCGCGCCCGGCGAGGTGTACAACATGCTCGCCAACGCCGACATGGAGTTCCCGACCGTCGAAGACCCGGACGGCGACCAGCAGCCGATCACGCTCAACAACTTCACGACGCTGCAGAAACACCCCGACCGCGAGTTCCGCCAGCGTGTCTACGAGGCATTCTACGACGAGTGGGAGACCGTCCGCAATGCCGTCGGCACGGCCTACAAGAACGCCGTCAAGACCGACGTGAAGATGGCCAACGCCCGCAACTACGACACCGCCCGCGAGGCCGCGCTGGACGGCCCGAACGTCCCTGTCGAGGTGTACGACACGCTTGTCGACACCGTCCACGATAATCTCGATACGCTCCACCGCCACGCCGACCTCAAGCGAGAGTCTATCGGTGCGGATGAGCTTCGGATGTGGGACCTCTACGTCCCGCTCGTCCAAGAAGAATCGCCTGAAATCGAGTACGAACAGGCCTGTGAGTACGTCACCGAGGCCGTCGCGCCGCTGGGCGATGAGTACCAGTCGCGGCTGGCCGAAGGACTGGACTCGCGGTGGGTCGACGTCTACGAGACCGAGCACAAGCAGTCCGGCGCGTACTCCGGGGGCACCTACGACTCCCAGCCGTTCATCCTGATGAACTATCAGGACGACGTGGAGTCGATGTACACGCTGGCCCACGAACTCGGTCACTCGATGCATTCGGAGTACACCAGCGAGGAGCAGCCCTTCGTCTACTCCGGCTACGAGATCTTCGTCGCCGAGGTTGCCTCGACGGTCAACGAGACACTGCTGACCCACCATCTGCTGGACACCGTTGCGGACGAACGCCTGCGTCGCCACATCCTCAACGAGTATCTCGAACGGTTCCGCTCCACTCTCTATCGGCAGACGATGTTCGCCGAGTTCGAGCACCGAACCCACGAGATGTCCGAGGCCGGCGAGCCGCTGACGCCTGACCGACTGGACGACCTCTACCGGGAGCTGAAAGGCGACTACTATGAGCCCGCGGCGCTCGACGACCGCATCGCCCGCGAGTGGATGCGTATCCCACACTTCTACCGGGCGTTCTACGTCTACCAGTACGCGACGGGCATCTCGGCGGCCGTCGCGCTTGTCGACGGGATCCTCGATGAAGGCGAACCCGCTGCCCAGCGGTACATCGACTTCCTCCGGAGCGGCTCGCGGCAGTACCCGCTGGAACTGCTTCGCGATGCTGGCGTCGACATGGCCAGTCCCGACCCGGTCGAGTCCGCGCTCTCGACGTACAGCGACTATCTCGACGAGTTCGCCGAGCTGTTGTAGGGCGACCAGCGGCGACTCGCTGCCTGCCCGCCTGTTCGAGCCACCAGTCTCACTGACCGCTACAGCCCCGCCTCGACACGGATAACTGTTTCACCCCCCCCTGTGACCCGAAGGCACTTTGTGTCTCAACCGTATAGTACCGACCATCCAAATGTCGCGCAGTCCCTCGCTTCCGGAACGACCACGGTTGGAACTTGATCCCGATATGACGCCCGACGAGCGTCTGGAGGCACTCCGGGAACATTTCAAAGAAATAGTACAGGTCAACGAACAGCTGACTGAACAGCTTGACGCCGCCCGTGACCGGCAGCACGACCTCACGGACGAGGTCGACCAGCTGGAACGGGAAAACGAGACGCTCAAGACCTCCTCGCTGTACATCGCGACAGCCGAGGAGCTGACCGACGACGGCGTCGTCGTCAAACAGCACGGCAACAATCAGGAAGTGCTGACGGAAGTCTCGCCGTCTATCCGCGACGGGCTGGAGGCCGGCGACCGCGTCGCCATCAACGACTCCTTCGGCGTCAAGCAGATTCTCGACCCCGAGACCGACGCCCGTGCGCAGGCGATGCAGGTCGATGGCTCCCCCGACGTGAGCTACTCGGACATCGGCGGCCTCGAAGAGCAGATCCGCGAGGTCCGGGAAGCCGTCGAGGAGCCGCTGGTCAACGCCGACCAGTTCCGCGAGGTCGGCATCGAGCCGCCGAGTGGCGTCCTGCTGCACGGCCCGCCCGGCACCGGGAAGACGATGCTGGCGAAGGCTGTCGCCAACGAGACCGACGCGACGTTCATCAAGATGGCCGGCTCCGAACTGGTCCGGAAGTTCATCGGCGAGGGAGCGCGACTGGTCCGGGACCTGTTCGAACTCGCCGCCGAGCGCGAACCGGCTATCATCTTCATCGACGAGATAGACGCTATCGCGGCCAAGCGAACGGAGTCGAAGACCTCCGGCGACGCCGAGGTCCAGCGGACGATGATGCAACTGCTTTCGGAGATGGACGGCTTCGACGAGCGCGGCGAAATCCGCATCATCGCCGCGACGAACCGCTTTGACATGCTCGACCGCGCCATCCTCCGCCCCGGCCGCTTCGACCGCCTCATCGAGGTCCCCAACCCCGACCGCGAGGGCCGCGAGCGCATCCTCGAAATCCACACCGAGGAGATGAACCTCGACGACGACGTGGACCTGGGCGCGTTTGCCACCGAGACCGACGGGCTCTCCGGCGCGGAACTGGCCTCGCTGGCGACCGAGGCCGGGATGTTCGCTATCCGCGACGGCCGGACCACCGTCCAGCAGTCCGACCTCCACGACGCCCTAGAGAAAATCGAAGCCGACGACGACGCAAGCAGCGTGCCGGTCGCGTTCGCCTAACCACCTTTTTCAGCGTCGGGTCGCCTTTGGCGACCACTCCTTGAAAAACGTGGGCGAAAAAGGCCGGTCGCTCGCTCCGCTCGCAGCCGGGGAAACCGGGGCCGTTGGCCGCGGTATGCCAACCGGGCGATGCTATCTCTCTTACTCTGTAGCAGTTTCGCCCTCTCGCTGGACCTGCTTGCGCTGCTCGTGCTCCCACTCCACCAGCCCTTGCTCCCACGCGATTTAAGCCACCCCGCCCGGTATCGGTGTCCGTGACAGAGCGCGCACGGACGCGACGGGCGTTTCTGGGGACGCTCGCGGCGACGATGGCCGGGTCGATTGCGGGGTGCCAGTCACAGTTCAATCCGCTCGCGTCGACGGCTCTAGACGAACGCGCCGCCACGCAGTTCCGGCAGGGACTCCTGAACCAGGGGTATCAGGACGCGTCGATTCCGGACGCTGTCGAGCGGGCCTGGGAACTGCCGGCCAATCGCGGGGACCACACCGCGGCAAAGGGAAGTCCCGCGCCGGCACCGACCGGCGACCTGATTCTGGCAGACGACACCGGCCGCGTGCGGGCCATTGCACCGGACGGTGAAGTCCAGTGGTCGACGACGATTACGCAGGCAACGCGCGGGAGCCACGGCACGCCCGCCATCGCCAACGACACCGTCTACATCGGGGCCTACGACGGCGCGCTGTCGGCGCTGGACCTCGAAACCGGAAAGCGGCGCTGGCGGACGGAACTGGGCGACGCTATCGGTGCGAGTCCGACCTACTACAACGGATCGCTGTACGTCGCCGTCGAACACGCCGCCCCGAGCGGCAGCGTTGTCGCTGTCAACGCTGCGACCGGTGATGTGCAGTGGCGAGACAGTCGGCCGACCGACCACCCCCACTCGACGGTAGCGCTGGACCGCGAACACGCCCGCCTGTTGTTTGGATCGAACGACGGCTATTGTTACGCCTGGTCGTTTCCGGCCCTCGAACGGGTCTGGCGGTACAACACTGGCGGCGATGTGAAAGCCCCTATCGCGGTCGCTGACGGGACCGCTATCGTACCATCGTGGGCCGAGACCGTCACCGCCATCGACGTGACCGACGGCTCGGAACTGTGGACCTTCGAGGCCGACGCCGACGTGATGTGTGCGCCGGCGGTCGACGACGGCACCGTCTACGTCGGCAGTCACGACGATCGGGTGTACGCAATCGACCTCGACAGCGGCGAGGAGCAGTGGCGCTACGACACCGGCGGCTGGATTATCGGGAGCACCGTCGCCACCCGGAACCACGTGCTCGTCGGGTCCTACGACGGCCGACTGTACGCACTGGAGCAGGACTCGGGTGCAGTGGCCTGGACCACGGACAACCGCGGCCACGTGACGAGTGCGCCGCTGGTGACCGCTGATGGCATCTACTACGCGGAGCGTGCCGTCGAGGGCGACCCGGACCGGCCGGGGATGTGTTACCGCCTCGTCCCGACGTAGCGAAGCGAAACCCCTTACCCCGCGGACCGTCGACAGTCGGCTATGAGCACCATCCGGGTCGTGTGGGGGACTGCGACCGGCCCGACCGCGCTGGCCGCGTACGACGCGGCACTCGCCGAGGCGGGCGTCCACAATTACAACCTCATCTCGCTCTCTTCTGTCATTCCTGCTGAGCCAGCTATCGAGGTGACTGGGACAGCACCGGACCTGGGGCCGCCCGGCGAGGCGCTAGAGGTCGTCCAGTCCTCGGCGACCGCGTCGCCGGGCGAGCGCGGGGCGGCGGGCGTCGGCTGGGCCCGGAGCGAGGACGGCCCGGGCATCTTCTACGAGGTCGACGGGACCAGCGAGGACGCAGTCCGGATGGAAATCCGCGAGGGGCTGGCCGCCGGTCGGGACCTCCGTGACTGGGAGTTCGTCGAGGAAAACGTGTACGTCGAGTCGGCGTCCGACGACGCCGAGTACGCCAGTGCCGTCGTGCTCGCCACCTACGGCGAGAGCCACCCGGTCGTGTGAGCCGCCCGCGACCGGACCCGGACAGCCCTGTGCCGGACCCTGGGTTTTTAGTCTTCCCCCGCATAGAGACAGAGAACGTTCATGTACGGCAATACGTCGTTTGGTGGGGAAACGGAAGAAGTAACGCTGACCGCGGAACAGCGCGAGGAACTCCGACGGGACCTCTCGAGCGTCGCCGCCCGGACCCGCGAACTCCTGCCCGGCGAGTTCGTCGTCGGTTCGGAAATCAGCAACAGCACGACGGGGCCGCGGGCCACAATTGCGGTCCAGCCCCCGGTCGGATCGGTCGTCAGCGCCGACTACACGCCCGAGGACCCAGAGAGCGCGAGCATCTCCGACGCCGAGCGCGACGACCTGGCCCAGGGTATCGCCGCCTCCGCCGCACTGCAGGTAAAGCAAGTGATGGGCGACGACACGTCGCCGACGGCACAGTAGCGCCGCTTCAGTTCTCTTCGACGCGCCGCGAGCAGACCGTCAGGCGCGACCGCCGCTGGCGACTGGCGGATTGTAAAACAGCGCATAGCCGATGGAGCCGGTCGCCGGGAGACTGCCGGCACTCAGCGCCGTCACGAAGCTGATCGAGGTGACGACTGCGCCGAGCGACGCCAGCAGCATCGAGAGGGCGATGCTGGCAAGCACGAGGTCGGGCATCGACGGGGACCCAGGCATTCGTGTCTGTACAGAGACACGCCTCCTAATTAAATATTATTACTCGCGCAAAAGCGCACTGAGTATCGTCTACTTCCCCCAGAAGGGGTCGCGGTTCCGGTGTTTCTCCAGATACATCGACAGCGCCTCGCGCTCGTCGACAGAGATGTCTTCCTTGAGTTCCTGTTCGAGAATCTTCGCGTGCTTCTCCGGGATTTCGACCCAGAGGTCGTCGCCTTCCTCTATCTGGCGGCCGACGGTCGGCCCCTGAATCGAGACGGCCATGCGCTCGCCGGCGCGGGCCGAGTCGACGTCTTCGCCCTCGTCTTGAATCGTCTTGAGGGTCCCGACGCGGTTCGGCTCGCCGTCGTCCCACCTGACGACGTTGACGTTCCGGCGGAGTTCACCCGAGAGGATCTCGACGCCGACGACAGCGGGGTCGGACTGGCGGAAGGTGTGGTCCTGCAGAATCCGGAACTTCGCGGGACGGGTGATGTTGTCCAGAATCTGCTCTTGTTGGGCCTCCTCGATGGCAGTAACGTGGTCGTCGTAGGACTCGACGAGCTGGTAGATGACGTCGTCCTCGAACAGTTCCACGTCCTCCTGTTCGGCGAGGTCCCGCGCGTCGTCAAGCACCTCGACGCTGAACGCCAGAATCGCCTGGTTCGTCGGTTCGCCGGCTGTCTCGGCGACTCGCACGTCCCGCGGTGCGACCGCGCCGACCTCGGCCCGCATGACCGGGATTTCCTCCTCTTCGAGCGTACTGGAGAGGGCCTCCAGCGAGCCCAGCGTGTCGGCCTTGATAACGACGCCCTCCTCCTGTGTTGTCACCTCAATCTCGGCGAGTTCCTGCTCCACCTCGGCGATGACCTCGCTGCGGTCGCGGTCGCGGATGACGCGGATCGGCGCGCCGGCCATCGCGTCGTCGAGGTCCGGTGCGGCGATCTTGACGCCGTCGGCGGCCGCGACCTGCTCGACCTGTTCGAACTCCTGTTCGGTCCGGATTTCTTCGAGCGGTCGCGGACGGAGCAGGGCGCGTACGTCGGTGACGATTGGCCCCTGCAGTCCGCCGACGACGATGGTGTCGTCGTTGCGGATGGTCCCGTCGTAGATGATGGCGTCGAGCGTCGTTCCAAAGCCCTGGGTGTCTTTCACTTCGAGGACAGTCCCGACACCGGGGCCGGTAGTGTCGATTTCCATCTCCTCTTTCATGTACCGCTGGGACAGCCCCATCATCACCGTCAGCAGGTCGGGGATGCCCTCGCTGGTTTCAGCCGACACCGGCACGACGCCGATGTTGGCCTGAAAGTTCTGGACGCGCCAGTACATGTCTGCGGAGAAGCCGTTGTCCGAGAGTTCGCCGATGATCTCGTACAGTTTCTCGTTTAAGTCGGACTGGACGCGGTCGGACTGGGCGTCCATCGTCTGCTGGACCGGCTTGCCCTCGTTGGGGTTCCAGCCGGGGACGGTGTCGATCTTGTTCGCGGCGACGATGAACGGCGTCTGGGTTCGCTTGAGGATGTCAATGGCCTCCAGCGTCTGTGGCTGGAAGCCGTCGTTGACGTCCACGACGAGGATGGCGATGTCGGCGAGTGCGCCACCACGGGAGCGAAGCGTCGAGAAGGAGTGGTGGCCCGGCGTGTCGATGAACAGCAGGCCGGGCAGGTCGAAGTCCGTCGGGTCGACCAGATCGCCGGCGATTTCGGAAATCACGTTCAGCGGGACGGCGGTCGCGCCGATGTGCTGTGTGATCGCGCCCGATTCGCCGGCGGTGACGGCCGACCCCCGGATTTTGTCGAGCAGGCTCGTTTTCCCGTGGTCGACGTGGCCCAGAACGGCGACGATGGGCGTCCGCAGGGTGTCGTCGGTGGCTGTGGTGGGGTCCGTGTCAGACATAGATGGCTCCAGAAGTTGTCAGAACCGAGTCGTCGGTGGCAGTTAAGTTCGTCGTCATCAAACGCGCGCGACCGAACGTCGGGCTAAGCGGGCGTCACTCGGTTATAGTGAACGACCCCGTCATGCCGATGCTCTGGTGTGGGACACAGTGGTACTCGTACTCGCCAGGAACCGCGAAGGTGTAGGCGTACTCGTAGCCCGAACTGTACGTCTTTCCGTCGTCTCCGGGCGTCCCGGACCAGTCGCTCTCTTCCGGCGTCGCGGTCGGTTTGACGTTGTGGCCGCTGCCCTCCCACACCCACAGCACGGTGCTTCCGACTGGGACCTCGAAGGACACGGGCTCGAAGACAAAATCGCCCGGCGCGACGGCGACTTCTTGATCGGCGTCTATCGGCGTTTCCGTCGGTGTGGCTGTCGGTGTCTCGGTCTGTGTTTCGGTTGGAGTGGCGGTCTCCGTTGGTGTCGTAACCGAATCGGCCGATGTCGTCGCAGTACGGGTCGGTACTTGCGTAGCGGTGGCTGTCTCTGTCGGGGACGGCTCACCGCTGTCGCCACCACTGCAGCCCGCGATAGTCCCGGTGACGACGGCTGTGACCGCGCCGAGAAACTGACGCCTGCTCTGGTCCATGCGTACTTGTGTGGGTGCCTGTCGCTTAGGGCTGCTGCCTGCTGTGACTGTTGTGACCTCCGTTTCCGCCGGTGTTTCTCAGTGACTCCGTCAGCCGCCGACGCGTCAGCCCTCGGCAACCGTTCCGGTACCCTGCTCTCCCCTCGGACATCCCCGTGGCGTTTATGTAACCTCGTTCGGAACATGGGGATATGGCCGCGATACTTGCGGAAAACCTGTCGGGCAAAGACGTGATGGGGACTGACGGCGCGGAAATCGGCAGTCTCTACAACATCACGATGGACTTCTCCTCGGGCGCGCTACACAACCTCGTCATCGACCCCGCGGAGTCGCTCCGCAACACGAATTTCGAGTACAGTGACCAGGGCCGCCTGCTTGTCCCGGTTGAGCGGGTCAAGGCGGTGAAAGACCACATGATTGTCAAACGGTAGATGTACGTTCTCGATTCCTCGGCATTTATCAACGAGTACCACACCGACGAGCAGATAGCGACGATTCCGCTCGTCAGAGAGGAACTGGAAGACGAGGCTGCCTATCGCTTCGACGCCCTCGAAGGCTCGGGGATGCACCTTCACATTCCCGAGGACAACACCGTCGAGCGCATCGAGCGCGCCGCCGGTGAAACCGGTGATCTGGCGGAGCTCTCGGAGACCGATATCCGACTGATTGCGGCCGCGTTCGAACTCGACAGCCGACTCGTCACCGACGATTACGCGATGCAAAACGTCGCGGAGAAACTCGACGTGGCAGTCGAAGTCATCGCCCGTGAAGGGATCTCCGAACAGCGGGAATGGCTGTTCCAGTGTGCCGGCTGCGGCCGTGAGTTCGACGAGAATCGCGACCGCTGTCCCATCTGCGGTAGCTCGCTATCGCGGAAGAACCCGGCTTAGACGGTCTGTTCGTCTCGGGCTTCGAGTCCGAGCGCAACCAACTGTGAAAGGACTTCCTCCTCTGTGATGCTGTAGCGTCGCGCAAGCGTTTCGATAATCCGCGCTTGGTCGTCATCACAGACGACGGTGAACCGCCGAGCCATGCCATCGCCTACAACGGTATGTCGCATAAACACCCGTCAGACAGCAGTCAGACGGCTCAGATTGCCGGATTTCCTGTAATCTCGATGTACAATGTGAGGAACTGGATAGCGTTGAACGCCCCGTGAATAAAGACGGGCACGAGCAGGTTCTCGGTCTTGAGGTAGCTCAGGCCCAGCAGTGTCGACAGGACGAACACCAGCAGCAACGAGAGGACGGTCTGTGTCGGCGTCCCAGTACTGTACTGTCCGAAGTGAACGACGCCGAACACAGCACTGGTGAGTATAATCGCCTGTAGGTCGCCGAAATCGTCGTAGAGGTACTTCTGGATGAGGTTTCGGTAAATAAACTCCTCACTTGGCGCGATGGTGAGAAACGCCAGCGGGACCATCACGAGCAGGAACGACGGGTCTTCGCGGGCCAGCTCTTCGACGCTGCTCCGAGCGGCTTCCAGCCCGAGCGCCTGAATGAGGTAACTGAAGCCAAACAGCGCGAGCATAAGGACGACGACGCCGCCGACGCTGTAGCCGATGTCGTGGAGACCGGGGCGACGGAGGTCAAGGTCGGCCCAGGTTCGGTCCAGCCGGCTGGCAACGGCCGCCCCGAAACCAACGAAGCCGACGCCGATGCCGATAGTGAGCGTGATGTACGTGGGTCCGGTGACCGTCCCGCCTTTTAGTGCTGCGGCGCTGACCAGCCCTCCCGCCGCGGCCCCGAGAACGACGAACTGGGCGAACACTGTGCCCACGAGGAAGCCGGCCAGTCCGATTCCCGTTGCGACCGAGAGCGCTCTGGCGACCGTGTACAGCCGGTCGTTCGGCACGCCGGTCGACAGCGCCCAGCCCAGTGCGACTGTGAGGCTGCCGGCCAGCACCGAAAAATAGACCGCGAGTCCGACAGTCGCCTCGACGCCAGTACGGAATTCTGGCCCGAAGAACGCGATGAGCGTCGCGAGGGTTGCGACGATGCTTGCGCCTGTCGCGCCCAGACCGGCCTGTCTGCGGCCGAGTGCGCCGTGGCGGACAAGTGAGAAGACGAGGGCGGCGACGACGAAGCCGGCGGCGGCGACCTGTCGGGCGGTAACTGGGCCGATAGCCGTCGCTGGTGTCATCCAGCCGACCACGCCGGTTTCTGTGGCGACGAGTACGACGAGACCGAGGCCAGCAGCGAGCACACCCCAGTTCGCGGCAGTGTCGTCCATTACCGGCAGTCCGTTGCGCCGGCCTAAAGGGACTCCGTTTCGCCGATCCGCAGGCGTTCGCGCTCGTCGATGACCGCCGTCTCGTCCGTCGTCTCGCCGCGGATGAGCGCCCGCGTGGCGTTTTTGCCCCACTCGACGGCCGGCTGGGTGAACGTCTCCACGTCCGCGAGTTCGCCGACGAGGACGCAGGCCGCCTCCATCGCGTACAGCAGCTCCCCGACGCTCTCGGCGTCGAGGCGGTCGATCTCTACTTCCAGCGCCGGCCGGTCAGCCGCCGGCAGACTCGCCACCGTCGCCTCGTACTCGGCGTCGATGAGGCCGCCGAGGTCGGTTCCAGCGAGATACGACAGGTTCTCGTGGTCCGGGTCGGGAATCGCCACGTCGGCGCGCTCGCGCGGTCGGACGAACGTGACGACCTTGTCGCGGTGGCCGGCGCGGTACAGCTGGAGCTGGGAGTGCTGGTCGGTCGCGCCAAGCGCCCGTGCCGGCGTCTGGCCCCGCCCGTCCTTGCCGAGACTCTCAGCCCAGAGCTGTGCGAACCACTCGCCGAAGGACTCCAGCCGTTCGGCGTAGGGCATAACAGCGTTGACTATCGCACCTTCTTCTTCGAGTGCGTAAGCCATCGCGCCGTAGGCGTATGCCGGCGAGTCATACAACGACGGCGCGAGATCGTCAGCCGCCTTTTGACCGCCGGAAAGCAGCCCCTCGATGTCGATACCGAGGATGGCTGGCGGGACGAGCCCGACCGCCGAGAGCGCGCTGAAGCGGCCCGGAACGCCCTTGGGAACCGGCAGCGTCGGCAGGTCGTGTTGCTCGGCCAGCGACCGTAGCGGGCCGGACTCACCCGTCGTGACGACGATTCGGTCGGTCCAGTCGACACCGTGGTCCTCGTAGGCCTCGCGGACAACGAGGAAGTTCGCCAGCGTCTCCGCCGTCGTCCCCGACCGTGAAACGACGTTGATCGCGGTGTCGGCAAGCGAAAGTCCGTCAAGCGTCCGCCGAACGTGCTCCGGGTCGACGTTGTCCAGCACGACGTGGCTGTCCGGGTCCTCGGCTAGCGCCTCCGTGATTGTTTTCGCCCCTAGCGCTGAGCCACCGATGCCGACAGTGATGACAGAGTCGGCGTCGGCGACCGGTGCGACGGCATCGCGGATGGCCTCGGCGTCGGTCGCTTCGGGGAGGTTCAGCGACGCGTAGCCGAACTCGTCGTCGGTTCGCCCCTGCTCGATTCGCTCGTGGGCCGCGGCCACCCGCTCGTCCAGCTCCTCTAGCGTCGCTCGCTCGACGCCCGGGTCGGCGGCATTGGCAAGCGCGGCTCCGATATCGACATGCATACTGTGGATGTCGACGGGCGGGTACAAACAACTCCCGGACAGTATGGCAGGCAGCTGACGCGGGTCCACAGTCACCGCCTGTCGGACAACACCGCGCTTAACCACGCGCTCGCCTAACAAACAGATATGACAGATGCGACGGCAGAGCAGTCCGTCACAGCCGACGACGACCGGCCCGAACCGTACAACGGGCTCCCCGGGGCGTTCCCGTACGCGTTCCGTGCCAGCGACTCGCTGCTGTTCAAAGCGTACGTTCCGGTCGCACTGTTACTGTCCGTGGCGATTACGCTCGTGTTCTCCTTTGGACTGATAACGCAACTCGCCGAAACCGGGAGCGTCCGCGGCGGGACGTTCACTTTCTCCCGGAGCTTTTTCCTGTTCGTTGGACTGTTGCTCGTCGCGCCGCTGCTGGCTCCGGTGCTCTCTGTCGCGCGCCGCCACCGACGAACGGAGTCATCGGTCGCCTACGACCGCGCACTCGCCGTTTCGGCGTTCCTGTTCATCGGGTCGATATACCTCGCGCTGTTGACCTCGGCTCCGGCGGCGCTTCGCGAGCCGACACAGAGTGCTGTCGTCGGCTTCTTCTACTCGCTGCCGCCGACTGCCGGCATCGTCCCGCCGCTGCTTGCGACGCTGGTACTCTATCTGACTCATCGGCTGTTGAAGTAGTGCTGTAGGCCTACAGTCGCCCGCTCCTCCCGAGATGACACGACAGTCCGTCCCCGGGTCGAAACGGGCAAGAACGCCCGTCACGAATCTGAATCTATGACAGCAATCGAAGGGACATTTCTTGTCACAAACGCTGACGACGCGTCGGCGACGCTTCGGAACGTCGCAAACTCGCAAGTACTGACACTGTCGGACAATCCCGGCGTTGAGACCGGCGAGGTAGTAGAGGGGACAGTCGAACCGGAGCCGCCGATGGAAGTCACGTACACCCTTACCGAAGTCGAAGAGCGGCGAACAATTCCTGTGGAGACGGTCGACCTCGCGCCCACGGCGCAGACGACCGAAATCGCGGCCGAACAGGCCCCCGGCGAGCTAACCACGGTCGAGCGCGCCGGAGAGGGTGAGGTACACGTTCTGACGGTCCCGGACGACGAGACAGCCGAGGCTGCGGCAGATGTCGTCGAGGACGAAGCCACCCTCTCACGAGCGGCCAGACTCGGCGTCGACCGCGTCGAAATCCGAACGACTGACGGCGTTGTCAGCGTGCGCTACCTCCCGGACTGACGCGTTCTCTCACCCGCTCGCACTCCTTATTCGGTCGGTCCGGCAGCGCTCTGGACTTCCCAGCCGCCGGCAACACCACACGCCTCGCGCTCGGTGTACACGAACTCGGTGTCTTCGGTCACCGCTGTGCCGCCGTCGACGGATTCGACCCGAAGCGGGAAGTCTAGCGTGTCGCCACAGCAGCCGACGCCGACGAACTCCGTCCACACGTCGCCCGGTTCGGCGCTGTCGTGTGTCTTCCGAAGGTACGCACGGAACGGCGACCCGTCGATCTTGTCGCGACCCCACCCGCTGAGGTCTGCTGGATACGAGAGTTTGACCCTGATGGCGCGCTCTGACATACCGGATATACGTGACAGACTGTCATAGATGTACGGCCATGTCGGATGTCAGCGGCAGTGATTGAGAAGGCTTATTCGCGCCCGTCTCACATCGTTCGGTCATGTTCGAGTTCGAGGTCCCGGAAGTCGATTACACCCAGTACTCGAACCGCCAACTGGTGGCGGTTCCGCTGGTGGTGCTCGGTCTGGCACTTGCGGTGCTCGGTGGCTGGTATCTGGTCACCGGTGCGCCGGTCTCTCCGAGCATCGACTTCACGGGCGGTTCGGAACTCACCGTCGAGTCGTCTCTCTCACAGGCGGAACTCAGGGACAATACGTTCGACGAGCCCGTGGTTTCTGTCCAACAGGTTGAGGGTGAGAACCGCTACATTATCACGTTCGATTCGTCGAATCTGGAGCCTATCGAGGAAACCGCGCGGTCGAGCGACCAGATGGAGTTCCTCGGTAGCGGAACAACCTCGCCGATATTCGGTCAGGAGAACCAGCGGCTCGCGGTCGTCGGCATCGGTGTCGCTTTCCTCGGAATGAGTCTGCTCGTTTTTGCGATGTTCCGGTCGATCGTGCCGAGCATTGCGGTTGTCCTGTCGGCGTTTTCCGACCTTGTCATCCCGCTCGCGGTGATGAACCTGCTGGGAATCAAGCTTTCTCTGGGAACTGTCGCCGCGCTACTGATGCTCATCGGTTACAGCGTCGACTCAGATATCCTGTTGAACAACCACGTCCTCCGGCGGTCCGGCGGGTTCTACGAGTCGACATACCGCGCGATGCGGACCGGTGTGACGATGACACTGACGTCGATGGCGGCGATGGCGGTGATGGCGATTTCGGCGACGCTATTCGGTATCGAACTGATGGCCTCTATCGGGTTCGTTCTCGTCGTGGGACTGGCTGCTGACCTGATGAACACCTACATGCTCAACGTCACGTTGCTTCGCTGGTACAAGTACGAGGGGGTCAAACGATGAGCACACTCAAGGAAAACTGGCGCGTCGTTGCGCTGGTCACGCTGTTGCTACTCAGCGCCATTGCGCTGTTCGTCCCCGGCGTTCCGCCAGGGACCTCGGATACTGAAGGGGCCGGGGCCGCCGACCAATCGACGAACCTCCAGTACGGCATCCAGTTGAGTGGCGGCACACGCATCCAGGCACCAATCGTCGGTACCACTGCGGAAGGTGTGGATGTTGCGCCCGCGGATGAGACGGCCCTCGAACAGTCCGTCTCGAACCGACTTGGCGTCGATTCAATCGACGTACGCGCCTCGAATCGGACTGAAACCGTCGAAGTGTTTGCGAGGAACGTCAGCGAGTCGGACGTCCAGTCCGCGCTCGAAGCCGAGGGGTACGAACCAAGCGAGGTCCGGTCCGGCGTGACCCGGGAGACCCGCGAAAATATGGTATCGGTCATCAACGACAAACTGCGGGAATCAGCCCTGACCGGTGGTTCTGTCCAGCAGGTAAGTTCTCCTGGCGGTCGGAGTTTCATTAGCGTCACGGCCCCGGACAGGGGGCGTGAGGAACTCATCGGCCTGCTCGAAGAACGGGGTGTCGTCCGCGTGTACGCCGTTCACGATAACACTGAGAATGGATCCTACGTCCGCGAAGAGGTTCTTTCGCAGGAGGATCTGCGGGCCGGATCAGCGCAGCGAAGCGAAACGCAGGGAACGCACGTCCCGGTGACGGTCAAACAGAGCGCCGCCGAGCGTTACGCGAACGACATGGTCGAGGCCGGCTTCGGTAGCGGGTCGACCTGCCGTCGCTCGGATTACGACCACGATAACCTCCAGAACTCGCAGGCAGACTGTCTGGTGACGACGCTGAACGGCGAACCGGTGTTCGTCGGCGGCGTCGACCCGGGACTTGGCCAGTCCTACCAGAACGGTGAGTTCGTCAACAACCCGCAGTTCATCATGCGGACCAGCAATATGTCCGAGGCGACCGAGCTGGAACTCGCGCTGAAGGCCGGCCGGCTGCCGGCTCCGCTCAACTTCGACAACGCCGAAAGCCAGACGCTCTCGTCTGCGCTCGCTCAGGAGTTCCAGCAGCGCTCCCTCCTGACGGGCATTCTCGCCGTCATCGCGGTGAGTCTGGTAGTGTATCTCCGGTACGGGCGTCCCGAGGTCGCCCTGCCGATGATCGTCACGGCGCTGTCGGAGGTGTTCATCCTCCTCGGGTTCGTCGCCTTCGTCCAGTATCCGCTGAACCTCTCGCATCTGGCCGGGTTCATCGCGGTCATCGGCACGGGGGTGGACGACCTCATTATCATCGCCGACGAGATACTTCAACAGGGGAAAGTCGAGACCGGACGCGTGTTCCAGAGTCGCTTCCGCAAGGCGTTCTGGGTCATCGGCGCGGCCGCAGCGACGACCATCGTCGCCATGAGTCCGCTGATGGTCCTCTCTCTGGGCGACCTCTCCGGGTTCGCCATCATCACAATCGTCGGCGTGCTGGTCGGGGTTCTGGTGACACGGCCGGCCTACGGTGATATCCTTCGGAGTCTCGTGCTGGACGAGGACTGACCGCCCGCGGCCCGTTTTTTCCCGTCTCCAGTAGTCCAGTGCCGACTATTTTCATGTGAGAAGGTACCAAATTCTTTTAGATTGACTTATTATCCAGCAGGTCCAAGCTACACATCCCGCCAGATGCGGGGAGCCATCGGACGACGGGTCTCAGACTGTCCACACAGGACGGAACAGGACGCGTTGGGGGCAACAACCGAGCGGTCCGTCAAACGACTCCGAGGTGAACGCTCCGAAGGAGAACCGAAACAGCCCACCGCCGGCCCGGCCGGCCGGACCGGTGCGAAGGCCAACTACCGGATGTCACGTAAGTGGCGTTCGGGAATCCAGCACATCGACAAAACCCGGTGCGAGCCCGGGTAAAGCCCGAGAGGGCGAGGCCGGTGCAAGTCCGGCTACAGTCGGACACGTGCTGGAAGGGCCGTACGGGCTGTGGAAAACAGCTCCCGTCCGACTCCAAGCCGCGTCTGCGGGGATTTTCGGTATTCAGAACTCGCCCAGCGACGCCTGTTCCGCCGCGGCCAGCACGTCGTCACACGTCGACCACGACCGACGAGCACACGCCGGTAGCTCGCCGTGGCGCTCGACGTAGTCCGCCAGGAACGCTCGCGTCGTCGGGTCGCTGGGGTAGCCCGACCCCACGTCGCCGTACTCACCGGCCAGGTCCGCGACGTGTGTGTCACGGGCCACCTTCGCAATAATCGAGGCCGCGCCGACCACCGGGTCCGTCTCGTCGGCCCCGTGTTCTGCCCGCACGGTTACGTCGGCGTCGACCGCCTCCGCGACCCGGTGGCCGAACCGCACCGCGTCGGTGTCACCGGCGTCGACCATGCCCGACAGGTCGTCTCGGGCCACTTCTGAGAGTGCCGCTGCCTGCCCCTCAACAGTCAGCGTGTTCATGTCCGTCCCGTCGGCGTCGATGCGTTCGACCGGAATCTCGGCGACGCCGACAGCGTCTGCCAACTCGCGGATTTCCTCGGCTAACCGTTCGCGTCGCTCCGGTCTGATGTCTTTCGAGTCACCAACACCATCGGGTAGGACTGCTGGGTCGGCCCTGACAGCAGCGGCGAACATCGACCCCAGAACCGGCCCTTTGCCGGCCTCGTCGACGCCAAATTGCATGGCTGGCACGTCGATGCCGGTGTAAAAACAGGTTCCGGTCCTAGTTGTTGGGGCCGCGTCCCTTCCCGCCCGGTGGGTTCCGGAGAAACGGTTCGAAGTCGACGTTGCCGACGACGTCGCTCCGGTCGTCGTCGTCCGCGTCTTGGTTGAAATCGGCTTCTTCTGGCCCCTCGGGACTACCCCAGTAGTTGTTCTTCGCGTCGACCTGTGGGTCGCTCGACGGGTCGCGATTCCCGTTGTCAGTCCCGTTCCGGTTGTTCAGCCCGACCGCGACCAGCAACTGGTTCGCCCGGACGGTCAGGCCACCGCCGTCGCCGTCGACTTTGATTGCTTCCGGGAGAATCGTCTCCGCGCTCGTGACGTCCTCGATGATGTTGTGGGCGAGAGTCGTCTCGCTCGTCGCGGGCGACGCGATGTTGATACCCTGTGCGAACGTGAAGCCGAAGTCCACGTCGTCGGACGGGTCGGAGTCGGTATCGTCCGCGGCTACGAGGTCCCGTATCTCGTTGTTGTTGATGTCGACGCCGTCGGTCTCGTGCTGGACGACGATGCCGAGCGGCGCGATGTCGCTCTCGATGTCCCGAATCGTGTTGTTGTTGACCGTCGTGTCGCTCACAGTGCCGGGGCCGCTGTTGTCGGCGTCGAAGAGCACCCCGTTGACCGTCGGGAACCCCGAATCGTCCGTCGTTTCCTGGTCGAGGTTCTGAATCGTGTTGTTCACGATCTCGATGCCCGAGTGGTCGCCCTGGCCGACGACGACGCCGGTCACGCCGAGGCGACCGGTCGGACCGACGTCTTCGATTGTGTTGTTGCTGATAGCCGCGTCGTCACGTCCGCGCTCGACTTTCACGCCGAGCAATCCACCCGGATTCGTGACGGTGAACCCGTCGAGCGTGACGCCGTCCGACTCGATGCCCACCGCCGCGCCGATCCCGCCGTCGCCCTCGATTGTCGGACTCGCGCTCGCCTCGATTGTGACCTCGGCGTCGACGGTGACGGGGTCGTACACCGCCGAGTCGACGACTGTCAGCGTCTCGCCGTCGCTCGCGGCGTCGATGGCCGACTGGAGCGCGTCGCCGCCCCCGGACACCGTCGTCGCCGCGCTCGCTGTGCCCACTGTCAATCCCAGCACGCCGGCCGCGACTGTCCCGTGGCGTAACACCGCTCGTCGTGAAAACGTGGTCTGCTTTCGTGTCATGGTGTCTCCCGCAGCACCGTTGATATATCCGGGGCCGAATAAAATAGAGCGACAGTTCACGACCGTTTCGTCTATAGTGACCTCCTACTGTGACGCCGGTACGACGGCGCTGCCAGTAGCAGGCTGCTACTCCTTGAGGTACTCGGCTTTCGCGAACGGCTCGTCCTCGCCCTGTACGTCGATTACGTCGAGGGCGGTCACCACGGCGTCGGTGTCGAGCAGGCCGGCCAGGCTCGGCTCCGTGCGGCCCTCGTCGCTGGAGACGAGTTCCTTCACGTACAGGCCGCCCTCGCCGTGGATGCGGAGTTCGGCGTGGCGCTCGTCGGTCAGTTCGCCCTCGGCGTCGTACACCGTCCGCGTCCGGGTGATGTCGGCCCGGCGGTGGGTGACCCGCTGGGGTGTCTCCTGCTCAATCGTGGTGCCGTCCAGTTCGGCAAGCGCGTCCCGCAGAGCGTCGGCGTCGACCGGCTCCCCGAACTCCACGTCCATCCGGTAGGTCTTCGAGGCGTCCAGTTCCTTGACGCGCTCGACCATCTCGTGGGTCGCCAGGTGGAGGTCCGTCACCTCGACTTTCCCGTCGGCGAAGGCGTTGATGTCGGCTTCGAGGTCGTCGGTGTCCACGTCGCGTTTTCGGGGCTCCATCACCTCGATGACGAACGGGCGGCCGGAGTCGAGCATCAGCGCGTCGACGTCTTCCCGACCGGCACCGTGGAACACGGCTTCCTCGCCATCCATCGCCTCGCGGACGACAGGGGCGGACAACTGTTCGACGCTCTCGTCGTAGCGATACCCGCTACCGCCACAGCCGTCGCAAGGCTCGCCCTGCCACAGCCCGGTCCCGTTGCAGTCGTTGCAGGGCCACTTCGTCTGTGGAATGTCGCGTTCGAGCTTGCGGTAGCGGCCGTAGACAAACGCCGAGTTGACGTGTGTCTCCACTTCGTCCGTTGCGAGGTCGAGTGTGAGCTGGACCGCTGGGCGGCCAAACTCCACCTCCGCGCCGGTCAGGTCACCGATTCGTTTGCCGACCTCGCGGTTGAGTTCGGTCTTCAGCGCTTCGCCGGCGTCGGGGTCGAGGCCCACGTCCTCTCGGAGCAGTTCGTCGTTCTCTTCGAGCAGCGGCGGCACCTTCGTCCCGACCTGATAGGTGTCGAACTCGTAGCCGCGGACGGCGCTTGCGGCCTGCTCGGCCCACCAGTCGAAGCGGTCGCACTCGCCTTCACAGACCCAGCAGTCCTCGCCTTCCTCGAAGGGGTCGTCGTCCGCGAGCGCGACCGTCACCCGCAGGGCGTGGCCTCGCTCGGCGTTAGCCAGCCCGAAGCTCCGGTCGGCGAAGAGCCGGCCGAGACAGGAATCACATAGCGGCCCGGTCGCAAGCGCCGCACGGGCGTCCTCAAGTATGCTCATTGCCTGAGCCGACGCGTCGCCATCGTAACTGCGTTTCGACCTCTCCGTCGCTGGGTCAGTGGGCGCTGTGACTGTGCTTGCACTCACTCGCCGGTCATGCCGCCGTCGTCTGTGGCTTTGCTCTTCGACTGCGCCTGATCGAATAGCTCGCCCGGAATCTCTTCGGCTGAGATGGAGATAGACCGCTGGGGGAACGGGATTTCGACGCCCTCGGCCTGGAACCCCTTGTATATCGCGCTGTTGAGTTCGTGTGTCGCCCTGGCCGTCAGGGCCGGGTTGCCGACCCAGCACAGCAGTTCGAAGTTTAACGCGGAGTCCCCGAACTCCCGGAACCGGACTCGCGGGTTCGGTCGGTCCTGTACGAGGGCCTCGGCTTCGGCTAATTCTAGGAGGATTCCTTCGACCCGGTCGATGTCCGTCCCGTAGGCGACGCCGACGGGGACGCGAATCCGGCGCTTGCGCCGCGGCGTCGACTCGTTGACGATGGCGGCGTTGTTGAGCTTCGAGTTCGGGACAGTGACGAGGATGTCGTCGCGGGTGCGGATGACCGTCGAACGGACGGAGATATCCTCGACGCGGCCGCGTTCACCACTTTCGAGGACAACGAAGTCGCCGACTGCGTACGTTCCATCGAGATACAGCGACAGCGAGCCAAAGAAGTTCGCCAGCGTATCCCGGGCCGCCAGGCCGACGATGATACCCATAATCCCCGCCGAGGCCAATAGCGGTGTGACGTCGATGTCCCAGAGGACCAGCAAGAGCAGGATGCCCCCGCCGGAGACGACCGCGCTCCAGATGTTCTGGAGGATGGGGACCATCTGGCGGTCGATATACGCCGAGTCCGTCGCGATGGCGGACGCCTGGCGGCCGATGCGCAGCAGCGTCACCATCCAGACGATGACGACCAGCGAGAGTGTGCCGGCTCCCAGTGAGACAGCGACGGCCGGGCGTACGTCGTAAATCTGTGCCCCGGCGTACGCGCCACCGAGACCGACCGTGACGTACATCGCAGTGTGAATTCCACGGAAGACGATGTCGTCGACATCGCCCTCGATGCGGGGCGTGACCTGTCTGAGCAGTCGGTCGCCGACCACGCGAATGCTCAGCGCGAGGACGACCCCGCCGCCGACGAGTAGCAGAAACCCCTGCCAGGCCGGCAGCCCCGACAGCAGGTCCACCGCACCGCTTCCCAGTTGCATACCTCCGATTGGACATCGGAGCTATATATACTGCCACGTCGACGCCCTGAACCGAACGGCCTTTGTCCCGCGGCGTCCGCTCCGTGGGTATGAACCCGATTCTCGTCGCTATTCTGCTGGGTCTGCTGCAAGGGGTGCTTGAGTGGATTCCGGTCTCCAGCGAGGGCGGCGTCGCACTCGCCTCGACGGTGGTCACGGGCGTCTCGCCCGCCGCTTCGACCCGCCTCGCGCTCTTTCTCCACGCCGGGACGGCGGTTGCGGCCGCGGCCTACTACCGCACTGAGGTCCGAACCATCCTCCGTTCGATTCGACGGCTCTCCCGTCGCCCGTTCGCCGACGAGACGGCCGACCTCTCGTTTCTCGTCGTCGCCACGGCGGCGACCGCCGTCACCGGCCTCCCGGCGTATCTGGTGCTCGACGCGGCTGTCTCAAATCTTGAAGGCGGGCTCTTTCTGGCGCTGGTCGGCGGCCTGCTCGTGCTGACGGGCCTGCTCCAGCGGTTCGCCGTCGCGCTGTCGCTCGGCGAGCGGGCGGTTCCCGACTGGGTCGACGCCGTCCTCGTCGGGGTCTTGCAGGGGCTGGCTATCCTCCCCGGCGTCTCCCGGTCGGGGACGACGGTGAGCGCGCTGTTGCTCCGGGGCCACGAGGGCGAGTCGTCGCTTCGCCTCTCGTTCCTGCTGTCGATTCCGGCCGCGCTCGGCGCGAACGCGCTGGTGCTGGTCGACGACGGCATCCCTGCAATCGACCCGCTGCCGGCTGTCGTCGCCCTGGCCGTCAGCGCTGTCGTCGGCTATCTCACCGTCGACGCGCTAGTCCGACTGGTGCGGCAGGTCCCGTTCTGGGCAGTCTGTACGGTGTTTGGTGGTCTTGGCGTCGTCGGCGGCCTGCTCGTCGCGCTGTGAGAGCGGTGCTGGAACTTATTTACCCTTCGGCGTCAAATCTCTAATATCAGCGGGCATGAGTGGTGACGAACGCAAGCTAGTCGACACGTCGGGGGACTTCCAGTACGTCGTCCGTGACGGCGACCCGGTCTCGGACCCGCAGTGGCGCTCCTGTCGACTCATCGTCACCAACAAGCGGCTCATTCTGGCGACGAACGGCTCGAAACAGCCGATTCCCCACGCCAACATCTCCCTCCCGTCGAACCCAGACGATCTGGTTCCTGACGGTGGGACCGGCGGCGCGACCGCACTGGAGGTCGGCAACAACGTTCTGCTGGTCGATACGCCGAATCTACCCGACTTCGAGACGGAGTACGTCCGCGCGACTTTACAGGGCGAGGTCATCCTCGCGCGACAGCAAGCGGTCGTCGGCGGCGTGGTTCAGGAGGACGCCGAGTGGAGCAAGGCGCGGTTTCAACTGGACGACGACATCATCCGACTTCAGTTCCCCGGCGGCAAGAGCATGTCATTCGAAATCGAGGACGTCGGTACCATCGAAATCGGGACCAGCACGGTGATGGGTCAGGAGCGGGAGGTCATCGAAGTCGAACACACTGACGACCAGGACCGCAGCGTCGAAACCCACATGTCGGGGATGGACCACCATACGCGGGCGCTGAAGACACTCTTTACCCGCGTTATCGAGGATCGCGAGGACGATTACGAACTCTCGGAGATGGAGAGTCAGGTGCTGATGGCGCTGTATTCCGGCGTATCACCGTTTGAGATGTCTGATTTCGTCGGGACGACACCTGACGAGGTCGAAGAAATCTATCAGAAACTACTCGATATCGGTGCAGTTGACGAGGTCCGGGTTCGGACCGAGGTCGCGTTGAACGCGCAGGGGCGAAATATGGCGAGTGAAGCGATGAGTGAGAAGTAGTGTGGCGCTACGCGCCACAAAACGACTGCTCTCGAATACCACTCGTGCGCGAACCAGTCCCGAGCCGAGCGGTAGGGCAGCACCGACGAACGACACACTCAGTATGACCCGGAACGGCGGTTCGTCTGCGGCGATTGCTGTAGCACCGACCGCTCAGACGGCCTCGCGGCTGCTCCTGTCTTGCCGCCGTTACTCGGGCAGGTACTCGACATCCTCAGCTTCCGTCACCGATACTCCGTCGGGGAGCTCTGATTCCGGGACTGGCGTCAGAGTGAGGATGTCACCTGCCTCGGTCTGTACCCATTCCTGTCCTGTCGCTTGACTCCAATCGTGCGGTTCCCAGTACCCCGATTCGAAGCGCATCCAGATGTCGAGACCACTGTAGTACTCTCCTGTTGAACTTTCGTATATCATTGCTGACTCCACAGCGACTGCTGCCATCGAAAAGGTCAATGCACCTACATGGTATTATTACTACCGGCAGGGCCGAAATTCGCCAGGCTTGAGCATAGAAGGGTGCCTGGATAGTACGGGTGTCGCGGCGACTCGGTCGCCGTCTGTGTGGTTCTCAGGTGGTCCTGCGAAACGGCTGGGGGACCCATCGCCATCGCGCAAACAGAGGGCGACTTACTGCTGTTCCATCGCCATCTCAAGCGACCAGAAGAAGCCGTAGTACGCGACCACGCCGGCGGCAAGCGTCAGGTAGTACGCCCACTGAGGTACCGACAATAGGTCGAAGATGACGCTCACGGCGGTCACCCAGGCGATAGCGAACACGAGGTCGACGAACATCCCCCGCTTGTGGTCGTGTACGTGGTCGCGAAGGGTGTCGACGACGCTCATCGGCGACCTCGCGTCGTCCGTGGCGGTCGGTGTCGGCTCTGTCCCATGCTAGTCACGCCTCGATGTCCGTGTCACCGTGCACGTCGACGACCAGTATCGGCAGCCGCGTTCGGCGCAGTACCTTCTCCGTGACGCTACCGAGAATGACACGCTTGAGGCCAGAGCGACCGTGTGACCCCATCACGACGAGGTCGATGTCGTTGTCCTCGACGAACTTCCGGATGGCGCGGGCTGGCTCGCCGGCGGTAACGTGTTCTTTGACTTCGATGCCGTGTTCGGCGGCCCGGTCGCGGACGTAGCCGGTGGCTTCGTCTGCGTCGGCTTTCACCTCGGTCATCTCGTCGAGGTACCCCTGTCGGATACGGTCGACCTGCTCTGTCCCCAGCGAGTAGCTGGTCGCGTCGACGTCGACGACGTACAGCGCATGGACTGTCGCGCCGTACTTCGAGGCGATGTCGACTGCTTGGTCGACCGCGTTTTCCGCGGTTTCGCTGCCGTCCGTCGGAACGAGGATGTTGTCGTACATTGGTTTAGTCGTCTGCGGGGGTGCCGCCGCCGGTGTTGTCGCCGACGACGTCTGCGGCAGTCTCCTGCTGTCCCATTGGTTCGGGGCTGTGACACTGTCGCACCATCTTCTTCGTCTCCAGTGGCGGTTCGGGCGTCGCAAGCGAGACGGCGATAGTGACGATGAACACGAGCGGCGTCCCGATCAGCGCAGCGCCGATGGGTGGGACGTACTGGGCGTATATCGGAACGAGTGCCCCACCTTCGCCGGCAATCGCTTCGAGCGCGCCGATGTAGCTCGGCAGGACGCTGTTGATGATCGAGGTAATCCAGATGAGCAGGCCGAGCACCATCCCGGCCAGTGCACCCTGTCGGTTCGTGTTCTCCCACCAGAGGCCGAGGAAGAACATCGGGAACAGCACGGTGCCCGCGAGTGAAAACGCGTAGGCGACCAGTTCGCCGATGAGCGCCGGTGGGTTGAACGCGGTCACCGTCACCAGCGCGCCCATGCCGATGATCGTTCCGCGACCGATGAGCACCTGCTGGCGCTGGGTCGCGTCAGGGTTGATCAGTTCGGTGTAGATGTCGTGTGCGACCGCAGAGGAGGCTGTGATGAACAGCCCGGCGGTCGTCGCAATGGCGGCGGCCATCGCACCGGCCGCGACGAGGCCGACGAACCACGTCGGGAGGTCGGCGAACTGCGCGGCGAGGACGACGATCACGTCACCCTCAGCGCCAGACATCCCGCCTTCAGCAGCGTATGCGCTCGCGCCCGTCGTCGTCTGGAACAGGTCGACGCCGAAGGCTGCCATCGCGGGCGACGCCCAGTAGAGCAGGAGGATGAAGAACAGCCCCCACACACAGGACCAGCGGGCGACGCGCTCGCTCCTGACCGTGTAGAACCGGACGAGGACGTGCGGGAGGCCACAGGTCCCAACAATGAGCGAGAACGCTGTCGCGATCCAGAGGTAGAACGGCTGGTTCACGAACGGTGCGGAGAACTCGCGACCGAGGTCGGCAATCAGCGCGCCGTACTCTATCTGCGGGAGTATCGTCGAGTACCCCTGCGAGAAGCCGACGACGTACACGCCGGCAAGGAACGCGACGATGAGGATGGTGTACTGGACGGCCATGTTCTTCGTCGCGCCTAGCATTCCCGAGAGCGCGAGGTAGCCGACGGTAATGGTCATCATCACGACGATCATCGGGATGATGTCAAGGCCGAAGACGTACTGACCGACCAGCCCCATGCCGCGGGCCTGACCAACGGAGTAGACGTACGCGATGAGTAGCGTAGTGAACGCGGCTAGCGCGCGGGCGGTTGGCGAATTGAACCGGTCGCCGACGAAGTCCGGCGCGGTGTACTTCCCGAACCGGCGCATCTGTGCCGCCAGGAATATGAGCAGGACGAAGTATCCGGTCGTCCAGCCGACGATGAACGCCAGCCCGTAGAAGCCAGAGAGCGCAACTAGTCCGGCGAGTCCCAGATACGAGGCGGCGGACATCCAGTTCGCACCGATGGCCATCCCGTTCTCGATGTTGCCGATGCCGCGGCCCGCGACCCACATTCCCTCCGTGTCGGCCACTTTGAACACGTAGCCGATGACGAGGAACGAGGCCATCATCAGGAAGACGATGATCGCCGGGACGAGCTTGAACGAGATGTCGAGCGCTTCGGCCTGTAGCGGGACCGTCACTGTTCGACACCTCCGTCAGTGGCCGCTGCCTCGCCGGTCTCCGGAGCCGTACTCTCGACGGCATCGGGGTCGATGCCGTACTTCTGGTCGAGCCGGTCCCGGTAACGGGTGTAGACCGTCGCCAGGATCAGCGCGCCCGTGGGCGCACCGAACGAGACGAGGAAGTAGTGCAGCGGGAAGCCGAACAGGGGCGTCTGCACGGTCATCATCTCCGGCGCAAGTGCGGTCAGCGTCACCGGCCCGAACACGACCAACGCCCAGAGCACGAAACTGCTCCAGATGATCTTCAGATGGTCGCGCATAAACGGTGTGCTTGGCCGTAACAGGTTCACCTCCCTGTCGAGGTAGTCGATGTCCTCATGGGCGGGCTCTGTACCACCGTCCGGTTGGATAATTGACTCTTCTCGGTCCGCAGGCGTGTCTCTTGACATGGGTTTGAAATGGTGAGAATTCGTGGTGCTGTTCGCCGCTACGGCTCAGTCACCCTGGACTTTGGTTTCGATATCACTGACAACGTCAGGGTTTCGCAGCGTACTCGTATCGCCCAGTTCCTCGCCGTTCGCGATGTCTTCGAGCAGGCGGCGCATGATCTTCCCGGAGCGGGTCTTCGGCAACTCGGGCGTGAAGATGACTGCTTCCGGCCGAGCTATCGGCCCGATAGCGTCTTCGACACCGTCGATAATCGCACTGCGGAGTTCGTCGGTCTCTTCGTAGCCGTCCTCGGTGATGACATAGGCGTACACCGCTTCGCCCTTGATATCGTGGTCGCCGCCGACGACGGCGGCCTCGGCGACGCCTTCGACGCCGACGATGGCACTCTCGATTTCCATCGTCCCGAGCCGGTGACCGGAGACGTTGATGACGTCGTCGACCCGTCCCAGTACGGTGATGTAGCCGTCCTCGTCGATTTTCGCGCCGTCTTCGGGGAAGTACACCCAGTCGTCGGAGTCGTCGCTGTCGGTGTCAGAGTACTCCGCCCAGTACTCGCTGATGAACCGTTCGTCGTTCTTGTACAGCGTCCGGAGCATCCCGGGCCACGGCTTGTTAACTGTCAGGTAGCCGGCGCGGCCGGGTTCGACTTCGTCACCCTCAGTGTCGACGATGCGCACGTCGTTGCCCGGTAGCGGCGGGCCGGCTGACCCGGGTTTCATGTCCTTGATGCCGGGGAGTGTCGTTATCATCATGCCGCCGGTTTCAGTCTGCCACCAGGTGTCGACGACGGGACACTCCTCGCCCCCGATGTGCTTGTAGTACCACTTCCAGGCGCGGGGGTTGATCGGCTCGCCGACCGTCCCCAGCAGGCGCAGGCTGGAGAGGTCGTGTTTCTCGGGGTACTCCTTACCCCACTTCATGAACGCGCGGATCGCCGTCGGTGCGGTGTACAGCTGGTCGGCCTCGTACTCCTCGACGATCTCCCAGAGGCGGTCCTTGTCGGGGTAGTCCGGCGTCCCCTCGTACATCATCGTCGTGGTCCCGAGCGCGAGCGGGCCGTAGACGATGTAGGAGTGGCCGGTAATCCAGCCGATGTCGGCCGAGCAGAAGTACGTGTCTTCGGGTTTGATATCGAGCACCGCCTGCGAGGTCCAGGCCGCCCAGGCGAGGTAGCCGCCGGTGGAGTGTTTGACGCCTTTCGGCTTCCCGGTCGTCCCGGAGGTGTACATGAGAAAGAGCATGTCCTCGGCGTCGCGGTCGACCGGCTCGACAGTCGCGCCCTCGTTGTCGGCGATGACGTCTTCGAAGGCGACCTGGTTGTCCGCGTAGTCGTGATCGAACTCGTCGCCGTCCATCAGGCGCTCGGCGACGATGGCGCGTTCGACCTCGTGGTCGACGCCACTCAGGCCCTCGTTGGCCTTGTCGAGGTGATCGAGCGGGTCGCCGCGGCGGTAGTAGCCGTCGCAGGTAACAAGATACTCAGAATCAGCGGAGTTCATCCGCGTCGCAAGCGCGTCCGCAGAGAAGCCGGCGAATACGACGGAGTGGGGCGCGCCGATGCGGGCACAGGCCAGCATGGCGATGGGGAGCTGCGGAATCATCGGCATGTACATCGTCACGACGTCGTCTTCGCCGACACCCATCTCACGCAGACCGGCCGCGAACTCGTTGACCTTCTGATGGAGTTCCTCGTATGTGTAGGTGATATTGTCTTCTTCGACCGGCTCACCGACCCACTCGATAGCGGCCTCGTCGCCGCGCTCCTCAAGATGGCGGTCGAGGCAGTTGGCCGAGGCGTTTAGCGTCCCGTCCGTGAACCACTCGTAGAACGGCGGGTTCGAATCGTCGAGTACCTGATCGTACTCCTCCTCCCAGTCGAGAAGGTCGGCGGCACCCTCCCAGCACTCCGGCCAGTTCTCTTCGAACTCGTCGTAGATACCCTCGTCCGTGACGTTCGCCTGCTCGACGAACGACTCCGGGGGCTCGAAAACCTCCTGCTCTTCGAGCCGTGCTTCGAGTTGGACATCTTCATCTGACATGGTCTATCATCGATATTTCACAGCGGCCATATAAACGGGGGGTCTAACTACGATAACATGAAACAGGGTTTCAGTTGTCGGCCGGCTGTCGCGGCTCGGTCGGCCGCTCGTCGAAAAACGCGGTCAGAACCTTCTGCTGGGCCTTTCTGAGGTGATTGTGCAGCGTCGGCGACGAGATATCCAGCGAGTCCGCTAGCTCCTCGGCAGTTGAGCCGCGGGGCCACTCGAAATAGCCGCTGTGGTAGGCCGCCTGCAGGACGGTCTCTTGCCGGTCTGACAGAGTGTCGGTCAGCCGGTCGCGGAATCCGGTGTCCGTCTCCGCCGGCCGTTCCGTCTCTCGCTTCGCTGCCAACGATGTCTCTGGATAGGCGTCGGTGACAGCGTTGACTGTTGGTCTGATATCGGCCTCGCTGGGAAGCTCGACTGCGATGGTCGCGACCCCGCCGGTGGCTGTCACAGAGCGAACCCGGCCACCGCTTTCGACGAGCTGGAGTGCTGGCGTGTCGGTGACCACGACTTCCAGTAGTACGCCGTCGCTGTGCTCTTCGAGGAGTCTGGCGTCGGCCACGCCGTCGTCCTCGTCCGCATATGAGAGGATCGCGTCGGCCGAGGCGCCTTCGACCATCAGGTAGTACAGCAGCGACTGGCCCGCAACGGGAACGACCCCGGACAGTTCGACCGTACACTGTAATGCCCCGGATACCCCGGCGGTAAAGGTCCGCTCGTCCGCACAGTGGAACTCTAACTCGGTCACCGTGTCAGCAAGCAGGAGGCGTTTGCGCTCGGCGGCGATCTGTGCGTGCCCGACCTGCACACCGAGCGCGGACAGTACGGCACGTTCGGTATCAGTTAGACCCCCATCCGCTGCGACTCCGACGACACCGGAGATGGTGTCTTCCCTGACGAGTGGCACCAGCGCGACCGATCCACTGTCGTCGTCGACGAGACGAACCTCACCCACGTCGAGCAGACCAGTGACTGACTCGATGTGGGTGTCGATCTGCTGCTCGACAGCCGTTTCCGAGATTTCTGCCGTCGTGTGCGGTGTCAGTCCGTCACCGGTCCGTTCGGCGAGCCAGGCGAACTCGAAGCCCGCTCCTTCTGTCAGGTGGTCACAGACTGTTGTCGCAATTCCCTCACCGGTCGCGGCGACCGCAAGCGCCTCGCTGACCGCCGTAACCCAGTCGACCGGTCGCTGTGGCCCGCTCGGAGCCGCCCGCTCGCCGGACTCACCCACGGCTGCGACGATGGTTTCGCGGTCCGGTTCGTCAAGCAAGGGGTCCAGTCGGTCGAGTCGGTCCCAGCCGCCGAGCGCACAGACGACGTCCGGCGCGACGCCGTCGTCCAGCAAGCTCGCCGCGAACCGCCACCGGAGGTCACGCGAGGAAACGTCTTTCAGGTGCGGTGTCGTCTCGGCGGCTCGGTCGGCTACTTCGCTGACGAGCATCTGGAGCCGACGTGCGGAGACGGAAAACAGTGGCTCGTCGTCGGCCGCTCCAGCCGCGTTTGCGTATTTTCGCATATCGTGTTCGACTGAGTCTGGAAGATAGGTCTCGCGGACCACCTCACCGCTTTCCCGAACAGCAAGCAGGCGATGCCCATCGAATTCGGTGATGTCGGCTAGCCGTACAGCGGTCATCTCTGCCGGGCGGAGCCCGATCTCTGCGCCGAGTCGGAGCACGAGGTCGGACCGGTGTGTCTCGGCCGCGCGTCGAAGCTGTTCGTACCCCCGCTCGCCGATGGGATCAGTTGCGCCGTCCATCTATTTCGGAAAGTCGAAGAATATCGAAATAAGCATTACGACCAAGGCGCGGCTGTCTGCGAGAAGAGCGAAGCGAAGGGGCTGTGAACGACGACGCTGGTACGAGAATTTTCGCAAATATCGAAGAAGACGAAACAGCTTATTTCTGTCTCGTCGTCGACTGGATTTCACCGAGGATTTCGGGGTTACGCAGCGCGCTGGTATCGCCCAGTTCCTCATCGTTCGCCACTGCGGTCAGCAGGCGGCGCATAACCTTACCCGAGCGCGTCTTCGGCAGGTCGGGCGTGAACACGATTTCTTTGGGGCGGGCGATACCGCCGATAGCATTGACGATAGCGTCTTCGATGGCTGCCCGGAGTTCACTCTCGGCGTAACCGTTCTCCGGGGAAGCGAACGCGTACACTGCCGTTCCGGTCGTCTCGTCGTCGGCACCAACGACGGCGGCTTCTGCGACGCCCGTGACGCCGGCGACCGTCGACTCAAGTTCCTTGGTGCTGAACCGCCGGCCAGCGACGTTAATCGCGTCGTCAATCCGGCCGAGGAACGTGATGTAGCCGTCATCGTCGACCGAGACGCTGTCTTCGGGGTAGTACCGCCACTCCTCGACGCTGTCTGGGACACTGCCCCAGCCCGTCCCATCGAGCAGCGCGCGCGGCATTCCGGGCCAGGGGCGCGTCACGACGAGCTCGCCGGCCGAATGAGGCTCGGCCGCCGCACCTGAACGGTCGACGACGGATGCTTCGATTCCCGGCAGCGGCCGTCCCGCGGCTCCGGGTTTCATCTCGTCGACGCCGGGCAGCGTCGATACGAGTATCGCGCCAGTCTCGGTCTGCCACCAGGTGTCGACGATGGGGCACTCGCCGCCGCCGATGTGTTCGCGGTACCACTCCCAGGCGCTCGCGTCCATCGGTTCACCGACGGTACCCAGCAGCCGCAGGCTGGAGAGGTCGTGCTTGGCGGGGTACTCTTCGCCCCACTTCATGAACGCTCGAACAGCCGTCGGTGCGGTGTAGAACACGTCGACGGCGTACTTTTCGATAAGTTCCCACAGCTGATCTTTTTTCGGGTGGTCCGCTGTGCCGTTGTACAGTACCGTCGTCGTCCCGAGTGCGAGCGGCCCGTAAACGATGTAGGAGTGACCGGTGATCCAGCCGATGTCGGCCGAACACCAGTAGGTGTCCTCTGGCTTTATATCAAGCACTGACTGGGCGGTCCAGGCGACGTGTGCGAGATATCCGCCGGTCGTGTGCGTGACGGCTTTCGGCTGGCCGGTCGTCCCCGACGTGTAGATACGAAAGAGCGGATCGTCCGCCGCCCGCGAGACGGGTTCGATTTCGGCCCCCTCGTGTGCTGCCAGCAGGTCGTGATAGTCGTCGTAGTCCGCGCCCAGGTGCACGTCACGGCCCAGTCGGTCAAGCACCACGACCGACACGTCGTGGTCGACGGCGATGCGCGCGTTATCGGCCTTGTTCTTTTGTGCGACGGCGCTACCGCGGCGGTAGTAGCCGTCGCAGGTGATGAGGTACTCCGACTCGGCCCGCTCCATCCGCGTCGCAAGCGCGTCCGCAGAGAAACCGGCGAAGACGACGTTGTGTGGCACACCAAGGCGTGCACAGGCCAGCATCGCGACCGGGAGTTCGGGCACCATCGGCAGGTACAGCGTCACCACGTCGTCCGGGCTGACACCGTGTTCGCGTAGCGCTGCGGCGAAGGCGTTGACTTCTCGGTACAGTTCGAGGTATGTGTAGGTGCGGGACTCGCCAAGGTGGCCCTCCCAGACCAGCGCGAGCTGGTTCTTCCGCTCGGGTAGATGCCGGTCGAGGCAATTGTAGGCGGCGTTTAATCGGCCACCGGGGAACCATTCGAACGGTGGGCCGTCCGTTCCATGGAGTACTGTCTCGAACGGCTCCTCCCAGTCGAGCAACTCAGCGGCCTCGCGCCAGCAATCGGGCCACTCCCGCTCGAAGCGGTCGTAGACAACTGAGTCTGTCACGTTCGCCTGTTCGACGAACCAGTCCGGTGGTTCGACTGTCTCTCGCCCCGGCTGGGACTGACCCCGATCCGGTTCGTCACCCCGTGTCATCAGTTGACAGTATACCGCCGCACGCAAAAAATATCCTATCTAATTGTGCACAATTCCGCTATGAGCGACTCGCCAGTGCAGTTGGCCGTTCTCAGTTTCGACACTGGCGACGGAAGTTATATTGAGTCCTGCGGACAACGGAGGTACGAGAGGCCGGTACGGGGCATGAGCGACACCGAAAAGAAGATCGCCGATACAAAAGGACAGTTCCTTCAGGCGGTCTCACAGGGCCAGCGCCTCACCGACGCCGAGTGGCGAAACTGTCGCATCGTCCTCACCACCGAGCGAGTCGCCCTGCTGGGCGACGACAAGCGACAGATTTCACTGACCGATATCGACCGTATCGCCGACCGGTTCGACGTGAACCAGCAGAGCGCCGGCGTCTCCGATTACGTCGCGCTCTACGTCGGCGAGGATGTCATCCTCGTGTCGGCATCGGACCACGAGGCGTTCGAAACTGACTTCTACCGGGCGAGTCTCGACGGCGCAATCGTGCTGGTCCAGCACCCCGCGCTCAAAGGCGGCGTCGTCCAGTCCGCCGAGTGGACGAAAGGCCGGCTGAAAGTCGGCGACGAGGCGCTAAAGCTCGCGATGGCCGATGGGCAGGCCGTCGTCGTCGACCGCGCCGATATCGGTGATCTCGCTGTCGAAGAGAAGCAGGTCAGCGGCGAGGAGCGGACAGTCATTCAGGTCGAGCACAGCGAGGACGACATCAGCGTCGAAACACACCTCGCGGGTGAGGAGTTCCACGCCACTGTCCTCCGGACGATGCTCGAAGAAAGCGCCGAACAGAACCAGGCTGATCTGGACCTGAGCTCGACGGAGAAACGGGTAATCATGGCACTTCACTCCGGCGTATCGCCGTTTGACATCCCCAACTTCGTCGGTATCGATGTCGACAAGACCGAGGAGATTTTCGACCGGCTGATTGAACTCGACGTAATAAGCGTGCTCCGGGAACGGACCGAAGTGAATCTGACGACGAAGGGGCGTCGCGTCGCCGGCGAGCGGATGGGCGAGCAGTAGTCCGCAGCTCTGGACTGAGTTGATACCGCTAGATGTCACAGCCGCCTGATACGTTTGATTTTCCCACCGCAATCTGGACATGCGTGGCAAGTAGACACCGACGAATCTCGGTAAGGCCGCCATATTGAAGCCCCTCCTCCGTCTGCAACAGGTATGCACATCGATACGGCTGTGGTCCTCGCTGCGGGTGAGGGAACTCGCCTCCGGCCGTTGACGCGAAACCGGCCAAAACCAATGCTGCCGGCCGCAAACCGGCCGATTCTCGAACACGTCTTCGACGCGCTGGTCGAGGCGGGCATCGAGAAACTGGTTGTCGTCGTCGGCTACAAGCGCGACCGCGTTCAGGACCACTTCGGTCCGACGTACCGTGGCGTTCCGATTTCCTACGTGAGCCAGACAAAACAGTTGGGTAGCGGGCACGCACTCCTCCAGGCACGAAGCGTTGTCGACGGCCCGGTTCTGGTGATGAACGGTGACCGTCTCGTCGACGCGGCCACTATCGAGGCGGTAGACTCCTCCTATGCAGAGACTGCGCACACGAGCATCGCTGTGGTTGAACGGCAGGACACCAGTCGGTACGGTGCTGTCGAGGTACAGGACGGTGACATCGTCGACATCGTCGAAAAGCCACAGCACGACGAGTTCAGGCTCATCAACGGCGGCGTGTACGCCTTCGACGGTGATATTTTCGAAGCGATCGACGAAACGACGCGCCACGCCGGCGAACTGGCACTGACCGACACAATCGAACTCCTGCTGGGATCTGACCGTGTCCGCGCGGTCGAGGTCGACGGGATGTGGGTCGACGCGACATACCCATGGGACCTGTTGACCGTTGCCCGCGAGGTGCTGGCGCGGGGGCGGGTCGTCGAATCGGCCCGCGACGAGCAGGTCTGGGTCGACAACTCCGCACGTGTCCACGACGAGGCGACTCTCCAGTCGCCGGCCGTCATCGGCCCGGACTGTGAGATCGGTCCGGACGCTGTCATCGGTCCGAATGTCGCACTCGGACGCAACGTCACTATCGGGGCCAACAGCGTCATCCAGCACACTGTCCTCGACGCAGACACGCGTGTCGACCCGAGCTCGACTCTCGTCGATACTGTCACCGGTCAGGACGTGAATCTCGGCGTCAACACAGTTGTCCCCGGCGGCCCGGCTGACGTTCAGGTCGGTACAGCGGTGTTCGAGGACCAGCGACTGGGCGCTGTTATCGCCGACCGTGCCGTCGCACTCGGTGACGTGAGTTTCGTCCCCGGGTCGCTTGTGGGCCCCAACGCTCGGCTCGCCACCGGCGTCACAGTCGACGGAACTGTCCGCGAAGACGCGGAGGTGGTCCGCTGATGTGCGGGATCATCGGCTGTGTCGGCCGCGGCGACGAGACGCTCGACACGCTCGTTCACGGTCTCTCGAAACTGGAGTATCGTGGGTATGACTCTGCTGGCGTCGCGCTGGCGAACGATCACATCGACCTCTGCAAACACTCCGGTAAAATCGCCGACCTCCGCGAAGCGTTGTCCGATCGGACGCTCTCGGGGTCGGTCGGCATCGGCCACACCCGCTGGAGTACGCACGGGCCGCCGACCGACGAAAACGCCCACCCACACCAGGACTGCACCGGCGATGTCGCAGTCGTCCACAACGGGATCATCGAGAACTACCAGTCGCTGCGGGACGAACTCGTCAGCGCCGGCCACACCTTCACATCCGACACCGATACCGAGGTCGTCCCACATCTGATCGAGGACGCGCTGGAGACGGGAGCCAACCCCGAAGACGCCGTCAGAGAGACAGTCGACCGACTCGAAGGCAGTTATGCCGTCGCCGTCGTCATCGCCGGCTGTGATTCAGTGTTCGCCGCGCGGAACGACTCGCCGCTCGTCCTGGGTATCGGCGAAGACGCGACCTACTTAGCGAGTGACGTGCCCGCCTTCCGGGATTTCACCGACAAGGTCGTCTACCTCGCCGACGGGGAGTTCGCCCGACTCAACGGTGCCGGCTGGACCGTCACCGACACCGACGGCAATATCATCGAGAAAGACATCGATACCGTCCAGTGGGACCCCGAGGAGACCGGCAAGAGCGGCTACGACCACTTCATGCTCAAAGAGATCCACGAGCAACCGCGCGCGCTTCGGCAGTGTCTGCGGGGTCGGGTCGACGAACTTGCCGGCACGGTCGACATCGGCGATCTCGGCGACCTCTCTCCGACCGGCGTCCAGTTCGTCGCTTGTGGCACCTCTTATCACGCCGCTCTGCACGGCGCACAGTTGTTCCGCGAAGCGGGCATTCCTGCCCAGGCATTCCTCGCTAGCGAATACGCGACTGCGACCCCACCTATCGGCGACGCGCTCGTCGTCGGCGTCACCCAGAGCGGGGAAACCGCCGATACCCTTTCAGCGCTTCGGGCGGCCCGCCGTCGCGGCGCGCGCACGCTGGCCGTGACCAACGTCGTCGGATCTACTGCGGCCCGCGAGTGCGATCATGCGCTGTACATCCGAGCCGGCCCGGAAATCGGCGTCGCCGCCACCAAGACCTTCGCCTCCCAGCTAGCCGCGCTGAACCTGCTTGCCCTCGGCACGTCGACGACCGGCGACGCCCGGCAGGTCATCAGCGCGCTCCGCGACCTCCCCGGTCACGTTCAGGAGGTCCTCGACGAATCTGCCGCCCAGGAGGTCGCTGAGTTGTATCAGGACGCCAGCGCGTACTTCTTCATCGGCCGCGGGTACCAGAATCCCGTCGCGCTTGAAGGCGCACTGAAAATGAAAGAGATCACCTACAAGCACGCTGAGGGCTTCGCTGCGGGTGAGCTAAAACACGGCCCGCTGGCGCTGGTGACCGAGAACACGCCAGTGTTCGCTATCGTGACCGGCGACGACGAGCGCGCCCGCAAGACCATCGGAAATGTCAAAGAGGTCGAGGCCCGCGACGCACCGGTCGTCGCGATCACCGATGGACAGAGCGACGTTGAACGATACGCCGACCACGTGCTCCACATTCCGGAGACCCACCCGCGGGCCGCTGCCGTGCTGGCGAACACGCACTTGCAGCTAGTGTCGTATCACACAGCCGCGCTGCTGGGGCGGAATATCGACAAGCCGCGCAACCTGGCAAAAAGCGTGACGGTCGAGTGAGAGGGCGTAGCTGGCTACTCGCGCTGGTCGCTGTTTGCTGGTGGTTCCGGCGGTTCCAGGAACTTTGCCGCCAGCTTGGCTGTTTTTGAACCAGAAAGGACGTTTTCGATAGCCCGTGCTACTACGGCGAGACGAGACATTTCCCAGAAGCGTGTGACTTGAGGTGTGGCAGCATCGAGAACAGCGAGTACTGGACCGACGCTGTGCGTTTTACGTAGATCAATGACGATACTCATCGACTCCGGTTCTGTCGTGAGCCAGCGATAGAGTCTGGATGCTCTCGTTCTCTCGAGGAGCAGAGTCCAGGCTCTGCCGAGCGTCGAGTGCTCGAAACTTCGTATAAAATCATCGGAAACTGACTTGAGCGTTGAGTTCTCGACAGCCGACTGGAGCCGCTGTTTCACCATTGTGACGTCGCTGTGCTTCTCATTGATGGCCTGAGACCACGGTCGCTTTGACTGTCATGGTGTCTAGATCCAGTGTCACGACGCGCCCCTGCTGGAGTGTTTGGCCTTTGAATGTGACGCCGGTATCCGTCTCTCGAACAGAGAGGTTTGCGGTGACGGTGACGTCTTGATTTATCGGATGTGTCCGCTCGTATATTTCTCCGTTCTGTCCCCTAGTAATAATTGTCGCATTCTGGCGCTGGACAGCCGAAATCTGCGCGATTGTTTCACCACCGAATGACTCTGTCATCCCTGGAGAGATGCTGTTAGCGAGTAACGGTGACACGTTAGAAAGCTGTAACTTGACCTCGCGCGTGGCGGGCTGGCCGCGTTGCGTTGTCGCACCGACTCGCGTGATTTTCCCCTTAACAAGGCCCGCTTCTGTCGGGAGTGAGAGGCTTACTCCCGGCCGGATTGTCGTCTCGCCGAACACCTGCTGTTCGCTGTAGGTCACGCTCTGGAGTGTTAATCCGAGGAAGACGGTCTTTGTATCAGGATTGTCGGTCCCGTATGCCGTTACCGAGTCGATGGTAGCTACTTCTCGTCCTTGCACACGGATCGGTTGCCCGGCGCTGAGACGACTGGCGTCGGTTTCTGACAGATCCGCTCTGACTACTACCTCTGTCTCAGTCGTGGTCAGTTCGGAGCCACCACCAACGTCACGAATCGTCCCTGTTGTGGAGTACGTCTCAGTCAGGATCTTGAGCTGTCGGCCGTGTCGTGGCGGTGCGCCGCTGTACTGGATTGTCTCTCCCGAAGCCGGTGCCGACAATTCGGCTCGAACTACCGCCCGTGTCGATCCATCTTGTGGAGTGAAATACACATCCGTGATCGTCACGTCCGAATTCTTCGACGGGCTGTAGCTGTCACCGGTCGATATTTGAGAAGTAATATATTCAGGTTGGGTACCGAGATCCAGTGTCACATTGGTTGTCTCGGTCGTCGGGGCTGAACTCGAATCGCTATCGTCTGCCAGTACCAGGCTGGTTCCAGCGACAAGTGCAGCGAGAACAAACACGACGACGAGGGCATCAATAATATTGACAACGCCAAACAGATTTCCCTCGTCGTCGATGATACCGTATGGCTCTTTCATCGACTTCATACAGGGGCATTTCCCGGCCAGTGTATGGCCTTTTCGCTTGGTCCCTAGACCTTACGACAGATCTCTGTTCATCAGTTCGCACGCAGCCTGTCATTGACCCCAGGGCATTTTCACGAACTGTCTGTGCTCCTCGTAACTGGTCTCACTCATGACTGGACTGAGTGAGTTCTGAGACCTGGTACCAATCCCTCCTGTTATTGCGTCCATTGCCCGCCGAAGGAGTATACGACGTACAATCGGTTCTACGGATCTCTGTACGCGACCAGTATATCGATAATAACACTCCAAATCTGCCTGGAAACGAGTTTCATATCGTAGCTAAACGACTGGTCGCGCACGTACTCTAGGTCGTACCGCAGCTTTTCGCCCGGCTCTTTCCCAGTTACGTGATTGACCTGGGCGGGTCCGGTCAGTCCCGGCTTGACGAACCATCGCTTCTGCCAGTCAACGACACCGGTCTGGATATCCGAGTCAAGCTCCGGTCGTTCTGGCCGTGGCCCGACAACGCTCATATCACCCCGCAGTATCGACCAGAGCTGTGGAATCTCATCGAGGTGCGTCTGCCGAAGGACTCGCCCGACTGATGTTACGCGTGGGTCGACTCCACCCGCATCCTCGTCACTGATCTTCGCACCGGTCTCGTCCTCCGCGTTCTCGATCATCGATCGGAACTTGTAGATGGAGAAGGTTTCGCCGAACACCGCTGTCCGGTCCTGCCGGTACAGTATCGAGCCGCCGTCTTCTAGCTTTATGCCGACTACGATCCCGAGAATCACCGGCGATAGCGCGATCAGCCCGGCCGATGCAAACGTGACATCGAATGCGCGCTTGAGAATGTAGTCCTGTATGTCCCAGGGTTCGATCTCTACGTCGACCAGGGTTCCGACTCCACCGCTGGCGGTCAACACAGAGTCTGCATGGTCGCGGTGGACTTTCGCGTCGAGACCGTACTCGTAACAGGCGTCGAGGGCGCCGAAGAACTCCGCCCGGTCGGCGTGTTCAAACGCCAGCACGACCGTATCGATATCATACTCGACGAGCACGTCCTCGATTCGCGAGAGGCCACCTAACCGCTCCAACCCACTCGGGTTAGTGCCGCCGTCAGCGATGGCTTCGGTCCGTTCGATTGTCGTCATTACACTCGTCGGACAGAGATAGCCCAGGAGCGTGCCGTCGACCTCGCTTGCCACTTCTTCTATCACACGGAGGTCATCGCCGACGACGATGGTCCGCTCGCCGTTTGACGACGGCCGCTTCCGAATCCACACAAACCACGCCGGCAGTGCGACCAGTAACAAAGGGGTCACTAACACGACAGTCAAACGCGGCAGCTTGTACGAATAGTCGAAGTAGCCGATTGTCGCCAGAACGAGAGCCGCCACGAGCACCCGCTTCTGGGCCAGTGCTATCGCGTCGAGAATTCTTCGCGGGCGGGGCTTGTACAGCGGGAGGAACACGCTGACGACGACTGCGATTGTGACCAAGAGCTCAATCGTGAACTCTGGCCCCGTTGGGGGGTCGGTCGGCAGCCGACTGAGTATCGGGAGAGTTGTCGCTATCGACTGGATGCTAGCGTTGTTAACAAGTGCGACGGCGACCGCTGTCAGCACGACAACGCCGGCTACACTTGCGACCCGGTACCGCCAGCCACTATCCATTATCACTGTGATTGCCGAGTTCCGGGATAAGTCCTGCGTCCCGGGACTCAAATACTGAAGTGACCGTGTGTGGACACGCAGCCCGACAACCCTGTACGGCCGTCGTGTTACTGAGAGCGAGTGCTACACGAACCGCGTTCGCGAGGCGACGTACCCACAATGACCGTCTCACCCCAGTCGTGTCGACTCTCGAAACGCCGAGCCAGCGTTCGTCATACCTGCCCTGTTTAACGGTGTCCGATGGAGATGGGATCACGGTGGTGGTCCAGCCTTTCGATTGAAATCCTATCCGACTGTGAAACATACCTGCCCGTGCTGTCACACTGGTAACTGGCGGGATGATACAGTTTCGTCGCTCACTCGCTTGCGGCGATGTTTTCGGCGGCCATCTCTGGGTTAATCTCGCCCTGTAGCCGCTTTTCGGCCTCGTCGCGGTCCTCGGGATAACCGATATCGTTTCGCCAGCCGTCCATGCGGATCGCATCGATCGTTCGCCCGGAGTGCAACAGGAGGTCAATCGCGTCACTGATCTCGTACTCGCCGCGATTAGACGGTTGCACCAGATGACAGGCGTGGAAGATGGCCGGCGTGAAGGTGTAGAACCCGGTCATCACCAGATTCGATGGCGGCTCTTCCGGTTTCTCGACGACTTCGGTTATCTCGCCGTACTTGTTGGTGTCACAGACGCCGTAGCGCCCGGCCTCCTCCCAGGGAACTTCCTCAACGAGGAAGGCGGCGTCGGCACGCTCCTCCGCCTGTCGGTTGACGACGTCTTGGAGGTTCGCCTCGAAGATGTTGTCGCCGAGCATCAACATGAAGTCGTCGTCGACGTGCTCTTCAACGGTCAGGAGCGCGTGGGCGAGGCCGTTCTGCTCGCGCTGGTGGGTGTAGGTGATCGGGACGCCTTCGAACTCGTCTTCGTAGTGATTAATGATGGCCTGCTTCTTGTAGCCGACAACTACCAGAAGTTCGTCGGCACCCAGTTCGATCAACTGCTCGAAGCAGTGGGTCAGGATCGGTTTCCCCGCGACCTCTACCATTCCCTTTGGCTTGTCTTCGGTCAGCGGACGGAGACGGGTCCCCTCGCCAGCGGCGAGTACGACAGCTTTCATATATCTCAATTCGTTGGCCGTCCGATAAAACTCTTGTCGAATTATAAGACCCGAATTATAATATCCGCTTCTCGACTATCGTCTCCTGATGAACGTCAGTATTGTCGGAAGCGGATACGTTGGGACGACGGTCGCGGCGTGTCTTGCGGACCTTGGACACGAAGTCGTAACGATAGATATAGACGAGGATATTGTCGACGCGGTAAACGACGGCGAGTCGCCGATACACGAACCCGGACTCGACGAACTCGTCGCTGAACATGGCGGCGGTCGCCTTCGGGCAAGTACCGACTACGCCGAGATTCTCGATACTGACCTGACGATGCTAGCGCTCCCGACGCCCTCGAACGACGACGGGAGTATCGACCTCCAGTTCATGGAAGCCGGTGCGGCATCCATCGGCGAGGCGCTGGCTGGCGCTGAGAACGCGGCAGCGGACCCACACCTTGTCGTCACGAAGTCGACTGTCGTTCCGAACACGACCGAAGACCGCCTCGCTCTCCGTATCGCCGACGCCGGTCTCGAACGCGGCACGGACTTCCTCGTCGCCTCCAATCCCGAGTTCCAGCGTGAGGGGACCGCTGTCGCGGACTTCCTGAACCCCGACAAACTCGTCTTTGGGACGGACGACGACCGCGCGACCGACCTCCTCCATGACCTCTATGCACCGCTACGTGAGGCCGCTGACGACGACGTGCCGGTCGTCGAGACCGGTATCGCCGAGGCCGAGATGATAAAGTACGCCAACAACACGTTCCTGGCGACGAAGATTAGCCTCATCAACGACATCGGGAACATCTGCAAGGAGTTCGGCGTCGACGCCTACGAGGTGGCCGACGCCATCGGTCTCGACGACCGCATCGGCGAGCAGTTCCTCCGCAGTGGCGTCGGCTGGGGCGGCAGTTGCTTCCCGAAAGACACCGACGCCATCATCGCCGCGGCGCGGGAGCAGGGCTACGACCCCACAGTCCTCTCTGCGGCCGTTGAGCTGAACGACGGTCAGCCAGAGCGCCTCCTTTCCCTCCTCGATGACCATGTCGACGTGTCTGGGAAACGCGCCGCCGTGCTCGGACTGGCGTTCAAGCCCGGGACGGACGATATCCGGAACACGCGGGCAGCACCGGTCATCGAGGGACTGAAAACGCGGGGTGCCGATGTCGTCGCCTACGACCCCGTGGCGACCGAGAACATGCGCGAGCGCTATCCCGACATCGAGTACGCCGACTCCCCGGCGGCCGCCCTCGACGGCGCGTCCGGCGCTGTCGTCGTCACCGACTGGGACGAGTTCGCGGCGCTCGACGCCGAGTTCGACGAGATGGCCGACCCCGTCGTCGTCGACGGCCGCCGCATCATCAAGCGCCGGGACGGCATCACCTACGAAGGGTTGACCTGGTAGCCAACTCAGTCACGTCGTACTCGCCTGTCGAGGACGGCGACCGCACCGGCCGCGAGAAGCGCTACGACGAGTACGGTCGGATCCGAAGACACGTACAGGCTCGGTGTCGGCGGCCGCCAGTTCGTGAACGGATACAGCCAGGCGCTGGCCCGACCGTCGGCGTACACCCGCAGCCCATCGAGCAGGAGCGAGGTGAGACCGCCGAACGTCACGAGGCCGAACACCCGTCCCCAGTACCGTCGCTCGAACGCGACAGTGATAAGACCGGCCAGTAGCAGAACTCCGCCGAGTGTCGAGAGGGGCATGTAGGTGAACGGCACGCCGAGAAGTGCTCCGACTGTCTCTTCGTTCACCACGATTCTGACTTTCACTACATCCGGAATCGCCGCACCACCCATCCCAACCACGACCCAGCGCTGGTCGAGCCAGTCGACGCGCCAACTCGCGACCGTGAGAAGGATGTACGGAGCGAGCAGATGTGTCAGCAGGTCAGCCATTGCGGGCCTCCAGCGTCCACGTGTCTCGATTGATGCGCCAGTACCGGAAGAACAGCAGCAGGAATCCGAGCGCGCCGATAGCCGAGGCGCCGTACTTGTAGAGTTCGGCCCACCGGCTGCTGTTGACGACTTCGACGCGCTCGGCCGCTATCGTTTGCTCTGGTCCGACCGTCCCGTACACTTGGACGACGCCGCCTGATTCGACGGCTGTGCTCGTCTCAGTGACTCTGAGTGTGATTGCCGTCCCGTCGCCCTCGACTTTTATATACAGCTCGCCGTCGCCGGTCTCTGTCACTGTTCCAAACACCATGAGTTGCTGTCCGACGTACGACTCGTACCCGGTCGAAAGGTCCGCAGCATCTGGATACGGTGACCGTTCGTCCTCTGTTATCTCCGCGTGGACGAACAGTCCTCCGAGTGTCAGACACAGCACAAGCACGATGCCGACACGAACCCAGACGCGCACACCATCTGTTCTTTCGGTGAGGACAATGGTCGTTTCGCTTCAGACCCACAGCGTGTCTGTCTCCAAGATCACTCGACAGTGATATTGCCGCCACTGTACACCATTTGTTCGGTGACTTCGACGGACGTTTTATTCCCGCTATCGGTAGTCACGGCGTACGTCCCGGGGTTTGCGACGGTAACAGTGAAGTCACCATTCCGGTTGGCCGTCGTCTGGCGCTCGTAGTCGACTTCTCTGTCCGAAACAGTGATGGTCGTTACGACCGAGACGGTCGAATTCGGGGCCGCAGTCCCCCGTATCTCTCCACCCGGAACAACCGCGAACGCCTTGTGGCTCCCGTCTTCGCTCGCGAAGAGCGGCCGGTAACGGGCCAGTCCGTCCACATTTCCGTTACGGCTTCCGAAGTGCTGGTGTAGCCGAGCGTACATCGTGGCCGGTTCCTCGATGTCGGTCGCCGTCGTTACGATATACCCGACTCGGTTGGAGATCCGACTGTGTGCCGCATCAGGGTCCGTTGCTGCGACGAATGGCCCGTACCTTTGGCGGGCGTAACTGAAGCTCCGTGACTCGCCACTAACGAAGTAGTTGTACACGCGGTTCTGTCCCCAGCGGCTGAGGACGTAGTTTTCGGGGTATTCGAGTCCCCGCTCGGTGGCGTCGGCTTCGATTGCAGTCGCCGCGTCGTACGTCCCGTCCTCGACGAGTACCTGGCTCGTCTTCACAGGGACCTGCACGATCCCGAGGGACCCGAACAACAGGAACAGCACGAACAGCGACGCAACCGCGCGGGTGTCCGGAACGAGCACGTCTCGCAGGTCCCGATCCCCGGTCGCTAGGACCGGTCGGGCGAGCTCAACCCACGAGGCGACCCAGATGAACGCGAGGCCAGCGAACAGCGCGAGAAACGTGGCCAGTTCGCCGACGAAACGGACCTGAATCATGGCGAGGCCGAACAGCACCCAGACGTAGCTACTGGCGACGAGCCAGCCGCTCTGGTCGCTCCGCGCGAGGTCGAGTCCCCACACCATTGCCGGAAGCGCCAGGAACAACGTCAGACCGAGCAGGAACAGGAAGCCGAAGGCGTCCGTGCTGAACAGGCCGTACGTCTCGGCGATTGCGTCGGATCGAAACAACAAGTCGAGCCGGCTATTGAACGTGTCCCACTGTTCGGTGAAGCCAAAGCGGAAGACGAGGAGGCCAACGACGCCAAGTCCGAGATCGACCACAGCCAGTTGTCCGACAGTACCACCGAAGCGCCGGGCTACCTCTGCTGTCGCAATGACGACGACAGTACCCAGCGTCAGTAGTGCTGGCGCGCTAGTGACGAGCGCAGTTTGCCAGCCGGTGACAGTATGAACACTCCAGGCGAGTGTCGCACCGAAGCTAACGCCTGCAAGGACCGGCGCGTTGCTGACCAGTGCCGACCGGTCGTTCGAGACATCCAGCAGTGTCTGTCCCAGCACCACCAGACTGACCGGCAGGACAAGCAACGGCCCGGCCTCCCACGCGAGCACCTGGCCGGCAGTCCCGACACCGATGCCGACCGCGGCAATCCACGGCTGTGGTCGACGAAGCGACGTTCGATTCGTGGCCGTCGTTAGCGCGATGACGAGTGCAAGGGCGGAGAGTCCCAGCCAAGGATAATCGAAGGCGTGGTGATCCGCGAAACCCAGGCTGGTCCGGAAGGCGTGGCCCGGCATAAACGCGAGGAACAGAACCGCTGCGAGGCCGACACGCCGGTCGCTGGACACCCGAACTGCGAGCAGATAGAGCAGGACGCTCGTGACGAGTGCCGACACGACTGGATACCAGGCGAGAACGTGGCCGATAACTTCCTTGCTCCCGCCAAAGAGGCTGGAAACCAACCAGAGTGTCGCGATCATAAGCGGCTCTCCCTTGGTCACTGCGTCCGGAAGCACGGAGAGCGCCCCGAAATCAGCCGCGCTGCCGGCGTTCGCCGCGACCTGTTCGACGTGGTATCTGTAATAATAGGGGTCGTTGCTCGAGAGAACGATATCGCCGTCACGATATACTGACCCGATGATGTAGGTTCGGGCGACGAGCACGACCGATAGGGCGGCGACGAGCAATCCGGTTGCTCGCGCGTCGAAATCAAAACGCAGTGCGTCACCGAGCGCCAGCCCGTGTCCGCTGTCGCTACCGGCCTCAGGCTCGCCGTTGAGCGCGGCCCGTACAGCGTCTGGATCGGCGACTCGATACTGCTCACCGTCTTTCTCGACGATGCCCGCGGAGACGAGTTCGCCGAACTGCCCCGAATCGATAGGGATGTCATCGAACGTCCAGCCGTCCTGTTCGTCGTCGACGGCCAGAACCGCTTCTGTCGCATCTCGTAGCTCGGGCCGGTCATCGAGTACCGCTCCCGCCCCGGGCGTGTCGCTCATGTCTCTTCTCTTTCCGGTCTGGCGAATAAATCCATCGGGACTCGATGTCTACGTGGTCGCCGATTCCAGTGCCGCCCGAATCGCTGACTCTACGTCGTGTTCCGGGGTCCAGCCCAGCACGTCAGCCGTACGGTCAGTGTCGACCGGGAACGAATCGACGAGCGTCTCGTCGTCGCCCCGCGGGTTCTCGACCAGTTCCACGTCGGTATCGATGTCAGCGACTGAGGCGGCGATGTCGCTGACGAGTTCGGCGACGGCACGGACGCCCGGGTCCTCGTCACTCGCGATCTCATATTTCTCGACGCCGGTCTCATCGCGGTCCAGTTGCTCTAGCAGTCGTTCGCAGCTGTCGACGTAGGCACGGGCCACGTCCTTGACGTGGACGAAGTTCCGGGACTGTGTGCCCGGTTCGTAGACCGTCAGCGTCTCGCCGGCGAGCGCGCGGTTCACGAAGAAGTTGATGACGGTCCCCTTCGAGACGGTCTGGCCGTCTATCTCGTGGCTCCCGTATAGGTTCGATATCATGAACTGGTGGGCCGGGAACGCGCCGGCGGCGTACGTCTCGATAGCACGCTCGTTGAGCAGTTTCGTCTGGCCGTACCAGTTCAGCGGGTCCCGTGGGTGATCGACCGTAATAGGGAACTCCTGTGGGTCGCCGATGACCGCCATCGAGAATGGGAAAATTAGCGCTGCGCCTGTCTTGCGACAGAACCAAGCAACGTTGTCGGTTCCCTGAACGTTGACCTCGTAGGCCAGATCCTGCTTTGCTTCGCAGTCGTCGACGCCGGAAATCGCGGCGAGGTGCATCACGACGTCGGCCCCGTCTAGCGCCGCCTCCAGACGGTCCCGGTTCCGGATGTCGACGTGTTCGATATCGACACCGCCGACGGTTTGCACGGTCCCGAGGTAGAAGTTGTCGATAGCGGTGATTTTCCAGTCGGGGTGGGCCTGCTGTAGTTCGTGGATGACGCGGCTGCCGATGTAGCCCGCTCCGCCGGTGACGGCGATGTTGGGCGTCTCGCTGGTAGGTTCTGTTTCAGACATTGGTGGTGAATTTCTCCGCGAGGTCGCGGACGCCCTCGCGGAGCGTCCACGATGGTTCGAAGCCCGTCCGACCCAGTCGGTCGAAGTTGACGTGATAGGACGGCCCGGGGTGCTCGTCTTCGAGATATGTGACGTCGACCGGCGCGACCTCGTCGGCGACGATATCGGCGATTTCGGCTATCCGGTAGTTCCCGGCCGCCGAGCCGACGTTGTAGACGGGTTTATCCCAGGACTCGGGCTCGCATGCGGCCGCCGCGTAGGCGCGGGCGGCGTCCCGGACGTGGATGAACGGCCGCCAGTTCGAGCCGTCGCCGTAGACGGTGAGCGGGCGACCGGTGAGCGCGCGGAACACGAAGTAGTTCACGACGAGGTTGAACCGGATGCCCGGCGAGTGGCCGAAGTTCGTGGCCATCCGCAGGGCGGTGCCGGTCATGTCGAACTCCTCGCAGTACTCCCGGAGCAGCGTCTCGGACTCCAGTTTCGTCTCCGCGTATGGGTTGATGGGGTCAGGGTCAACCGTCTCGTCGATGTCGGTGCTGGTCGCGCGGCCGTAGACGTTACACGAGGAGGCGAAGACGACGTGATCAACGCCGAGCTTGCCCGCCGCGGTCAGGACGTTCTCGGTGCCGTCGTAGTTGATGGCGAACGTCTCATCACGGCGTTCGTGGGTGCTCGACGCGCCGGTGATGGCCGCGAGGTGGATGACGCGGTCCACGCCGCGCATGACGCTCTCCACGTCGCCGTACTCGCGGACGTCGCCCCGCCGAAATTCGAGGCCGTCCCCGAGCGTCCCCAGCAACGCGCGCGGCGACCCTGAGGAAAGGTCGTCGAAGACCACGACGCTGTCGACACGGTCGTCGTCGCGCAACAGCGGGAGCAGCGCGCTACCGATGTAGCCACAGGCTCCGGTGACCAGCACGTCCATCGTCAGTCCTCGCTGAGAACGCCCGGCAGGAACCGGTCCTCGTGGGCCTCGATGGTGTCGGCGTAGCGGGTCAGCGTCTCGAAGATGTCGGCGACGCCGTCCTCGAAGGACTGTGACTGGCCGCCGATGAGGTCGGCATAGCGGTCGTTCTCGATTTCCATCTTGTGGGTCTCGTCCTCGTCGCGGGGGTTCTCGAAGTGCTCGACGGCGACGTCGAGGTCGAACTCGCTGCCCACGTCCGCGATGGTCTCGGCGATTTCGACGATACTAATCGCGCGCGTGACCTGATTATAGACGGTCAGCCCGTCCGGTCGGTCGTCGGGGTCGGCCAGCGCGACTTCCGCCAGCCCCTCGACGGCGTCCTCCAGCGAGATGAACGGCTTGCGCTGCTCGCCCTTGCCGTAGACGGTGACCGGGTAGCCCGCAACCGCCTGCGCACAGAAGCGGTGCGTGACGGTCCCGAAGTAGTAATCGAAGTCGAAGCGGGTCTTGAGCCGGTCGTCCGCGCGGGTCTCCTCGGTCTCAGTCCCGTAGACGATGGCCGTGCGCACGTCCGAGATCGGGATGTCGAACTGCGTGTGGGCAAGCCGCATGTTCTGTGCGTCGAAGCCCTTCGTCGCGTGGTACCAGCTCCCGCCCATGTTGGGGAAGGGCACGTCGTCGCGCTCGTCCTGGTTCTCCATCGTCGCGCCGCCCTCGGGGATGGGGAACTCCGGCGCGCCGTAGACGCCGGTCGTCGTCGTCTCGACGAAGTGGGTGTCCGTGAGGTCGTGCTCGTCGAGGCCCCACAGGAGGTTCCGCGTCGCCTGAAGGTTGTTGTGCTGGGTGTAGTTCGCCCGTTCGCCGTTGATCTGGGAGTACGGCGCGGAGGGCTGGGCGGCGGTGTGGACGACGACCTCGGGTTCGTGGACCGCCAAGAGTTCGTCGACAAAGGACTTCTCGGCGAGGTCGCCCTCGACGAAGGAGAGGTTCGTCAGGCCGTGGACCTCGCGGGCCGCGTCGAGGCGCTCATCGATGCTGGCCACCGGTGTCGCGCTCGTCGCGCCCACGTCTTCGACCCACTCTCTTCGGGCGAAGTTGTCGACAAGCAGCACTCTGTCGTCCGTCCGGTCTGCGATTCGCAGCGCGGCCGGCCACCCGACGTAGCCGTCGCCGCCAGTGATGAGGATGGTCATGGTTACTCAGATAGTGAGTAACTGCGGCGCGTAATCAATCTTCTGTTCGGTTGCCTGCTAGTCTTGTACAGCCTGCTCGCTCATCAGACACGCATTCGTCCTCAAAACAGCAATTCCTCCTCTACTGGCCGACGTCGAACCGTTCGAAGTACTCTGTGACGTACTGGTTCGCGTCCGCCGGTGGTTCCGTGACGACGCGATAGGCGTCATGCTGGTCGTCGAGTGCTATCTCTGCTCCGTCCTCGGGTACGACTCGATACACAACCGGTATCGTGTGCCGGGAGGCGACGCCATCGACGGACGACGCGTCCCAGAAGTGTTCGCTGACGCCGAGCCGTTCCGTCGCAACCGATGTGAGACCGAGTTCCTCTTCGGCGATGCGCACCGCCGCGTCGTCCAGTCGCTCTCCTTTGTAGAGGCGACTCCCCGGCCAGAACCACTCGCCTTTGGCTGGTTCGTTCTGTCGCCGTGTGAGTAAGATACCCTCCTCGTACTCAACGACGAGGTCGACACAGGGCTGGGGCATGTTGTCGAGACAGGTGGCGAACGTCTCCGTCGGAATGCGTTCGTCGTGCCGGTCCATACTTCGCCCTTGCGGGCTACCGGTGAAACCGCTCCGCTTCTCGCTGTTTCGCAACCGTTAAAACCGACCCTGTCCTCTTTCCGATTGCTATCGCACGGGCCGGTGGGGTAGCCTGGTATCCTTCGGCCTTCGGGTGGCCGTAACCGCGATTCGAATTCGCGCCGGCCCATACCATACAAACCCTTTTTCCCGGGTTTCCTAACAGTTAGCGGCCGCTCTACGGGGTGGTCGCTGTGAGTATTCAGCGGGCTCACGAGCTGTCCATCTGCGACTACTGCGGCGGCTACATCGAATCACCACGACAACCGTGCCCGGCGCTAGACGAGGGGGTGTGTCGTCCATGAGCCGTGCTAGCCGGAGCTGGCAGGCGAGCGACGACCTGCCTCAGTCTGTTGGCGGCCCGTCGACGTTGTCGATGCCCGACGACTGGACGCTGTCGACGGCGTGGAAGCGCGCACAGTCCGAGAACGACCGAGGCGGCGCTATCAACGACGCCGAGCGTGTCGTCTACCTGAGCGACGGCGACAGCACTCACCGCGTGCTGTGGGCGCTACAGGGCCGCACACTCGTCGCAGACTGCGACTGCGCCGGCTACCAGTACCACGGCGGCTGGTGTGCCCACGTCGCTTCGCTGTGGTGGCAGTGGGTCCGCGGGCAGATCGTTGTCGCACATCTCGACACGGGCCGCGAGTACCCATCACCACCAGCATGGCTCCGCCTCGACGACGAACCGACCGCTTTCAACCAACTCACTCCTGCCGAACTCGACGCTTACCTGACCTGTGACCTCGGAAGCCTCGGGGTTCGGGAGTACGCCCGACTCTCCGGTCGCTCGCCTGGAACCATCGGGAACCTACTCCGCTCTGCCCGTGACGAGATGGAGGGCCGCCGATGACACAGGCGCGCACGCCCGCCCTAGCGCGTGACCTTCTGGCAACCCCACGGGGGGCTGTCCTACACGTACCAACATCGGCGTCCGTCACGCCGCCGTATGGGGATTCGGCCCCGTCTTACGGGGAGGTGGCTAGTCAGACATGACTGGTGGAAGCCAACTTCACGAAGAAGATGGGAGTGACAAAATCACCTTCCGTCTGTCGACCACGCTGAAAGAACAGTACAAGGAACAGGTCGACAACATGAGCGCCGATCTAGAGGAATACGTTCGTCAGCGCGTTTCGGAGCCGGAGACTGATGGCGGGCTTGAACCATATGCTGACCCGGACAATCGAGAACTTGCCATTGCCTACCGGACGCTCTGCGAGAAGCGCACTGATAACGGCATTGTCCGAGGAGAAAGCGCGAAGCGTGCACTTGCTCAGGCTGTCGATAGTATCGACCAACAAGACGCACAGCGCCTTCTTGCCCGGCTTGAGAAGCGCGGGTATGTCCATCTTCAGAACGGGATACCACCAAGCGACTACACCGCTGTCCACGTCCGACCGTTCTCACGTAAGGGTGGAACTCAGAACCAAACTGCCGATGCGTGATTTCCGTCTTGCTTAGTTAATTATTAACTAAGCAACAGGTTTTATTTTGTATATCGCCTCATCAAAGACTATGACTCGAAATACAACCGGTGTGTCGATGCCCGAGTCAATGGTCGAAAACATAGACGAGAGATACGTAGCGGCTGGATATCACAGCCGATCCGATTTAATCCGAGATGCGGTTCGTGACAAGTTGTCTCAGATTGAACACCAGTCAAAGTAACCTGTTTCTCTATTCTCTGCTGTTGACAACAAGCGAGAACCCTTGGTAGTAGTGCCACTATCGCCGGCCGCATGGCCGCCAGCGAGGAAACAGACAGCTCCCAACCCGCGGACCCTTCTACAGTAGCGGAATTAGAGGCGCTACCGTACAGCGAGAAACAGCGTCTCGCTGGGGAACACGGGTACGGGCGAATTGTCGGTGTAGAGGAGGCAGAATTAGAGAATTTTCTCACAGATACACTCGCACTCAGTGAGAGCGAGAACGTCGACAGTGGCAACGATAGCGAACCGGAGGGAGGAACCCAGACAGTGACAAACTCAGAGAGTACGAGCGCCAGCACAGAGACACAGACAGACGCCATCTCCGTCGGTCACGAGGGGAAAGAGAAGCTATCCCCTGAAGGAGCGCCAGACGACGAAGGAACAGCAGTAGAACCACCCAGCGGTGTCGACTTAGACGGGCTGTCACCAGACGACCTCGAACCGAGTGAGTCGGCGTCACCAGCGAACCAGAGCGAGAATAGCGAACACGCTGAAAAACCAGAACAGCAGGAGCAGAACGACAGTAGCGAGAACAGCGAGGATAGCGGTGGCTTGTTGGACCGGATACGCGGCAATAGCGACCGTTCAACAGACGAAATCGTAGCGGAAGCAGATAGTGAGGGAGAACGACAGCGCCGCGAGGAAGTCCGTGAGACGTTTGCTGATGCCTTCGGGGAAGAGTCGGGAGAGAGCGGCGATAGTGCCGAGGAACAACCCGACTCCGGCGGTGACCACTCACCAGCGGGAACCCAGCAGGCCAGCGGCATGGTAGTTGATGAGACGGTCGTGAAGCACCTCATTGGAATGCCCTTCTCGATGACCGCGACGATGACTGACTGGGAGGGCTGGGAACTCTCTGAACAGGAGAAAGCGGCCAATGCAGAGCTGTTCATCGCCATGTGTGACGAGCACGATGTCGATGTCGGCCCGACAGCGATGTTCGCTCTATCGATGCTGGGGACCGCTGGGGGCCGAGCGATGCGCTATCGTCGCCATCGAGATACTGACCCGGTTGAGACTGACCGGAAACAGAGCGAAGACCCTCCTGACTTCAACGACGACGTGACAGCGGTACGCGGTCAGGACGGCCGTCGAGATCGCCGCGACACTCGCGCCGAACACAGAGCAGAACAGAGCGAGAACAGCGCAGAAAGCGAATTCGATTTTGAAGACAGCAGTACCTGGTAATCATGCAGGAAATCATTCAGCAGCTCGCGTTAGTAGCGAGTCAGGCAGACGAATCGCCCGAAGAACGAACGCAGCGACTCAAACAAGTTGCCGACGACAGTGGTGCAACGGCCCGGACACTCTACGAGGTGGAGGAAGATCTTCGCGGACTGGGATGGTCCGCTCTTGTCGACAATGAGGAAACAGTCGACCAGATCGAGGCGAAGCTACAGGGGTTCGCTCCGATGTTCGGCCTCGACCCACAACGCGCGGAGGACCAGTTCGGGCCTGAGACATTCATCCATCTCTTCTCGCAGTACGCGCTTGCGAGGCCGGAGGCGACAGCCTACGCTATCGCTACGCTTGACGACGTACTCACCCGGCGTGGGCTGTACGATGAGCTTGACGTCGACGTACCGGAACCCGGCGAGTACAGCGGCAGCGAGGGGCAGTAGCAAGCGATGGATATTGACCTGAGCGAAATCTCGGTCATCCTCGGCCAGAAGAACTCGGGGAAGTCAGTGCTCTTCGAGCACCTGTTGACCCAGACAGAGCGCTACATCTGTATCGATCCGAACGCTGAGCATGGGCCACCGGGTGCGGTGTTTCCCGATAATCCCGGTGACGTGCTCGACCACTGGATGCGCGGCAACACTCAGCAGGTGATTCGAGAGAACCCGTTCACCGAAGATGTCCTCGACGAGTACCTTCGAGCGTTCGGCCAGCTCAAGCGGTGTTACCTCTATCTCGATGAGGCACACAACTGGATGTCCGCACATCATATTCCCGAAGTCCTTCAGCACCTCGTGAAGTGGCACGTCACCCACGCTAACTGTGGATTAGTACTCGCCGCTCACAAGGCGAAAGAAGTCCACGATCAGATCTGGACACAGACGGACAACTACCTGATTTTCGCCTACGGAGACCACGAAGACAGCAAGTTCAGTAAGGTGAGTATCCCCGACAAACACCGGGTGACCGAAATGGACCCGAACGCGTACCAGTTCCTCACGTACAAAGATGTGGCTGGAGCATCATCGACTATCCGAGGGCCGGTTGAGATTCCGGCGCACTTACGATAGCGTAAAATAGCGCGTACAGACTTCTCGCGGCCATTCGCTATCGGTGTTGTCAACAAACAAATACTGAATCATCCCTCGCGGCAACTACTGGTCGCATGGTTTCGACCAGCACAAGCGGAAACTCGGAGTCGGGTGGGTCACCCAGTAGCTCCGGGTCCAATGGTATCGTCGAGTTCCTGAAAACGCCCATCGGGATGGCTGCTGTGGGCGGGTTCGGGGCTGCAATCATCGCGGGCTACTTCATCATCTGAATCATGGCACTACAAGTCTCTGAACGGAACGCTGCTATCGGTGCCAGCGCGGCGGCAGGGCTTCCCGTTCTGATGTCGGCAGGAGGTATCAACATCGAGGATCGACTGGTGGATGTATCGAATGCAGTGTTTGAGGGTGACCTTGGCTCTGCATCGATGGTGACCGGCGGGGCCTTCTCGCTCATCGGGCTCGGGCTCATCGCGGCAGCATGGGTCGGCCCGCTTCGGGGCTCGCTCGGGATGCTCGCTATCGGTATCGGAATCGGCTTCGCTATGCTCGGTGTCCAGAGCTTCGACGCTGCACGGAGGGCCAACTGATGACCGACGAAACACTCAGCACGGAACTCCAGTACGCGACAGTCTCGGAGAACGTCGCGGGTACGCCGACGCCGATCACGACCTGGGACGTGCCGGAGGGAATCGCTATCTCTATCGCACAGGGATCGCCAGCGATTCTCGACGTTGAAGCCAAGGACGGCGGCAACGTCTCGCGCTCGACGAAGATCGGCTTCGGCTATCGGGAACCGAACGACCCGCTGGATTCGTGGACAGTCATCAGCGAGTTCGCCGTCTCTCCATTCAACACACTGTCGCTGAAGGACCAACAGTCCGGCGAGAACGCACAGCGCCGCCGGGTTCGGTTCCTTCGTGACCGAATTCCGAATGGGCGGCTGACGCTGGAAGACGCTGACGAGCTGGCGCTTCTGGTGAACGGCCCCGACGTGGTCGACCCGGCAACGCTGTTCTTCAACTACCCCATGCAGGTGGACAACCGGTAGACCATGAGCGGAGCCAACACACGGCCGGGGAAGACGGTCTACCTCGGTTCCGAGATGTTCGATTTCAAGAGCTACCAGCCCGGTTCAGAGGGAATCGTCGCGACGACGAAGGTTCCGAGCACGCAGGTCTGGAAGGTTCCAGTCGGGATGCCGCTGGTGGTGGCACTCGTCGGTAAACAGACAGCGACGGCAGCAGGGGGTGACACTACTACGGTCGACCTCACTCCCGAGGCCCCGATCGTCGACTACATGGACGACGTGACTGCCGGCGAGTACACGACTGACGCCTCGCTCATCGGCTACTTCGACAGCGACGGTGACGGTGACCCGGATACGCTCATTACTGACAGCACAGACACGCAGTACACTGGCACGTTCGGGACTGACGGCGATTTCGTTGCGTCGGCAGAGCTGAAAGAGACGACCGGAAACGGCGATGTCTCAGTCGCCTTCTACGCGGTGATGCGCCACGGGCTGACGAAGATACAGAAGCGCAACAGCGGGAAGGGTAATGTCTCGCAGGAACTTCAGAGTGAAGACAGTATCACATGGGCGTTCTCGAACCCGGATTCGCCGGAGACGGACCGGCAGATCACATGGGATGGACGCAACAGCGGGATGCGCGGTGTTCTCCCGCCGAAGTTCAACATGGACCTGCTGTTCTTCGACACAGAGTTCGCTACGGCCGTCGAGGCAGCCGACGCGGAGAACGTCGAGGTAAGTATCCCGGTGAATCAGCGGCCTCTTCGACCGGATGAAGAGGCTGCTGAACTCCGGCGAAAGGTGACCCAGACCATGGTGGCCTAACGGGCCACCGTTCCAACACATGGTGATTCTACACGACACTGACGACCCAGATAGCAGCAGTACCGATACTGGCTGCCCGTGTGACAGCGGCGGGAACGTGCTTGCAGGGCTTGCGGAGAAGGCCCGGATAGTGGCCGACCTGATAGCGCCGTTCTCGTCGCTGTTGACCTCGCTGGTGCAGGCTGCGACCGTTCTGGCACTGATTCGGGGGCAGTCGATATGAGCGGGTATGGACTCATCGGGACAGATACACCGATAGACGATCTGCTTGAACAGTACTTCCCCGGCGCACCGAGGAACGTGCTGTACGAGGCTTTCGAAGACGAAACGAACGCGCTGCTGGCGGCCCTGCTGATGGAGATGCGGGGCGACGACATTGACCAGAACGTTTCGGGCGACTCGGAATCGGTGTACTACAGCGAACCCGGCGTTCCGGTTGACGATACCGACGAACAGACGGTTTCGTGGGACTTCGCCGCGGATACCGTCGTCGTCTACGGATTTGACTCCCCGATAGTTGTCGCGTTCAAGTCAGCAAACAAGGCTGACCGATTCATTCCCCTGACCCCATCGGACGCGCCATTCTCTCTGTCTCCGCCGGGCGGACTGGGTGCCTCAAAGCTGTGGTATCGGAAGATGACCGAGGGAGACGCCAGTACCTCCCTGAACGTGCTGGCACTCAAGTAAAATGACGTTTACAGGACCAAACGCAGTTACCTGGGGCGAAGCGCTCGCGGCACTCCGCGACAACATCGACAGTATCAGTGGCTGGAGTATCATCGACACATCGGCCAACGGCGGTGCGACTCCGCTCACTGCTGGTGAGTGGTTCGTGTTGGAGACGCCGAACGGCGAGAACCACCGTCTCAAAATCCGAGATAACAGATACAGCGGTGGCATAACCATGGAATCCGGTCCCTCGTGGGACGCCGGAAACACGACATGGGAAGACCGCTACGCCAACGATATCGCACAAAAGACTGGAAGCGACGGATACGGCGATCCAATGGCGTACGCCCCCGACGACCGTGGTGGTGAGCGTATGTCCATGTCTCATTCTGTGAGCTACTACCTGGACTACACAGACTCGGGATGGGTGTTCTACGCGGAACGGAACGAGGGTGACGGTAACGACGAAGATCTCGCCATCGGGATGGCTGAACTCTCGAAGACATGGGACTTCGACTCTGCGGCCAACCGCGAAAGCAACTACGCGACTCTATGGCACGCACAGGCGTTCAACGCCGACTACGATAATAGAGAAAAGAGGCAGTGGACAAACTTCCTCCCGGCGATGAGCGGCACGCAGTCGGGAAGCACACACCACGGCCGCGGGATGGTGAATCCCGACAACAACTACGCGAACTACACCACGACCGACAATGTCGTTGCCAGTTCGCAGTATCGGAACAACCGCAACAACGATGCAATCATTGGGACCCATGACCTGTGGATTCGGGAGGAAAGCGGTCAGGACGCAAGTCACGAGGATACGATACAGGACAGCGGTGCGAACAACCTGTACAAGCTCCTGAAGGCCCACAACGTCGCGCAGGTCGGTATCGGGATGAGGTAATCCGATGGCGACGTACACTGAAGCACCGGCCGGGACAACCGCAGGAAGCCAGACGCGCCCAATCCCGGCGAGGACGGGAACCGCTGCTGACGGGGAAACACTGAGTACGGAGCGTCCAGCTCCGCAACGGGCGGCGGCTGTCGCAGCTGGTGCGACGACCGACACGATACGGCCCCGTCCACGTCGGCCCGGTGACCGAGCGGATACGGTCACCGTCTCCCTCGACCGGCCGCGGGTCACTCGTTCTCGGGACCACGCCACCAGCACCGACCGGAGCGGGGTACTTATTCCCGCAGCGTTTCGGCCGGTGAGAGTTTCGGTGGTGGGCCCGGACGGGAATCCACTACCCGAAGTTGAATGGGTAATGTCGGCTGGTGTGTTCCCGACAGCGGCCGCTATCGACGGTAGCGCACAGGGTGACCTCCCGTGTCTTGCTACGACGTACAGCCAGTTTATGGGCGTAGCGCGCCGGGACGGTGGTCCTAACGGAGTTCAGTACACATGGTTCTCACCGGCTATCGATGCCGATGGGAACCCACTACAGGAGCCTATCGGCCCGCTTGATGACAGCGCTGAGATCGTTCTCGACCCGGTCGAGATCAAGGGTCTGTACGCTGGGACCGGGGCAGACTTCGGAGGGATGTTAGGATAATGGTGAACCTGAATATCGACCAATCAGAGCCGTATATCGACAGTATAGACGTACCGAGCGAGGCCCGCCCAGATGAGTCGTTCACCGTGACGGTCACAGTCGGAAACGAGAGTTCGATTATTGCCCCACAGGATGGGACGTGTCAGAGCGGGATACTCCAGTTCAACACTGGATGGCGGACGCCGGTCATCATCTACGTCGACGGGCAAGAAGTCCATCGAGAAACGAAGTGCCTTGACGGCAATAGCGCCCCGAAGACGGTGACCAAGCGAGTAACGCTGGGTAGTGGAGAACACAGCGTCACCGCGGAAGTGCTGAAAGTTCCGAATGACACGGTTGCAGAAGAGCGGGCGGCGGAGGTAACCGTTCACTCTGATGCACAGGACCCGGCCCTGCCGACGACAGGTGACCGACTGACAGAGATGATTAGCGATATCGCAGACGCGCTTGGCGGAACGACCCAGCAGGTGATGCTGGGATTCGCTCTAGCCGTCGTGCTGCTGGTGGTGATCTGAATGGTGACGTTCGCTGGCGGTATTCCAGACGGCGGGCTCGTACTGGAATCAGTCGGAACGACCTCGTTCGCTGTGTACAGTCCCGACGATCCGCGTGTCGACCGACGGCAGGAATACGAGCCCCAGCTACAGGCTGAAGTGACGAACACCTCTTTCGAGGAAAGAGAAGCAGCGGTCATCTGGACATTCGATGATACCCATGTCCAGAGTCAGACTGAGACGATTGAGGCTGGACAGACGGCCACAATCTCGAATCGGGTATCGTGGGAGATGCTACAGGAAAACTTCGACCTGATTCCGGGCGACTACGCGCTCGGTGTGCAGCTGCTTGGCGGCCCGTCGTGGGACAAGCAGACGACGACGTACGGAACGATGCACGTCCACGAGAAGCGTGTACCCGACTCCGGTGATGAGCCGAACGACGAACCCACGTACCCACCCATCAGTGACGGCGATCCGCCTGACGGAAGCAGTGACCCGCCGCCTGAGAACACCGGGCCAGAGTCTCCGCCTGCCCTGCTACCTGACGGGTTCCCGACGCTGCCGGCGGTCGGGCCGTTGACTGCCCCACAGACAACGCTCGCAGCCCTCGCGGTCGTTGCGGTGGTGGTGCTTCGATGACGGTAGCACGGCTACTGGGGCAGGTATTCGGTGCGTTGACCGGTACACTTGGTGTGCCCGGAACGCTGCTACTCATCGCCATTGTCGTTGGCGGCGTGGCAATCTGGAGGGACGCTGATGGTTGAACCGTACACCGCAGCGGCATGGGCAGTCAGCGTCTCATCGATGCTCGTGGTCGGTATCACGGGCTGGGTCGGCCGCCGCGTGGTCGGCTACGTTGAGGAGACGCGCAACGAGGCGCAAGCGGCCCACGAAACCGCAGAGAAAGCCGTCCGTGTTCTCCGAGGTGAGGAAGGGATCGACGACGCCGGGCTCGTCGAGGATGTCCGATCACACCGCCGGGCGCTCGTTGACGAAGGTATCTACCCACCGAAGGCAACGGACGGAGGTGAGAGCGATGCCTGACCTGACGTGGGTACAGCTTGGCGCTCTCATCTGGTTCTGTGTCACGTTGGCGGTCACCGACGGTGCGGCGCTCTCTCGGCTGGGAATCGCTTGGCTGGCGAAGCGGTTAGGGCTACGGCCAGCAGAGATAGTACGCTTCGAGGCGGCGGCTGGCGGTGGTGACGAGTGACGGAAGTTCTCGATATCCGGTCGCTCCCTCGGACTCGACAGGAGCGGTTACAGCGGTCGAAGTCGTTTGGCGACGTTGCCGAGGAGATCGTGGCTGAGGTGTACGGCTTGGAAGGCCTATCGCTTGACCCGGACTGGTGGGACCTCAGACATCCCAGCAGGGCAACGAAATACCAGGTCAAATCGACATCAACGACAGTCGGCAACAGGTACCCCGGTGACGGTCGTTTTCGTGTCTGGGAAGGACAGACGCGCTCTCTCATCGCATCGGACGCACAGGCGACGGCGTGGTACGCGTTTGTGTTCCTCGATGAGACGGACGGCGTACTCCGAATCACGCGCATGAGGCCGTCGACGGTGAACAACCTCGTCCAAGATCGGGGCGGATGGAACCGCTCGGGTCATTCGATGGGGAAGCAGCACAAAATCCCGTGGGACGAGGTTTTCTGAGTGTCCGGTTCTCGGGTGAAGCCGAATATTTGTCTATAGGCTCCCACTGGGTCCGATTAATGATTTGGAAAGAAACCCCAATAGTTGAAATGGGACTCAACGTAGACAAACAATCTGCAAGACACGATGGAATTCTGTTCTAGCATATAGTAGATAACCGTAGAGACGTTCTCTTCCGAGTCTATGAGATCGTAGTGGAAATCTTTTTACATGGGGATACATTAGGTGATAGTACAGGCTGACACCCTAACGGGCGTGGCCTGCTTAAATCATATCGCTTTCAGATCTTCTCAGAGACATCAGCAGCGTTAATCAGAGTTATGTCCTTACTGGGATGCAAGTTCTGAAGAGTTTTTGCCTTCTCAGGTTGCACGGGATTATAAACGATGTAGTCCCCGTCGCGGACAGTGAAAGGGAATGTTTCTACGTCGAATTTGGTAACACAACCGCCCATGCTTCTTGCAGCATTACATAGATATCCCATCAGCTGAGATCGGTCAATTGCCTCTCTATCTTTCCCAGACAGTACGCTCTCTTCGATAAAAACCACTGGATGTGGATACGAGAGATGAGGGCGTACATCATACTTATGTGGCTTAAGATGATCAATCATCCATTCGCCAGAATCATGATGGATGAGGTCTGTTTCTACATACTGATTATCTGTGTTTGGAAGTCTATTCAATAGCCACCCATCGACATAGCGATCGTACTCTGTATATGGTTCATCATCGGGGAGGATTCCACTAAGCGCAGACGCTATAATATCTGCGGCGGATAGTTCTGGATAGGTAAGATCTCCCTTGGGTATAATATCCAAGTCAAACGTCTTTCCCACGTATTTCCACGACTTCGTGATCTTCCCGGTAAAACTATCTAACATTGCCTTCTCAGTAGGATTATATTCCCTCTGGGAACGGTGGTACCTCCAAAGAGTCACGACCGGAAAATATGACTTAACAAACCTATTCACGAATTGGCCGCCGTCAAAAGAACCAAGTGGGGTTTCGACACGCTCTTCATGCCAGCAAATAGTAGTATTTATTCTATCAATCGATTCTGTATCGAGAATGTCATAGCCAATTGATTTCCTAGCCTGCCCAAGTTCGTAACTGGGTATATTTCTACTGAGGTGATCTGACTTTATAACATCGTTTTCTCGGTTGATGTTATATTCGTCATAAAAGTCGCCAACAACCTCGATGTAGTGCTCTCGAAAAGCTTCTACATCATTCAGAACTATTGCGACACCGATCAAACATCGTTGACTTCCAGAACTTTTGGTGGCCGCATCTACTGCAACAACAGATGACATAGTCAAAGTATAATACAAATGGATTTAAAAGTAGCTAGTCCATCTAATTGACAACTTTTCTCAAATAAGTGTTTGCGCGCGTATTTGTAATGAATAAATGTGTTCACAAACCACCGTTCTCGTACAGACTGTACGTAAACACTTTCTTTTATATGCTTGGCGTGGGTGTACGAGTGTATGGGTGATATTGGATGCTACTGCCGAGTGAGTACGCAGGACCAGAGCCTTGACCGACAACTTGAGTCGACACAGGAGTACGCCAAGAGCGAGTTCGATGCAGATTTGGGGAGGCTCCGGTTCTATCGAGACAAGTCTACAGGGACCAACACAGACCGCTCGGACTACCAGCAGATGATGAATGACGCCGAGAGTAGGGAGATCGACGCTGTGGTGGTTCATAGTATCTCACGCATTTGCCGGTCTATCTCTGACTTAGAGCGGACGGCGTCGCGTCTTGAAGAGGCAGGCGTCGAGCTCCACATCATCAGCGAAGGGTTAACTCTCCGGCCTGACGAGAGTGACCCGTACCAGACGGCGCTATTCCAACTTCTCGGCGTGTTCGCGGAACTGGAAGCGAACATGGCCAAGCAGCGGACGAAGGAGGGAATCGCTGCGCGGCAGCAGAACGATGAGTATCACCATGGGCCCGCTCCACTCGGCTTTGAGAAGGATGATGGGCTACTTATTGAGGGCGAGGACTATCATAAAGTAGTAAGCGTTCTGGATCTGGTACAAAAGGACGAATTGTCAAAACGAAAAGCCGCGAAGCGACTGGGTACCTCGCGAGCGACAATTAACCGAGCTCTAGAAAGAGATACGTTATATGGGCTCTAAAGCCCGTTCTACGTAGAGCCAATCTAAAATTCACCAAATACTTAACTTTTCTCCTATACGAACTAGATATATGGCTGAGTTTCGCAGGGGAATCAAATGGCTCCTATTCTTGAGCTCATATATTCCTCTGTTCGTCCTGCTTGCGGTCAAACATAGAAGCATGACGGTCGCGGTCCCAAATTTAAATATTTCTTATCTTGAGCCGATCATCGGTGTACACGTACCAGTGCTGTCGATCTTTTGGATTATTGTAGCTGCAGTCTCAGGAATTGTCCTTAAAGCAGTATTTAGTATACGAAAGTCAAGGGGAGCCGATAGTATACAGAAAATAAATAATTCAAGAAGTCGGGATGATCTCATCACCAATTACGTGCTTGTCTATATTTTCCCCTTTGTCGTTCTTGATTACACCAACTTAGCGAACTGGTTTGCATTTATATTGTTCTTTTTCGTTATCGGAATTGTACAAGTCAAATCAAACCAACTGTATGTCAATCCAGTGTTATCATTTTTCGATTATCGAATATATGAAGCGGATACCGATAGAGGCGAAATTACAGTCCTCTCTAGAGGAAAGTTGGATGAATCTGAACCCGTTCACACAGTAGAGTTAAGTAATGATGTACATATAACAATTTAAACGATGGTTTCTGACGACGAAGCGAAATCTCTCCTCCGGGAGGCACATAATTTCGTAAATGGGGACCCAGATGACCGCATTCAAGAATTCTTTGTCGCGAGAGTTGATGAAAAAGAGGTAGAGGAAGGGGATGGTACCATAACCCAAGAAACAGAATTAGACGTCGGTGAGATTCCGTTTCATGCACATATCATCACTGAGTTGCTCTCAATGTATATTGAGGAGTTGTACAAAGAAGTAGCTTCAGTAGTAAAAAAAGAGGAAAAGCCAATATCGACGTACGAGGTAGGGAATATAGAGAAAACCCCTTCTCCCCTTCAGTATATGCCCGTCGATGACCTTCCTGATTACAATATCTTCAAGCCGTTTACCAACAAAGACGGATTTAGTGAAACCGACTTCCAATCGTTTGAGTCTCCCGATTTTCAAGCTCTCAGGGTTCGTGACGGACTAAATCAAAACACCTTCGTAGCGTTTCGGAAATTTACCAGACGGCAGATTGTTGGTAGCTCTTGGAAGGTCAAACTATTGCTGCGGGAAAATGAGTACGACCAGTTTAACGACAACCTGTATGCACTTCCTGAAAGCTTTGATGCCTTTGTTTTCAATGGCACAATGTTCGTGAAAAATCAAGGAGCTTTTGAAGATATATTCAAGTACTTCGTTGAATACCGACAGAAGGCCAATGAAGTATTTGACGCACTGGATGACGGAGAAATTACTATCCATAATTTGGGTGAGTTTGAAAGCGCCGTGAACGGAGATCGCAGTGCTCTACGAAAGATGGTTGAAGTGGAGCGACGTGGCCTGTATCAGGAATTAGAAAGAGATCAAGTACAGACTGTGATTGATGAATTCGATCTGGATGTTGATGTCGCAACTGTTGATGATGAGTGGGGATTAATAATGCCTTCAAAAGGTGATAAGAAAGATCTGATCAGCCTGCTTAATGATGATCACCTATATTCCCAGATTACTGAAAATCGGTATCAGGCACGCGGAAAGATCCCGCGGTAGCATTAGTATATAATAAGTATGTAGCTCGGCGCGTCCGCCAGACTGATACCTTTTTGATTCCAGTTACTGACAGCTATTTTATGGTGAGCAAAACGCTACACGTCACATTCACGATGATGCCTGAAATGTTTGAGAGGCTTGAAGAATCGAAACCAGAGGATATCACGATGGACCAATATATTCGAGAAACCCTGAAAGCAGAAATCGACGACACCGGGACTCACTGCGACACTCAAACTACAGACGAATCCTAAACTTCACACCAGCCTCCACCCAGTCTGGCGGCGTTGCATACCGATCCTCGAAGACCTTGCTTGGCGTTGGCCGCGGGCAATGCCTCGCATCGAGCTCGCCTTTCAGATACAGAATGCCCTCACTTGTCAGATCGTACAAATCGCCACTGACGGGTGCAAGCAGCCCAGCGTACTGAAGCCACCTGCACCTGTCCCGAATATAGCCGGAAGAGACATCGAACCCACGTTCTCGTGAGAGGATACTTGGTGATGCAAACCCATTTTCACGAACCCACTCCATGATACGCTCGTCTATCTGATTCATCCATGAAGCCGACTTTTTCCCGATCATCAGTTACACCTGCTCGTGGTTCTCATCAGCGGAGGGGCCGCTGTTCCCGTGCGACTCGATTTCATCTGGCCTATCTTCAGACGTGTCTATCTCGCCGTCTAAATACCGCTCACCACGCTCGGTGATGGTATAGACACCATTCCCCAAATCACGGAGTAAACCGTGTTCTACGAGCTTCTTACATCGCTGTGATATATACGAGCGAGTGTATCGGACATATCCACTGTCCTTCATTGCTTTTGGACGACCAGATTCATTGCTGCGGATGTATTCGAGAATCCGGTCATCAGCGAGTACCATCCAGTCGCCGGAGTATCGCATCTTGATTGATTATCAATCTCATCGGGTATCATAGTGCTGACTGAGTGCTCCGACACTCAATGAGTGGTAACTAAATCAGCGTAAACTATATTTACCGAGAGGTTATTGACAAACAATGCATGCCAAGTGCATCAGTATCGGTATCCATGCCGATATGGCTATTCGAGAAAGTAGACGATGAGGCTGAAAAACACGATATTTCTCGGTCTCAGTACATCACTGAGGTTCTGCGCGACCACAACTCGACTCCTTTCGAGCCGATGACTAACGCTGTCGTGTGTTGTGACGAAAACGGCGAAAAGTCTCGAAACGAGGGGGCCGCCTGAATCATGTCCAGTGAGTCCAGCGCCCCCACGTCCGGAGACGAGTCGGACGGTCAAGAGAGTGACGACGATGAGGTGGACGGCCCATGAACGGCGAGAAGATTGACCCTGAGGACCTGCCACTGCATCCGGAGTACACGCCGGCGATGGTCCAGATTCAGGGCCAGGGTGTCGTCTACGTCGCGGACTACCAGACGCTCGAAAGCGGCTGGGTACGTCTCACCGAGTGGCGTGATCGCCGCGTCAAACTCCCGCCGCACAAGATCGAGGCAATTCGAGAAGTGCGGACGGAGTACTACGACGCTGGCACGGACGGCGAGTACGCGAAGGCGAAGCGCGTGGCCCACGACGAGCAGCGAGAGGAGGCCAGCGCCGACGACTCTGGCGGCAAGGTGGTGGTCGCGGGTGACTGACGCCTATAGCCTCACAGTCGAACTCACGCGGGGCGGTGATAGCAACAACCGCGACAAGATGAAGGCGAAGGTCTCAGCTGACAGCGTCGAGGAACTGCGCGAGAAGGTCGAAGCGGTCCGCAGCGAGATGCAGGAGTGGGCCGACGACTTCCGCAACATCCAGCCGCAGGTTCGTCGTCAGCTCCCCGACGACCAGAGCGAACTGAGTGAGTTAGAGGCATGACTCGCAGCGGTAGACGGCGGGGCGACCCTACAGAGCTATCTCCCCGCGAGGCTTGCCAGCGCTACCTCCGACGCCGTCGGTCGGATTCTACGGAGAAGAGCGTTCACGGCTGGGAGTACCGGCTGAAGCTCTTCGTCGAGTGGTGCGACTCCGTCGGCATAGAGACGGTCGGGGAACTGCGTGGCTACGATCTCGACGAATACTATGAAATGCGGAGCGCGGAGATCGCGCCGGCCACGCTCGAAGGCGAGATGTGGACGCTGAAGATGCTCTTCGAGTTCCTCGAAGACCTCGAAGCAGTCGACCAAGGTCTATCAGAGAAAATCCGCATCCCTGACCTTGACCCAGAGGACCGGTCAAACGATACGAAACTTGCTGCCGACAAAGCAGCCGCACTGCTGTCCTATTACCGTGAGAGCGACAGAGACTACGGAACTCGGCAACACGCGTTTCTTGAACTCGCGTGGAACACTGGCGCTCGACAGGGCGGCCTGCGGGCCCTGGACCTGCGGGACACGGAGCTGGGAAGTAGCCCCTACGTCGAGTTCCGCCACCGACCGGAAACGGACACCCCGCTGAAGAACAAGCGCCGCGGTGAGCGCCCGGTGGCGCTTCCAAGAGAGACGGCCGACACGCTGGAGGCGTACATCAACGGCCGTCGGTACGATGTGCGGGACGAACATGGCCGTCAGCCGCTGCTGGCGAGCGCGAGTGGACGGCCGACGACCAACACCATTCGAGTGTGGAGCTACCTCGCCACGCTCCCGTGCAGCTACGGGATGTGCCCTCACGAGAAGGACATCGAGAAATGCGACTGGAACGAGTACGCCCACGCCAGCAAGTGCCCGTCAAGCCGGTCTCCGCATCAGATTCGGACGGGTTCGATTACGTGGCACCTGAACCGAGGATGGCCGCCGGAGGACGTAGCTGAGCGCGTCAATTCTTCGGTGAGTACCATCGAGGACCACTACGACAAGGCAGACCCCGAACAGCGGCGGCGACGGCTTCGCAACCGGATGGAGGACCGCCGCCGACCACTCATCAACGAACTGGAGTTCACCCAATGACACCAACTGACCCATCAGCGACGAATCGACAGCGAACCGAGTATGAGCATCCTACGAAATCGGTTAGTTCCGCGTCGCGCCGGCCCATTTCTATCGCAACGCAATCACGAGGAGCGACAGCGACGAGTGTCCGTTGTGAGGAAATGGCTCCGAGAATTCGAGCAGGGAAGTCGCAGCGCGAACGAAGTGAGCGACCGTCTTCCCGTGTTCGACATTCGCGCCGGCCCACTTTTTCAACTACGGTACTGAGAAGCAAAGAGGTCACCACACTCGTATCAGCTGTCGACCCGGCCCCGCGTGGCCTCGTACGCCTGTCCGCGGAACTGGAACCGTCGACTGTTGGAATCGTATCCGAGAACGTCGTCCACAGCCCGCTCGTCAGTCTCGACAACGACCCGGGATACATCGTCTGTTAGGAACGGGAGTGCGTTGCGAAGCCCGCCGTCCGACGTGGCGAACCGATCGCTCGCCATCACCTGTTCGGCGAGAACCCGCTCGCCCGCGCTGTCGGTGCGAGTCAGCGAGAACGTCGCGTCGGCAGGACGCGCCCTATCGCCGTGATGGTCAGTCGTCACGGTGACAGTGTCGCCGTCGCGCGCCGTCGACACGCTGTCGGTTGGCGTCACGGTAGCGCGGTCGCCGACCAATTCGAACAGCGCACCGCTGTTGGCAGTCGCGTGGCCGTAGCCGGCGACGACGGCGTACTCGCCGCCGCCGAGGTAAGCCTGCGTGAGGCCGTCACAGTGGCAGTCGCCGGTGCTGCATCCGACTGCCTGGCCGTTGAACGCCCGGAGTCCCCACTGTTCTTGGCGGCCCGGTGACAGGAGGCGACAGTCCGTGGTGTGGACTGTTGGTGCGATGTGGAACCATTCGGCATCGACGAGTTTGTAGAGGTTCCAGTGGCCACATTGTAGTCGTTCGTGGCTGTTATTGACCATCTCGAAACCGACCTGTGCATCCAGTTCCGCCCGCTCAGTACTGGGCCGAACGAAGGCCGGGGTCGTCTTATCTGCGTTGTGGAACCACTGGACACCGTCGTCGTCGGGAAACGACGGGAGCGAGCGGCCAGTGAACCGGGACTCTGTTTCCGGGCCGGGTCTTCGCGTATCCCAGACGGAGAGCGAGAGTGGGCCGTCCCGGCCGCGGAACTCGTAGGTCCCGGTCGGCCGCTCGAACTGACCCGGCTCGCCGACAAGGGCGTACTCCAGTTGGACCCAGTCTCCAGGGGCCAGTCGGTGGGTGTCAGGCATCCACGGCCCGACGTCGTTGACGCGCCAGTATCCCTCGTCTGTTCGGCCGAGTGAGGGCACTTCGTCGGCGAGGTCGTTGTTATCCGTGGGCGCGAAATGGAGGCGGGCTTCGTGGCTGTAGCTGCCGGGCTGGCGGCTGAGTGTCTGTCCGACGCCCGGGATCCGCCCGATTCTGAACGTGTTCTCGAACTCGTTGCCGTTCTGGAGCCAGCCGCGAATCGTGGCCGGATGGTCGTCGGTCGCCGTCTGGTCGAACCAGAGTCCGACTCGCGCCCCGTCGTCGGTGTGGAGTCCCGGCGAACTGAGGGCGTAGGTTCGCGGCCCGGTTTCCAGTTCGATGACAGTCGTCGGGTCGTCCGGTCGCGGCGGGTCGCCGGCGTCTGTCGGCGTCGCTGTCCCGCTGTCGTTCGCATCGGTCGCTGACTGCGTCGGGCGCGGGGCGGGCGTTACGTCACCAGTCTCGTCTGAGTCAAGAGTGCCGAACGAACAGCCGGTGAGTCCGGCCAGCGCTCCCGGGACCGACGCGAGGAGGGCACGTCTGCGCACAGGTAGCGATTCGCCGCTCCTGATAAACCCTTTCTGGACGCTTAGACAGCGTTTGTAGCGTTTCCGGTATCTGGATCCGTCGATACTCGCCCGCCGCATCGATGGCGAGGACTGTGACACTTCTCACTGACGTTACCTACAGTGCCCTCTGTGTGACCGCCAGACGGTGCGGCTTCGAAACACGTCGGACAGCGGTTGACCATGCTCGTGAGACGCTGTATCTCGCGGTACGGGTGGCAACACTGGACACAGACGTTCGCCTGCCTGTCGCCGGTCCAGCATGGGTGCCAGTCATTGCGACCGCTACGCGCTGGCTAGCTAAACGATTTCAACACCTCTCGACCTGTGACTGTCACCCTTCGGCGAACATCTCGACGACGCGGTCCAGGTCGGGCGACAGCTCCTGCATCACGTCTGTGGTCGTGAGGATACCGACGCCGTCAGTCTGTCCGTCGATCACGAGGCGCTTGATGCTATGCTCGACCATCGTATCGATTGCCTCCTCTAGCGGGGCACCGGCTTCGATGGTTTTCACGGGCGTTGTCATCAAGTCACCGACCGGCGTCGTATCCGGGTCGATGCCATCGCGGAGGCCGGTAATGATGTCCGTTTTCGTGAGTATGCCCTGCCCGTATTCGGTTTCAACGACGACAGAACCGACCGCCTCCGACGCAAGGAGTTTCGAAACGTCTCGGACGGAAAGCTCGCGGTCGACGGTTTTTACTGGCTTTGTCATCACCTGCTCGACCGGTGTGTCAAGTGAATTCATACCATTAGTTAGCAAACGCACATCATAAGTCATTTGACTCCCGAAATCGGTGCCGAACTGGCCTTACCAGTCAAAGTCCTCGTGAATTGCCAGTCCTTCCTATTGACATATTGGCCCCACGACCTCGGTGACGCCCGAAAGAATTTGCCCAGAGCGAACCGACACCTCGTGGCCGCTGAAACGGTTCATCTCCTCACTGCTGACGCTGTACACGACTTTGCCGAGGCCGGCGTACCGGAGTCCGCCGGCGCACATCGGGCACGGCTCGGTGCTCGTGTACAGCACTATCTCCGCGGGCTCGTCTGAGTCACACTCGCGCATTGCTCGGTGCGCCAGTTGGAGTTCCGGATGGCGTCGCACATCCGATTCAGTGCGGACGCGGTTCGACGCCTCCATGACGATCTCGTCGTCACGAACGAGCACAGACCCGAACGGCCGGTCGCTGCGGTCGACAGCGGCCCGAGCCCGCTCGAACGCGCGTTGCATATGCGCTTCGTGGTCGAACTCGTCGAACGCTGAAACGGGCATAACGGCGTTTCGACCCGCAGTGGAAAATCGGCACGGCAGGGTGACCTCAACAGTGGACACACGCGGTCTCTGACCCCTCGTCGACACGAATGGGTGCAGCCGGCTTCGCGGTCGATGCACGTAAGTCTCTGACCGGCTTCGGACCCGTATGCGCCAGTTCGTCATCATCGGCCACGACGCCCCGACGACGCCGGAGTTCTCGCTCGACGACTTGGCCGGCGCTGCCGGCCGGCTCGACGTGCTCTGTCGGTGTGTCACCAGCGCGTTCTTCCTGAGCCACGCCATCCGCGAAGACGTTCGAGTTCACCTGATCCTGGCAGATGAGTACACTGTCACGTTCGACGGGAGCGACCTCCGCCGGCTGAACCCCGACGAACGGTCCACGGCAGCGCTGATGCGCAAGGCCCTCGAAGAGCGCGCGGAAGCAATCGGTCACATCCCGGTCGAAACCTCGCCCGGCGTGTCGCTCACACGCCGGGGGTTCGAGGGGACACTCGACGACGTGGCACGCCGCGGAACCGTCGTCCAGCTGCACGAAGACGGCGACCCGGTCGTCGACGTTGCACCGCCGTCGAACCCGGTGTTCGTCCTCTCGGACCACCACGACTTCCGGGATGAGGAAGCGGCGCTGTTGGCCGACCGGGCCGACGAGCGCGTCTCACTCGGGCCACAGGCCCTCCATGCCGACCACTCGATTACGGTCGCGCACAACTACTTGGACACGGCGGGGTTTGAGCAGTACTGACTGGACACCGGGAGACCGCCAGAAGGGTTTTTATCCGCGGTTCGCTGAATGGCGTATGGAATTCTTGGGTTCGGAGACAGCGACGGGTCGCGCTGTCCGACGACGTATCGAAGCGGTGAGGGACCGATGACCGACCGGGAACATCTGTCCCGTCGTGCGGTTCTGCAGACCGTCGCCGGGACCGGTGTCGCGTCGGTCGCCGGCTGTTCGGCGCTCGAAAGCGAAAGTGACGACGCGGCCTCGACAGTCGAGGGCGACCGTGCCGCGGAGCTCGCCCAGCGGTTCGCGCCGACGCTATACTTCGACCGGGCGGAGCCGTGGTTCCCGACGGACCCGCGGCCCTACACCAGCGAACAGGACGGGGAGACCGTCGTCAACGGGTTCGACGCCTTCGACGGGTACCATGAGCGGATGACCGACGGCGAGCCGCCGGCCCCGACGGTGTTCTACCACGTCGTTGAGTACGAGCAGTCGCCGCTTGCCGTCGTCCAGTTCTGGTTCTACTCGGCGTTCGACCAGTTCACGACGAACTTCCACTGGCACGACTGGGAGGTCCTGCACGTGTTCGTCGACACGGAGACGGACGACCCGCAGCTGTACGTCGCCAGCTCCCACTCCCGGAAGGTGCCCAACAACGAGTTCCTGGACCCGGACCCGGAGATGGTGCCGCGCATCCTCTCGGAGCTGGGATCACACTCCAGCGCGCTGTCGGTCAACGACGCCCGCGACCGGTTCACCCGGCTGCCGGAGGGCGACCGGTTCGCGGACATCACGAACAGCGCCGTCGAGACCATCGAAGACCTCGCGGAGATTCCGGTCGCCTACGGGCTCCCGCGGGACGAGGGCTCGCGGCTCCCCTACCTCGTGCCGGAGTACGAGGGCGCGCCGCTGTACGAACACGAGCGGCTGCCGTCGGTCAGCCGCGAGGACCTCGTTCCCGAGCGGCTGACCCTCCGCTCGTTCGACAGCCTCTCGGCACCGCCGACGGACCTGCCGACGCGGGAGACCGGCCTCGTCTTCCAACACACCGACCGCGGCGAGGCCGACCCGGACATCGAGTACGACCTCGTATCGAGCAGCGAACTGGAGCACATCGCCGATTTCACCGGGCCGCAGTTGAGCTTCGAGTTCGCCGTGCCCCAGTTCGCCGAGGACGCCGTCGCGGGCCACATCACGACGACCGGCGCGCCCTGGGACCAGCCCCGGTACGACAACCCCGCCGCGGACATCTCCGAGCCGAACCACCGGGCGGCGCTGGCCGAGCGCTACGACGCCATCGGCGCGCCGGCGGAGATACGCACCGTCGTCGCCAGCCTCTCGGAAGCTGTCTCGAACGACGACGCGCCCGAGAACGAGGGGCTTACGACCGAGGACACCGCCGTTGAGTCCGTCGCCCTACTGGAGAGCGACCCCGAGGCCGTCCCGACCTTCGCGGGCCTGGCCGTGGTGCAGGACGTGCCCGCGGGCGAACATCGGTTCACCGTCAACGGGGCCGGTGTCGCGCCACACAGCGAGTCGGTGTCAGTTCCGGAAACCGGCGACGCAGAGGGGCCGACGCGGGCCGGCGTCGACGGCGAGGTGCCGCTCGTCGCCCGCGAGAACGCCACCCGTCTCGAAGTCGACCCGTCGGGAGCCGACAGCGACCTCACGGACCTCGCCGTCGAGGACGACTTCGCCGGTCGGCTGTACGACGCCCCGCTGTCGGAACCCGACGCCGTTTACGTCCACGGCGGTGGCGCGTACACGACGGAGGTCCGGGACCGTGACGACGAGATCGGTGCGTTCCGGGTGAACCCCGACCCCGCCGCGGACGTTGCCGCCCGAATCGAACAGCCCCGGACTGGCAAAGCCTCGTTAGCGTCGTTCCTTGTCGACATCGCAGCGGAGACGCGCCAAGCGGTCCTCGACGAGATGGACGATGACGACAACAACGACGACAGCCCCGGGAACGGCGGTGGCTCCGAAAACGCTATCCAGGGCCTCGAACGGGCGCTCGCCGCTGTCGTCGAGGCTGCTCGGCGGGCGACGGAACGCGCCGAAGCGGGTGACCGCGGGAACGCTGACAAGCAACTCCAGACCGTTGCCGACCGGCTCCAGCGCGTCGCGGCCAGAATCGAGGACGCCAGCGACGACCTCTCGGACCCGCTGTCGAACGCGGCCCGGCGACGCCTCGAACAGGCCGACCGTCGGGCCGAGCAGGCACAGGCCGCCGACAAACTGTAAGCTCCCGCCCCGTTCTCAGAGGCCGAACCACCGCGCCAGCGCGCCCGCGACGAGTACCAGTCCCCCGGCGATGAACGTGCCAGGCACTGGGAGAACAAACAATACGACGCCGAGCAAGAGGCCGATGGTCGATATCCTCATTTCAAATACATTGCCACACCACGCTGTATCGGTCTAGTGCCTGCATACTCGTGGACCCCTGCTGATTTTGGCGGTGGGGGTCACACTGCTGGTATGGACGACGAACTCACCTGGGAGACGCTCGATGCCGAAACCGCCTACGCCTGTCCGGGGTTCGATGTCATCCGTGAGGACGTGCGCCTGCCCGACGGCACGGAGGGAGAGTTCGATTACGTACAGCACGGCGAGAGCGTCATCGTGCTTCCGTTCACCGCCGACGGTGACGTGGTCGTTATCGAGGAGTGGCGACAGCCGGTCCACCGGGTCAATCGCGGCCTGCCGGCCGGGACGATGGAAGACGGAGATGACGACCCGAGCGTCGCCGCTGCCCGCGAACTCCGCGAGGAAACCGGCTACGAAGCGGCGTCGCTCGACCACCTTTACACAGGCGAACCGGCCAACGGAAACACCGACTACGTGTTCCACTACTACGTCGCACGCGGCTGTGAGTCCACGGCCGATCAAGACCTCGACCACAACGAATCGATTCGGGTCGACACTGCCGACTTCGACTCGCTGGTCCAGTCAGTGCGAGACGGTACGCTCCGTGACAGTCGGTCCGCCGTCGGTATCATGTACTATGCCCTGTTCGAGCGCTGAACTGACGACAGTTTGAAATCCTGTGGAGTGGTATCGTCTATCATATGGCTTCGATTGCACTCGACGAACAGACGGAGCGCCGGCTGGATAAACTGCGCGCGGCCGTCCGCCGTCGGACCGGGCAGCCGATTTCGCGGGCGGAGTTGCTCAACCAACTCGTCGAAGACGCCTACGCGTCCCGCAGTGAGGTGGTCGATATGTTCCGGACGTCACAGGCGTACGTCGCCGACGAAGACTCCGGGACCGTCTACCGGCCCGAGCGTGAACTGGTACCCGGCGGGGCGGAACAGCCCGACGAATAGCGGCGCTGTGCCAGCTGGGGCGTCGCTCGACCCTCCCGCCGTTCTGGCCGCTGCCAGCGACGAATAGCCAGTCACGGGCGAACACAACGCTTAGGCGCGCCGACCGACGACGACGTGTAATGACGAATTTCGAGGTCCGCCAGTACGACGCAGCGGGCCGGCTGGGCGAGCTAACGGTGCCACGGGCCGGCGTCACCGTCGAGACGCCGACTATCCTGCCGGTGGTCAACCCCCACGTCCAGACGGTCGAACCGGCGACGCTGGCGTCGGAGTTCGGGGCGGAGATACTCATCACGAACAGTTACATCCTGCATGGCTCTGACGACCTCCGCGAGCCGGTGCTGGAGCAGGGCTTGCACGGTCTGCTCGGGTTTGATGGGGCAATTATGACCGACTCGGGCTCCTTCCAGCTTGCCGAGTACGGCGACATCGACGTGACCACCGAGGAGATTCTGGAGTTCCAGCACGAGATCGGCTCGGACATCGGGACGCCGGTAGATATCCCGACGCCGCCCGATGTGGACCGCAAGCAGGCGACTGAGGAACTCAAAACGACACAGGAACGGCTCGAACACGCTGCCACCGTTGACACCGGCGAGATGCTCGTCAGCGCGCCAGTCCAGGGGGCGACCTACCCGGACCTGCGAGAGCGGGCCGCAGCGGACGCTGTCTCAACGGGACTTGACGTGTTCCCGCTGGGAGCCGTCGTCCCGCTGATGAACGAGTACCGCTACGCCGACCTCGCCGATGTCGTCGCGGCCTGCAAGCGCGGGCTAGGGGAGGTCGGCCCGGTCCACCTGTTTGGCGCGGGCCACCCGATGATGTTTGCGATGGCAGCGGCGCTGGGCTGTGACCTGTTCGATTCGGCGGCGTACGCGCTGTACGCCCGCGACGACCGGTATCTCACGGTGCAGGGAACGGAACTGCTTGACGAACTGAGTCACTTCCCGTGTCACTGCCCGGTCTGTACCGACCACACGCCGGCTGAACTCGACGCGATGGACGCCGACGGGCGCGAGGAACTGCTCGCCCGGCACAACCTGCATGTCACCTACGGCGAAATCCGGACGGTCAAGCAGGCGATTCGCTCGGGCAACCTCATGGAACTGGTCGACAGTCGCGCCCGCGGCCATCCGGCGATGCTCGACGGCTACCGCGCGCTGCTCGACCACGCCGAGCAACTCGAACGCACCGATCCGGTCTCGAAGGACGCGTTCTTCTACACCTCGAATGAAAGCGCTCGCCGGCCCGAGGTCCGACGCCATCAGGACCGACTGGAGCGCCTCCCGGTCGAGGGCGACGAGGTCCTGCTGACCGAAGGAAGCTCCAGTGCACAGTACGACGAGAGCTGGGGCATCCTGCCGCCGTTCGGCCCGTATCCCCGCGAACTCGCGGACACGTATCCCCTGACCGCGGAGGTCCCGGACCGGACCGACCGGGCGGCCTACGAGGCCGCGGCGGACGGTGTTCGGTGGCTGGTCGACCTCCACCCCGACGTGTCCTTCACGCTGGTCCACGACGACTGGCCGGCGACGGCGCTCGACCGCGTGCCCGACCGCGTCCGCTTGCGGGACCTGCACGCCCGCGACTGAGCGCCACCCGCCTCAGACTGTCGGCACGTCTACGTCTTCGTCGGCCGCCTCGCGCCAGGAACGGGTCGGCTCCCAGCCCAGCATCGCTGTGGCTTTCGCCGTCGCGTACGCTGCAGCGTCCCCCTCGACCGTGCAGTCGTCCGGAACCCTGCCGTAGTGCTCCCGCATGAGTTCGACCAGCGGCCGACCGAGCGCGTTGTCCGGGCCGACGCAGTTGAACGCCTCGTGGCCCTCGACCGCGCCCGCGAGCGCGGCCTCGACGAGGTCGACCACGTCCCGCACGTCGACGTACGACCAGTAGTTGCCCGCGCCGGCCGCCAGGTCGTCGACGTACTCCGGGGCCCGACAGGGGTACTCGCCGGGAATCTGTATCCACGAGGGGCGAATCGAGGCCACCGAGACGCCGTCACGGCGGGCGATTGCCTTCCCGATCTCCTCGGTGACGACCTTCGAGAGCCCGTAGTCATCTTCGGGTCTGCGCGCGTGGGCTTCGGTAATCGGAAGCTCGTCCGGCACAGGGGTCTCCTCGGCGAAGAAGAAGCCGTACGCGCCGTCGGAGGAGCCCTGGACCACGTCAGCGCCGACGCGGCCGGCCGCCGAGAGGACGGTGTGTGCCGCGAGCGCGTTGTTCCGGAACAGGTCGACGCCGGGGTGGGTCCCGGCCACCGGAATCGCCGCCCAGTGGACCACCGCGTCGGGGTCGATGGCGGTGAGCGAGTCGAAGACGCTCCCGGCGTCGGTGAGGTCAAGCGCCCGGTAGTCGACCTCCGGATGGCCCCCGCCGTCCGGGAGGCGGCGGTCGAGTACGGTCGCGTCGTGCGGTTCGGCGAGCCGGTCGACGACCCAGCGCCCGGAACTCCCCCGGCCGCCGGTCACGACAACATCCATACCGGACTTGTCGTCGCTGGCATCCAAAACGTGGCGGTGTCGCCGTGTCACCGGGCACGGTGCTTATTTGACTCGCTACAGGTCGAGCCGGAACCGCTCACCGTGCGTGAACGTCGTCCAGCCGAGGATACGTTCGTCCCGATGCGGTCGGTCGGGGTTGTCGATTGCCGCCTGTTGCGCCGAGACGTACGTCGGGACGTTCTTGACCGGCTGGCCGCTCTGTTTGAGTGCTTCCAGATACGTGTCTTTCTCGTAGTACGAGTAGGCTACCTCGTACAGCGAGGACGCAGCTTCTTGCTTTCTGGCGGGGAAGCCGTCACTGTTGACGAACCGGTCGGGGTCGTCCTCGCCCATCGCCTCCCAGGCCGCCGGGTCGGCCACGTATGGCGCGTGGGCGTCGAGAATACGCTCGATAGCACCCCTGTCGCCTGCGAACTTCTGATACTCGTACAGTGTGGGCCCGTCGAGCCTGTCGGCATAGAGACGGCTGAGTTCCGCGGCGGTGACCAGTGCCTTCGCCGCGTACAGTGAGTACGCCAGGCTCGACGCGCGAATGATTTCGTTTTCCAGCAGACCGTCTTCGCGGAGCTGTCTGAAACCGTCTTCGCGGTTCCGCTGTATCGCGTCCCGAAACCGGTCCCAGTCCCGGAGATACACCGACCCGGCGGCGTGGGTCATCTCCTTCCAGTTGAAGATGTTCTGCTGGCCCATCGCCGTCGGGATGCCGTGGCCGACGTCGTCGAGGAACGTCCGGACCCACGCCCGCAGGTCGGCCTCCGTGCCGACGCTGTCGCTGTTCCACGCTTCATGGCCTCGAACGAGTTCCGCGCCCCACCACATTTTCGGGAGCGTGATGAACTGTTCGATGCCGTTCGTTTTCACCGGTGCCATGTAGGTCTCCGAACGCAGGAACCAGTGGTCCAGCAGCTCGATTGCCTTCTCGGCGTACTGGTCCGCGCCGGTGTACTGGTAGGCGAGGCCGAGGTCACGGATGCGGTCACCCGTCCTGATGGCGGCAACGTAGTCCTTGCGTTCCGTGGGGTCTTCGGGTCCTTTCGTTTTGAACTCGTGGCCGTCGCCGTTGTCCGTGACGCTCTCCGGGGCGGCGGCCATCGCCTCGCGAACGTCTTCCATGAAGGCTTCGTGGGCCTCCGTCCACGGGCTGTCGCCGTCCTCGACGCGGGACTGTATCGCAGACAGCGTGTCGAGGTGGACGAACATCGCGGGCCGGCTGTCATCTGTCGGTTCGGTGACCGCTGCCGGTTCGGTCGGCGTCGGTTCGGTCTCCTGCGGGGCGGCTCTGGCGTCCGTGTCTCCCGAGGAAAGGTCGGTCGAACAGCCACTCAGCGCCACGGCTGTCCCCGAGAGGGCGAACAACACGTCTCGTCGAGTCTGTCGCTGCACGGGTGTCCCACCGTCCCCGACATGGTTAGTTAGGATGCGGTTAATCGGCAGATAGCGCCCCGTTTGGGTGACGCGTGCCGACCGGGCTGACACGGCGACATGAGAGCTACGGGTCCCGTCGACGGCGCTGGCCCAAAGGCAAGATAGTTGGTTGCGCGTGGCCGACGCCATTGCATGACCGACTACTTCGAGGTCCACGAGCGCGACAGCGCCGCGCGAGTGGGTGCGTTGCGCCTCGCCGACCCCGTGACGACGCCGGCGCTGGTCGACGACGTGGACACGGCGACGCCGGGCGACTGTCGACACGTCCTCGACGACGCCGGCAGCCGCTGGCCGACGCCACAGGACGACCCCGAGGGCGACGAGTCCCTGCTCACCGTCCTCCCCCACCGCGGCCTGCCCGCCGGCACGCCGGACGAAGTCGCAGAGGCTTTCGCCGTCGACTATCCCGATGTCGCGTTCCCGAGCGCGGCCGTCGTCTCGCCCGACACCGCGGCCGACCACGGCAGCGACGCCTACGTGCTCGCCGGCGCACCCGGCTACGTCGGGCACGCGTCGGCGTTCGTCGACGCCGTCACGACCGTCCGGAACCGTATCCCGGCTGATACCGCGCTCTACCTGCCCGGCGTCGCCACGCCGCGAAACGTCGCGACACTCGTCTACGCCGGCGTCGACCTCGTGGACCCCGACCGCGCCGTCATCCGCGGGACCGAGGGCCGGTATCTCACGACTGACGAGGCGTATTTCCTCGAAGACCTCGATGAACTGCCGTGTGCCTGTCCGGCCTGCCAACAGCCACGCGAGGCGTTCGACCGCGAGGACTGCGTCGAGCACAACGTCAACGCCTTGGCCGCGGAACTCCGGCGCGTTCGCCGCCGGATTCGCGACGGTCGCCTCCGCGACTACGTCGAGGGACAGGCCAGACAGGACAACTGGCTCACCGCGACGTTCCGGCGGCTTGACCAGGAGTACGGCTACCTCGAAGAGCGCACGCCGCTCATCCGGCGGGCCGACCTCTCGGCGGCCAGCGACGACTCGCTCCGGCGGGTCGAAATCCAGCGGTTCGCCGAGCGGATCACCGACCGCTACGTCCCGCGGTTCGACGACCGCCCGCTCGTGCTGGTGCCCTGCTCGGCGCGCAAGCCCTACAGCGACTCCCAGAGCCACAAGCAGTACCACGACGCCATCAAGTGGCGCGCCCACGTCGTCTCGATGACCTCGCCAATCGGCGTCGTCCCGCAGGAACTCGAACTCACCTACCCCGCCCAGCACTACGACTCCGTCGTGACGGGTAACTGGACCGCCACCGAAATAGAGTTCGTCAGCCGCGTGCTCGAACGCTATTTAGAAGGCACTGATTACCCCGAGATTATCGCCCACGTACCCGGCGAGGGCTACCGCGACATCTGCGAGCGCGTCGCCGACTCGCTGGGCCGCGAGTTTACCTACACCGTCACCGACCACCCGACGACGGCCGACTCCCTCGGCAACCTCGCCGCCGAACTGGAGGGGTGGGACCGCTACCCCAAGCGCGAGCGCGAGCACAACACCATCCGCGCTGTCGCGGACTACCAGTTCGGCGAAGGCGCGGGCGACGAACTGTTCGACGACCTCTCGACGCAGGGCCGGTATCCCCAACTGCGGGCCGACGACGCCGACGGCGAGCAACTGGCGGCCCTGGCCCAGCAGTACGGCGTCCTCTCTTTGACCACCGCTGGGGCGCGCCGCTGGGTCGAGAGCGATGTGCCGACCAAAACCGTCGAAATCGAGCCGTTCGTGCCCCACGGTTCCGTGCTCGCGCCGGGCATCACCGACGCCAGCGACGACATCCGCGTCGGCGACGACGTGGTGATTCAGGGCGAGGCGGCCTTCGGCGTCGGCCGCGCCCAGATGAGCGGGCCGGAGATGCGCTCCTCGACGCGGGGCATCGCAGTGCAGATGCGCCACGTCGAAGAGCAGTGAGCGGCGGGCTGACCGCCCGACTTATCTGCCGAGCACCCCTCTCGCCGGTATGGAACGGTCGCGTCTGTGCCGGTACCGACGCTACCTGCCGGCGGCGGGGTTCGCGCTCGTCTTGCTTGCCACCTCGCTGCTCCCTGTTCCCGAGGGTGCGAGCGAGCAGGTCCCCGCGCTGCTCGGCGTCGCACTCGACAAGTGGGTCCACGCGCTGAGCTACGGGGTTCTGACGGCGCTGCTCGCGTGGGGCCGCCGCGCCCGCTCGATCCCCCTCGTCGCGGCGCTCGTGGCAGTCGCCGTCTGCTACGGGGCCGGCATCGAACTCCTGCAGAGACTCGTGCCCTCACGCGGACTCAGCGGCGCTGACTTCCTCGCCAACGCCGTCGGGGCGGTGCTCGCTGGCGCGCTGTGGCTGGCGCTCGGGCGCGCCGACACCGCTCCGGACGGAAGCGAACCGACCGCTCGGCGGTAACGAAGCGGCTTTACGCGGCCGTCGGCTACCCCGCCCTAATGAGCAAGCCCAGTCCCGAGGTCTACGAGGAGGGCAAGGGCATGGACGCCCACAACTCCGTGATGCGTGACATCCGGTCGCGCAACGACTCGACGTACGACCCTCGCGAGCCGACCCGCGTGTGGCTCGACGAGGACAACACCCCCGACGGCGTCTACCAGAGCCTGACCATCATCCTGAACACCGGCGGCTGCCGGTGGGCCCGCGCCGGCGGCTGTACGATGTGTGGCTACGTCGCCGAGAGCGTCGAGGGCGGCAGCGTCGCCCACGAGGACCTGATGGCCCAGATTCAGCACTGCCTCGACCACGAGGCCGAGAACGCCGACGAGCCGTCGGGACTCATCAAAATCTACACCTCCGGGAGCTTCCTCGACGAGCGCGAGGTGCCGGCGGAGACGCGTCAGGCTATCGCCGAGACGTTCGCCGACCGCGAGCGCATCGTCGTTGAGTCCCTGCCCGACTTCGTCGACGAGGAGACAGTCGGTGACTTCGTCGACGTAGGCCTAGAGACCGACGTGGCGGTGGGCCTCGAGACCGCAACCGACCGCGTCCGACACGACTGCGTGAACAAGTACTTCGACTTCGCTGACTTCGAGGACGCTTCCGAAGCGGCACAGGCGGCCGGCGCTGGCGTCAAGGCGTATCTGCTGATGAAACCGCCGTTCCTCTCGGAAGCCGAGGCCGTCGAGGACATGAAGCGGTCGGTGCGTCGGTGTGCCGCCGTCGACGGCTGTCACACCGTCTCGATGAACCCCTGTAACGTCCAGCGATACACGATGGTCGAGGAGCTGTATCACGACGGCGGCTACCGACCGCCGTGGCTCTGGTCGGTCGCCGACGTGCTAGAATCGACCGCTGACGAGGACGTCATCGTCGTCTCCGACCCGGTCGGCCACGGCAGCGACCGCGGCCCGCACAACTGCGGCGAGTGCGATGACAAGGTCCAGCGGGCCATCAAGGACTTCGACCTCCGGCAGGACCCGTCGGTGTTCGAGCAGGTGTCCTGTGAGTGCGAGGCGACGTGGGACGCTGTCATCGAACGCGAGCGCAGCTACTCGCTTCCGCTCGCTCGATAGGGCCTCCGAGCACCGGAATCCGTGTGACGCCCTGTCGACCAACGCTTATCCGTCTTTCGCGCATAATACTGTTCGATATGACCCCGAACGGTGACCCGGACAGGCGCAGCTTCAACACGCGCGGGACGGTCACAGAGTGTGATCTGTGCGGTGAACAGCGACAGTGTATCGACGGCGATGGGATGGTCGCCTGCAGTACCTGTCAGTCCGACCTGCTGCCGTCCGGCTGGGGTCTCTGAGGCACCCGCTGGAGCCACCGCACCCCGCTCGCTCACGATGACCCATCCGCCCGTGACTGGTCGAGAGCGGAAATGACGCCAACGGTCGCGGTTGCTTTGAACGAGGCGACAAGCTCCGAGCCGGCAGTGATGTCGAGCTTCTCGAGGCTTGTGTCGGTCACAAGTGCCGACAGCGTCGTGTCGGGGTCGACGGCCAGATCGACCAGCGCGATAGCGGTTCCCTCGTCGATACGCTCGACGGTGCCCGCGAATTGATTCCTCGCACTCGTCCCCGCTGGCTCGGGAGCCTCGTGCGGTGCATTCAGCGTCACCGAGTCAGCGCGGATGCCGACCTCCACCGCGTCGCCGGGACCCGCCTCGGTGTCGACGATAGCCCGGACCGTCCCCGACGGGGTCTCGACGGTCGCCAGTTCCCCGTCCCTGTCTACGACCGTCCCCTGCAGGACTGTCTCCGCTGCCGTCGCTACCCCGTCGAACTCCGCTTGCAGTCGCTGAAAGCGGGCCAGCAGTTGCTCGGCGGCGTCCGTGAGTTCGCTGCCGCCACCCCCGCTCCCGCCGCGACTGCGGTCGACCAGCGGGCCGAACGCGTCTTCCAGTTCCACGATGCGGCGCTGGGCGTGGGCGTAGGACCGGCCCAGCGCGTCAGCGGCGGCGTTCAGCGACCCGTGGGCGGCGACCGCTTGCAGGAGCGTCCGGTCGCGGGCGGTCAGCGCCACGTCGCCCTGCCCCAGTTGCACTTCGACGTCCGCAGTCGCGTCCATATTTTGACATAGTCGTTCCCTGATAAAGGTATTGCCACCGATCAGCGCTGCCTCCCACCGGGGATCGGAGTAGAGTACGAAGCGGTCAGTAGACCAGTTCGCCGGAGATGAACTTCCGTGTGCGGTGGTCCGACGGGTTCTGGAAAATCTCTTCTGTCGGGGCAATTTCGGTTATCTGCTCGTTGAGTAGCACTGCGACCCGGTCGGCGACCCGCTCCGCCTGGTGCATATCGTGTGTCGCCACCACGACACCGATACCCCGGTTCCGAGCTTCTGCAATCGCGTCCTCGATAACTGCGGTGTTTCGCGGGTCGAGGTCCGATGTCGGCTCGTCGAGCAGGAGCAGGTCCGGGTTGTAGGCCAGCGCACGGGCGAACGACACCCGCTGTGCCTCCCCGCCCGAGAGTGAGTCCGCGTGTTGATCCATCTTCTCGCGTAGCCCGACAACATCGAGGGCCTCACAAACGGCGTCCGCGGTGCCGTTCGAGCGAACTACCGACTGGAGTTCGTGCCGGAGTCGGGCGGCCCACGACCGGCGGACTCGAAGCCCGTATTCGACGTTCCGAGCGACCGGCGCGTCGAACAAGCTCGCCTCCTGAAACACCATTCCGATGCGTCGGCGCAACGACAGCCGTGTCGCCTCGTCGACGGCCCACACGTCCGTGCCGTCGAAGGTGATCGTCCCCTGGTCCGGTTCCAGTGAGAACGCGAGCAGTCGGAGCAACGTCGTCTTCCCGACGCCCGACGGGCCGATGACGGCGACGACCTCTCCGGGATTGACCCCGACAGAGAGGTCTCTGAACACGTCGTTGGCCCCGTAGGCGTGGGACACGTCCGTGACTTCGAGCATTATCGCTGGACCCCCTGATCGCCGAGTCGGATGACAATAGCGTTGATCGTCAACACGAGCGTGACCAGCACGGCCCCGAGAATCATCGCCGTCTCGTACTGTCCCTGCCGGGCTTCGAGTTGAATCGCGGTCGTCAGCGTCCGTGTTTTCGAGATGCCGCTCGCGCTCGTGATGTTCCCGCCGACGATGAGCACGGACCCGACTTCGCTGATGGCGCGGCCAAAGCCCGCAAGCACTGCCGTTGCGATACCGTATCGGGCTTCCTTGAGCACGACCAGCGCCACGTCGAGGCGTGTTCCGCCGAGGACGTGTGCGGCGTCGCGGACGTTGTCGTCGACGCTACTGATGGCGGCGAGACTGATGGCGGTAATCGGCGGCGTCGCGAGGACGAACTGTGACATGATCATCGCCTCTTTGGTGAATATCAGCTCCAACTCCCCAAGCGGCCCCTGGTTCGAGACGGTGAACAGCACGACGAGGCCGACGACCACGCTGGGAAACCCCATCCCCGTGTTGATGACTGACTTCACGAACTGCTTGCCGTGAAAGTCGGACAGCCCCATCACGATAGCAATCGGGATGCTGAACAGCGTGCTCAGCGTCACAGCTATAATGCTCACGTACAGCGACACGTACGTGATACTCGACACGTAGCCGTCCCGGAACGGAAGGTCGACCACGGCCATCGGCAGGTATCCGACTGACTCGAGGGGCACGCTTACTCGTCAGACGAGTTGCTACTCCAGCCTTCTGGAACGTACTGCTGGAAGTCTGGGTTTTCGGAGACGGCTTCAGGGAAGAACAACTGCTCCCCGTTGACCTGATAGTTCGAAATCGCGTCCTGGGTGTCTGGGCTGGTAATCCACCCGATGTATGCCATCGCCAGGTCGTAGTTCGCGTTGTCGTGGATGCCGGGGTTGACTGCCATAATCCCGTATGGGTTTGCGAGGATTTCTGGTCCATCTTCGATTGGCCCCTGCACCAGAATAACGAGGTCGATCTCCGAGCGCTGGGAGATGTACGTCCCGCGGTCCGAGAGCGTGTACGCGCCTTGCTGGTTGGCGATGTTCAGTGCCTCCCCCATCCCAGTCCCGGTCTCCTGATACCAATCCCCGCCCGGCTCGGTCCCCGCGGCCTCCCAGAGATTGAGTTCCTTCGTATGGGTGCCGGAGTTGTCCCCGCGTGAGACGAACTGGGCCTCCGACTCGGCGATAGCAGTCAGCGCCTCGGTCGCCGAGCCCATGCCCTGAATCCCTGCCGGGTCACTTTCAGGCCCGACGATGACGAAGTCGTTGAACATCAGGTCTCGGCGGTTGACCCCGTACCCGTTGCGCATGAACTCGTCTTCGAGGCCGCGGGCGTGAACCATCACTATGTCCGAGTCACCGTTACGGGCCGACTCGAGGGCCGCACCGGTCCCCTGTGCGACCGCGTCGACGGACACCCCGTACATTTCTTCGAAATCGGGGTGAATCTCGTCAAGCAGGCCCGTGTCGTACGTGCTTGTTGTCGTCGTAAGCGTCAGGGTCTCGCCCGACACGCCTGGCTGACTGCCCCCTCCGGACTCCGCTGCCGCTTCGGTCTGGCCACTGCTTTCCCCGGACTGGGCGCACCCGGCGGTAGCTGCTAACGCCCCGGTCCCTATCGCCGCAATGAACTCTCTTCGTTGTATCGGCATAGATACATCGTTGACCTAATAGCAAATATAATTTATGCTGAATAAACCGTTGCATCCGTTCTGTTAGGTCCACCTGTGCGAAAGCGATAGCGGCCCCCCGTGGCTCGTCGTCCTACAAAGCACCTGCGACAATGTAGCCACTTGCGGTAGACACGAATCGAGTGGTGACCGCTGTTCCGTCAGCGATGAACAGTTGAGCAGAGCGGATGCGAGTGGCTGACGCACTCGACTGCCATCAACCGCAGCCAAATGCTTTGTCCGCTTGGATTTCACTTCCACTCCGGTACGCGTGTATTTATACGGCTTGACCTCCAAAGCCACTATAGGGGCCGCCGGACGATGTCACACGCTCCGCTGGTCCCTTCCCCTTTGAAACAACCCCAGATAGCTACACGGCTGTTCGAGCCCGGAACAGTCGCATCGGAAACCGTCGCGATGACAGGCGGGTCCGTGAACGTTACTCGGCGAAGCCCGCGAGCACGCCCTGGCCGTCAGTCCGACCGAGGTCCGACAGTGTTGCCCGCTCCGGATGGGGCATCATGACAGCGACGTGTTCGGCTTCGCCGGTGACGCCGGCCACACTGTGCTTCGAGCCGTTCGGGTTCGCCTCGGGTGTGACATCGCCGTTCTCGTCGCAGTACTTGAACAGGATCCGGCCCTCGGTTTCGAGTTCATCCAGCCGTTCGTCGGAAATCTCGTACCGACCCTCGCCGTGAGCGATGGGGAGCTCCACGACTTCTCCCTCTTCGTACTGGCTGGTCCAGGGCGTGTCGGCGTTCTCGACGCGCAGGTGGACGTGTTCACACTGGAAGCGAGCGCTCTCGTTCGTCGTGAACGCGCCGGGAGTCAGCGATGACTCACAGCCGATCTGTGCGCCGTTGCAGATGCCAAGCACCGGCGTTCCTTCGCTCGCGGCTTCGCGGACTTCTGCCATGATGGGCGAGCGGGCGGCCATCGCGCCGGCACGGAGGTAATCGCCGTAGGAGAAGCCGCCGGGGAGGACAACGCCGTCGATGTCCTCGGGAAGCCCGTCTTCGTGCCAGACGAGTTCGGCGTCGAAGTCCAGCGACTCTAGCGCTTGGACGGAGTCACGGTCGCAGTTCGAGCCGCCGAACTGGATGACGGCGATAGTCACAGTGACCACTCCGTGTGAGAACAGAGCATCGCCGTCAGTTTCGAGGCGATGCTCATTCTGTCTCAGTCACCTCGATGTCGTAGTCGTGGATCGTGGGGTTCGCGAGGAGTCGCTGGGCCATCTCCTCGGCGCGTTCGGCCGCGTCCTCGGTGCTGTCGGCGTCGAGGTCCAGTTCGAACACGTCCGCCGAACGGAGGTCGTTCAGCTCGAAGCCGAGGCGTTCCAGCGAGCGCTGGGTCGTCTCGGCCTCGGGGTCAAGGACGCCCCGCTTGAGCCGGACTGTGACGGTCGCGGTAAAGGCAGTCATTACTGGCAAGCGAGCGGGCAGTAGAGAAAACGCTTGTGTTCTCCCGACACTCAGGTCCCGGCACTGAGCGGCGTCCAGTCGGTCGACTGGTCGCGCAGGCCGGTCACGCGGAGTTCGAAGTCTTCCCGGTCGGCGCGAACGTCGACTCGCCCGTCGAAGAACTGTGCCACGCTTTCGACGACCTGCTCCCCGTGAGCGTCCGGGTCGAGCACGCAGACGCCGAGACCGTCTGCGGTTCCGATCCGACCGGTGATGGTGTTGAGGAACCGGTACACCGCCCGCACGTCGTCGCTGTACACGAGCAGCGGCGTCAGCGTGATGATACCGGTCCGGACCCGCGTGTAGCCGCTGGCGTACGTCGACTCGTACTGGCCGGAGTACTCGATACCGATGCCGGTCAGGTCCGCCGGCGTGTTGACCGCCGAAACGCTGTCTTCCGGCAGCTCGCCGCTTTCCTGTGCGCAGTCGATGACGCGGACCCGGTCGCGGTCGAGGATGCCGCCGTGGCGCTCGAAATCCTCCAATATCGTCGTGGCGTCGCTGTCCGTCGCGACGAGGACGGTCCCGCCGTCGGCGTCGGAGCTACAGAGCAGTCGCAGTCCCATCTCCCGCGCTCCGCTCAGAACAGGGCCGGTTACGAGCAGGCTCGTCCCCGGTTCGACCGGATTCAGCGGCAGTCCGTCGAACGTGTACAGCTCGTTCTGTTGGTGTGACATCAGGCATCCCCCTGCAGCTGGCGTCGCAACAGCAGTTGTTCCTCGACCTCGTCAGCGAACCGCTGGAGGTCGTCTAGTTCTGCCTGCGTGTAGCGCCGTGGTTCGCTGTCGGTGCAACAGACGGCACCGATTGCATTCCCCTCCCTGTCTGTAAGTCGGACGCCGGCGTAGGACCTGATATCGAGCTGTTTCAGCGCGTCGACTTCGGCGAAGCGTGGGTCTTCGTGGGTGTCTTCGACGACCATCGTCTCGTCTGTGAGAATCGTGTGGGTGCAGATGGTGTCCTCGCGGGCGAGAGTCCGCCAGTTGGCTCCCTCACACGCCACGAACCGCTCCTCGTGTTCGTCCATGAGGCCAACGAAGGCCACGTCGATGTCGAAGTGGCTGGTCATAAGTGCCGTCAACCGGTCAAACGCGTCGGTCGCTGCCAGCTGGTCGACATCGTACCGCTGGACGGCTGCCAGCCGTTCGGTCTCGGTCTCTGGAACTGGATAGGCTGCCTGCGTTATCTCGGCGGCAGCCATGGCCGCGACATCTGCAAGCCGCTCTCGGGATTCTGGGACCGTTCGCGGAACGTATTCGACGACCTGCTCGGGACTGCCGCGGGGGAGGTCTGACGGTGCGTGTTCCGTATAGAGAGCCACTACACAGGCCGGGTTTACCGAACGGACCGCGTCTACTACGTCGAACCCGTCGCCGTCCGGGAAGTCGAAGGCCGTCACAACACAGTCAACCGACCGGTCAAGTGCTTCGGTCAGCGTCTCGACGGACCCGACTTCCTTGACAGCGAGTCCGGCGTCGGCAAGTGCGTCGGCCGTCTCTGCGCGCTCGCCAGCGTCCGGCTGGGCACAGAGAACGGTCGGCGAATCACTCATCACGACCGTACACTCACAGACGGATACACAAAGGATTGGTGTCCACGCTCGGTGGAAAACGAAGGCTTTTGCCGTGGGACTGCCGACTCTGCGTCAAATGAATCACGACGCTGTCCGGAGGTGGGTATCGTGACGCGCGATTTGACTGAGATTACGGTCGTCGGTGAGGACGACACGGGCCTCATCGCCGAAGTGACCTCGCTGCTGTTCGAGCGCAGTATCAACATCGAGGACCTCGACCAGGCTGTCCGGGAGGGGGTCTTCCGGATGACCATGCGCGTCGACACGTCCGAGATGGTGACAACGGAGGAGAAACTCCGCGAGGACCTCACAGAACTCGGCGACGAACTCGGCGTTGACGTGCAGGTCCGATTCCCGGCCGACCGCGAGACACAGACCATCGCCGTTCTCGTCACGAAGGAGTCACACTGTCTGGAAGCGCTGTTCGAGGCGTGGGCCAACGGTGATCTCGGAGCCGACATCGAGGTGGTCATCGGGAACCACGACGACCTCGAACCGCTGGCCGCGAAGTACGACGTGCCCTTCCACGACATCGGCGACGAGAAGGGCACGCCCGACGAGGACCAGTTGCTCGACCTGCTGGCGGAGTACGATGCCGACCTCATCGCGCTGGCCCGCTACATGCGCATCCTCTCGCCGGATGTGGTCTTCCGCTACGAGAGCCGCATCATCAACGTCCACCCGAGCCTGCTGCCCGCCTTCCCTGGCGCGTCGGCGTACATGCAGGCCATCGAGGAGGGTGTCCGCATCGCCGGCGTCACCGCCCACTACGTGACGACCGACCTGGACCAGGGACCGATTATCACTCAGCGAGCGTTCAACGTCCCCGATGACGCCACTGAGGCGGAACTCCAGCAGATCGGTCAGCCGCTGGAAGCTGAGGCGCTCATCGAGGCGATCAAGCTCCACCTCAACGATGAAGTGAGCGTCCACCGCGGCCGGACGAAACTGCGGGATCCCGAGGAAACCTCAGCCCAGCTCGGCGCGCCGGAGAAACTCGACCAGTTGAACCCTGACCGTCCCATCGACGGCCTCGGCGAGTTCGTCGCCGAGGACGACGGCGAGATAGAGGCTGACGACTAAAAACGCGCTACCTTTTTAAATCACTCAGAGTTCGCTCGCGGCGCTGACGGCCTCGTCGAGTGATGGCGCGTCGAACACGCTCCCCCCGACATAGGCGTTCGTGCCGGCACAGTAGAGGTCCCGCGCGACCTGAATCACGTTCTCGTCGAGCGGCTGTGGCGACTCCGCACAGAGGGATTTCCAGTCGGCGACGCCGTCCGTGTCGGCTTGCTGTTTGGCATCGCTTACAGCCGCGACCCACTCGGGCTGTGTGCGCTTGTGGTACTGGCGGATGACTTCCTTCGAGACCTGCTGGCCCTCGTAGGAGAAGCGGTTCTCGTCGAACGTCCCGACCACGTCGGCGACGCGAATCTCCCCGTCGTAGTACAGGCACTCGATCTTCCCGTCTTCGTGGACCAGATCGGCCTCGGCGGCCTGCTGGGTGACGATGTGGTTGACCGCCCGGGCCAGTTCTTCCAGCCGATCGATGTCGGCCGTCCCGGCGATGCGGTCGGCCGCTTCGCGGTCGAGGTAGCGGTCCTGCTCCTCGTATTTCGTCGAGAACTCGACGATTGGCCTGTCCAGGTCAACGACCTCCTCGGGCCAGGTGTCGTAGTCGAGGCCGTGGTCTGCGGGCTCGGTCCGAGACCGAAGTGACGACCCGACGCCCACGCGGTTCCGGAAGACGATTTCCAGGGGAATGAGGTAGTTCTCGTTGGCCCCCCGGTGGTAGGCGTCGTAGTCGTAGCGACCGCCCTCGAACGGGAGGTCCGGGACCTGCGTGAGTTCGATGACCATCTCTTCGGGGGCGGCGTCGGCAGACAGCGCCTCGCCGAGGTCTACCACTTCGTCGTTGCCGGGGAGCCTGACGCCTTCGTAGTGTGTCGGAACGTGGTTCTCCTCCAGTAGCTGGAAGTTGTACGCGCCCATCGTACACAGCGACGCGCCCTTGTCGGGGATCTGGTCCGGCATCTTCCCCCAGTCGAATACAGAGTAGTCGTCCGTGAACACGAACGCACCGCGGCCCAGTTCCTCGGCCGTCGCCGGTTCGTCCACGCGGAAGTCCTTGACGCTCGTCATTGTGCCCGCCTTTCGCGCCGGGGACAAAGACGTTTCTCATACTGTTGGCTGTAACTATTTTTAAGGTATTCGCGGTAGCGAAATTCGCTACAGGCAGTATCACTCGCGCTCGGAAGGCAACGTTTTCCGTCGGGCCATCGACTGATTGGCTGATGGCTCCCAGTCTGTTGGTCGAGGCTGCGATCATCGTCGCCGCGACGGTCGCAATCTGGAAAGGCAGTGACTGGCTCGAATCGTCGAGCGAACGGCTCGCGACGTACTACGGCCTCCCCGAAGTCGTCCAGGGTGCGATAATCGTTGCTGTCGGGTCGAGTTTCCCGGAGGTCGCGACCGTCGTCGTCGCGGCGCTTGGCGGGTCGATGCCGCTCGGCGTCGGCGCAATCGTCGGTTCAGCTATCTTCAACATCCTCATCATCCCCGCTGCTGCGGGCATCGCCACGGACGACCAACTCGAAGCGAGCCGGACGCTCGTCTACAAGGAGGCGCAGTTCTACATGCTCGCCGTCTCGGTCCTGCTCATCACGATGGCGCTTGCGGTCATCTACTACCCCGGCGAGGCCACACTCACTGGCGTCATCACGCGGCCGCTGGCGGCGATTCCGCTCGCGCTCTACGGCCTGTACGTCTTCATCCAGTATCAGGATACGGCCGACCACGACCCTGAAAAGGACTGGACTGCCGACATCTCGGTCAGGCGGGAGTGGCTCTTCCTCCTGCTGGGCCTGGCTGTCATCCTCGTGGCCGTGGAGAATCTCGTCCACGCAGTCGGCGTCATTGGCCGGGCCGCCGGCATTCAGGAGTTTCTGCTCGGCGTGACGATTCTCGCGGCGGCGACGAGCCTCCCCGACACGCTCGTCAGTGTTAAAGCAGCCCGCGACGACCGCGGGGTCACGTCGCTCGCAAACGTGCTCGGCTCGAACACCTTTGACCTGCTCGTCGCCATCCCGCTTGGCGTTCTCATTGCCGGTACGTGGACCGTCGACTTTGCGATGGCCGTGCCGATGTTCGGCGTCCTGACCGGGGCGACGATTCTCCTGTTTACCGTCCTCCGGACCGACCTCGTGTTGAGCGAACTCGAATCGTATGCACTGCTCGGCGCTTATGCGGTTTTCGTCGCCTGGGTTATCGTCGAGACTGCGGGCTGGGTCGGCGGCGTGTTACCGACCTGATGCAGCGGTCCCGGAACCGCAGCCCCGTGTGGCCCGAAACACGGGGTCCTGCCGACCCTGTGGACCGTGTGCGTACCCATACGCTTTTGACCGTTCTTTCCCTCCTGTCCAGCAATGCCGGACGTCCCAGAGACCGTCGGTACCCCGGACGGCTCCACCGAGTTCGAGTACCGTCCGACGACTGACCAGTCGTTCGAGAACGCGCTCGCCAAGGCGAGAAACGGGACGCGACTGACAGTCGACGACGCAGTCGAACTCTTTACCACGGGCACCGACCGGGACGGCATCGACCACGACCGGAAAGAGCAGGTGCTCGAAGCGGCCGACCGACGCCGGGCCGAGGTCGTCGGCGACGAGGTCACCTTCGTCGCGAACCTCAACAACAACGTCACGACGGCCTGTAACACGGGCTGTCTGTTCTGTAACTTCAAGGACCGCTCCGAGCAGTTCCGGAGCGAGTATCAGGAGGACCACGGCGGCTTCACGAAGACGCCGAGCGAGTCCCGCGAAATCGTTCGGGACGCTCTCGACCGCGGCATCTACGAGGTCTGTTCGGTGTCGGGACTCCACCCCGCGCTCGCGCTGGACGACGAACACAGAGAGATACTGGAGACCAGCGACCGCGGCGACCTGAACTACCGCTCGCCGGCGGAGTACGAGAAAGACCCGGCCACCTACTGTGAACAACTCAGCGCGATGAACGTCGGCGACGTCCACCTCCATTCAATGACGCCGGAGGAGGCCTATCACGCCCGCCGCGGCACCGACTGGTCCTACGAGGAGGTGTACGGCCGGCTGAAAGAGGCCGGGCTCGACAGTGTCCCCGGCACCGCCGCCGAAATCCTCGTCGATGAGGTCCGTGACGTTATCTGTCCGGGTAAGATTGGGACCGACGAGTGGCTCGAAGCGATGGAGGCGGCCGCGTCGGTCGGTCTCGATATGACCTCGACGATGATGTACGGCCACGTCGAGAACGAACGCCATCGCGCGCTGCACCTGAAGCGTATCCGCGACCTGCAGGACCGGACCGGCGCGATTACGGAGTTCGTCCCGCTATCCTTTGTCCACGAGGAAACGCCGCTGTACGAGCGCGGCATGGTTGACGGCGGCGCAACGGTCGACGAAGACGAACTGCTGATTGCCGTCTCCAGACTGTTCCTCGACAACATCAACCACATTCAGGCCTCGTGGGTCAAATATGGCGACACGCAGGGACTGAAGATGCTCACCTGCGGTGCCGACGACTTCATGGGGACAATCCTCTCTGAGGAGATTACCAAGCGCGCCGGCGGCGACTACGGCGAGTTCCGCTCGTTTCAGGAGTACGCCGATATGATTTCCGCTATCGGCCGGACGCCCGTCGAGCGCTCGACGGACTACGAACAGCGCCGCGTCATCGACCCTGACGCCGACGTGCTCGGCCCGCAACTCGGACCACAAGCTGACGGAACGCCGTTACTCGACTGAAGTAGTAGACCACGGCTGGGCACTGGCCGTGGCCATTGTGGTAGAGTATTTTGCCTGGAACTGCTGTCAGAGGCACGTCCAGGCATGATATATATTGGTGTGCCAGTGTATGTGTAGCTATGGCCTAGACGACTAGGTGATTGGTGTCCGGGATCTGCTCCGACTGTAACGGCAGTTCACGCGAAGAAACCGACAGGCAGTCTCAGGAGGCTCCCGGATTCTCGCCCCGGTTCAGTATCGACCGGAACCGTTCGCCGGCGTCGGTATCAGCCTCGATGGCCGCCTCGATGGGATCCGAGAGCCAGCCGTTATCAACGAACCGGTCGTAGACCGGTAGCCGCTCTGTCAGTGGCACCTCGGCGGCCTCGGCGACGGCAGTCAACTCCTGTAGAGCGGGCCACTCGTACTCTGGGTTGATGTGGTCGACCGTCACTGGGGAGACGCCGCCCAGGTCGTCGATGCCACAGTCGGTCAGGTCACGGGCGGGCGCAAGGTTCGGGGGGACCTGAACGGACACCGCCTCGGGCAGGGCCGCACGGGCCATCGCCGTCACCCGGCGCATCGTCGCTAAGTCGGGGGAGCCGCTCCGCCATCGCTCGTTCTCGACGACAGGCTGGACGATAACCTCCTGAATGTGACCATACCGCTCGTGCATTTCGCGGATAGCGAGCAAGCTCTCGGCGCGGTTGTGCCAGTCCTCGCCGATCCCAACGAGGATACCCGTTGTGAACGGGACGCCGAGTTCGCCAGCCACTCGGAGGGTGTTGAGCCGCTGGCCGGGGTTTTTTGCTCGTGGACCGCCGTGGGCCTGCACCTCGGTGGTCGTCTCCAGCATGACGCCCATCGAGGCGTTCAGGTCGGCGACGTGAGCCATCTGGTCGCGCGTCTGGTCACCCGGGTTGGCGTGGGGGAGCAACCCCTCTTCCAGCGCGATTTTGCAGGCTTCGCGGAGATACTCGTGGATGGAGTCGTAACCCCACGCGGCGAGCTGGGCGTGTATCTCGGTGTAGCGGTCGTCCGGGTCGTCGCCGAAGGTGAACAGCGCCTCGGTGCAGCCGGCGTCGGCCCCCCGGCGACACGTCTCCCGGATTTCATCTGGGTCCATCAGTTCGGCCTCGCCCGGCGGATCGTAGTACGTGCAGTAGGTACAGGTGTATCGGCACGCGGTCGTCAGCGGCACGAACACGTTCCGGCAGTAAGACAGTGCTGACGCCGCCCCGACGTCCTCGGGCATCACCGACAGCAGGCGCTCGACGTCATCGTCCGGAATGTCGATGGCGATGTCGTACGCGTCCGTGCCGGGTATCACGTTCCGGGGTCTGCACCCTATGGATAAAAAGTTTCAGTCGTGTGTGATAGCCTGTGACAGTAGTTGTAGGCGGTCGAAACAGGGCGCGCGGCAACAGAATCAGTGTGTCGCTACACGCCGAGCACCTGTGAACCGGTATCCGCGCCGAAGTACCGCGTGGTCGACGATACCTCTGTGGTCGTACCTGTTCAGTCCGCCGGCGTTACTGTGGCGTCGCCCGACTCCCGAAGCAGTTTCGTGGCGAACACCTGCCGTCGGGCGTAAAAGAAGTACACGTAGGGGACCTTCGCCAGCAGGTCGAGGAATGCATAGGTGATGCTGACACCGACGTAGGTCGCGAACCCAAGTCCTTCGGGGCCAGCAAGCCAGACGAGCGGATACGCGATCCACAGCAGCCCGACGTGGTTCTTGAGGAGGCTAAACAGACCGATACGCTGTGGGTCGTCCGGAACTGAGCGCGGGAAGACGAGGTACAGGTAGGCAAACAGCGAGACGTGGAACATCGCCGAGACGCCGAACAGCGCCCATTTCAGTGTTCCAGCAGTGACAACCGCCCCGACGCCTGCAAGTATCATCAGGGCGTCCGCCGCCATAACCCCGACAATCGCCCGTCTCGACGCGCCCGCAGTATACCCGATAAATCCGACGAGCAACGGCGTCGTCACCACCCAGTCGAGATATCGGAACCCGACAAGCGTCGTCTCACCAATGGTTACGGTGCCGATACCGAACGCCATCGCAACGTACGAGAGGCCTGCAACTGCCGGTATAAGCGCCAACGCCCCCAGAACCGACCGTTCGTCGGACCCCTCAAGCGACGCATAGAGGAACCCGACGATAGCGACACCGACCGCAAAGCCCGCGGCGGTTATCCCGTACACGACTGCAACGGCGTCCATCAGTCGTCACCCCCGACTGACGGCGACCCTGCGACGCGTCTGTGGCTCGCCGCCGTAGTATCTGTGTCAACAGTAAATAGTCGCACCCGGGATTCGAGGTCGTCAACCGCGGTTTCGCGGAAGGAATCGAGTGAGTCGGAGATCGACTTGACGACGTCCCGCTGCCGACGGATCTGTGTCGACATTTCCTCTGCAGTAGTCGCCGTCTCCGCACTTGCTTCAGTGACAACCTCTATCGAGTCGGCCGTCGCCTGCACGGTGTCTGCCTGTTCCGAGGTCGTCTGTCGCATCTCCTCGATGGATGCTGAGATGTCGTCGACGGCCTCCGCGATTGTCGCAATCTCCGACAGGGCCGACTCAACGGTCTCAGTACCAGTTTCGACTCGCGTTTCGGTCGCCTGTATCGAGGCTGTCACCTCTTCTGTCTGCTCAGAGACCTCAGCGATGACCGTTGCTATCTCGTCAGCCCGTGACTGCGTCTCTTCAGCGAGTGACTTGACTTCGTCGGCAACGACGCTGAACCCATCCCCGTCCGCGCCGCTGCCCTGTCCACCAGCGCGAGCGGCCTCTATCGACGCATTCAACGCCAGCATATTCGTCTGCTCTGCGATCTCGGAGATGATGTCCGCGATGTCGGTTATCTCGGCCATTCGCTGCTGGAGGGTCTCGACCTGTGTGACAGCTTCAGCTGCATCAGCCTGTATCCGGTCCATCTCTGTCAGGGCTGTTTCTGAGGCTGCCCGGGCGTCGTTGCTGGCCTCCTCGACCTCACGGCTCCGGTCGGCAAGGTTGTCAATTGTCGCGGCGATTTCCTCTGCCGACGCGCTCACGTCCTGAATATCGGCTGCAGCTGATTCGAGCTTTGTCTGCTGATCGGTTGCCTGCGTCTGGATATCGGCAACCGTTTCCACAGCCGCGTCTACCTCCTGTTGGACTTGCTGACTCGTTTCGGTAATCTCGTCAGTTTCGGTTGTGATACGCTCGGAAACGGCGGTGACCGTCTCGATTGTCTCCTGTAGCTCGTCCATCATCCTGTTGAACGACTGGCCGACGGTTTCCATAGCGTCGTACTCAGTGGCCACATCGACACGCTGCGTGAGATCGCCGTCTGCGGCGTCTGCCATGACCGTCCCGTACGCTGTTGCAATTTCCTGGTAGGCTGTGGCGAGTTCCCGTGCTTCCTCCTCAGCGGCCTCTGCTTCGGCCTGTGCCTCGTTTGCGTCAATCTGTGCCTGTTCGAGGTCCGCCCTCGCAGCCTCCATCTCTGACAGTCGGTCGCGCAACGAGACGCGCATTTGCTCGATGGAGTCAGCAAGGTCACCGAACTCATCGGTCCGCGTCGAGACGATTTCGGTATCGAGGTCCCCGTCTGCCACCCGCTGTGTCTGTGCTGATAACTCGGTGATGCTCGCGACCGTTTCGGCTGCGTTGATCGAGCCAAGTGTCAGTAAGCCGGCGATGCCGGCGACGACTGTTGATGCGACATCCTGTGTTACCACCCCGACTGTGATAAGGAGGGTAGCCGTTGCGATGTATCCGACACCGAGCTTGGCCCCGTAGCTCTGCTTGACACTAGAAACAGTCACATGTGGATAGTAGTCTGAAACTACCTAAATGTAAACTCGGGAGTATCAGGATTGATATTACGGCGGCGGAGACTGGTCCAAACTACCGAGATCGCTGCACGTCGACTCGCCCACCGGCGGCTGTCAGTTCGAACCCTGACTGTGTGAGCCAATCCGCGGCCGCGCCCTCGCTGTGTAACAGCACCTCTGCGAGATCATCCGGTTCGTCGATATCGGTCGCGAGCCGCCGCGAGTCAATTTCGGTAACGCTGGCTCCCACGTCGCGTGCGGTCTCTCGGTGGTCGCGGATAGACGCGCCGTGGTAATCGACCCTGAATTCGGGGTGCCGACAGACGAAGGCGTTCGTCCCGCCGCCCAGGCCCGGGGCCAGCACCACGTCGGCTTCGGGAGCGAGCAGTCGCTCGATGCTCTCACGAGTTACGAGCGGGAGGTCGGCCATCACGACGGCAAGCGCTCGTTCGCCGTCAGTCACTGTCGACGCGAGCAGGTCGTTAACGAGCGCGTCGAGTCCGCGGTCGTCGACGGTGACCGGCACGGCACAGTCAAGCGGTGCTGTCGAGATGATCTCGGGTTCGTGGCCCGCCGCTGTCACTGCGTCGACGACGTCTGAAAGCATAGCTTCGGTAAAATCACGGCGCTCGGCTGGAGACAGAACAGACGCAAGTCGCGTTTTGGGGGCAGACCCCGAGACGGGGACGACAAGACGCATTACAGCTTGGAGTACTCGTCCTCACTCATCTGCGTGTACGCGTAGTAGCCGCCACCGACCAGCAACAGGAGGACGACAAGTCCGCCGCCGACCAGCAGGAGCGTTCGCTGGGTCTGGGCGCTCTGCTGGGCCTGCTGTGCCTGACTCTCAGCCTGCCCGGCGAGGTCCTGGGCGTTCTGGAAGTTTCCGTTCTCGTATGAGGAGATGGCGCTACTGACCAGTTCTTCGGCGTTTTCGTTCCCACCGGCCGCGTCGATTGCAGCCTGTGCGTCGTCGATCGCTTGCCTCGCGGCCTGACTCTCTTCGGTGTAGTGGTGAGCGGTGTCGCTGCGGAACTCCTCTTCGTTGTTGCCGCTGATTCGACTGAGCGAGGCGACCTGATAGTTCTGTGCCGGGTCGTACGTGTAATTCGAGATGGCTGGCGTCGTGCCGACGAGTTCGACGCGGACTTGGTCACCGTTGTTATCGATTTCCAGATCCTGTTCGAAAGACTGGTCGCCGTAGGTCTCTTGATTCACCTGATTCCCAGCACGCAACACGGTGACCGTCCAGCTAACGTTCTGGAGTTCGGTCGAACCGGCAAGTGTCCATTCGTTCGGCGCATCGGTGAACGGGTCGTCTATCGTGTACGTCACCGACACCTCTTCGCCGACGGCACTCTCGGTCGGCACCCCGTCGGCAGAGACAGAGAACGCACTCGCTGTGCCGGCAGTCGCGAGCAGCGCGACAACACAGAGGAGTGCGACGGTCTTGTTAGAACAGCGGATCAAGTTCATCTTCGTCGTCTTCGACCAAGTCCTCTAAGTTATCTTCGCTTTGGTTACGGATGTCGTCGATGTTGTCCTGGGCCTCGATGGCGACCTGCTGGAGTTCCTTGATTCGCGGAACGTTGTGGACGCCGGCCAGCAGGATGGATGCGGCCACTTTCGGGGCGTTGGTCGGATAGTCGCCACCGCGGACCTCCATCGAACCGGTTTGCTCCTCAAGCCACTTCCGGCCGCGCTCAATTCCCTTCCGGTTCAGGTGCTCCGGCGGCCCTGCCATCACGAGGAGGGCACGCTCTGCACCCTCGATCTCACAGGGGAGTGTCAGTCGGCCGAGCGCGGCTTTCCGGACGAGCGACGTGATACGATTCGTGGTGTTGGCCGTATCCATTCCGTCGTCGGACGAGTCGTCGCCCTTGAACCGCGAGAGCAGGCCGCCGCCGCCAGAGGACACCTCGACGTCCTCGGAGGCGTAGCCGACGGTGGAGACGCCGCCGCCGTCGAGCGTATTGATGATTTCCGAGGAGTCGACGACACTTTCGGCGACGTTGTCGCCGGCCTCGATCTCACCGGCTCCGAACAGTACGCCGAAGCGGCGGACGATTTCCTCGTTTATGTGGTCGTAGCCCCCCTCAACGGACTCGCCGGTCTGTCGCCAGGCGTCGTTGTCGAACACCATGAGGTTGTCCACCTCGCGCACGAACGTCTGGAACGAGCGGGCGGCGTTGAGGGTGTAGATACCACCCTCGTCGCTGCCCGGCAGGACGCCCAGACCGTACACCGGTTCGGTGTAGATGCGCTTGAGGTGTTTTGCGACGACCGGCGACCCGCCCGACCCCGTCCCGCCGCCGAGGCCGGCGACGATGAGGAAGGCGTCGACTTCGTGGACGGGGATGTTGTCAATCGCACCCTGCACCTCGTCGATGTCCTCTTCGGCGATTTCCGCGCCGAGTTCGTTGTCCGCGCCCACGCCATGGCCCTTGACGCGAGCCTGGCCAATGAGCACTCGATTCTCTTCCGGAATGTGTTCTAGCCCAAGCAGGTCTGCTTTTGCTGTATTGACCGCAACAGCCGAGCGGACGATTCCCGAGCCGGTTTCCTTGTCGTACTCGAGGAATTTGTCCACAATTTTGCCACCGGCCTGCCCGAAGCCGATCATCGCCAGTTTCATTATATGGTTCTCCGCTTAAAGGGTCAAAGAGCGATGGCGAGTATAAGTGTTTTGCCCGGCTCTCAGCCCTGAAAGCCAGGATTGAAAATCAATACTATCTAACACAATTCTCTTTAGGAAGTGGCTACTGCTGGCGCTTCTCCCCTGAGATATCCGCTGAGTGTCGTTAGAGAGTCACTACTGACACCGAATGCATCTATTTCGTTGGTCGCTGGCGTGTTATCGAATTTGAGTGACCGGTACTGGTCGGCACCCATCGGGAACCCGACACTTCCCAAGACAGAGAGCCCGACCTTCGCTAGTGGCATCGGAAGGGGGACGACGCTTACTGACGACCCCTCGGCATCGTACACCTGATTGGTCACGTCTCTGAGCGTCAGTACTTCCGGCCCACCGACCTCGTAGGTCTCGCCGACGTGGTCTTCGGATTCGATACTGTCGACGAGCATCGGCACGAGGTCACCGACCCAGATCGGCTGGAACGTCGTCTGTCTGCCGCCGCCGGGAAGCGGATACAGCGGGACACCCGGCGCGAACATCCCCTTGAGGCGCTTCGTGAAGGAGACAAACTCACCGCCCTCACCGAAGACGACCGACGGGCGGAAAATGGTCCAGTCCAGCGAAGACTCCGTAACAACCTGCTCAGCCTCTCCCTTCGACCGGATGTAGTGTGTGTCGCCGGTGGGGTCTGCACCCAGTGCGCTCAGCTGGACGAACCGGTCGACGCCGTGCTCTTCTGCGGCCTGTACGCTGTTTTCCGTCCCGCCGAGATGAATGCGCTCGTGCATCTTGTCGCCGCCGTCCGGTTTGAACAGGGGCGACAGTGCGACCAGATAATACACCGCGTCCTGATTTTCGAACGCGCTCTCGATACTCCCGTAGTCTGTGACGTCCCCGGAGACGGTTTCGACACCGTCTGGTAGTGTTGCGTCTTCTGGTGACCGAGACAGCGCAGTGACGGTGTGCCCTCGCTCGTCGAGCTCACGGCATAGGTGTTGTCCGATGAATCCGGTCCCGCCGACGACAAGTACATCCATGGACTCCAATACAGTTGGTAGAACCGTAAAGGTGAGCGTATTTATTTGATCGACGGGCCCGCAGTCCGGTCACTTGTGTCAGGCTACGGATACACCGTTCAGGTCGGGGCGCTTACGTCCCCCCACACAGATTGTGAGGTATGCTCGTCACGCTCGAAGGACTGGACGGGAGCGGCAAGACGACCGTGTGGGAACGGCTCCGGAGCGACGACGCTGTCCCCAGCGAAACTGTGTTCACGCGCGAACCGACCGATACCTGGTACGGCGACGCCGTCCAGCGCTCCATCGACAACGACGACGCGGACTCGCTGGCCGAACTGTTCCTCTATACGGCAGACCACGCCGCACACCTCTCGGACACGGTCCGACCGGCACTCAGCGAAGACCGGCTCGTTGTCTCCGACCGCTACAGCGACTCTCGGTACGCCTATCAGGGTGCGACACTCGAAGCGAGTGAGACCTTGGACGACCCGCTGTCGTACGTTCGCGAGGTCCACGCGCCCTGGACCCGGCCGCCGGACCGGACTGTGTATCTCGATCTCGATCCAGAAACCGCCGCACAGCGAAGCGGCGCGACGAACAAGTTCGAGACGGCAGAGTATCTCACAACGGTGCGTGACAACTACGAGCGACTAATCGAAGCCGACCCGGAGCGGTTCGTTCGCGTCGACGCAACCGCCGACCCGGATGCTGTGTACGAACAGGTCCGAGCAGCGATTCTCGATTAGTTCATCGACGCCGGTAGTTCGACTTCGTCGGGAGCGGGCATCCAGAAGTAATCGAACGTCATCCCGGTAGCGAGTGGAATAACGATAGTTACGAGGAGGACAGCGGTCTGACTCCCGAGGTTCGCACCGAGACTGAACACGCCACTCAACACCAGCAGGATGACGACCATGACTACCGGACAGAGGAGCAGCGAGTAGATGAGGCTCCCCCACCGAGTGTGCAAGCGGACGCGGAAAAAGCGCGTCATGAGCGCCGTCACAGCACTGTTGACCAGCACGATGACGAGCAGGCCGATAATACCGGCGACACTGACCATGTTCGCTGTAGGGCGGCAAGTCCCTTTGCGGTGTCGGAACAACGCGGGGCGCTCACTCCAAACAGATGTACGTGCGCGTGTCGTCGACGCCGTTGAGGTCTCGGATGTGACCCGAGACCGACTGCATGATGTCGTACACCTCGGTACCTGTCGCTTCGGCGATGATGTCGTACTGCCCGGCGACGATGTGTGCCTCAGTGATGCCTTCGGCGTCTCGAACTGCCGCAAGGAGGTCTTCGGATTTGCCGGCAGCCGTCTTGACCATAATGAACGCGCTAACCATATTATGGTGTGTCGTGTCATGGCACGAAAAAGGTTCCGTCAGGAAAAAACAACGGCTGTATTGTTTGACGGCGTGGTCAAGGCGTCTGGTGGTTCCACCGGGTGGGTACTTTTATTCACCCCCGCCCCATAGGAGGGTGTATGCGATTCGTTATCGTGGGTGCAGGTCGTGTCGGACTGCGGACGGCTCGCGTCCTGCAAGAGAGTGGCCACGAAGTTGTCCTCATCGAGCGCGATGAGAACGCAGTCGAGCGCGCGCGAACGGCTGGCTTCGAGGTGATTGCGGGCGATGGCGCTATCGAGGAGACGCTCGGCAGCGCTGATCTCGAAGCTGCCGACGCACTCGGCGCGCTCACCGGCGACCTGAACGACAACTTCGTTGCCTGTATGATCGCCAAAGAACACGGCTGTCGAACCGTCATGCGCATCGACGAGGACTACCGCGAAGAGATCTACCGGCGCTACGCTTCCGAGGTCGACGAGGTAATCTACCCTGAACGACTGGGCGCTATCGCCGCCAAGAATGCGCTGCTGGGCGGGAACATCCGCGCAGTCGCCGATATCGCACAGAACCTCCAGCTCGTGGAGTTTACCATCCAGCGGCAATCGCCGATGGAGGGGTACACGCTGTCGGAACTGGAACTGCCGTCGGATTCCCGGCTGATGGCACACGGGAAAGGCGAGGCCCCGCTCGCCATTCCCAACCCGGACGAAACGCTAGAGGCCGGTGACCGAGTCGTGATACTGGCCGACTTCGAGACGCTTTCGGATGTCCGAAGCATCGTTGTTGGCGAATCAGAGCGCGCAACCGCGCTTGGAGGTGCCTGAACATGGTCATTGCATACGTTATGGTCAAAGCCCACACCGGTGACGCGGACCGCCTGAAGGATGATATCGAAGCCGTCGACGGTGTTGTCGAGGCACACATCGTTGCCGGTGACGTCGACTTTATAGCGAAAGTGAACGTGGAGACGCCCGCTGAAGTCAAGGATGTCGCAGCGACGCACATCCAAGAAATTCAGGGCGTCGAAACGACACAGACGTATATCGCGATGGATTGAGACAGAGCGTTATCTGTATGCCGTACTCGGCACGGCCCCACTATAGCGGTGTCCCGCCACGAGAGCCGTCACTGCCACCGGTACTCGCCGAATTGAGCAGGTCAGCCACGACACCGACGTAGTCGTAACCGGGTATGACGCCCTCAACGTACGTCCCTTCGACGTACTCGACCAAGGTCTTTGCGACGTCTGCGGCCTGCCGTTCGCCACCCATTGTGTACTCGAACGCGACCACGACCTGCTCGCCGTCCTCGACGACGCTGTACTCGTCCAGTTCGACAGCAGTTCGGGTCGCTTTCGGCGCGTCCTCCAGCCGCCGCTCCAGCGTCTCAAGCCAGCCATCGACGACGGCAGCACCGACCTCGTCGCTTGTCGCGGCCTGCAGCGACGGCGCTCTGACCGTCACCTCGTAGTTCGTCCGCCACTCTTCGCCCTCGGTCGCAGTTACGCGAGCGTCGAAGTTCGTCGTCTCGACAGCGTAGCTATCCCCGGCCGGGACGAGCGCATCGTGTCGGTCGAACGCTTCGGCAACGTCGTCTGGCACGTCAGTCATTACGCCGGTATAGGCCACAGACGTGCAAAAACGCGTCGTGTCCGCCCTCTCTCCGTTCGAAGCATCTGTCATCGCCGCACCCGGATCTGTGACCGACACGGCTGTGCCACATAGACTGTCGAGTGTGTCACACATAAGCGGTCAGCGTTGCTCCTGTGAAGTCTGTGGCCAACTGTGCACAAGCCACAGCGTCCGGTGAACAGCGCACTCTCCTCACCCGAATCGCTCTCCCGTCCGTAGTTCGCATCCCGTTTGCACCGCTCTTCGTGTTCACTCGTCGCAGAATGCGAGGGATGGGATTCGAACCCACGGACCCCTACGGGAGCGGGTCTTAAGCCCACCGCCTTTGGCCAAGCTCGGCTACCCTCGCGCAGATTGAACTCTGCGGGGGCTAGTGAATGGTCCTTTCGGTCTTGGACTGCGAGGTGGGCCATCGTGTCCTATCGTAGGCACGCCGGTGAAGTTCGATAGCGACCGTGACACACTGTTCAACTGTCGCGTACTCTCTGACGCCTGTCCCTACTCCTCGACCGGGAGCCTGTCGGTCGGGAGGAACTTCGTCCGGTCTGCGTGGTCGAACGATGCGACCGGCGTCCCGTCCAGTTTCCTGAGCAACGTCTGGAACGTCGCCCCGTCGTTCGCAGCAGTCACCGCGTTACCGGCGTCCCGGAGTTCGTACGCGCCAGCGATGAACAGCGAAGCGGCGTCCGGATCGAAATACTCGACGGCCAGAAACACCTGCTCTCCGACTGTTCGCCGGTACACGTCGTACGCTTCGAGGGGATTCGATTCGACCAGTCGCGTCACGCCTTCGGCCTTGTTGCCCGGAATAACGAACACGAGTTCGAGGCTGTCACCGTCGTCGACTGTCCGTAGACCCGCATCCCCGGCGGGGACGACGACTGCCTCGCGGCCGTCAGAACGCCGCTGGTCCGCCAGCGCCTGTGTCTCCTCTAACGTCTGTTTCCACGATGCCTTGCGGGCGTCAGAACCAGCGGCAAGCCGTTCGAGGTCGTCTGTCCCCTCGCCACCTGTCTTTACCATACCCTGTCGTTACGCCCGCGGGAGGTAAATGGTGGTGTCACTGGACGCCGAAGATGACTTCCATGCTCAGGGAGAGCCCGAGGACGAACAGACTCGCAACGAAGAGCTTCACCGGCGGCGAGAGCCGGTCTTCGGGCGGAGCGAGCGTATCGAGGGGCGGGACGACACGAGCCAGCATCGACTCGAACGGTGTCCGCTCCCGTGCCGACACGCCAAACGACACGGCGGAGTCGTCCGAGTCGTCGGAATCGAGAGACGGCGCACGCCACAGCGTAACCGAAGCGTAGCCAAACAGCGCGAAGCCGATAAAAAACAGCACGAACTTCACTGTCACCCAGCCGCCGCCGCGAAGCGGTGAGAGTACGCCGCCGATAAGCGTCGCTGTGAGCGTTACGCCGATGGCGTACCACAGCAGATCGAGTACCTTTCCCGCCAGGTTATCCATCGTGCGTGTCGTAGCCACGTTGGCGCAGTTCGTCGCCAGGGGAGACGTGCTCCTGTGCGTGCCGGTGACAGAAGCTCATCCGTCTGTCGTCGACATCGTAGTACTGCGGTGTTTCGGTGTCACACCGACCGCCGAACACTTCCTTGAGGTACGCCCGTGCAGCATCGGGGTCCCCATCACTGAGATACGTCGCAGCCTGTTCGACGTGCTCTCGTACGTCCGGCGGGAGGTCCACGTCGCTGAACTCTTCCTCGACGATTTCCTCGCCGTCAGCCAACGCGGTGTCGAACCCGAGCCGTTCCTTGAGCCGCTCACCGAGCGACTGTTCCGCGCGGGACCGCTCGCGAATGACATCACGGAACTCTCGGATCCGGTCCCACACCGCATCGCTAGCGTCTATGTCTTCGGGCCGTATCCGGACGGGGCACCGCGTTGCGAAGGGACACCCTTCCGGTGGGTCCCGTGGACTCGGTGGCGAGCCGGGCAGGGTAATCCGGTCTGCCTGAACCGTCGGGTCCGGTTCCGGAATCGCCGACAGTAACGCGCGTGTGTAGGGGTTTTCTGGGCGCTGGAACAACTGCTCCGTCGGCCCGACCTCCATGAGGTTCCCGAGGTACATCACTCCGACGCGGTCACAGATGTGCCGGACCACACTCAGGTCGTGCGCGATGAAGAGGTACGTGAGGCCGAACTCTTCTTGCAGGTCTTCCAGCAGATTGAGTATCTGGGCTTGGACGGACACGTCGAGCGCCGAAACGGGTTCGTCGAGGACGACGAACTCCGGCTCGAGTGCGAGCGCCCGTGCGATGCCGATACGCTGTCGCTGGCCGCCGGAGAACTGGTGGGGGTACCGGTAGTAGTGTTCCGGCATGAGTCCGACCTGATCGAGCAGTGTCCGCACCTTCTCCCGACGCTCGCGAGCCGTGCCCTGCTCGTGGACGTCCAGCGGTTCGCGGATAATCTCACCGACAGTCATCCGGTCGTTGAGGCTCGATTCGGGGTCCTGAAACACCATCTGGGCGTTGCGGCGCCACTCCTTGAGGTCGTCGCCGCTGAGTTCGGTTATATCCGTTCCATCGAAGGAGACTGTCCCGGAGGTAGCCGTTTCCAGTTGGATGAGTGTCCGACCGAGGGTTGTCTTGCCACAGCCGGATTCACCGACCAGCCCGAACGTCTCGCCGCGCGAGATCTCGAAGTTCACGCCGTCGACGGCTTTCACTGGGTCCCCGCCGAGCAGTCCACCGCCTTCGTAGTACGTCTTCAGATCCTGCACATCGAGCAATGTCTCGCCGGTCTGGTGGGACGCGGTCTCGACGACAGATTCACTCATCTGGGTCACCTCCCTCCCGCTGGCCGCCGGTGTCCACGGCACTGCTGCCGTGGCCACCATCAGCCCGTGCGTCGCTGTCTTCGGACCCGGCCGGGCCGGTGTCTTCACCGGCTGCTCGGCGCTCAACTGGCCAGTCGTCCGCCGACAGTGCTTCGTCTGCTTCGACGCCTGTCTGGTCCGCGTTCGCTTCGTGCTGTGTCACAGTGTCGTCGGTAGGCATATCTTCGGGGTACAGGAGACAGGCGGCCGTGTGGTCCGCTGATTCGCTGACTTCGACGTGGGCGGGATGGACCCGCTCACACTCGTCAAAGGCCTTCGGGCACCGGCTGACGAACCGACAGTACGACGCCGATTCGTGTGGCGTCGGCACGTCCCCTTCGATAGTGGGTAGCCGATCTGTACTGGGGTTCCGGCCGGGAATACTCTGCAAGAGTCCCTGTGTGTAGGGGTGGTGTGGGTTCGCGAACAGTTCCTCTACGGGTGCCTGCTCGACGACTTCGCCGGCGTACATCACGGCGACGCGGTCGGCGACCTCCGCGATGACGCCCATGTCGTGCGTGATGAACATGATACCGATGTCACGCTTCGTCTGAATCTCCTGTAACAGGTCCAGAATCTGGGCCTGAATGGTGACATCGAGTGCTGTCGTCGGCTCATCACAGATGAGCAGGTCTGGGTCACAGGCCAGTGCCATCGCGATGACGGCTCGCTGGCGCATTCCACCGGAGAACTCGTGGGGGAACTCATCGACACGGCGTGCCGCGTCGGGGATGCCGACTGCACGCAGCAGTTCGATGGCCTCCGACTTGGCTTCGGCCCCTTCCATACCGCGGTGGAGCTCCAGCGCCTCGATGATCTGGTTCCCGACAGTGTACACCGGATTGAGCGAGCTCAGCGGGTCCTGAAACACCATCGCGATGTCGCCGCCACGAACTGATCGGTATTGCTTCTCCGAAAGCGTCGTCAGCTCTCGCCCGTCTAACCGTATGGACGACTCCTCGCTGATTTCGCCCGGACTATCGACCAGTCCCATAATCGAGCGCGCGGTGACACTCTTGCCCGAACCGGATTCGCCGACGATACCGAGCGTCTCGCCGCGTGCAATATCGAATGAAACGCCGTCGACAGCGCGAATTTCCTCTTTGTCGCTGTGGAACACGGTCCGGAGGTTGTCAACGGCCAGCAGCGGCTCGCCGTCTTCGATGTGGCTCATCCGCCACCACCTCCGGCGGCCGCGCCAGTTGCACCGCCTTCAGCACCCTCGCTCTGTGGGTCAATCGCGTCCCGAATCCCGTCGCTCAACGCGTTGAAGCCGGTGACGACCAGCGTAATCAGGATACCCGGAATGAGCGAGATGTGCCAGGACTGACTGGCGATGTACTGTTGCCCGATGTTAATCGCCCGCCCCCACTCGGGAGTCGGGGCGGTAATCCCGAGTCCGAGGAACGACAGGGCAGAGACGGAAATAATGACGCCACCGAGCGTCAGGGAGGCGTAAACCAGGAGATAACCGAGGATATACGGTGCCATGTGTTTCCGCATAATCACAGTGGGTCGCTGGCCGTAGCTCTTTGCCGCGTCTACCCATTCCTGTTCGCCGACCTGTAACGCAGGACCACGTACCGCCCGCCACAGCCCCGGCCAGCGTATCAGCGCAAACAGGAGGATGAACAGCATCGCCCCGTTGTAAATCTCTGCTATCCAGTGGTTCTTGAACACCACTGTCGCAAGAATCACCAGCAGCAATGCTGGCATCGCCTGCACGGAGTCACTGGTCAGGACCACAATGAGGTCAGTTACCCCCTTGTAATAGGCGGTAACTAACGCCAGCGTCGTCGCAATAAAGCCCGCAATCGCCATCGATCCGAGGCCGATGAACAGCGACACCCGTGCGCCGAAGGCGAGGAAGGTGAACAGATCCTTACCGCTGACGAGCGTTCCGACAGGGTGGAATCGCCCGAAGTCGTCGTAACTCCATATCCCGACGTTGCTGTCCCCGCTCCCGCGCGACGCGGACCCGAGATTCGCCTCGCCGATGGTAATCGTTTCGACCGTCTCCGTGTCCTCGTTGAAGTACTGCATCTCGTGGGAGTACGGCCCCTGGATATTCTCTTCGGCTGTCGTTGGGCCGACAACGGGAGCGAACACGGCCATTGTGACGAAGAAGACGACGACAGCGAGTCCGAACAGGCCCCAGTAGTGACCTCGAAGCCGGTCGATGACGTCGTCAGTCGGCGTCCAGTCAGCAGCGCGATAGTGCCGTCGGAAGAGCACGTACCCGTACCACAGCCACGCCAACAAGACTGCGACGTATGCATACACCAGCAGGAAGCGGATGAGCCATGCGTACTTCGGCTCAAGGCCGAGGAACGTGCCCTGCCAAGCACTCCCGTCGTAGTACCCTCGGTTGGGTATCAGTTCTCGGCTCAGCAGATGCGGCAGGTCGCTGCAGAGGGCTGACGCACTGGCGAACGCCTCAGCGCCGGGCGACCCCGGGAATAACGCGAGCACGTAGCTTATCGCGCCGAACAACCCATCGAGGTACGTCGGTCCCTCAAGCAGTAACAGGGCACAGAGCACGACACCCCACAGTAGTGCCGGTCTAGGGTGTGCCTTGAGTCGGTCCCTCAGCGGCTGATCGATGTCTTCGGTGGGTTCTGTCTCTCTCATCCGTCGTACCCCACGCGTGGGTCGATGATTGTGTACGCGAAGTCCTGTACGATATTCAGCCCGACGATAAGAAGGATGAACAGATACATCAGTGTTCCAACAAGTGGGAGGTCACCCTGCTCCGCTGCCCGGAAGAACAGGAGACCGATACCGTTGATCGAGAAGACGGTCTCGACGAGCACTGACCCGCCGATCAAGATGAACGCCTCCGCAGTGATCACCGGTACGAGCGGAATCAGGGCGTTCCGGAAGATGTGCTTCCAGACCAGTACCCGCGGTGAGACGCCTTTGGCCTTGGCTGTTTCGACGTATTTCGAGTTGATCGTTTCGAGAACGGCAGTTCGGCCGATCCGCATCTCTGTGCCCATCGATGCGGATCCGAGCACCAGTGCGGGCGGCAGTATCTGTTTTGTCGCTTTCGCGAGGTTGGTCCATGCCTGTCCCGGATCGGTTATCAGTCTCGTGGGATTCTTGAGCACGGCGAGGTTCGGCGAGGTCACGACGTTGGTCTCGACAATAAAGCTGGTCCAACTGAACCCGAACAGCTGTTCCGTCTGTGACAGCACCGTCACCAGAATGACCGCGAGCCAGAAGTTCGGCATCGCCCGCCAGACAATCCCACCGAAGGAAGCGAAGTAATCCGAGAACGTATTGGGATTCAGGCCGGCGTAGAAGCCGAGCGGAATGCCGATCCCGAGGGCGATCAGGACCGCCCAGAATCCGAGCCAGATCGTCCGTGGTGCGTAGCTGATGATGAGGTCGATTGCCGGTGTCCCGGAGTTGACGACCCACGACTGGCCCAGATCGAACAGGAACAGGTCTCCCATAAAGTCGAAGTACTGTTCCCAGAGCGGTTCGTTCAGTCCCAACCGTTGCTCGATCTGTCGAATCGCACGAGCGTCACCTTGGGGGCCGAGGATCGCCGCTGCAGGACTGAGCGGCCCCAGCCGGATAATTGCGAACGTTACTGTCGTCCCGAATATGATAACAGGGATCGACAGTACCAAGCGCTTGAGCAGATACGTAGCGCGGCTCATGGCTTAGCTTGTCTCCGTTGTACGGGTACTTGTGAGTTCATAATCTCTGAGGGCTGCGAAGTCGTTCCCGTCACCAACCGTGGCGGGGACGATCACGCCAGCAGGGACGCGATTACTGTCTGTCTCCGAGCGACACGGTGTTCATCTTCTGTCGGCTCGGCCCCATTCCGGCTGGCGGCGTGAAGTCGACGTGGTCGTACCAGAACAGCTCAGTCAGCTCGTGATACACCGGCAGCATTGCGACGTCTTCCCAGTTCGCGTTCTCCATCTGGATGTACGCGTCGTTCCGGGCGGCCTGATCCTCCTCCGTCGGTGCCGGGTTGTCAGCAATCGACTGGTACGCCTCCGCGGCCTGCTGGGCAGCGTCGCCGTTCTCCGGCTGCCAGTTGACATACGAAATCGGGAAGTCAAGACTCGTATCGGTCTGTGGCGGGTTCAGCAGCTGGAGGAAGTTATCCGGCGCGGGCCAGTCAGCGACCCAGCCAAGCGAGTACATCTCTAGTTCGCCGTTGCGACCACGCTCGAGGAGCGTGTTGAACGGCGCCTGGTTGACTTCGAGGTCGATGTAGACGCTCTGCAGCTGGTCTCGAAGAATGCTTGCAGTTTCGCTCCAGACACCGGACTCGTAGATCGTCAGCTCGACGGCGACGCGCTCGTTTTCGCCGTAGCCAGCCTCTTCCATCACCGATCGGGCCTTTCCGAGCTGGCTGTCGTCGTAGCCGTACGGGTACTCGTTTTCGGCGCGGTCGTTGTAGTTCTGGGCACCACCGGGGAAGATGGATTTCGGCGTGAAATTGTACGCAGGCTCGCCGCGCTGCTTGAACACCTGCTCGACAACGGTGTGCTGGTTCATCGCGTACGCGACCGCCTGACGGACCGGCTTGGGTACGCTGGCCATGTTAAACCCGAGGTAGAACACCCCGATGTTCGACACGGCGGAGTAATTAGCCGTGTCGCCGTTGCGCAACTCGCCGTAGGTCCCGATCTGGCGACCCTCGTCGTCTTCCTCCTCAACGGACACCTTCCCGGGGTCGTACTGCGCCGTGGGGAGTTCGAAGATATCGGCGTTCCGGTTCATCGCATAGTTGTAATTGGCCGAGTCGTTCTCGATAACCGCAAAGTGGACGCCGTCGACGCTCGGACTCTCGCCATAGTAGTCGTCGTACGCGCTGACTCTGGCCTCTGTTCCGGAGTTCCACGTATCGAACTCGAAGGGGCCGTTTCCGATCGGGTTCGAACTGGAGAACTCGGCCTGGGTCATCTCGCCCTCGTACCCTTCGATGTCGCCAACCATGCCCTCAGGAACCGGTGAGAAAGATGAGTACGCGAGCATCTCCAGCGTGGAGGCAAACGGCGCGTCTAGCTGGATCTCGAGCGTTGTTTCGTCAACGGCCGTGACGCCGAGTGTCCCGGGCTTGTACACTTCCTGTTCCTCGCCGTCGACCGTCTCAGTCGTCGTCTCGTGTGTCACGCCCAGCGAATCCAGAACGAAGTAGGCGCGACTAGAGTTGTCAGATGCAGTCAACCGCTCGAACGCGTAGACGAAGTCACTAGCGGTTACGGTGTCGCCGTTGTGGAAAGTCGCGTCCTTCAACTGGAACGTGTAGGTCGTGAAGTCATCAGATACCTCGTAGTCCGCAGCCATAAGCCCCTCTACAGCGGGCTGGCTGTCGGGATAGTTCATCAGCGGATCGAACATCTGCTGGATGACGATTCCCGACTGGGTGTCGGTCGCCTCGATCGGGTCCATCGTCGTCATCGTCCCCGTGTTGACCCGCCAGAGGTCCCCGTCCTGTTTCAGATCGGTCCCGACATCGCCACCACTGGAGTCTGTCGAGTCCGTGCCGCCGCCGGTCTCCTCCGCTGCGCCCTCAGTCTCGTCACTATCACTGGAACATCCCGCCAGCGCTGCGGCGGCCGCAGCACTGCCCGTTGCTTTCAGAAACGATCGCCGTTCCATGCTACTTGAACGTGGCATATTGATACCCAAATTGCCCCCCACAAATAGAAGTTATGTCATACAGTAGCTTGAAATATTAAACTGCTCGCATGAAGAAATTCAGTTTATTATCTATAGTAATCTTACATGATATATACTGCGACGGCTGTTTTCTGTATTCTGGAGCCTTGCCTTCTCGCACTGAATTCTCGGTGACATTGACAGCGCACATCGGTGTCTACGCGGACTGATAGGAGGTGGTAAAACTGCCGCTAGTAGGCACTGCGCTACCAGTCGACGGAGAGCGTCCCGTCGCCGTTCGGGTCCGGGGCGATCTCCTCGTTGGTCCGCCGGTCGACGACGTGGATGATGCCGCGGTCTTTCTTCGCCGGGCAGGCCTCGGCGGCCGCGATGTTATGATCGAGATCCGATTCGTCGATGAAGTAAGTCTCGGGCTTGGCGATACCAGTATCCAGGTCGAGCGTCCAGTTGCGCGACTTCTCGGCGCACTTGCCCGCCCCGAAGCATTTGTTGGCCTCGAAGATTATCTTGTAGGGCTTCTCCTCGACCGGGGGGCCGTCCTGTTCGCCGATTTCGCTCGGGTCGACGTGTTCGTCCGCGTCTGCCATTACTCCGTGTTCGTGGCCGACCGTCTTTCGATTGTCGGTCTCGCCGTCGGGGGTTCACTACGTTTCGGCCGCCGGCACGACTTCGACGGGGTCCCCGACGGCCAGTTCCGCGCCGCGGTCGGCCTCGGGGACGTGGGTGATGAGCATCACGGTATAGAAGTGATCGAAGGCGTCCTGGTCGGCCCACTCCGGGAACGTCGCCTGCCGGCGCTTGACGAACTGCTCCCGGAACCCCGGCGTTGCCTCGCCGGTGTCGGGGTCCCGCTGGGGGACGACACAGCGACCGCAGGGGGTCACTCCCTCGAACCGGACGCCGCCGGCCCGGAAGGCGGGGGCGTCCGCGCCGACAAATCGGTCCTCCCAGAACGCCGGGACCCCGCCGATTTCGACGTTCGCCCGGAGCCGCCGGCGCAGGCCGTCGACGGTCACGTCGTCGAACCACGACGCTACGGTTTCCAGCGTCGCGGTGCTGATGACCGACGGCCCCATCTCACGGCGGTCGACGTAGCCCAGCGTCTCGTCGCGCTCGACGGTCAGGTCCACGCCGAAGAACACGCCGAGCCAGTCGGCCGCCCGCGAGCGGCCGCGCTCGTCCCGGAGGTCGAACGACGCGCTGTCGTCGTCGGTCGTGACCGACAGCGTCCCCGACTCGGGGTCGTAGCCGGTGTCGATGTCGTGGACGCGGCTGGTCCGCTTCCCGTTGACCACGTCTCCGGCGTCGTCGAACATGGCGAACTCGCGGTCGTGGGCCAGTGTGCCGCCCGGGCGGATCGATACCGATTCGCAGTCCATGCCGTCCAGCGCCTTGACGGGGTAGACGGTGAGTCGCTCGACGTGTGCCACTGCCATTAGCTTCGGCGGCCGGGCCTATAGCAGTGTCCCGTTCTCGGCCGCAGGCGAAGCCGACGCGGCGGCCGCCTGTCCGAAACCGGGGCGAAAACGAGGATATCCGGGGACGCGCCTGAACGATACTATTACGTATCGACTGGGGTAATCAGTCGCCAGACGAATGGTCGAACACACTCGAACGCTGGATTTCAAAATCGCGTTCGCAATCGGGCTGGGGACGATGATCGCGGCCGGAATCTTCTCGCTGTCCGGCACCGCCGTCGCAGCAATCGGATCGAGCGCCGTCATCGCGTTCGTCATCGCCGCCGTCATCGCGGGCGTCACCGCCGCCGCGTACTCCGAGTTCGCGTCGGTCTACTCAGAAAACGGCGGCGGCTACCTCTTCTGTTCGCGGACCTTCGAGGACCGGGACCTGCTGACCTACAGCATCGGGATGTCGCTGTTTCTCGGCTACACCGGCACGACGGCGTTCTACCTCGCGACGATGGACGAGTGGGTCGTCCGCTTTCTCCTTCCCGAGGCGCTTCACTTCCTGCCACACGGGACCGCCGGCGTGGCGACTGCGGTCCTGCTCGGCGTTCTCAATGCCCGCGGGACCGAGGAAAGCGGGAGCTTCCAGCTCCTCGTCACGGGCGCGAAGGTCGCCGTTCTGCTCGCGTTCATCGGCGGTGCGTTCGCCTTCCGCGGGCCGTCGGTGGCCGTCAGTAAGTTCGCTGGAAACTTCGGCGGCGGCCCCGTCGATATCCTGACTATCTCTGCGCTGGCGTTCATCACGTTCTTCGGCTTCTCGGCCATCGCGGCCAGCGCGGGCGAGATAATCGAGCCGAAGCGGACCGTCCCACGGGCCATCGCCGCGAGCATCCTCACAGTCACTGTCCTCTACGCGCTCGTCATCGTCGCGATGGTGAACTCCCCGATTCCAGCAGAGGTCATCGCACAGGAGGGCGAGACGGCGATGGGGCGGGTCGCCGCTTCGTTCCTCGGGAGCATCGGCGAGAGCCTCATTGTCGCCGGGGCCATCTTCTCGATGGTGTCGGCCTCGAACGCGTCGATACTCGCCGCGAGCAGCATCGGCTCGCTGATGGGGACCCGCGGGCAGGCCCCCCGGCGGTTCTCGCGCATCCACCCCGACTACGGGACGCCGTCCTGGAGTGTGGCGACCGCGACGGCGACCATCGTCGCGCTCATCGTGTTCTTCATCGCGCTGTTCCCGGCTGAGGGCGGCCTGTTCAGCGGGCTCGGCCTCCATCTCGGGCTGAACGCCCTGACCGGGTTCGCAACGCTGAACCTCCTGTTGCCGCTCGCCGTCGTCAACGTCGCGCTCATCTACTCCCGGCGGCGGTTCCCGGATATCACGCGGGGCTTTCGCGTCCCCGGCGTCCCGGTGGTCCCGGTCATCGGCGTGCTGGCGAACCTCGGGCTCATCTACAACCTCCCGCCGAAAGGCGTCGTGACCGGGCTCGTACTGACGGGCGCGATGGTCGTTGTGTACCTCGCCTGGGGCGGCGCGCCGGAGACCGAGGACCTGCTTCGGGAGGTGGTCCCGGAGACGCCGGCGTCGGGTGCAGCGGGGGCTGAAGCGGCCGCCGAGACCGGCGGCTTCCGCGTCCTCGTCCCAATCGCACGTCCGGGCCGGGCCGCTCGCTACGTCGAACTCGCCGCGGCGCTGGCGAAGGTGTCCGACGAGGACCCCGTCATCCACGTCCTCAACGTGACGCAGGTCCCCGACCAGACGCCCTGGGAATCCGTCCAGGACACCGCGAAAGCACGGACCGAGCGCATCCGGTCAGAACTGGGGGATGACTACGGCGTCGACCTCCTCATCGAGGGCCACACCTGCCGGGACGTGGCCTTCGATATCCTCCAGACGGCGCGCGACGACGACGCCGACCTCATCCTCATGGGGTATCCTGAACGCCATCAGGACGTGACCGAGACCGTCGAGCGCGAAGCACCCTGTGACGTGTTCTTCGCCGACAAGACTGCGTCTGCGGACGCCCTCGACGTTATTAACATCGGCGCAGGCGGCGGCCCCCACCATCAGGCCGTGCTCCCGCTGGTGAACGCGCTCGGGCAACTGGGGAGCGACCTCCACCTCATTAACGTCAGCACCGACGACGAGGGGGCAAACGAGGCGTCGGGGACGACGCTTGACGCGCTTGAGGGCGTCGAGACGACCCAGGTCCACAACGTCCGTGCCGGCACCGTCGCCGACGGCCTCGTCGAGACCGCGGCGGAAAACGGCGGCGTGCTGGTCATCGGCGCGTCGCGGGACCGCTGGCTCAGGCAGGCCCTGTTCGGCAGCACTCCTGACGAGGTCATCGCACTGGCCGCCGACCGGGATGTGCCGGTCCTCGTCTACGCCAGCCAGACCGGCGTCTCGGGCCGGCTGAGCGAGCGGCTGTTCCCGGTCACGCGGTACCTCAGAAAGCGGCTGTCGCGGTCGGGCCGGAAACAGGGGTCTAGCCCCGACTGGAACTAAGTCGTCTCGCAGCCGGCGCGCTTATCGGTGGATGTCGACCGATTCGAGCAGCATTTCTTGGGTCGGCGCGTCGTTGCGGTCGGTGTCGACGCTGCCAATGGACTCGACGACGTCCATCCCGTCGACGACCTTCCCGAAGACGGCGTGTTTGCCGTCCAGGTGGGGCTGGGCGTCGAGGGTGATGAAGAACTGCGAGCCGTTGGTGTTCGGGCCGCTGTTGGCCATGCTGAGGACGCCCGGGCCGTCGTGAGTGAGGTCGTCGTGGAACTCGTCGTCGAAAGAGTAACCGGGGCCGCCGCGGCCGGTGCCGGTCGGGTCCCCCATCTGGATCATGAAGTCCTCGATGATGCGGTGGATGTCGATGTCAGTGTACAGCGGATCGATCCGCTTCTCGCCGGATTCAGGGTCCTCCCACGCGCCGGTCCCCGGAGCGATTTCGGTCCCGTCGTAGTCGTTGGCGCCTTCGGCTAGGCCGACGAAGTTCTCGACGGTGGTCGGCACGCGCTCGTCGTACAGTTCGACTTCGATGTCGCCCTCTGTCGTGTGCAGGGTCGCGGTCAGGTCGCTCATACTCGGTCGGAAGGAAGCCCGGCAGAAAAGCCTGCCCACTGACCGAGGGTTCTTGTGCCAGCACCGAACCACCCCCGCCGTGTCCTGACGACTGACCGCGTGGCGTCCAGCGGGTGTCCGACACGCCGCCACGCGCCGGTGAGTGTCGGCTGTTCGTCGTACCAGGCTACGGCAGGTGTGACAGCAGCAGGTCCGATACCTGCTCGGGGGCATCGAACTGGACCCAGTGGCTTGCCGCCGGGAGCCGCTCGACTCGACAGTTCGGGACCCACTCGCTGAGGTCCTGCGTCAGCGCCAGCGAGAGCGCGTCGTCTTGCACGCCCCAAATAAGGAGCGTTGGCGCTGTCACCGGGTTGTCGCCGACGCCGCCCACAGTGAGCGTCAGCTTTGCGTTCCGCCGGGCGAGCGCCCGGTAGTAATTAACTGCGGCCGTGCGTGCGCCCGGTTGCCCGAGTGCCCGCTTGTACCGCCGCACGTCGGTCTCTGTGAAGGCGTCGGGTCGGGTTGGCCCGTCAGTCAGGATACGCTCCAGCATGGCGAAATCGTTCCAGCGGAGGCTAGCCTCGGGAAGGACGGGGAGCTGAAAGAACAGCACGTACCAGGACCGAAGTAACTGGTCGACCGAGCGGCGGATCTCGCGCTCGTATGCTGACGGGTGGGGCGCATTCAGGACCGCCAGTTGGTCGACTACGTCCGGCCGGTCAATGGCGGTCTGCCAGGCGATGACGCCGCCCCAGTCGTGACCAACGATGTGGGCCTGCTCCCGGCCGAGCGCCGAGACGAGTCCGGCCACGTCGGCGACCAGTTCGTCGATGTGGTACGCGGCGACGCCGTCGGGCTTATCAGAGTGATTGTAGCCCCGAAGGTCCGGCGCGACCACACGGTAGCCGGCGTCTGCGAGCGCCGGTATCTGGTGTTTCCAGGCGTACCAGAACTCCGGAAACCCGTGCAACAGGACGACGAGGTCGCCGTCCTGCGGGCCAGCGCTCACGGTATGGAGCCTGATACCGTTGGTGTCGGCCAGCTCGTGGACACCGGGCGTCTCCGATGCGGGTACCGTCCACGCAGTGCTGTCACGAGCGCTAGCGTGTTGTCCCATCAGAATGCCTTCGCCCGCTCGGTAGAAATCGGTTCCGCTCTGCTCGTCGTCGGATTAGAAGGCCCGGAGGTCGTCGAGTGTCTCCGCTGCACTGCCGTCGGCAATCGCGCCACGGGCCCGTTCAAGCCCGTCCTGAATGCTGTCGGCGTCCTCGCGGGCGTAGATCCGGAGCGCGGCGTTGAGCGCGACAGCGTCGGCGAAGCCGTCCTCGCGTTCGCCGGTCAGTACGGCTTCGGTTATCGCCGCCGACTCTTCGGCCACGTCATCGACCTGCAGGTCCTCGCTCTCGATGTCCATCCCGTACTCGCCGGTGCGGATCTCGAAGTCCGCGATGTCCTCGTCGTCGGATTCGTCGCCGGTGACGGGCCATTCGGCGACGATGGTCTCGCCGGGGCGGACGTCGTCGTAGCCCTCCATTCCCTGGAAGAACAGCGCCCGCTCGACGCTGCTGGTCTCGGACTGAGCGAGCGTGCGGACCATCTTCTTCGCGAAGGCCAGGTGGTAGAAACTGCCGAGGTGGACGCTGGCGTCGGCCGGGTTCGCCAGCGTCTCGACAGTGTTGACGAAGGTCCGGACGCCCATGTTGTCGCGGCGCTCGAACAGGGCGTCGATGCCGGGGTTGAACGCCGGCTGGTAGTAGAAGCCAAAGCCGACCTCGTCGACCATGTCGGCGCTCTCGCTCGGCTCGAGTTCGGTTCGGACGCCGAGTTCGTCCAGCACGTGCTTGTAGGCGTCCTGTTTCTGCGTCGGGACGCGGTCGCCGGAGTGGACGACGACGGGTGTGCCGGCGGCAGCGGCAACAACACCCGCGGCGACGCCGAGAATCGCCGACCGGCCCTTGCCGTCGTAGTTGGCCCCGCAGTCGACCGGGTCAGCGTCCGGCGTGGCTGTCTCGACCGACTCCTCGGACATCACGTCGACGTACGCACCCAGTTCCTCGGGGGTGTTGCGTTTCCAGCGGTTGGCGAGCCAGAACGCACCAAGCGTCGTGTGGTCGGGTTCGCCGCCGAGGATGCGCTGGAACGCCTCCCGGGCTTGCGTGCGGGACATATCGTCGGCAGATTTGTGACCGGAGCCGACGACTTCCGTCATGAGTCGTTTGAGCGGCCATTCGCCGTACTCCCGGGTCGCTTGCGCCATGGAAACGTGTTCGGGCCAGAGTTCAAAAGCCCCTGCGTTTCGTTCTCAATTTGTGGGAACTGACCGCCTTCCCGAAAGGGATACACGACTACGCTCCTAATCGTGTACAATGAGTCTCAAGTCGGGTGAGTGGCGCGAGCAGATCGACGAGGTAGACGCTGCGCTCATCGACGAGTTCCAGAGCGATTTCCCGATTCAGGAACATCCCTTCGAGGCTGTCGGTGAAGCGTTGGGAGTCTCGGCGGGGGAAGCACTCGACCGGGTCAGAACACTCCGTGACGACGGTATCTTCCGTCGGTTCGGCCCAGTCCTCAATCCGCCAGTCATCGGCTCTTCCACGCTGGCGGCTGTCAGTGCCCCGGAAGACCGGTTCGACGAGGTCGCAGAGATAATCAACGGGTACCGACAGGTGAATCACAACTACGCTCGCGACCACGAGTGGAATATGTGGTTCGTTGTCACTGCAGGCTCTCGACAGCGGCGCGACGAGATCCTAGCCGAGATTGAGGAGCGAACCGGTTGTTCGGTACTCGTCTTGCCGATGTTGACCGACTACTACATCGATCTTGAGTTCCCGGTTGTCAACGGGGACCGGTTCGCCCGGGAGAGTCTGGAGACGACCGACGCCACTGCGACCCGCATAAGCGAAGATGCCGCCGCGGACCTCTCGGAGCTGGACCGACAGTTGTTGCTCGAAATCCAGACCGGCTTCCCGCTTGTCGCAACACCCTACCGCAACGTGGCAGACGCTCTCGATGCCGACGTGTCGGACGTACTCTCGGCGATCAAGCGCCTCCAGCAGACTGGCTGTATCAAGCGTATCGGCTGTGTCGTGAATCACATCGTTACCGGGTTTGACAACAACTGTATGGTCGTCTGGGACGTGCCGGACGACGCTCTTGACGAGCGCGGGCAGGCAGTCGGCGAACTCCCCTACGTCACGCTCTGCTATCATCGGCCACGCCGCCCGAAGCAGGACTGGCAGTACAATCTCTTCACCATGATTCACGGGCGCGAAGCGGCCATTGTCGACCAGAAGATCGACGAACTCGCGACCGAACATCTGCCGTACGACCACGACCGACTGTACTCGACGGAGACGCTCAAACAGACTGGGGCACGATACGACGATATTGTCGGCCAGTAACCATTTTCAGTCAGGTCGTCTCGGGCAAGATGGCCGGAATCCTTTTGCAATTCTGTGGTATATATGCTAGCTAATGACAGAGAGGCGACGAGCGACGATCCTCGTTGTCGATGACGAGCCAGCGGTGGCTGACGTGTACGCGGACCAGTTACGTGACCGGTACGCAGTCGAAACGGTGTACAGCGGTGAGGCAGCCCTTTCGAAGCTAGATTCCACAGTCGACGTTGTCCTGTTAGACCGGCGGATGCCGGACCGCTCCGGCGACGAGGTACTGTCGGCGATCCGTGAGAAACGCTACGACACACGCGTGGCAATGGTGACCGCAGTTGACCCCGATTTCGACATCATCGAGATGCCCTTCGATGATTACGTCATCAAACCGGTGTCGAAAGAGGACCTCTTCGGGACAATCGAACAGTTGCTTCGGTACGCCGATTACGAGGAACGACTGCGTGAGTGCTACTCGCTCACGGCGAAATACGCTGCACTGGAGTCTTCAAAACCACAGGCGGTCCTCGATGAAAGCGAGGAGTTCACTGCACTGAGAGCCGAGCTTACCGAAGTCCGTGCGGAACTTGACGAACTCACGGGTTTGTTCGACGCCACTGACTTCGAGTTGCTGTTCCGAAACTTTGAGACGGACGAGTCAATGCCGGACAGCACACAGTTTTGATCCGGTTCGGAGTGGTCGCTTCGGGACTCACGGCGACCCGCCCACCCTTTCGAAAGCACTAACCGATTCTCTTCCATAGAGAGGGCAATGAGTCAACAACTCCCGGACGTGCAGGCGTCGAGTCCGGACGTAACGGTCGGTCTCAATCGCGTCGGTGTGACGGGCGTCGAGAAGCTCGTCAAACTGGGGCGTCGTGACCGCGACCCCATCGTACTCATGGCGGAGTTCGAAGTGTTCGTCGACCTGCCGTCTTGGCGAAAGGGTGCCGACATGTCCCGCAATATGGAGGTCATCGACGAGACGCTGGAGACCGCCGTCTCCGAGGAGGCCTACCGGGTCGAGGACGTCTGTGGCGACGCCGCCGAACTCCTGCTTGAGAAGCACGACTATACGACGAAAGCGGAGGTTCGGATGGAAGCCGAGTACGTCACACACGAGAAGACGCCGGAGTCGGGGATGGCCACCCAGTCGACGGCCGATATCATCGCCTCGGCGACAGCGACCGAAGACGGGACGAGCGAGGAAATCGGTGCCCGCGTCACCGGGATGACCGTCTGCCCGTGTTCGCAGGGGATGTCAGCCTCTCGCGCCCGTGAAACACTCCAGCAGCTCAACGTCGAAGACGATGTCATCGAAGAGTTCCTCGAAACCAACCCACAGGCCGGCCACTCACAGCGCGGCCACGCCACGCTCACCGTCCAGAGCGACGGCGCGCCTGAGGTCGACCTGAATGAACTCATCGAAGTCGCCCGGGATTCGATGAGCGCCCGCATCTACAACCTCGCGAAGCGGCCCGACGAGGACCACATGACCTACGAGGCCCACAAAGACGCCAAGTTCGTCGAGGACTGCGTCCGCGCCCTCGCCGAGGGCGTCGTCGAGACGTTCCCGGACCTGCCGGACGACGCCGTCGTGACGATGAAACAGTCGAACGACGAGTCCATCCACCAGCACAACGCCCACGCCGAGCGCGTCGCGCAGTTGGGCGATTTGCGGCAGGAAGTCGGCGAGTAGCGAGGACTGAGCGAAGCGAAGTCCTCGGAACGTCGAGCGGGGAGCGTAGCGACCCGCGAGACTACCTTAGTTGTTGAACGAAGCGCAGTCCTCGAACCGTCGAGCGAGGTGCACGAGACGCGCCGCGTCTCGATTGCGAGCGGTGAAGCCGCGAGCGCAATCTCGCGGTCGCTGTCTGTGACTCTGTTTCTCACTCACCGATGACCCAGTTACGGCGGGCCGACCGGCTTTGCTTCTGCCCAGTGTTCTTCGAACGCCTGGCTGATATCGGCAGTGAAATCGGAGTCTTTCATGTCGATGACGCCGAAGGTTTCCTCGCGGCCCAGCGGGTGCGGGACCTCGATACAGACCTCGACCCCATCGAGTAGCTCGAACGTGGTCCTGATGTTGGGGCTGGCGCGGGCACTGTAGTTGTCGTAGTGGAAGAGGCGCTCGTAGTACTCGCGGTTGGCTTCTTCAGGAAGACTCTCGAACAGATCCGGCCGAACGAGCAGAGACACTTCGACGCCCCGTTCCAGCGCCGCTTCGAGTTCATCCACGATTCGCTCGGTCCCGGAGAGGATGTCGACCTGCCGGGCGGGTGCCGAGCCGACCATGATAATCTCGTCGTCGGCGGCGGCCAGCCGCTCAAGCAATAGGTCAAGCGAATTGTCGGGGCCAACGGCGGCTGTCCAGAACGGCTCCTCGACGGGCTCTGCCGACTCCAACTGTGTCGAGAGGTCGTCGACGATTTCCTCGTACTGGCCGACTTTCTCCTAGAGTTCCCGCTTCTTGTCCTCGAGCAGGCGGTCGAGAGCCGTGTCCGGTTCGACGGCGACGTATTTTTTGGGTCGGCTGGCGGTCTGGCTGCGGACGAGATTGTACGTTTCGAGGCTGTTTAGCACGTCGTAGATGCGGCCCATCGGAACGTCGCTGGCCCGCGATAGCTCCTTGGCCGTTGTCGGCCCTGTTTCCAGCAGTGATCGGTATGCTCTGGCTTCATATTCGGAGAGTCCGAGATCTCTGAGACTGGACATACCCATACATCAAGGTACGTGTGCAAAAACTTGTCGGGGGTTTACCGTTTGTCCACGTTTGCGGCCGTTGTTCGTGTCAGTGCTCGCCAGTGAGTGCGGCTTCGAGTTCGGCCGGGGTCGTCCCCTCGGCGACGATAGCATCCCCGTCGAGGAGTCGTGCCGTGCCGTCGCCGTCCGGCTCCGGGACGACGGTGATTTCGTGATCAGCCAGTCGAAGCGCCGCGCGGTGGAGATCGGTCCCTGCCTCGGTCCCGACCGTGAGCGTCTGGGGCTGCTGGAGACGCGCCGCAACACCGGCGTAACCAGCGACTTCGACGCCCATGCGCTCGGCCGCGCCGGCGAAGGACTCGACCGCTGAAAGCGCTGCGTTGCGGTATCGGTCCTCACCGGTGAGCGCCGCGAGGTCGACCAGTGCGTCGGCCAGTTCCACCGTCGCGTCGAGTGGGTGAAGCGAGCGGTCACAGAGCCCTGGCCCGCTTGCAGGCCCGTCACGGAACGCACCTCCGTCCTGCTGGCGGTTTTCGATCGTCCAGTCCGCGACAGCTTCGGCTGGCCCCGGCTCACCGAGGACCTGCCAGCTCGTCGTCAGCCCCTGGAGGAGCTGTGCCTGGTCCAGCAGCAGGCCGGTGTCGCTGTCCGTGCCGTCGTAGTGGGCTACCTCGCCGCCGTGGACGAGGGACTCACAGACCGCGTCCCGTGCGCGAGTCGCGTACTGCCGGGCGCGCTCGTCGTCGGTGTAGGCCGCCACCCACAGCAGGGCGTCGATGGCGAGGCCGTTGCGGTCGGCGAACACCGTGTCGTCGATGTTCGGAGGTACCGTTCCCTCCCGCTCGCTCGGTTCGAGCCGGTAGTACTCGTCGGAGCCGGCCTGGCTCGCGGCGAAGGCGTCGTCGGCCCACAGCGTCGTCGTGAGGTAGTCGACAGTCCGCTGGGCGGCGTCCCGGTACGCTTCGGTCCCGGTGTACCGGTAGCCGTGGGCGAACGCCCGGACCAGCGCAGCGTTCTCGTCCAGTAGTTTCTCCCGTCGCGGGTTCCCCCAGTTGCGCTCCGTGGCGTACCGAAAGAAGCCGCCGTCGTAGGTATCCAGCAGGTGGGTCCGAATCGCCTCCAGCGTCCGGGTCGCCTGGTCGCGCGCCCGGACGAGGGCGAACTCCACGGTCCGTGGCAGCGGGAACTTCACGTCGGTTCCCCAGCCGCCGAACTCGTCGTCGAACGCGCCTAGCAGTTGCTCGACCATGTGCTCCTCGATGCGCGGGCGGAGCTCGCCAGCAGGGGGTGATTCGTCCTGTAGCTGCCGTGGGACCGACCCCGCCGCCGCGCCTTGGGCGTCCCACGATTCCCGGACAGAGTCCAGAATACCGCGGAACCCGTCCGGTCCGAGGAACGTCGCGCCGGTAATGACCTCGCCTTCAGGTGTCAGGAACACCGTCGACGGGAACCCGCCCATCGTGTACCGCTCCCGGACGCGGGGATTGCGGTCGGCATCGACACGGACCGGGATGAACCCGTCGTTGATGTTGGCCGCGATGCGGGGCTCGCCGAACGTCCCGCGGTCCATGGCCCGGCACTCAGCACTCCACGGGACCGTCAGCGCCAGCAGCACCGGCTTCCCCGACTCGGCGGCGTCCTCGAAGGGGGCCGGTCCCCACTCGCGCCACTCGACCTTCGTGTCGCGTGCGTACTCGTCCATACCTGCCCTGGGCGGTGAGCGTACAAAGGCTCTCTCACTCGGCGAAAGACCGATTGTCGGGGCGACCCAAGCGTCGGCGATGGATACCCCGCAGGCGATTCCCGAAACACCGGAGCCGGTCACGCCGGGTGACCGGCCGCCCCGACTCGGCCGCGTCCCGTTCATCGACAACACCGCCGCGATGCTACGTGACCCGCTCGGGTTTTACGACCGTGCCGGGGCCCACGAGGCCGACGTGGTGGGGTACAGCGTCGCCGGGACGACGGGCTGTTTCGTCTGCCACCCGGACCTCGTCGAGCAGGTGCTGGTGACCGACGCCGACGCCTACGAGAAGGGGAAACTACTGCAGGACACGCTCGGTCAGTTCATCGGCGAGGGGCTGTTCCTGCTGGAGGGCGAGGAGTGGCAGCGCCAGCGGACGGCGCTCCAGCCGGCGTTCTACCGGGAGCGCATCGCCGCCTACGGCGACACGATGACCGCGTTCGCCGACCGGACGGCGACGGGATGGCGCGACGGCCAGCGTCTCGACGTGCGCCCGCACATGCAGTCGCTGACGCTGAACATTCTCGGCAAGACCCTGCTCGACGTGGACATCGAGACCACTGCGGACGCGCTGGAACCGCTGCTGGACGCGCTGCGCGAGCGCCTGGACCCGCGGTCGCTGTCGGCGTACCTCCCGCTGTGGGTCCCGACGCGGACGAACCGCGCCGTCACTAATTCGCTGGCCGAGTTCCAGTCCACGCTCGACGACGTCATCGCCGCCCGCCAGCGCGAGGCCGACCGCGCCCGCGAAGCCCGCGACGACGTGCTCTCCCTGCTGCTCTCGCTGGACGACGAGACGATGGACCGCGAGCGACTGGGCCACCAGCTGCTGACCTTTCTGGTCGCCGGCCACGACACGACGGCGCTGACGCTGACCTACGCCTGGTTCCTGCTGGCGAACAATCCCGACTGCCAGCGACGCCTGCACGAGGAACTTGACGCAACACTGGGAAACAGACAGCCGACGCCCGAGGACCTGTTCGACCTGCCGTACCTCGACGCCGTGGTGAACGAGGTGCTCCGGCTGTACCCGCCCGCTTTCACCGTGTTCCGTCAGCCGACGGAGCCGGTGACCCTCGGCGGATACGAACTCTCGACGGACGCACAGCTCACCCTCCCGCAGTGGCTCATCCACCGCGACGACCGCTGGTACGACGCGCCCGACGCGTTCCGCCCTGAACGGTGGGACGACGACCTCGAAGCGTCGCTCCCGGACTACGCCTACTATCCCTTCGGCGGCGGCCCGCGCCACTGTATCGGCATGCGCTTCGCCCGGATGGAGGCCAAACTCGCACTGGCGACCATCGCCCAGCGGTACGCCGTCGAAGCAGTCACCGAACCGCCGCTCTCACTGGCGATGCAGATTACGCTGAGTCCCGCAGAGCCAGTCGAAGTCCGATTACGAGAGCGGTGAGCGCCTGACCGGGCGGCCGACAGTCCGGTCTCGCTCTCGAAAGGCGTTTGGGGGCGGGCCTGCAAGCAGTCGTATGCTCCGGGTCATCGGGCTGTTGCTGCTCATCCCGCTGTTCGACATCGTGTTGCTGGTGACGGTCGCGATACCGTTCCTCGGCCCGCTCGTGACGGTCGCGCTCGTCGTCCTGACGGCGCTGGTCGGCATGCTGCTGGTCCGTGCCGAAGGCCGTGCGACGCTCCGGCAGATACAGCAGCGGCTCGCGGTCGGCGAACTCCCGACCGACGAACTCATCGACGGCGGCCTCCTCATCGCCGCCGGCGCGTTCTTCCTCACGCCCGGCCTGGTGACGGACTTCGTCGGCCTGCTGCTCGCGGTCCCGTTCACCCGCTACCCCGTCCGGGCCGCCACGCGCCGCTGGGTCGTCCAGCCCTACGTCGACGCCAAGACCGGCGGCTTCGCCAGCGGCCAGGTGTATGTCGGCGGCTTCCCCAACGACGAGAACGGGCCCACTGGCCCCGGCCCGACTGGTCCCGACGGCGGCTCCGGCACCGGCTCCAGCGGCGGCGGCTCCTTCGACCCCGACGAAGCCACCGACGTCGACTTCGACGACAGCGACGAAAACTGAAGCCCTGACGCGGTTTCACATCCCCAACCGGCCGCGAAACGTTACCCTTTTCAATACCCCTCGGGTACAACTGAATGCGTTGGGCCAATAGCTCAATCAGGTTGAGCGCTCGGCTGATAACCGGGAGGTTCGCGGTTCAAATCCGCGTTGGCCCACTATTCTCGAACCGTCCTGACACCGTGAGAGAGTCGACTGCGTCGTGACGGCGTCAGGCTGGCCGGGCTAGTCGGTGTACTCGTCGAACAGGTCGGCGACGCGCTCCGCTATCTCGTCTCGGATTTCCCGCACGCGCTCGACGGACTGACCGTGGGGGTCGTCCAGCGCCCAGTCGCGGACTGCCACGTCGGCATCGAGGTCGAGCGTCGAACACCCCATCGTCGCAACAACGGTGCAACTGTTGAGTTCGTCGTTCGAAACAGCTTGCGGGACCCGGTCAGATAGGTCGATGTCGAGTTCGGCCATTGCCTCGACGACTTCCGGATGCACTTCGTCTGCGGGGTCCGTGCCCCCGGTCAGGATTTCGACCTCGTCTTCGAGCCCGCGGCGGGCTCGCTCTCGTTCGGCGAACGCTGCGGACATCTGACTCCGGCCGGCGTTCTGGACGCAGACGAACCCGAATCGAAGTGGCGTAGTCATACCTGAGCGTTCCGGGCGAGCGGAATAACCCTTCCTAAGACCGCTATTGTGGGCTATATAGTCGGCGGCCACCGCCCGCTCTGGACCGGTCAGGCGGGAGGACTGCGAGCCAATGAGTGGGAGCCGTCCGGCCGGTGACAGGTCGGCGAACCTATATACCCTTCAGATTGAGGGGCAGTCCCTTCGGTCGTCCCCGTCCCTGCCTGCCACATGCCGGAGTACCGCTTCGCGTGTCCCAACTGCGGTGCGTGTACGACGGTCGACGGCGGCGTCCGGGAGCGCCTGCTGGCGGTCGGGTGTCCGGTCTGTGCCGAATCGGTCGACGCCTGGGCGTTCGTCGAAGTCCCGGCACACACCGACACCTGACGGGCGGCGGGCCGCTAGAAATCGCTCAGTTGCGACTGGAGTCCGGCGACGAGTTCGGACTTGCGCCGCAGTGCCCCGAGGCTGACGGGGAGTTGGTCGGCGATAGCTGTCAGCGTCTCCCGGAAGGACTGGGCGGTCCCGGGTTCACCGTCGAAGGCATTCCGGACCCCTTCGCGCACCTGCCAGACGCCGACGGGTGCCCAGTAGTCGTCGGTTATCTCCCGCAGCACCAGACACTTCGCCTGTCTGTCGCGCTCCTGCAGATGTTCGAGGACGCCGAGCCGCGCCGCGTAGTACGCCCCCGCAGTCTCCTCGACGTAGGCCGTCCGACCCTCGTAGCCCTCGTGGGCACTCGACATGTAGTAGCCAGTCTCCGGACGTGGGTTCCAGACGCTCTGAGGCGCTTTCATTTCGACGAGTTCGAACTCCCAGCGGCCGGGCGCGAGCACGACCCAGTAGCGGTTCCCCATGTACTCGTTGTACCACAGCTCCGGCTTGTCGATGGTGTCGGCGTTGCGGAGCGTCCCGCGGACGTACTGGCCGACCGTGTCGTCGACCGCCGTAATCGACCACCGCGTCGGCACCAGCGACCGTTCGCTGGCCTGGCCGAGCGCGCCCGCCGAGAGGATAGTGTTGATGTCGTAGACGTCGAAGCCCCGACGGTACAGGTACGCCATCGCGCCCTCCGCGCGCCAGTCGTCGTCCGACAGCGTCTTCTCGACGGGCCGGGGGACGTGGGGGTTCTCGGCCAAGTCGGCCCCTGTCGCGTGTGCCCGCGGCCCCGTCGGCGTACCCACGTCGTCGAACTCCACGTCCAGTTCCGGCGTGCCGTCGAGTCCGACCTCCACGTCGACGGGATGGTCCGCGATGGCGACCTCTCGTTGGACGCCGACGAAGCCGTTCCAGACGTCGTGGACGCCGCCGCCACGTCCGCTACCGGCGCTGACCGAGTCGACCGACGCCGTCTGCGTGGAGTTGACCATCCCGGTCCGGCGCTGGAGCACGTCCTCGATGCCCAGCCCCTCCTGGTACCACTCGCCGCTGGTCGCGAACCCGGCCGCGGCGGCGTCGGTGTCGACCGGGGAGAGCAGGCCCGTGGAAACGTTGGGGTATCCCGAGCGACCGACGAATATCTCCGGGGCCGTCGACCCGAACAGCGAATCGCCCTGCACCGCGGCCTCGAACTGGCGCTCGACGTCTTCGAGGTGGTCCGTGATGGCGTAGGACTTCTCCGCAGCGAGCCGCCGCCGCTGTGCGGCTTCGTCCTCTTCGAACCCCTCGATGAACTCGTCGAGTTGCATCTGTCACGCCTTCGGCCCTCCCCGATAAGAACCTTTCCGGGGGTCCGTGGGAGAGCAACTCTTACAGGGTTGGATTGAGTAACAACAGGTGATATAAATCATGGCAAATACAACGAAGTGGTTCCTCCTCGGCGCAACGCTGGTCAGCATGGTTGTCGTATTCGTCTCGGCGCTTATTCCGGTCGCGTACCAGCAGGCGCTGGTCAACCTCCTTGTTGGGGAACTTGCGGCACTCACGCTCGCCCATTCCACGTACCGCGTTTCGTCGGGGAAACAGGTAAGCCCAGCCGCAGCGGCGATAACCATTCTGTCCGGGATCGTTCTGTTTCTCTCACCCATTTTCATCGAGCCTGTCGACCCCATCCTGTCGATAATGTTTGCCGCCGGAGCCGTTGTCACCATCGGCGGGCTGGTCGGTGTCCTGGGTCGGTTCTTGGGCGGTGAAGAGGGCCGACAGACCGGTGCCGAACGCATCAGAAGCAAAGCCGGGAACTGATAGACCGACCACAACGTCTATATCGACGGGTCAGCCACCCTCGGACAATGCCGGTTATCGAATGTGACGAGACGACGGCCCGCGAGCGACTGTCGGATGCGGGGCTCGACATCCGACAGGGAAACACTGATCACGAGCGCTGGCGCGTCGAATATGGCGGCGCGACGGCGGTCGCCTATGACGGAAAAGTCGTTGTTCAAGGTGAGGGGACCGCACAACTTGAGGCCCTGCTGCGCGGCAATGACGGCGGGCGCGTCCATGCGTATTTTGACGGCGCATCGCGGGGCAACCCGGGACCGGCCTCGGTCGGCTACGTACTGGTCGACGACAGCGGGATTGTCACGGAAGGCGGCGAAACGATTGGCACGGCGACGAACAATCAGGCGGAGTACAAAGCGCTCATCCGCGCGGTCGAAGTCGCACGCGATTACGGATTCGACGACGTCCATATCCGAGGCGATTCTGAGCTTATTGTCAAACAGGTCCGCGGTGAGTGGGATACGAACGACCCAGACCTGCGCGAAAGCCGTGTCCGCGTGCGCGAACTGCTGACCGACTTCGACGACTGGCAGATCGAGCATGTTCCGCGGGAAATAAACGACCGTGCGGACGAACTAGCAAACGACGCACTCGACGATGACTGACCTGCCGACAGACGTGACCGAACGGGCCGAACGGCTGACCAGACTCGCTCGCGAGGCGGTCGACGATGCCGAGGCCGACGCCTACAGGACCGAACGCGACGAAATCCTCGCCGGGTACGACTACACTGCCCGCATCAGGAACGATGAGACGGGTGACGTGCTCGTCTGTCATCCCGTCGAATGGGTCGATGACGGCGTCATCCGTCCAGAGCGGGTCGACGACATCGACCGCGGCGTGGAAATACAGCTCTCAGGTCCCGGTGACCCGGACGAGTGGGCGGAGATCGACGCTGCAAACCGGGCTGTCGTCGAAGCTGTGACCGACGCACACGGTGAGACACACGGCGCGAACGCGGAGTTGCTTGCCGACTTCATGGGTAACCACTACGCGAAACCGATCTCCGAGGCGACGCCAGACGAAATCCAGGAGTTTCGGGACGAGTACGTCCGGCGAAATGCGTGGCCAACTGCGGAACAACAGTCGGTGCTCGAGCAGTCGATCCGTCTCACTGTCGAAGAAGCCGGTGGCCGCGTTCCCGATGCGTAACTGCTCGGTACACCTGTCGGTAATCAGTATTTATTCTGCGTTAAGAATTGATTAACAGTAGTTCGCAGGTGCCCAGGTGCGAGTCTACTGCTGTGCCGCGATCAGGTCACGGAGTTCGTCGGCTCGACCGTCATCGGAAATGAACTTTCCGAACACCCAGCCGAGCTGGTCAAGGACTGCGTCCTTGCCCGACTCTGTCAGGGAGTACTGGTTCGTTCGCTTGTCGAGTTCGCTTTTCTCGACGAGACCCATCTCGACGAGGTCGTCGAGATTCGGGTACAGGCGACCGTGGTTGACTTCGTCGTCGTAGTACTCTTCGAGTTCGCGCTTGATAGCGAGACCATACCGCGGCTCTTCAGCGAGTATTACTAGGATATTCTGCTGAAAAGCGGTAAGCTCTTTTGCGATGCCCGGACTGTCAGTAACTGTTTGTGCCTCTGACATAGTTGGGTAAATGTCAGCAAGCTATTTAACACTTGTTAACTCTGGCGCACAACGCCTGCTGTGGGGCATTAACCACCACACAACTAGCAGGTACAATAGTGTTGTTTTCGTTATATTATGTGCTCTCGACCGAATGGCTTTTCCGATTAATTTGCTTTCAGATTGTCGTTTACAGGCGGTAAGTGTAATCTAAGAATATATCTGTAGTTAGATATTATTGGGTTATATAGCGCATAATACCGAATAGCTATGGCTATTACGAAAGGATTTTTTGACGGCGTCGCGCAGTCGGCGATGATGACGAACCTCTGGGAAGACCTCGAAACTGGACCGAACCCACCTGAAGAAATCTACGCTGTTGTTGAGTGCCTGAAAGGCGAGCGTAACAAGTACGAATACGAGAAGGACATCCCCGGTGTCGTCCTCGACCGCGTTCTTCACTCGAACGTTCACTACCCGTCTGATTACGGCTTCATCCCGCAGTCGTACTACGACGACGAGGACCCGTTCGACGTGCTCGTGCTTGTCGAGGACCAGACGTTCCCCGGCTGTGTCATCGAGGCCCGCCCCGTTGCCATGATGAAGATGGACGACGACGGCGAGCAAGATGACAAGGTCATCGCAGTCCCGACCGAGGATCCGCGCTACGACCACATTGAGGACCTCGACGACATCCCACAGCAGACCCTCGACGAGATCGACGAATTCTTCGCGACCTACAAGAACCTCGAAGAAGGCAAAGAAGTTGAAACGCTGGGCTGGGAGGACAAAGAAGCCGCAAAGGACGCTATCGTCCACGCGCAGGAACTGTACGACGAAGAGTTCAACTGACGCTCCCGGGACTACCTTTCGCGGTTTCGCTCCACTGGCAGTGTATTTCCAGAGGTAATACCGACAGGCGCCTCCGATTATGTATGAGCATGGGTAATTTTTTGCCCGTGTGAACACTATGAATACGCGTATGGCTACTGACGACACCGACACGGCGCTGGACCACACGACTGTCGTTCCGCGAATCGAGCGACGGTCTACACCCGGAATCGCACATCTAACCGTGGTTCCGGAGAACGCGGACCGGTCGTCCTGACCAGGCTGCTGTGACGATGATTTTGCCGCTTTCGGTGACGCGGTCCCGAAAAGAAGTTTCTTGTTCCTGACCTGACTAACGGGTCGTATGGGATTATTCGACCGGTTGAAGGGCGACGACGCACCGCGTGTTGCCTTCTTCGGCATTGACGGCGTACCGTTCAGCCTCATCGACGAACACCCTGACGTGTTTCCGAACCTTACGGAGATGGCGTCGGACGGAAGCGCCGGCCCCATCGACAGCATCGTTCCGCCCGAGTCTAGCGCCTGCTGGCCAGCGTTGACGACCGGCGTCAACCCCGGACAGACCGGCGTGTACGGCTTCCAGGACCGGGAAGTTGGTTCATACGACACCTACGTCCCGATGGGGCGTGACGTGCAGGCGACGCGGCTCTGGGACCGCGTCACCGACGACGGCCGCAACGCGACGGTGCTCAACGTCCCTGTGACCTTCCCGCCACAGCGCAACGTCCAGCGGATGGTGTCAGGCTTCCTATCGCCCGGCGTCGACAAGGCCGCTTACCCGGACGAACTCCGGGACCACCTCCAGGAAAACGACTACCGCATCGATGTCAACGCCAAACTCGGCCACGACGACGACAAGAGCGACTTCGTCGAAGACGCGCACAAGACGCTCGAAAAGCGCTACGAGACGTTCAAACACTACGTCGAACAGGACGACTGGGACCTGTTTTTCGGCGTGTTCATGACCACGGACCGGGTCAACCACTTCCTGTTCAAAGACTACGAGCGCGACGGCGAGAACCAGGAGGCCTTCTTTGAGTTCTACAAACAGGTCGACGCCTACCTCGGCGACCTGCGCGACCGACTCCCCGACGACGTGACAATGGTCGTCGCCTCGGACCACGGGTTCACCTCGCTTGACTACGAGGTCCACTTCAACGAGTGGCTCCAGCAGGAGGGGTGGCTCGACTACGCGGACGACGACCACTCTGAACTCGGCGATATAAGCGAGGGCACGAAGGCCTACTCGCTCATCCCCGGCCGCTTCTACATCAACCTGGAGGACCGTGAACCGAACGGCGGCGTCCCGCGGGACATGTACGAGTCCGTCCGCGCCGACCTCAAACAGCGTCTCGAAGAACTCGAAGGCCCGGACGGCAAGAAGGTCGCTGACCGCGTGGTCACCAAAGAGGACGCCTTCCGCGGCGACCACGACGACATCGCGCCGGACCTTACCGTCGTTCCGAACCACGGCTTCGACCTGAAAGCCGGGTTCAAGGGCTCCGAGGACGTGTTTGGCGTCGGGCCGCGAAACGGCATGCACAGTTTCGACAACGCGACGTTGCTCGTCGATGACCCGGACGTCCGCATCGACGACGCCGACCTCTACGACATCGCGCCGACAATTCTCGACCTCCTCGACCACGACTTCGACCGCGCCCAGTTCGACGGTAGCAGCCTCGCCTGAGGCCCCTGCTGCGGTCGGGTGATTCTGAGGCCCGGAGCAGTCAGAACAGGCCGTCCAGCTCGTCGTTCGTGAACTCGTCCGGATCGGTCGTTGCGCCCTGTGAGTTCGCTGCTTCTTTAGCGCGGTCCATAAATTCGTTAACCCGTTCGGACCGTTCGACGCCCGAAAGAACGATGAGCGACGCGACTTTATCCGAACCGAGTGGGAAATCCCCGCCCCGGACCTCCATACTCCCGGTCTCGTCTTCCACCCAGCGGCGCGCTCGTTCGATACCCTTTCGCGAGAGGCGTTCGGGGTCACCCGCGACGACGAGGAGGGCCGAGTCGGCCTTGACCGCGTTGGGCAGGCTCATGCTCGTAAGGAGGGCATTCCGTGTCACGCTGGTGATAGTATTGACGTTCTCGCCGGCGTCCTCGCTGGCCTCTGCGCTGGCGTACCCGATAGAGGCGATGCCGCCGCCTCTGAGCGTGTTGATGATTTCCGAGGAGTCGACGACACTTTCGCCGACCCCCTCGACTGCCTCGCCGGAGGCGAACAGCAGGCCGACGCGCTGTGAGATAGCGTCGTTGACGCGTTCGAAGCCGGCGGCGACGCTGTCGCCGCTGCCCCGCCAGGCGTCGTTGTCGACGAGCAGGAGGGAGTCTGCCTCGCGGGCAGCGGTCTTGAGCGACCGACCGGCGTTGGCCTGGTAGAGGCCACCCTCGTCCCGGCCGGGGAGGATGCCGAGGACGTACACCGGCTTCTCGTAGATACGCTTGAGTTCGCGGGCGAGCATCGGTGCGCCACCTGAACCAGTGCCACCGCCGAGGCCGGCGACGACGACGATGGCCTCGGCCTCGGTCGTGATGCGGCCGTCGAGTTCGTCGAGCACTTCAGTGGCGTTCTCTTGCATAATCTGGGCGCCGAGTTCGTTGTCACCGCCGACGCCGTGACCTTTCACGCGGTCCTGTCCAATGAGGGCCGTGTCTATATCGAGGTTCTGGAGGTCTGCTCGTGCCGTATTAACGGCGAGGGCTCCCCGAACAGCATTGAACCCCATGTCGTAATCGAACTGGGCAAGCGACTGGGTCACTTTCCCACCAGCCTGCCCGACACCAATCAGGACGACTTTCATACCAGATGTCTTGTGAGGCTGACTAATCAACGTTGTCCTCACACTGTGAACGGGCGACAAGGCAGGGTAAAGCGGTTCTTGACCCAGAATACAGGGTGCGCTTACTCGACCTGAAGCGTGTAGATCCGTTTGCGAGCGTCGGCGAAGGAAAACCGGGACTCGATGACGCCGACATCTTCGAGACGGGAGAGGGCGTACCGAACCGTCCGTGGCGGCAGTAGCGTCTCCTCGGCGAGCTGGCTCTGCGTCAAGGTCTCGTTGTACTCCAAGACTTTTGCGACGAGTTTCGCGCTCGGCGGGAGATCGCGGACGGCTTCCCATCCGCCACTCTCATATTCGCTGTCGGTATCAGCAGATTGGATATCGGATGTACTCATGGTACTACCACTGTACCCAATACAGGATGATAATATTTTCTGTTCGATATTATGCTCTGTGGAAATGTTACGGCAAAAATCGCTGCCACGGACCCGGCTCTATGCCCGAAAGTTTACGGTCAGTACATCCGGTGTCACAGACGTGGACGAAGTCGAGGTCAGCACAGTCGTGTATGTCCCACCCGAAGAAGTCTACGAGTTTCTGCTGGACTTCCCGGGCTACGCACAATACTCGGAGTATCTCGACCGCGTGGTACAGGACGGCGACGGCTCGCCGGGGACGAACTACGACCTCGTGTTTTCGTGGTGGAAGCTCTCTTACACTGCGCGCTCGGAGGTAACTGACGTTTCGCCACCGACGCGCATCGACTGGCGGATCGTCAAAGACATCGACGCCGAAGGACACTGGGCAGTCGAACCGGGTCCGGACGGCGTCCCGGCGAACGTACAGTCGGCGTCACGGGTGCGGTTTCACGTCGCGTTCGACCCCGGGTCGGCCTCGAGCAGTGCCATCGACCTCCCCCGACTGGTTTCGATGGACTGGGTTATCGAGAAAGTCAAGCCGCTCATCCGCAAGGAAGCGACCAAAATCGTCGAACGTGTCGTGGAGGACCTCGAAGGACAGAAACGGGACGTCGATTTGGAGATTCACGCCGGCCCGGATTCGGTGTAACGCGGTGACGGAGCGTTACTCGGGCGTCTCGTAGTCGCCGCCGTACCGGATGAAAAAGTACGCGAGGCCGAGCGTCGCGACCATCACGAACGAGGTCGCGACACCGAGCGTTTTCGCGCTGTTTGGCACTTCCGGCGGGCCGGAGCTCCCACTACCACCACCGCCGCCACCGGAGGACTTCGTCGGGTAGTCGGTGCCGACGACGATAGCTCCTTTCATCCCAAGCCCTTCGTGTGGTACGCAGACGTAGGGATAGATGCCGTCCTCCTCGAAGGTGTGTTCGTAGTTGACGCCGGCGCTGGAGACAGCGCTCCCGGAGTCAAGCGGGCCCTCGCCGTCCGAGACGACGTTGTGGCCGCCGCCGTTGCCCGTCCACTCGAACTGGACGGTCGCGCCGTTGTCGACGTGGATCGCGGCCGGGCCGAAGCCGAAGGCGCCGCCGTTTGCCTGCACGCCGACTTCCACTGTCGCCGTGTCCTGTCCGGTCGCATCGACGACCGAGCCATCGTAGTTTCCAACCTGGTCGAGGAATCCGCCGAAATCCGGCGGCCCCCCGCCGCCACCGCCGTCGCCACCTTCGGTGCCTTCCTGTGCGGTCGCGGTGCCTGCTGCGGCCGACGCAGCCGTGGCCCCTGCCGCCGTCCGCAGGAAGCCCCGACGGGACACGTCCGCTCTACCGTCTGTCATACCTGACCGTTTGGGACTCCCCGTCCTGAATATGTCGGTTTCGAATCGGGGCAGAGCAATCACACACCAGTCACAGGTGCCGTGAAACATTTAACGCCGGTAGAACGAAACCACCGGTATGTCTACCGGAAGCCACGGGGTCGTCGGCGGGATTCGTATCGACCTCAATAGATTACACGAAACGTGGATGGAACTCGTGTATCCGCGTCAGCGAAACGCTAACGACACCGTCCTCGGCACGTGGACGCCAGACACCTCTATCGGGCTGGCTCTCTATCACCTCTGGTCTGCGCTCGGGGTCCCAGTCATCGCGCTGGTGTATCCGCTAGTACTGTGTGGCGTCGTCCTGCGCTACCAGACCCGTCGCATCGACGGCACGGCGACCCGTCTGGGCGTTGTTGGTGTGGTTCTCCTTTCGGTCCTCGCCTGGGGCGGTCTGGCGGCTCTCGCGCGACTCGAACCGGGGAGCATCAACCTCGTGTCAGGTGGGTTCACCGCCGTCGCTGTCGCCGGCGGCGTTGCGACACTGTCGGCTGCACTGGCTGTCACGTTCCGGCGGGTCGGTGGCCGCGGGACGACCGTCGCGCTGGCGTATCCGTTCGCTATGACCGCTATCTTCCTGCCGCCGGTCGTCGCCGCGCTGTACTCGACGACTGTCGCCTCGGTCGTCATTCCCGCAAGCGACTCGCTGTCCCGGTGGTTCCTCTATGAGGTGCTGGCCGCCGTCGGCGTCGCGGAGTTCTTCATCGAAAACTTCGACCGGGAAGGCATCGCCTACGTCATCATCTGGCTCGGCATCTCCATCCCACTGGGCTGGCTGCTCGGCCTACTGGTGACGCTCGCGGACTTCGTCCGCCCGACTGAGTGACGGCAAAGCCACCGTGTAGACGACCCCGTCTCCAGCGACAGCCCGGTGTTACGTCCGACGAAGTACTTTCCGAAAATAATGTGGTTTTGTCGTCTGACAGAGGGTATTCAGACAGGCCTATACACCAGCCAACACGCAGCCCTGCCGGTAACCGAGTGGCGTTGAAATCGGAGGAACTCAGGCCGTTGTTCTGTGACCACGCGGACTGAGAGCGGCTGTTACGGACTGGCGCGGAACTCGCCGTGTTTCATTCCGAAGAAGAACGCGATGACCGAGAAGACGATCATCGAGGGCAGCACCATCATGAACACTGTCGAGGAAGTCATTACCCTCGTGAGCGCGACCGCCGCGACGGCAACAATCACGACGAGTGGGGCAACCGCTGACACGAAGTCAAAATCCATACGCCCGCTTGTGGCCGGACAAATATATTCTTTAAGAAAGCAACAGCGGCCTCCAACTGACTGCCGGGCGGTTCCGTCTCTTGTCCACACCAACACGGCGAGTGCCGCGTACCCGCTGAGGATATCAATGACGAACGTCCGCCCGGTTGCTACGACGGCGTCGCGTCGCCCGGTCGAACAACGATCTCCTCAGGTACGTTCCGGTCAGCAACAGCGATATCGGCTTCCTCGTCGCCGCCGAACACAACTGTCGCACCGGCCCGCATCGGCGCGAGCAATCCGGCGACGACCGCGCCTGCAGTCGTCATCGGTGCCCGAAGCGCGACAGTCGTCTCTGCGTCGATGTCGTAGTCGGCGACGACACGGCCGCTCTCGGCCATGAGCTCGCCGTGCGTGTAGGTCCTGTCGGCCGCCAGCACCGCGTCGTCAGGCGCGACCTCTCCCGGTGGCTGAAGCGGGTTCTCGCTCCACAGTTCTCGCTCGAATTGGGCGATTGTCGGGTCATCGACCGGACCACCGTAGGCCAGTCCCTTGGTTCCTGGTCCCTGCGTGTAGCGGTCGAGCCACGCTGCCGGCGCGACGAGCGCTGTCGCGTCGACCGCATTCGGCGGGTCCATATCCACAATCGCCCCGTCGAGCGCCGCCGCGAGGAAGGCAAGTAGTGCGTCCGGGGCGTCTCGAAGGTAGCCCGGTCGGTCCCCGTCTGTCGGCTCTTTCGGACCCACGACGACGGCGACCCGCGTCCCGTGCCGGACGCCGTAATGCCGCAGCAGATTCCCGCCTTTCCAGGCGTTCGTGGCGAAATCGGAGTAGCTGTACGGCGTCGCCCGCTCCGGCGAACGAAAGAGGACGCCGTCGCGGTCGCGGGCCTGCGCGACAAGGTCACCGAGTACCTGCATACGTTGTCGTTCGGCTCCACCGATGAAAAACAGCGCGGCCACAAAGCGGATGTGGATAGGGTCCTCCACTGCCTGTAAATGAAACGACAGCAACAAATCGCTGACGTACTCAGCCGGAGCGACATCGACACGCCGCCCGCCTACCGACTGCTCGATGTCGTGACTGAACTCGGTGACATTGCGGCCGCAGTCAACGAGACGACCGGCTACGGCACTGATTCGGCGGCACTGTCGGTACGGGAAGCGGAACTCGGCGACGCTCTATTTGCACTGCTTGCGCTGTGCGTGCAACTCGACATCGACGCCGATGCCGCGCTCTCGTCGGCGCTTGCGAAATACGAGGGCCAATCCGGAGCAAACGGGACATCGGCGAGCGACGGCTGACTACAGCGAGTTCTTCAGCTTCTCGAAGAAACCTTCCTCGACGTCGACCTCCTCGCCACCGGCCTCCGCGAACTGTTCGAGGGCCTCCTTCTGCTCGGCGTTGAGGCTGTCGGGCGTGACGACTTGCACCTGCACGTAGAGGTCCCCCCGGCCGCGGCGGCGGAGGCGGGGCATTCCCTTGCCCTCTAGGCGGAACACCTCACCGCTCTGGGTACCGCTTGGCACGTCGACCTCGACATCGCCGTCCAGCGTCGGGACGGTGATGGTGTCGCCGAAGACGGCCTGCGGGAATGAGATGGCCTGCTGGTGTTGCAGGTCGTCGCCGTCGCGCTCGAAGTTCGGGTGGTCGCGGACGTTCACCTCGATGAGCAGGTCGCCGTTCGGGCCGCCGTTCTCGCCGGGCGCGCCCTCGCGCTCCATCCGGAGCGTCTGTCCGTCGGCGATACCGGACGGAATCTCGACCTCGAGCGTCGCGTCGTTCTGGACCACGCCATTACCCCGGCAGGTCGAACACGTCTCATCGTATAGCGTCCCCTCGCCCTCACACCGGCGGCAGGTCGTCGTCTGCTGAACCCGACCCATCGGTGTCTGCTGGACCTGCGTCGTCTGGCCCTGCCCGTTACACTCCGGACAGGTCTCCGAGTCGGCCCCCGGCGGATGACCGGTCCCGCCACAGTCGTCACAGGCTTCCGGCCGAGTGACGTTCAGTTGCTTCGTCGCGCCGTTGTAGGCCTCCTCAAGGTCGATTTCCAGCCGCGTCTGGAGGTCCTGTCCCTGTCGCCGTCGACTGCCACCGCGCCCGCCGCGGCCGCCGCCACCGAAGAACTGGTCGAAGATATCCTGCATATCGAAACCGCCAGCGCCGCCACCGAAGGGGTCTCCACCCATCCCGCCGCGGCCGCCGCCACCGCCAGCGCCGCCGCGCTTCTCGGCCTGCTCGAAGCGCTCGTGGCCCATCTGGTCGTACATCTGGCGCTTCTCCTCGTCGGTGAGGACCTCCTTGGCCTTCTTGGCCTGCTTGAATTTCTCCTCGGCGTCGGGGTCATCGCTCACGTCCGGGTGGTACTCCCGGGCTTTCTCTCGATAGGCCTCCTTGATCTCGTCTTCGGAGGCGTCCCGAGAGACACCCAGTATCTCGTAGAAATCCTGACTCATTCGTTGTACAAGGCTTAGACGATTGAGCTACTTCAAAAGAACGGGTTGCCGACTAGTAGTGTTCGACCCGTACCGGGGCGCTTATTTCCGTGCCGAGGGAGGATTCTGGCAATGAGTCCTGAGTCGTCGCGCGGTCACCGGGGTCTCGTCACGGTCGAGCGAGTCGCAGTCTGGGGGCTCGCGGCGCTGGCCGTCGTCGGGCTGGTCGCCCTCGTCGTCGGCCCCGGCGCTGATCTGCGGACGGCGTCCCCGTCGGTTACCATTGAGGGTGAGTTCGACGCTGAGGCGGGAGCGGTCACGCTCACCCACACCGGCGGGGACCGGCTTACCGACACCAGTACGCACGCGCTGGAGCTTGTCGTTACCGACGCCGACCAGAACCGCTCGATAACGTTGACGTGGGCCGGGCCGGACCAATTGCCCGTCGACTCTAGCGATACGGTCGTCGTTGACGACCCGCGCGTGGACTCGAACGGTGACGGTAACTACCTTGATGGCGACGTCTCGGTCGGCTTCTACCTCGACGCTGGCGACACCGTCGCGGTCCGCTGGACCGGCCGCCCGCTCGGCGCGCCGGCCGAACGGACAACGACGCTCGATACAGTAACGCTCGGGAACGAGACCGGCTGACTGCTTCCTCACAGGGAGGGTCGCCAGAGCGTTTTGGAGATGCGTTTTTGGGCTTCGACGGTGGTGTTCATTCTCCCGCGCAGTCACAGACGGACAGACTCAGTGCGGACATACACGTCCCCGGTTCCGGTCATGGTTACTGCGTACTTGCCCAACTGAAACGAGAGTGAGACGGTACTGTCCGGCCCTGACGACTGAACAAATAGTTGATCGAGTGCGTCCGGATCGAGCGTTTCGATGAGGGGCGACAGCTCTGTTGCCTCTCGGTCAGCCGCGATCGCGACCGTTTGTACGACTGCTACTGACGGCGAGACTGCGTTCCAGTCGAACTCCGCATGGAGGGTGTCCGGGTCGTCAGATGGCCGGTCGGGCTGGCTGTCGGACCCACTCATTACTAGAACTGTGTTGGTCAAACGTATTAATTCTACGCTTAATTTACAGGTCAGGTTACTTATATATGGGTCGAAAACTCAGTTTGCTTGACTAGAACATCGGCCCTCTCGTCGAGGCTGTGGCTGCTTCGATGCAACGCCGTACGGACCGTGATATCCTACACGCAACTGTGCTCCTGTCGCAACTGGACTGGCTCCACAGCACAGTAACTTCTGCGGGGGCGTTCCGGTCAGACGATTCTCGCTCGTCAGTTCAACCGACGTGCAGACAGACGACGAACGGTCACTGCCGCCACTAAACTCTGTTTCGGCCACTCACCGTACGACATCGAACCGGCGTGACCGTTCAGTCGGTCACGGTTCGGGGATGGCCTGCCAGTTGGTCGGCTTCCGGTCCGCTGTCCCGACCCAAGCGATGTGATCTGCCCTATTCGTCTTCGTCAACGTCTTCGAAGTCGGCGTCGACGTACTCCTCGCCCTGCTCGGCCGCGCCGCCCGGTCCGGCAGCCCCACCGGGACCGGCTCCGGCCGCGCCACCCGGACCAGCGCCCGCAGCGCCGCCGGCGGCCTGCTGGGCCTGCTCCTGGTACATCTGCTTCCCGATCTCCTGCAGTTCCTCGCTCAGGGTCTCGGTGACTTCCTCGTAGTCTTCTTTCGTGGCGTCCTCGTCGTCGAGGACTTCCTCGACGTCCTCGATTTTGGCCTCGATGTCGGCCCGGAGGTCGTCGTCTATCTCCTCCTCGTTTTCGTCGAGGAGTGTCTCGGCGCGGCGGACGGACGCCTCGGCCTCGTTGCGGGCTTCGATACGCTCGCGGCGCTGTTCGTCCTCCTCGGCGTGCTGTTCGGCCTCCTGTTGCATCTCTTCGATCTGCTCGTCGGAGAGGCCGGCACCGCCTTCGATGGTAATGTCCTCCTTGTTGCCCGAGCCCTTGTCCTCGGCTTCGACGTTGACGATACCGTTCTCGTCGATGTTGAACGACACTTCAATCTGGGGCGTGCCCGCAGGGGCCGGCGGGATGCCCGAGAGCGCGAACGCGCCGAGCAGTTCGTTCTCCTCGGCGATTTCACGCTCGCCCTGGAAGACGCGAATCTGGACCTGCGTCTGGTTGTCCTGGGCGGTGGTGAATATTTTGGACTCCTCGGTCGGGATAGTGGTGTTCTTCTCGATGAGGCGCTCGAACAGGCCGCCCTTGACCTCGACGCCCAGCGACAGCGGCGTCACGTCGAGCAGGACGATGTCGTCCACGTCGCCACTCAGGACGCCGGCCTGGATGGCCGCGCCCAGCGCGACGGCCTCGTCGGGGTTGACGTTCTTCTTGGGCTCCTGGCCGGTCATCTCCTCGACCTTGTCCTGGACCTGGGGCATCCGCGTCGACCCGCCGACGAGGATGACCTCGTCGATGTCGCTTTTCGTGTAGTCGGCGTCGGCCAGGGCCTGCTCCGTCGGGCCGACGGTGCGCTCGATGAGGTCCTCGGTGAGCGACTCGAACTTCGCGCGCGTGAGTTTCTGTTCGAGGTCCAGCGGGCCGTCGTCGGTGGTCGCGATAAAGGGGAGGTTGATGCGGGTCTCCTTGCGCGAGGAGAGCTCGATTTTGGCCTCCTCGGCGGCCTCGGTCAGCCGCTGGAGGGCCTGCCGGTCGTCGCGCAGGTCGATGCCGTGTTCGGCCTCGAACTCGTCGGCGAGGTAGTCGATGATGGCGTGGTCCCAGTCGTCGCCACCGAGGTCGTTGTCGCCGTTCGTGGCGACGACCTCGTAGACGCCCCCGCCCAGGTCGAGGATGGACACGTCGAAGGTCCCCCCGCCGAGGTCGTACACGAGGACGGTCTGGTCGGACTCGTCGTCCAGCCCGTAGGCCATCGCGGCCGCGGTCGGCTCGTTGACGATGCGTTCGACCTCGAAGCCGGCGATCTCGCCGGCGTCCTTGGTCGCTTGGCGCTGGCGGTCGTTGAAGTATGCCGGGACCGTAATGACGGCCTTCTCGATTTCGTCGCCGAGGTACTCCTCGGCGTCGTGTTTGATCTTCTGCAGAATCATCGCCGAGACCTGTTCCGGCGTGTACTCTTCTCCGTCCAGTTCGACCGTGTAGTCGTCGTCGCCCATGTGGCGCTTGATCGACTGGATCGTCTCGTCGGGGTTCTTTACCGCCTGGTTCTTCGCCGGTTTCCCAACGAGTCGCTCGCCGTCGTCGAACGCGACGACGGACGGTGTTGTCCGCTCGCCTTCGCCGTTGACAATGATTTCAGGGTCGCCACCTTCCATGACCGCGAACGCGCTGTTCGTGGTCCCAAGGTCGATACCCAGAATCTTGTTGCTCGCCATCTTACCCGCTCATAGCGGATTGGGCCGGTTAAAAGTTGCTAGATGTACTGATTGGAAAAACGGACAAAGGGACCTCCTCCGGGCGGTTTTATACTCGATAGTCTCCTCTGACCGGTGATTATTTAATGTACCGCTATACGACCGCTATACCGTTGATATCGCCCGCTATTCCTCGCCCTCGCTGACTGTGACCTGTGCCTCGCGCAACACTTTGTCGGCCATCTCGTAGCCCGGCCGGTGGACATCGGCGATTGCTCCGTCGGGCTGGTCGCTGTCGACGCGGGCAAGCACCTGATGCTGCGTCGGATCGACGTCTCCGCCGGGATCGGGGTCGATAACCTCGACGTTCTCGGCATCGAGCACGTCGTCAAGCTGGCGAAGCGTGGACTCGACCCCGCCCCTGATATCAGTGTCCTCGTCTTGTTCGAGCGCGCGCTCCAGATTGTCCCGAACGTCGAGCAGGCGCGTTACGAGGTCTTCGGTGGCACGCTTCTGTTCCTGCTCGCGGCGCTTGTCCATCCGCTTTTTGTAGTTCTGGAACTCCGCTTGCTTGCGTTTGAGCTTTTCCTCCAGCTCCTCGATGTCGTCGTCCTGCTGTTCGACCTGCGATTCGAGGCTGTCCACGCGCGACCGTAGCGCGGAGAGTTCGCGGGCGATGTCTTCAGGATCCGATTTGGCGACCCGGTCGACCAATTCGTCGTCGATATCGAACTCGCCCAGGTCAACCTCATCCGCGTTGCCGCCCTCGGGCACGTCCTCGAAATCCGCGTCGCCGTCCGCTTGCGCCTCGCTCGCGGTCGACTCCTCGGTCGCGGCCGCGTCGTCGGCTGCGTCCTGCTCAGTCATACCCGATAGAAGTCGTCACGTAAATAAAAGGATTCAGAAACGGTCTGGCGGTGACACTGTCCACCGACACTGGTATCACAGGAGGAAGCTGACGACCATCAGGACGAGGAAAACGACCACAAGTATTTTCGCGATTCGCATGCTGAGCCCCGCGATACCGCCCAGACCAGCCAGTCCGGCGACGACGGCGAGGACGAGAAACAGCAGGGCCAGTTCGAGGAACCCGCCGCCGGCTTGGAGCGGGGCCGTGGTCAGTAGGTGCGTCATGACCGTAGCCAACGCCTTCTCCCCGGTTTATTATACAGCCACTAATCAGGGGTCGACAGCGAACGCCCCGGGGTCGTACTGGAACCGCGTGCGGTAGGCCTCCCACTCGTCGAGTTCCTCGAGACGGTACTTGCCGAAGGTGGGGTTCCGGACCAGCTCCAGTTCCGCGAGCCGTTCCTGAACCGGGTCGAACAGAGTCCCCCAGTCGAGCTCTCGGAGCGATTCGTCCGGGTTTTCGTCGTTCTCGGTGAACGTCAGGCCGTTATCGGTTCGCTCGATGGTCCCGTACTGGTACCGACTCCAGACGGTGTACTCTCCGAACGGAACGGTCTCAGTCGGCGGCGGCGGGCGGCGGTACTGTGCCTGGAACCGCTGGTGTGTCTCACCGCCACCCCACAGCACCCCGCGGGTAAGGAGCTTTATTCGTCGGTTGGCGTCTACGCCGCTGTTGTAGACGACGCGTGCGTGCTCGTACTCACTGGACTGAAACTGTTCGGCGACGTCGTCGTCGTGGTGAACGTCGACCTCGTGCTGATACGGTAACGGCGTCCGGAGGGCGCGTTCGAGCACCGAGACCGTCTCAGCGCCCCGGCGCAGGTCGTCGTACGGTCCTGTTCCACGCCACTGCGCCGGGTCGGCCTCGTCGGGGTCGACCCATCGGTCCATGCTAATACTATGTTGGAGACGGTCTTAGTTTTTCCCGCGACGTGCGCATCCCGCTCAGCACGACCGCCGCCGGCACCAGCACGCCCGCTCATACCAGCACGCGGTCGATTTCGACAACAAGGCCATCAGCTGCGTCCGGGTCGCCAACGAGCGTTCCGAGACAGACTGCAACGCCACCGGGAGTAATGGTGACGACCTGCGACCCCATCTCAGCCGTCGCGTCACCTACTTCGGCCGGGCCGGCTTCGATGACGCCCGGCGCGTACACCGGCGCACCCTCGGCGACTTCGCGGGCGGCGCTGGGCGCAATTATGACCTGCGGCAGGTGGACCAGCGCGCGTTCTGCAGGCTGGATAATCTCGCGCACCTCCGACTCGTCCCCCTCCTCGGCGAACGCGAGCGCGTCCACGAGGTCGTGCATCGTCGACAGCGACGCGTCGTCGAAGGTCCCCGTCGCCGTCCGTCGGAGGTCACCCATGTGTGCGCCGGTTCCCGCTGCCAGTCCGATATCGTGGCACAGTTTCCGGATGTATGTCCCCGACTCACAGCGCACCCGGAGAAGCAGGCGGCGCTCCTCGCGTTCAAGCACGTCCAGCGAGTGAATTCGGCGAGAGCGCAACTGGCGCTTCACCGCGCTTTTCCGAGGTGGCTTCTGGTAGATGTCCGTCTCGAACTCGGCGACGATGTCCGTGATGTCTGCCGGGGCCTGGTCGTGGAGCTCCAGCACCGTCACGTACTCCTTGACCGCGTCGTCGAACACCTGCGCCATCCGGGCGGCGTCGCCGAGCAACACGGGGAGACAGCCGGTCACCTTCGGGTCGAGCGTCCCGCCGTGAGCGACCCGGTCCTGGCCAGTGGCGTCCCGAATCCAGGCCGCGACCTGGTGGGCCGAGGGTCCCGGGGGCTTATCGAGGTTGACGACACCGAAGGACCGAAGCGAATCCAGATCCCGTTCGTCGGGCGGGGCACGGAGCGTCATCGGCTCAGAACTCGTACCGGATGTTCTCGACCGGTGCCTTCCCTTCGTCGCCGTCGGGACTGTACGACTCGACGGCGTGCAGCGTCACGCTCAGGACGCCCTGCGGGTCCCAGCGGGCGGTGTTGACCGACAGGTCGTAGATAGAGAGGTCGTCGAAGTCGATGTCGTAGTAGTCGCTGTAGCGCTGGGCTTCGCTCTCGCCGCGCTCTTTCGTCTCGGTCTTGGCCTGCTCGAAGGGCTTGTTCTCGCGGGTCGCGATGCGGTCGGCGCGCACGTCCAGGGGCGCTGTCAGCCACAGTTTCATGTCGGCGTACTCGCCGGCCATCCAGCCGGCCAGACGGGATTCCAGCACGAGGTCGTCGCGCTCGGCGGCGATGTCCCTGAGTCGCCGGTCGAGGTCGCGGTCTATCTGGTCGTCCTCCTCGGCGGCCTTGTTCAGTTCCAGCGGCGTCATCCCGCGTTCCTCGGCCAGCGAGCGGAAGATGTCGCCGCCGCTGACGTGCTCGTAATTCAGTGCGTCGGCCAGACTCTTGGCAAGTGTACTCTTGCCGCTGCCGGCCGGCCCGGAGACGGTAATCAACATAGAGGTGTTCGGGTGGCCCCGATAGAAAGGGCTGTCTCTTCGCGCCTACCCGGTCGGCGTCGTCTCGACGTTGAGCGCCTTCCGGATGATCTGGGTGAACGAGAGCGAGCACAGGAAGTACCAGACAATCCACGCCTGTACCGGGCCGACGACGCCGTTGCGCCACGCCTCAACCTCCCCGAAGATGGGGAGCGTAATCACCGGGCTCGCCTCGACGCCGGCTCCGAAGACGATCCAGTAGAGCCAGAGGAACAACGGGATGTTGACCAGCATGATCCACACCATCGGGCGGAACTGCTGTTTGAACATCCCCATCTGGTCGGTCATCAGCTCCATCTGCTCCTCTTCGAGCCGGTCTAGCGCTTCCTGGTCGTCGCGTTCCTTTGCAGCTTTGCGGCGCTCTTTCAGGTCCTCCATCTTCTCCTGATGGTCGCCCATCCCCGACATGTCCATAAGGTTGTCCTGCAGAATCGTCGAGGTAGTCCCGGTAATAATCGCAAGCACCAGGATGACGACATAAAAGGGGAGCATATCGTTGAGCGGTCCGAGGACGATATCGATGACCCCGCCCGCGATAACGTCTCGAACAGACGTCATCGAGTAGCCGGCAAACAGGCCGAGCGTTCCGAGGCCGGCGAGCTTGTCCCACTTCGACCAGCCGCTGTCCTCGTCATCATCGCTCGGTGCCGCGTCGGACTCTTCGAGCGCCTCGCGGACGCCCTCGGGGTCGTCGATGACGAACCCCTCGCCATCGGCGTCGATGAGCAGGCCGGACTCGATGAGCCGTCCCCACTCACCGCTCGTGAGGTCGTCACTCACGTCACTCCAGGTGACGGTCCCGTTCTCTTCGGCCGCAGCGAGCACCGTCGAGAGCGCGTCAGTCATTGCCTCGCCGTCTTCGGCGAGTCGTTCTACCTTCGGCGCGGTACGTGCCATTGTGTGTGCTTGAGTTGCGACGGCATATCAACGTTTTACTCTGACTGTCTCGACGACATCGGCCTCGAACGGTAGTTCCGCCGGGTCTCAGGCCGTCTGTGCGTCGACAGCGTCCTGAATATCGCTCCAGACCTCGTCGGGCGTCTGCTCGCCATCGACAGCGACGAAGCCGTCGTGGTCCTCGTAGTGGTCGATGACCGGCGCGGTGTTGTCGTCGAACACGTCCAGTCGGTTGCGGACGGACTCCTCGTTGTCGTCGTCGCGCTGGATGAGGTCGCCACCACACTCGTCACAGACGCCCTCCTCCTCGGGTTGGTTGAACTCGACGTGGAAGTTCGCGCCACAGTCGTCACAGACGCGGCGGCCGGTGAGTCGGTCGACCAGTTCCTCGCGGGACACGTCTAGCGAGAGGATGACGTCGAGGTCGGTCATCCCCTCGAGTTCCTCGGCCTGGTCGAGGTTGCGTGGATAGCCGTCGAGCACGAAGCCGTCGGCCTGTGAGAGGGCTTCGTCGACAATAGCGTTGACTACCGCGTCCGGTACGAGGTCGCCCGCTTCCATGTACTCGCGGGGCGTGTCGTACTCGGTATCCATGTCGCTGATGTCCATGTCTTTGTTCGCCCGGAGCGCGTCACCGGTCGTGATGTGCTCGACGCCGTACTCCTCGGCGAGGTTGGCGCTCTGCGTTCCTTTGCCGGCTCCCGGCGGCCCGAGAATCAGGATTCGCGGATTCGACATGGTCTGGGTTTCCGAGGGGTCCGTTAAATGGTTGTCCAAATGCGTCTGTCGGAGCGAGACGCGTCAGGCGATGTCTAGAAGGGTGCGGGTACGCTCCCATCGCTGTCCGCGGTATAATGTGGTCCGTCCGGAAACCGGAGTGGTTTTATGAATTAGGTCCACCTAAAAATATGCTGCGCCGGTGAGATGGCCAGATTGACCGATACAGCGCGGTTCGATAAGCATCATGTTTTTTGGCTAGCCTAAAATTCGAAATCTATTTGTACTGTTTTAGGCATGCCTAAATCGCATGGTGGACAATGCCGATGATTCGACTAGTCCGACTCGACGTGACTCCCCGAACAGCGTGCGAAGCGCGCGGTGGAGACCGTCGGCGCGGACAGAGAGCACGACAAGAGTATCGCGAACAGCACCGACCGACAAACTCCGGAGCCTGTTTCTGACGGCGTTGGTGGTGGCGTCGGTACTCGTCGGTACCGTCGCCGCCTCCGGGACAGCGGCCGCCGCTGGTAACGTCAGCGTCGAGCAGGCTGTAGAGTACTCGGCAGCTAGCGGGGGCAGTACGATCGAACTGGCGCTGAACGAGTCCGTCACCAACGGACTCGACGGGACCGACGAACTCGCGCTTTACCTCGACGGCGACGAGGTTTCCGGCACGCTTGTCGACCGTATCGACGCGGACGGAACCGACGGCCGCGTCGAGATTGATCTCACACAGGACGTGGCGCCGAACCGGAATCTGTCGGTGAAGCTCACTGACTTCGGGAGCGGGTCCGTCACCGCGACGGACATCAGCGTGACCTCGAAGACGATCACACCGGCCTCTGACGGCGGCTCCGACGCGAACGTCTATCACGGCGAGGTCATTGCTGTCGAGGACAGGGACGCCAATGCCGACACAAACCTAGTCGTCGAGGCCGGCGGCGGGAGCGGCGTCCTCGACGGGAGCTACGCGGACAACAGCCAGGTCTACGTCTTCGACACGGACGACGTCGACGCGGGGGAGCGCTACGACGTCACGTCCGGTTCCGACGCGGCCGGGTTCCGTATCAGTGACCTCGAACTCGCCGTCGAGGTGAGCGACACCAACGTCACCGACGAGGACAGCATCACCGCCGACGTGACTGCCATCCGCGGGGGCACCACGGCGACCGGGACGCTGACCGACGGCGATGGTGATGAGGTCGCGACCGCGGTCGAGACTCTCGATGGCACGGAGGCCGTCGAGTTTGACTTCGGCAGCCAGTCGGCCGGCAACGGACCGTACACGGTCAGCGTCACGGATAACCAGAGCGGTCTCGCGGTCACCTCGACGGACATCACCGTCTCCGAATCACAGGAGGGAGAGGTGCGCTTCGAGGACAGCGTTGTCTCCGACGAGCGCGGCGATGTGGTTAGCGTCACGTACCAGTTAGAGAACACGGACGACGGCTACATCGTCATCGGCGACGAGGGCGAGGACAACTACGCCGTCTCCGGGCAGATCACCGACGATGACGGCGACGGCGAAGTCACCGTCCTGTTCAACAGCTACCTCGCCGGCGTTCCGAACAGCGGAAACGCGAGCATTGCGGCGAGCGACGTCCTCAGCGTCTCTGGCGACGACGAGATCAGCGGCGTCAGCGAGAGCGGGTCGTTCGCGCGAGCTGACCTCACGGCCGAGGCGCTTGACGCGGCCAGCTACACGATGAACGCGACCGCCGGCACAAGTCAGATTGACGACCCCGACGCTGTCGGGACGCTCCGGTTGGAAGCGCGTTCGACCGAACACGTCCAGAGCTGGGTCGCCCCGAAAGACGCCGACCTCACGGACGAGGACGTCGGCATCTACGACCGCGTCGGCACAACTCTCACGCAGTCGACCGCAGTCGCAGACGGTGACATTGTCGTCCACCGAGTCACCGCCTCCGGTATCGAGGGCGCGATCGACTACCGGACGGACGTCGGGGGCGCGAGCAACACCACGGCCGCGTTCCTCCAGGCCACCGGGGACGGGGACGCGTTCAACATCTGGGTCAACCGGACGAACGTCGGCGCGAACGCCGACGAGGACCCGCTACACCTCAACAACAGTAACGTGGTCGTGGTCGATGACCCCGACAACGACACGTACTTCATCGCTGTCGAACTGTCGAACGTGAACTATCAGAGCGGAGCACCGGTCCGTGGAGACGGCGACGACGAGATCACGACCACCTTCTCGGTCTCGGGCGCCACCGGCCTGAGCGACGATGACGATGAGGGGACAGCCAACTACACGATTACGGAGCGCGACGCTGGCTTCGACACGACCGACGGACGCGTGACCGTCGAGGCCGCCGTGAACCAGTCCGTCTCGGGTACGACGACGATTGCGCCCGGTTCGGACGTCGAGGTCAGCCTCGCTTCCGAAAGTCAGGCGAACCCGTTTATCCATCGTCCTGGTGCGACTGTCACGTCGAACGGGACATTCACCGCTACAAGTGACATGAGCAAGTACGCCGCCGGCGTGAACTTCACCGCGGACGTTCTCGACGTGGATGGTGACAGCTTTGCCGCCGACAAAGACGGGCGCATCGTCTCGGCGGCCACGGCGAACGGCTCCGTCGAGTCTGCGAGCGCGAACGTCAACACCACCGGGGAGCCGACCGAGCAGCCGCCAGAGGAACCGAGCACGACGGTAGATGACGTCGAAGCGACCGCAACATCAATCGCGGACCAGACCACGGTTGCACGCACCGATACGGTGACAGAAGTCGCCACTACACCCGCGTCCGGCCCGGGCTTTACTGTAGCCGTCGCTCTCATCGCGCTCGTCGCCGCGGCGCTCCTCGCCGTCCGACGAAACGCCTGATCGAGACGGAGCGGCAGCGGTTAGAAGCCCCTGCGCCGCGGCCGAGACGTAAGTAGACGCGGGCGTCGACTCCCGGGCAAAGGCGTCCAGCATCGTACTCGCAACCTTTCGGCGGTGTTCGAAATGAGCACGTCAGGGGAAGCTGACTCCCAGTCGTGGTCTCTCGGGTCGAGTCCGTCGCGGGCTATGCCCCGTCGCCGACCGAGGGGCGCGGCTACCGCTTATCGTCCGGCGGCTCCCGCGCAGGCAAATAGAAGAAGACGGCGTTCCCGTCGCCGTCCCGCTCGAATCGGAGTTCACCGCCGAGAGACTCGATACACCACTTCATCACGAAGAGGCCGACGCCGGTCCCGTGTGCCGTCTCCGTGGCCTGTGTCGGATCAAAGAGCGCGCTGACCTCCGTGTCGGGAATCGGCGGGTTCGAATCGCGAATGCATATCTCCACCCGCCCGGTGTTCGGTGACGGGCCGATGTGTACCTCGACTGTCGGGGTGACAGCCTCGCTGTGGATGATTGCGTTCTCGACGGCGTGGGTGAGCGCGTACGTGAATGCGTCAGTGCTGTCAATCCACATCTCCGCCTGGTCGGTGACGGTAATCTCCGCAGCAGGGTAGTCGGTTACAATTGTGTTTACGATACCACAGACCCTGCGCGTTACGTGACAGCGAGTGTAGTCCGTGCCGGGGCGCGTGACCGCCCGTTCGATCTGTTTGACGGATTCGACGATATTGGTGAGGTTTTCGACCCGGGACCGAATCGTCTTGCTGGCGTCCCGCACGGACTCAGTCCCGGCCGCGGCTGTGATACGGGCCGTGTTACCGGCGATGACTGTCGCTTCGTTCCGCAGGTTGTGTCGCAGTATCCGCCAGAGGAGTTCCTCGCGGTGGTGTGTCTCGAAGTAGTCCGTGATATCACGTATCTCTGCACAGACGTACGTCTCCTCGGACGCGACTCGCTTCGAGAGGTGTATCCGAGCCCAGATGAGCTCGCCGTCCGCCCGCTTGATCCGCCACGTGAACTGGCGTGACTCGCCCGCGGCGCTGTCCTCCAGCCGGGACCTGAAATCGGCGACGGAGTGGACGAACGTGTTTGCGGTGTACTCCCCGATTGACCGCTCGCGCAACTCCGAAACCGAGTATCCGAATATTTCTGCCACTCGTTCGTTCCCGTCTAGGATAGCACCACTATCGGGGTCGTACAGTGCGATACCGATGTTGAGCGCGTCGTACGCTGCTGGAAGCGCGTGCCCCGTCTGAGATGCCATTGATAGTTCAGGTGGCGGAGCGAGACGCCTTGGCGTTACTAATAGCAGTACATAGCAGTATACCGCAGTACTGACATCTCGTCACCCGTCGGAGTACCTCTCTGTCGCGCTAATGAGACGATTTTCGGTATCCTCGACAACTGCCTTCGAAACGGAGCGATCTGCTCCTCGCAGAGCCCACTGATGCGGGCCTGCGGACAGTCTCAGAACACTTCTGCACCGCGGCCGATTCGGGTCTGATACACGCGGGCGTCGACGCCGCGCTCGCCGAAGGCGTCGAGCATCGTGCTCGCAATCCGGCGGCGGTCTTCCTCGGCACACGCGGCGATGACAGTCGGCCCGGCCCCGGAGATGGTGACGCCGGTCGCACCGGCCGCCAGGGCGGCCTCGCGGACCTGTTCGTAGCCGTCGATGAGCTTCGCGCGGGCCGGCGTCACCACGGTGTCGTGCATCCCCTGCCCGACGAGTTCGGGGTCGTCGCGGTGCATCCCCGTCGTCAGCGCTGCAGCGTTTCCGACTGTTTCCACCATCTGCTCGACCCTGGCGCTCTCGGGGACGACGTTGCGCGCGTCCCGCGTGGACACAACGATATCAGGGAGACACGCCACGAGCGGGATGTCGGCGTCGACCTGCGTGACGCCCTTCTCGGTCGCGATGGTGAACCCGCCCATGATGGAGGGGGCCACGTTGTCGTCGTGGGCGTCCCCGGAGACGACGGCCTCGCCCTTGGCGGCGATGGGGACCAGTTCCTCGCGGGAGTACCCGCGGTCGTACAGTTCGTTCAGCCCGACGGCCGCTGCGGCGGCGCTGGCCGCCGAGGAGCCCAGCCCAGAGGCGGGGCGGACGCCCTTGTCTATCTGAATGCGTGCCGGCGCATCGAGCGCCTCGGCGACCGCACCGACGGTGTTCTTCTCGGGGTCTTCAGGGATGTACTGGCTGCCAGCGCCAGTCATTTCGATGGTGACCCGGTCGGCCTTCTCCAGACGGACGACGTCGGCCGGACGCTCCAGTGCGACACCGAACACGTCGAAGCCGCTCCCGAGGTTCGCACTGGTAGCCGGCGCCCGGACTGTCAGCATGCCTGCGAATTTCAGCAGTGTAGGCAAAAAGGTAGCGAACCGACACTGTGGCCGCGTCGCAGTACTGAGAACGCGGCCCAAAGGCATAATACAGGGAAACCTGACGTTGGAATAGGTATCGATATGGATGTCGACATCGCTACAGTCGCCATCCTCGGGAACGCGGGTGGGGCGCTCATCGGCTTCGCAATCGCTGTCGTCGCCGCCCGGAACCAGGATGTCCCCGGCGCTCGCCAGTACGGCTGGCTCGCGGCCGCTGGGGGTTGCTGGTGTACGATCTCGATATGGCAGATAGTCGTTTCGGACCCTGCCGCTGTCAAGACAGTGTATCTGCTGTCGCGAACCGCCGCTATGCAGGTCATCGGGCTCTGGATCGTCTTCGCGCTCGTCTACACTGGCCGCCAGTCGTGGCTTCGGCCATCGTCGCTCGGACCGCTGTTTCTCGTGGTAAACGCGGACGTGCTACTACTGCTGACGGACCAGGCACACGACCTCGTCGAGGTGACAGCCGTCCCTGTCACTCAGCTCGGGACGACGCTGGTCGCCATCCAGCGCGGTCCCACGTTCGCGGTACTTCTCGCCGTCAGTTACGGGCTGTTACTGCTCGGATACGCACTCCTGATTGAGTTCTTGTTCCGGTCGCAGAACGTCTATCGGCGACAGACAGCGGCCATCATTATCGGAACCGGCCTTCCGATATTCGTCGCTGTGCTGTATGATTTCGGCTACACACCGCATCCGGCTATCGACCTTACACCGGTGGCGTTCTCGCTCAACGCGGTGCTCGTCGGGTGGGTACTATTCAAAGACGAATCGCTGTCTGTGACGACGCTGTCGGGAGATACGCTCGTTGACAACCTTCCCGACCCGGTCATCGCTCTCACCGACGACTGTGTAATTATCGATTACAACGCCGCAGCGGCCAGCGCGCTGGATCATCCGGACCCCGACGGAGAATCACTTGATGATCTTGCTCCAGGAATCGTCGAGCACATCGAGCGTGGCGAGGTGTTCTCGTTCGGTGATTCGTTCACGTACTACAACCCACAGACGACGAGCCTCACTGATCAGTCCGGGACAGAACGCGGCCGGCTCGTCGTTCTCAGAGACGTAACGGGCCAGCAGCGCCGACAGGACCGACTCGAAGCGCTACAAGCCGCAACACAGCAGTTCATCGAAGCAGAGACCGCCGAGGGAGTCGCTGAGATGGCTGTCGAGTTCGCGACGGCCGTCCTCGATAAGAACGCAGCAGGCGTGTTCATCGAAAACGATCGCGTTCTCGAACCGGCCGTCATCAGCGAGTCGATCGAACAGAACGTCGCGGAAGAGCTGCTGTACGGTTCGCCGACGGACGAGCCTGAAAGCAAACTCTGGAAGACGTACGAGACAGGTGAGATACAGGCTGTCTCACTGGACCAGGATGGACTCGACCCGCTCGACAACGCCCTCATGCTGCCGCTCGGTTCCCACGGCGTGATGGCGATCACGTCACACGACAGCACCCTTGCCACGGAAGACAGGCGGTACGCTGCGATTCTCGCACAGACGACGCAGGTGGCCCTCGATCAAGTCGAACGCGAGCGCGAGCTCCGCCAGAGCCGCAGTTCTGTCCAGCGCCGCCGCGAGCAGATCGAGTTCTTCAATGGCGTCCTCAGACACTCGCTGCACAACGCGATGGTCGTCATCCGTGGCCGCGCGGAACACATCAGAGAAACCGTACCGCGGTCGAAACAGCGACATCTCGACAGCATCAGCGACTGGTGTGGGAAGCTCACTGAAATGAGCGAGACGATACGGGATATCAACAACACGGTGACAGCGAGCGAAGCCGAGCGGCTGGACGCCGTCGACCTCAACGCCACGCTCCGTCGCTCAATTGAGTCGCTCCGGGACGAGTACGATTCGGTAGCTGTCTCCTGTGAACTCGATGAGGACTACAGTGTGCAGGCGAACGAACTGCTCGAAGAGGTCCTCTTGAGTATCCTCCGGAACGCAGTCGAGCACAACGACGCCGACAGCCCGAAGGTGACTGTGTCGGTCCAGCAGGCCAGTGACTGGCTGCAGGTCCGCATCGCTGACAACGGCCCCGGTATGAGTGACGAACTGAAGACGACGGTGTTCGAACGCGGGCTCTCGCCCGATCAGACCGCTGGCGGGTTCGGGCTCTACTTCGTCTCGGTCATGATGGACCTGTACGGCGGGACGCTCTGGTTCGAGGACAATCATCCGACTGGGACCGTCGCGATCCTCGAATTCCAGCAGGCGGTGACAGGCGGTGCGGTCGATGATGACCAGCCTGTCGACACCAAGACGGCGGCGACCGAAGCGCAAACTAAATCCCACAACCGCGGATAGGTCGGGGTATGATTGGCGTCGTCGGCGGCGGTATCGCCGGCCTCTCGGCAGCGTACCGGCTCCAGCAACGCGGCCACGAGGTCCGAGTCTTCGAGGCGAGCGAGGACCTCGGCGGCCTGGCCGCGACCTACGAAACGGCCGGGGACCACATCGAGAAGTTCTACCACCACCTCTCGAAGTCCGAGGAGACGATAGTCGAACTCGCCGAGGAACTGGGGCTGGGCGACGCCGTGGAGTGGCACATCGGACAGAACGCCTACTACGTCGACGGCGTCGTCCACCCGATGGACAAGCCCTGGGAAATCCTCACGTATCCGCATCTCTCGCTGTACGACACGTTCCGGCTTGGGATGCTCGTCCTCGACATCGACGTTCGCGGCGGCGTCCCCTCGTTTGACACCTACGAGCGACTGGAGGACTTCGAGGACGTGCCCATCGAGGAGTTCGTCGTCGAACACACCACGCGGGGCGTCTACGAGAACTTCTTCGAGCCGCTGCTGGACGCGAAGTTCGGCGACCGGAAAGACGACGTGAGCGCCGCGTGGCTACTCGGCCGGGTCAAGTTCCGCGGCGAACGGGACATCCTGAACGGCGAGATTCTGGGCTACTTCGACGGCGGGTTCGGCCGCCTGCTCGACGCGCTGGTCGAGGCCGTGGGCCGCGAGAACATCGAGACGGGCACGCGCGTGACAGCGGTCGATACGGGCGGCGGGGCCGTCTCGTCGCTGACCGTCTCCGACGGCACCGGGACGACGACACACTCGGTCGACGATGTCGTCGTCGCGGCGATGCCGAACGTGCTTGAGGACCTGACCGGCTACGCCTGCGACATCGACTTCCAGGGGACGGTGTGTTCGGTCATCAGCATGGACGAGTCCCTGCTAGATACGTACTGGCTGAACATCGCCGACGACGCCCCGTTCGGCGCGCTCATCGAGCACACGAACTTCGTCTCTCCCGAACGGTACGGCGGCGAGCATCTGCTGTACGTCGCTCGCTACATCCAGAACGAATCTGAGGCGATCTGGCAACAGAGCGACGACGAGGTCGCCGAGACGTGGCTCTCGGGCATCGAGTCGCTGTTCCCCGAGTTCGACCGCGACGCCGTCAACTGGGTGCGGACGGCCCGCAACCCACGGACGGCACCGGTTTACGAGCGCGGGTATCTAGATATGGTCATCCCCTACGACCTCGGCGACGCCGTCGCGGACGGGCTCTACTACGCCGGCATGGCCTCGCGGGCACAGTACCCGGAGCGGTCGCTCAACGGCGGTATCGTCGCGGGTTTCGAATGCGCCGACCGAATCGCGGACGGCTCGGCGGCGACCGATGCAGAATCGCCGCTCTCCGAAGCCCGGCGCTGAGACGCCCGCTAAAGTTCCGCGGTCCGAGACGCCGTTCGTCGCTCAGTCCCCGGCCGCGTTCTCCACGTCGTCCTCGTCGATGACCGGCGCGTCGGTCGCGCTCACATCGTCCGGTTCCTCGCGGCCGCCACCGACAATCGTCTCGCCGTCCTCTGTTTCGACATACACGTCGTCGGCGAAGCCACCGACGGCATGGGGGTGTTCCGGCTGGTCCAGCCGCTCCGGCGTGGACGGCGCGTCGGCGACGCCGTCGGCCGGGCGGAAGGAGCCGAGCGGGTCGTCGATGGTGATGCCGTGGGTCTCGAAGAAGTCCGCGTACCGCTCGTAGTGGGCTTCCAGTTCCTCGGCCGGGAACTCCATCATCTCCGTCCAGCCGTGATTGTAGAAGTCGAAGTTGGCCTGGATGTGGGTTATCTCGCGGGCCTCGGCCTCGGAGTAGTCCGCCTCCAGTGCGGCCACGTAGGTGTCCATCGTGGCGTCGAAAAAGTCATCGAGGTGGTCGCGCCGCTCCTCTCGGTGTGCCTCGTCAGCCTTCCCGAGGAAGATTTTGGTGTGGAGTTTCACCAGCCCGTAGTTGGCCACCGACCGGACACCGGGTGTGGTCAGCGCCTTCTTACTCGCCCAGTGGCGCGGGTTCTGGTAGATTTTCATTTCAGAATCGAATACGGGCCCAAGCGCCTTCAAATCCCCGACTATCGGTGTGTTCAGTGCGCTATCGGAAACGATACACAGATAGCAATCCACATTAGGCCTGATTTCGTATCGGCCGTACATGAGCACGTCGCACGTAATCATCGGTGACGGCATCGCGGGTGCGTCCGCAGCCGAGACAATCCGGGAAGCGGACCCGGACGCGTCGGTCACAGTCCTGACCGACGAGGGGGAGGCACTGTATAACCGGATCCTCATCAAGGAGTTCGCCAAGGGGAAGCTGCCGGAAGCGCCCATCTCCATTCACGAGCCGGAGTGGTACGACGAGCGCGACATTGACCTGCAGCTGAACACCCACGTCACGGACATCGACCCCGACGCCCACGAGATCCAGACCCACGAGGGCGACACCTACGAGTACGACAAACTGCTCGTCGCGACGGGCGGGACGCCGGCACAGCTCCCGGTCGAGAACAGCGACGCCGACGGCATCCACCACTTCTGGACGTTCCAGGACGCGCGTGGCATCCGCGAGCACGCCGACGAGGCCGACCAGGGCATCATCGTCGGCGCGGGCCTGCTCGGCATCGACCTCGCCGCCGTGTGCGCCGCACAGGAAATCGACGCGAAGTACCTGATGCGTGGCAACCGCTGGTGGCGCTACGCGCTCTCGGAGGACGGCGCAGAGATCATTCACGAGGCGCTCGAAGAGAACGGTGTCGAACCCGTCTTCGAATCCGGCGTCGACCACTTCGAAGTCGATGACGATGGCAAAGTTACCGGTGCGGTCGACCCTGACGGTAACCACTACGACGGCGAATGGGCCGGCGTCGCTATCGGCCTCGATTTCAACACCGAGTTCCTCAACGGGACCGGGCTCGAACTCGACGACGGCGTCGTCGTCGACGAGTACATGCAGACCAACGTCGAGGACATCTACGCCGCGGGCGACCTCACCCAGTTCTACGACACCATCCTCGACTCCCAGGCGCAAAACGGCGCGTGGGGTTCGGCCAAGGAGCAGGGCTCGGTCGCCGGAACGAACATGGTCGCCGACGCCGAGGAGAAGGAGTTCCGCTGGGTCTCCTCGTACTCCATCACGCACTTCGACTTCCCGTTCCTCTCCTTCGGTCACCCGACCCGTGGCGACGACGAGGCCGAACGGAAGTACTCCGACAGCGAGTGGCGGCGGCTCGCGTTCGAGGACGGACAGCTTATCGGCGGCGTGCTGATCGGCGACCTCTCACAGCAGTCGGCGTTCAAACAGCTCATCCGCGAGGAGCGACAGGTCGCCGACAAGAAGGAACTGCTACTGGAGAAGGAAGTGGACCTCGAAGAAGTGAAGGCGCAGACGCCCGCGCCGGCCGAATAAGGCCAGTCGACACCGATATTTTTACGCACTGCTGACGTAGCGACGCACATGCGTGACGCCCTTCCCCGCGCCGTTGCCTGGCTCACCCGCCGGGGCGACCAGTCAGGTGAGGCAGACGAACCAAGCGACGACAGCGGCGGCTTTGCCGGCTCGTTGCTCGATGCGTCGGTCAATCATGGGCACGGTCAAGGCAACCCACAGGCTACCGGCGAGATGGCGGCGGTGCGAGAGGAGGCCGACAGGCTCGCGCAGGCGGACAAGAATCGTGAGTAACTGCCCGCGGGAGAACGACGCTCTTTTTTCGCCCTAAAGCGGAGAGTCGCGTATGGATGGCGGCAGCGGCGATATGACACTCGCGTTCGACCTTGACGCCCTCAAGCAACTGGCCTACCCTGACAGCGTGTTCAACGACGCGCGCCAGTGGTCCGAGTACGTCGGCGTCATCTCCGAACAGCCCACCTACGTCGTGACCAACTTCACCCGGAAACACCGGATCAGACAGGACTTCTTCTCCGGCCCGCGCGGCCGCGAGGAGAGTCTCGAAAACGTCAAAGAGCAGTTCGACACCGACCGGCACGTCTTCGTCGGTGCGGACGACGAGGACGCCGACCTCGCCGAAGCGGCGGGCTGGGAGTACCTCCCGGTCACGCAGGCCGCGGAGGCGGCCGAGTGGGACCTCGGCGACCCGGAGACACCGGACGCGACAACCGACGAGGACGAGGCGCGCGACGACTGGCCGTAGGCGACACACTCCCGCTGTCGGCGGGAATCTACGCTTCGACTAGTTTTATATTTTCCCGGAGAGCGACTGAAGATATGGCCCTCCAGATCGGCGATGCCTTGCGTAGCGGTCTCGATACCCTCCTCAGTGAGGACGGACTCCTTGTTACTGGCGTTTTCCTCCTGTTCAACCTCGGGAACACTGTCGCAAACTCTTCGTTCACCGAAGCGCTGTTCGACGAAGTGATGGACATGGGCGGTCCCGCTGGGCCGGGCGGCTCCGCCGGGGCAGGTGCACCGGGGTTTTCGGTGTCAGATTTCACCGGGCCGTTCAGTCTTGATATCGCATTGCCGGTTGCCGTCGTGATGGTCCTCCTGTTTCTGGTTGTCGGCCAGCTCGTCAAATTCTGGGGGATCAGGCTCTTCACCGAGCCACAGGAGATCATGGACGAGAATACGTCCGAGCGGGCCGTTATGGCCGCCGTCCTCGGTGGCGGCGTCGCAGTCGTCACGTTCGCAGCCTCGATGAGTTCGACCGCGCTGAACGTCAGCGGGCGTCTGCTGCTTGGGGGACTAGCTGGTCTTCTTGGCGGTCTCCTGTCTCTGATCGTCGGTCTCGCCTTCGTCTACCTGCTGCAGTCGATTGCCCTGTACGACGGCGGTTACGTCGACACGCTCAAGCACTGCGTCGCGCGGTTCATGGATGCCCCGGCACAGATCATCGTGCTTCTGTTTCTCCTGTTGCTTCTCGGGATCATCCCGGGCATCCCGTCTACGGCGTCAGTTATTTCGGTGTTCCTCCCCGGCTCGTTTGACTTACCGTCCCAGTCGGTGCTGCAGGTCGCGTCAATGGTGTTGAACGCACCAGTGCAGGCGTTCAGTCTCGCAGTGATTACGGACGCGTACCTGCAGGTGCGGGCGGACCGGGACGACGAGTTCTGAGAGCTGGACTCGCGTGCCCTCTTGATACTGGTTTCGGGCCGTCGACCGGGCGGTGTTTAGCTCAAAAACATTTATTCAGCTTTATGTCTCCCCCATCAGGGGTACTGTGTATGGCCCTCCAAATCGGCCGTGCCTTCCAAGACGGTATCGACGAACTACTCAGTGAACGCGGGGCGGTGTTTGCCGGCGTATTCATCGTCTACGGATTACTCAGCTCTGTCGTCTGGGCGTCGCTTTCGCAGGCGTTCACAGAGCTGTTTCTGGGGCAATTGCCGAGCGATGCACAGGTAAATCAGGCGGCAATGGCTGGTGGGACACCACTGGCACTCGACCTGCCGCTTGCAGTTGCTGGCGTCGGTGCGCTCGTGCTGCTTGTCGTCAACGAGGCGCTGAATGTTGTCGCAATCCGTGCCTTTGCCAGCGGTGACCGTGAACCGATTCCCGACAATGTGGGCCGGCGGCTCGGGAAGACCGTTGCAGTCGCAATCGTAGCCGGCATTCTCACCACTATCGCAGTGGGGATCGGCATTATTCTGCTCGTCATTCCCGGACTGGTGTTTGCACTCCTGTTTTTCTTTGTCCGACAGGAAATTGCACTGAACGACAGCGGCGTTATCGAGTCTATCAGCAACAGTGTTAGTGTCGTCATCGACAACCTCCTCGCTACGTTTGTCCTGGCCGTTGTTCTCTCGGTGCTCGGACTCGTTCTTGGAGGCGGCTTCAGTTTCCTCCCGGTTCCGTTGCCGCCGATGGTCTTGACGACGGTCTCGACTGTCTTCTCAAGTGTCGTCAGCGTCTTCTCCATCGCTGTGACGACCGTGGCGTACCTCCAAGCAACGGAGTCCAGCTACACACAGGAAACAGCGTCTATCGGCGGGCTCTGAACCACTGTAGTTCGTATCGCGGCCTTTAACCACGCGAACGACCAATCTCAAGTAATGGCTGAACCGCGCGTGCCCGGCGGGCGCGAGTCCGAACTCGAACTGGCCTGTGGCGAACTTGTCGACACGCATGACCTCCATCTGGGCATGCGGGAGTTCGCGTGTGACTGCGGGAAGACACACGCCGTCGTGCTCGACCCGCACCCGCTGGCACGCTTCGTGCCGGAGTTTCTCACCGAGGTGCTGCACGCGACCATCGAGACCAACGACGACTACGACGAGTTCACCACCGTTCACCTGATGGGTGTCGTGATGGAGGAGTTCCCCGAAAAGGTCGTCGCCGCCGACACCAGTGAGGACGGGTCGGTCGGGTTCTCGCTTGCGTGGGTAAGCGACTTCGACTCCCGTCGCCTGCACGAAATCGTCGTCGAACTGCTCGTGGAACTGATGGAACACGCCATCAGCCACGCCGAGGACGACGAGGTGATGGCGGAGTTCGAGGAGCAGATGCTCCAGTTCGACGTCGACGCGTTCGTCGAGCAGTACCGCGACGAGCGTGACTTCGACGGCCGATCGGACACCGCTATCTGAAACAGACACCGACCTGAGTACTTAGTGTGGTGCACTCACACACCCACATATGGCAGGTCGTCTCGCGGTCCTGCTCGTACTCGTGCTTTTGACCGGCTGCGGAGCCTTCGGCGGGGCGGAACGACAGACGGTAACCCCGGTTCCGGTCCCAGAGCAGCCACAGGACAGCCGGGCCGTCCCCGCTGTGACCGAGAACGCTGTCGACGCCAGGCGACTCGCGGCGGGCCACCGGCGCGCGACCCGGAACCGCTCGTACGTGCTGGGGATGCGGCTCTCGCTGGAATGGGGGACTCAAATCGTCAGCTTCGTCGTCGAAGACAGGTATCGCTATCAGTTTCGGACCGAAATCATCAACAAAAATTACACCAAGCGAGTGTACAACACCCGGAATCGGCGCTATGTCTACGACGAACGTGCACAGGGTGCATGGAGCGCAACGAGGCGGCCAACCCCGGTCCGCGAGGTGCTCGACCCTGATCCCGCTCGACTCATCGAAGCATATCTCGCAACGAACGTCAGCGTCAAGCGGCCGAGGGACGGCTGTGACACCTGTCCCGTGATACTCACAGCCACGGAGCCCCCTGCGGCGTTCGAACCGGCCGACAATTACAGCGTGCAGGCGACTGTCCGGCCGGACGGACTCGTCCAGTCGTTCACTGTCTCGTACTGGGATCGTTCCAGAAAGGCTCGGGTCAGTTACGAGATCAGGTACTCCGCGATCGGCGAGACAGCCGTCTCCAGACCGACGTGGGTCCGAAAGCGCTGGGGGAACGCGACAGACAACGACCCTGTCCTGTCCGACAGCCAGCGACGCGCCGCCGTCGGCTGATTTCCCGAAATCAGCCGTCTGACTGTTGTCTGACGGTGTTATATGGTAGTTGCGGTGTTGTGACTGTGTATGGCTATGCGTGAGGGAGAGTTCGAGCGCATCCTGACAGTGCTCGAAGAAGCCGACGCTGACAGCACACTGACGGCCCGCGAGATCTGTGACTTGCTGGAGGAACACGACGAGGCGGTCGGGAGCGCTCACCGCGTTGCGACAGTCCTGGGCCGTCGTGCCCAGTCCGGCGAGGTCGAGGTCATTCAGGGCCAGCCCTATCGGTATCGTGTTCCCGACCGCGACAACTGACCGGATTCAGCAACGCTACCGCTCGAATCCTCTCTTGGTACACATCTCTAAGAGTGTCTTCCGTGTGCCGCTCAGGTGTTACGATATTCGAAATTAGGCTTCGAGCTTCGCATCCTTTCGCCGGGCTTATTACGATGTATAGACTCCGCTCGTACAATGACAGCGGACGAGGACCGTACAATCCTGCTCATCGGCAGCGGCCCGATCAAGATCGGCCAGGCGGCCGAGTTCGACTACTCCGGCGCACAGGCGTGTCGCGCCCTCCAGGAAGAGGGTGCCCGCGTCGTGCTCGTGAACTCGAACCCGGCGACGATTATGACTGACCCGGAGATGGCGGACAAGGTGTATCTCGAACCCATCAACACTGAGGCCATCTCTGAGATCATCCGAAAAGAAAACCCCGACGGCGTCATCGCCGGTCTGGGCGGCCAGACCGGCCTGAACGTCACGGCCGAACTCGCCGAGGAGGGCGTCCTCGACGAGTACGACGTGGACGTGATGGGGACGCCACTGGACACTATCTACGCGACGGAGGACCGCGACCTGTTCAAACAGCGGATGGAGGACATCGGCGAGCCGGTGCCCCGCTCGACGACCATCACGCTCGACGAGGGCGAGTCGGTCACCGACCTAGACGAGGAGTCGCTGGTCGACCGCGTCGAAGCCGCCGTCGACGAGGTCGGCGGGCTCCCCGTAATCGCACGCACGACGTACACGCTGGGCGGGTCCGGCTCCGGCGTCGTCGACGAGATGGACGAACTCATCGAACGCGTCCGCAAGGGCCTGCGCCTCTCGCGTAACAACGAGGTCCTCATCACCGAGTCCATCTCGGGCTGGGTCGAACTCGAATACGAAGTGATGCGCGACGCCGACGACTCCTGTATCATCATCTGCAACATGGAGAACATCGACCCGATGGGCATCCACACCGGGGAGTCGACCGTCGTCACGCCCTCGCAGGTCATCCCCGACGAGGGCCACCAGGAGATGCGCGACTCCGCGCTGAAGGTCATCCGCGACCTCGGCATCCAGGGCGGCTGTAACATCCAGTTCGCCTGGCACGACGACGGCACGCCCGGCGGCGAGTACCGTGTCGTCGAGGTCAACCCCCGCGTCTCCCGCTCCTCGGCGCTGGCCTCGAAGGCGACCGGCTACCCCATCGCCCGCGTGACAGCGAAGGTCGCGCTCGGCAAACGGCTCCACGAAATCGAGAACGAGATTACCGGCGAGACGACCGCCGCCTTCGAGCCGGCCATCGACTACGTCGTGACGAAGGTGCCACGCTGGCCCATCGACAAGTTCCAGGACACCGAGTTCGAGCTTTCGACGGCGATGAAATCGACCGGCGAGGCGATGTCAATCGGGCGGACCTTCCCCGAGAGCCTGCTGAAGGCGCTTCGCTCCTCGGAGTACAATCCGGCCGCGGACTTCGACGAGATAGCCGACGCGGAACTGGAAACGGAGTACCTCGAGAAGCCGACGCCGGACCGCCCGTACGCGATGTTCGAGGCGTTCTGTCGCGGCTACACCGTCGAGGAAGTCGTCGACATCACCGACATCAAGGAGTGGTACGTCGAGCGGTTCAAGGAGGTCGCCGACGCCGCCGAGGCCGCCCGCGATGGTGACTACGAGACCGCTGCACAGGCCGGCTTCACCGACCAAGAGATAACCGCGCTGGCCGGCGGCGAGTTCAACGACACGCACGTCTCCTGGCTCCCGGCCGACCTTGACCAAGACGGCGGCGACGAGCCGGAAGTCGAGGCGGCGACCGACGGTAGCGGTGTGCAGATCGAGAACGTCGAGACGGACACGACCGACCGCGACTTCAAGCTCGTCGACACCTGCGCCGGCGAGTTCGAGGCGACGACGCCGTACTACTACTCGACGCGAGACCCGCTGTCGGGCATCGACCGCAACGAACTCCAGATAGACCCCGACCTAGAGAGCGTCGTCGTCGTCGGCGGCGGCCCCATCCGCATCGGGCAGGGCGTGGAGTTCGACTACTGCTCGGTCCACGCCGTCCGCGCGCTGGAGGAACTGGGCATCGACGCCCACGTCGTCAACAACAACCCCGAGACGGTCTCGACCGACTACGACACCTCCGACGGGCTGTTCTTCGAGCCGGTCACCGCCGAGGAGGTCGCCGACGTCATCGAGGCGACCAACGCCGACGGCGTGATGGTCCAGTTCGGCGGCCAGACCTCCGTCGACATCGGCCACCCGCTCGAACAGGAACTCAAGCGCCGCGACCTCGACTGTGAGATTATGGGCACGTCCGTCGACGCGATGGACCTCGCCGAGGACCGCGACCGCTTCAACAAACTGATGGACGAACTCGGCATCTCACAGGCCGAGGGCGGCTCCGCGACCTCCAAGGAGGAGGCGCTGGACCTGGCCCACGACATCGGCTACCCGGTCCTCGTGCGCCCGAGCTACGTGCTCGGCGGCCGCGCGATGGACGTTGTCTACAACGACGACGACCTCGAAACGTACATCGAGGAGGCCGTCCGCGTGAGCCCGGACAAGCCGATTCTCGTCGACGAGTTCCTCGCCGACGCCGTCGAACTGGACGTCGACGCTGTCGCCGACGAGGACGACATCCTCATCGGCGGCGTGATGGAACACGTCGAAACCGCCGGCGTCCACTCCGGGGACTCGGCCTGCATGATTCCGCCCCGCTCCCAGGAAATCAAGGACGTGATGCCCCGCATCCGCGAGGTCGTCGAGGACATCGCCGACGCGCTGGATACGGTCGGCCTGCTGAACGTCCAGCTGGCGGTGCGTGACGGCGAGGTGTTCGTCCTCGAAGCGAACCCGCGCTCCTCGCGCACTGTCCCGTTCATCTCCAAGACCGCCGGCGTCCCAATCGCCAAAATCGCCGCCAAGGTGATGTCCGGCGCGTCGCTGTCCGACCTTGACGTGCAGGAGCAGATTCCCGAGCAGGTCTCTGTCAAGGAGGTCGTCCTGCCGTTCGACCGCCTGCCGGGTTCGGACCCGCGTCTCGGCCCCGAGATGAAATCCACCGGCGAGGTCATGGGCACCGCCGGCTCCTTCGGCAAGGCCTACCAGAAGGCCCAGATGGCCGTCGGCAAGGCAATCCCGCTCGAAGGCACGGCCATCGTCGACCTGCCCATCCTCGGCTTCGAGGAGCACTTCGACGTGCGGGACTTCGACGACTACGAGGACACCGACGCCATCATCGACGCCATCCAGAGCGGCGAGGTCGACCTCGTCCTCTCCCGCGACCGCGACGTGCTTGAAGCCTGTGTCGAGGAGACGGTGACGTACTTCTCGACCCACGAGAGCGCTGAGGCGGCGCTTGAAGCGATCAACTCCGCCGACCAGCCACTCGCTGTACAGGCCATTGACGAGCGGCCAAAGACCCAGCGCGAGTGGGGCGCTGAGTAACCCGACCGCCCGTCAGGGACAGGTCGCTCATTGCGGTAGCACTGATTCCGATCACTCGAACAGACGGGCACAAATACTTATTCGTTGGACCCGCCCATGTATCATTCATGGCCGATGCCGTACGTGTCCTCCACGTCGAGGACGACCCCGAGTTCGCGTCGATGACGGCAGCGTTTCTCAGCCGTACCGACGACCGGTTCGACGTGGTCTCGGCAACGTCGGCGAACGAGGGACTCACCCGGCTCAGCGAAGAACCAATCGACTGTGTCGTCTCCGATTTCGATATGCCCGGGCAGGACGGCATCGAATTTCTGGAATCTGTCCGGGCTGTCGATGAAGACCTCCCGTTCATCCTCTTTACTGGGAAAGGTTCCGAGGAAGTGGCCAGTGAGGCCATTTCGGCCGGTGTGACTGACTACCTCCAGAAGCAGCAGGGGACTGACCAGTACACGATTCTCGCCAACCGCATCACTAACGCGGTCGAGCAGTACCGATCACAGCAAGCACTGGACGCGAGCCGGAAGCGACTCTCGCTGTTTATCGATAAGTCGCCGCTCGGCGTCATCGAGTGGGACGAGAGCTTTGAGGTGGCGCAGGTCAACGAGAAAGGCGAAGAAATCCTGCAGCGAGCGGAGTCGGCGCTCGTCGGCACGGGATTTGAGACGCTCGTTCCGGACTCGTCGCGGGATGCAGTCGAAGAGACGATCACGGCCCTGCAGGAAGGCAGCGGCGGCTACTATACGGTACTCGATATCGAGACCGGTAACGGTGAGCAGATTGTCTGTGAGTGGCACAACCGCATCATCCGAGAGAACGGAGAGACTGTCGCGATATTCTCACAGTTTCAGGAGATAACGGAGCGTCGGCGGCGACAGCAGCGCATCGAGGCGTTGCACGACACAACGCGGGAGCTGATGCACGCCGAGTCTCGCGAGGATGTCGCCGCACTGGTCGTCGAAACCGCACGCGACCTGCTCGGACTGCCGCTCAGCGCTGTCTTTCTCGCCGACGAGTCAGCCGACCTTCTCAGACCGGCCGCGGCGACCGACCAGGCACAGGCGAGTATCGGCGAGCACCCGACGTTTAGCGAGGGTGACAGTCTCGTCTGGGAGGTGTTCGACTCCGGTGAACAGCGCGTCTTCGACGATATCTCCACTCACCCTGACCGCTACAACCCCGACACCGACATCAGCAGCGAGATACTACTCCCGCTGGGCGACCACGGCGTGCTGGTCGCCGGCTCGACTGACGCCGCCGCGTTCGAGGGCGCATCGGTCTCGCTGATGCGAACCCTCGCTGCGAACACCGAGGAGGCGCTTTCCAGACTCGACCGGCAGCAAGAACTCAGAACGCTCACAGAGCGGCACGAACTCGCGCTCGAAGGTGCCGAACTCGGCGTCTGGGACTGGAACGTCAAGACGGACGCGGTCACCTTCGACGAGCGGTGGGCCGACATGCTCGGGTACTCGCTGGACGAACTCGAACCCACGGTCGACACCTGGGACGAACTGATACACCCGGAGGACCGCGAGCAAACATACGAGGCGCTGAACGCCCATCTCGACGGCGAGACGGAGATCTACGAATGTGACCACCGGCTCAGGACGGCCACCGGTGAGTACCGGTGGATCCGCGACATCGGCAAGGTGTTCGAACGCGACGAGAACGGCGACCCGGTCCGTGCAGTGGGGATCCATCAGGACGTGACCGACCACAAAGAGCGGAAACAGGAACTCGAAGACACGAGCCGCAAACTCCAGGTCATTCTCGACACAGCCCCGACCTACATCCTGATGAAAGACACCGATAGTCGATTTCTGTTCATCAACAGCGCGGCCCGTGACCTCTACGGGATCGACGCCGACGAGTCCGTCGTCGGAATGTCCGATTACGATATTCTCCCGGACCACATCGCGGAGCAGACCCACGCCGACGATCAGCGGGCCCTCGAACAGAAAGAGACCGTCGAAGTCGAAACGGTGATCCCTGTCGACGGGACAGATCGGACACATCTGACGCGGAAGACACCGATACTCGACGAGGACGGCGAGCCCTACGCTCTCTGTGTCGTCGCGACCGACATCACCGACCAGAAACGGCGCGAACAGGAACTGGCCCGACTCACTGACGAGTACGAGGCGGTGTTCGAGAACACGAACGACGCTATCGCGCTCGTCGACATCGAGAGGTCGGCAGATGGTCCAACGTTCCGCTACGTCCGGACGAACGAGGCCTACGAACGCCAGACCGGATTCGACACCGACTCGCTGACCGGGCAGACCCCGGTCGAGGCCGCCGGTCCGGACATCGGTCGGCGAATCGCTGACCACTACGAGCGGTGTGTCTCGGCTGGCGAGACCATCACATACGAGGAGCGGGACCTCGGCCCCACCGGTGTCTGGGAAACACAGGTAACGCCGATCTTCGCTGACGGGGCGGTAACTCGGCTTGTTGTCATTTCTCGGGACATCTCTGACCGGATCGAGTACCGCGAGGAACTGGAGCGACAGAACGACCGGCTCGAAGAGTTTGCGAGCATCGTCAGTCACGACCTCCGGAACCCGCTCGGCGTCCTCGAAGGTTCGCTCACCCTTGCCAGAGACACCGGCGAGGACGAGCAGTTCGACCGCTGTTTCCGCGCAATCGACCGCATGAAGGAGCTCATTGAGGACCTGCTAACCCTCGCCCGCGAGGGGGATACAGTGTCGGAGACGGAGCCGCTCGACCTCGAATCGACTGCACGGTCCTGCTGGCGGGCCGTCAAGACTGACGACGCTACCCTCGAAATCCCGGCTGAAAGCCCAATCCACGCCGACGAGAGCCGCGTTCGTCAACTCCTCGAAAATCTCATCAACAACGCCGTGACACACGGCGGCTCAGACGTCACTGTCAAAATCGGTGAACTCGACGGTTCAGGGTTCTATGTTGCCGATGATGGCGATGGTATCCCGCCAGAAAAACACGAAATGGTGTTTGAGAGCGGCTACACCACCACTGACGGAGGCACCGGGTTCGGGCTCGCTATCGTCGAGGAGATCGCAGAAGCACACGACTGGTCGGTGTCCGTGACAGAAAGCGACGACGGCGGTGCACGGTTCGAATTCAGAGGCGTCAGGCAGGAGTCATAGCGTGTCTGTGCTTTCGCAGCTTTTTCTGCGTATCGAAGCAAGTATTCTATCTCATAACTGTTGTGTCGATATTGTGGCTATAAATAGTAATGAATGGGGTATTGGTGACTACATGTCCTGTTCTGCGCCAATAATGGCACGTTCGTAACACTCATCTCCGGGGCTGTGACATTAGCTGTATGGATCGCGTTGCAATCGCTGTCGCTGCTCCGGGAAGTCGATGAGAGAGGACGTCATCAAGCGGGCGGAGACAGTCGCTGAGATGGCCCCCGGTGATTCGGTCACGGCGGGAGTCCTCGCTGGATACAAGAGTCGCTTCTCCGAGTCACCACCGCTGAACAACCCACCGCTGACGTACCTCGACGGGGCTGAAGCCCCGGCGTATCTCCTGACCAACGGGAAGCGCGGCATCGGACGCGGGACGAAACGCAAGACCGACTCACCGGTCGGCGACCGCCGGACAGTCATTCTGGTCACCGGCCGCCGGACCCTCTGTCTCATTGGGAAAGCCGAGGACGACGATGTCATCGAGATCCCACACGAGTCGGTCGCCGACGTCACCACCAAGTCCGGGTTCCGAGCGCACCGCCTCGCGCTCCGCACCCCACGGAAAATGTACCACTGCTGGGTACACCGCAAGACCGACAAAGCAACCCTCAACGCGGCCGCCGAGTTCATCGAGACACACCAGCAGGACCGTCCGGACGCAATCGACGGCGACGACACCGCCAACCGGGTGATGTATCGCGGCCGCCCCGTTGCACCGCAAGACACCACACACGAAACCGAAGACAGCGACCAGACGACGTACTATCGCGGGCAGCCAATCGACGACGACAGCGACTGAAAGACGTGGCTCAGGCGCGTGCAAACCGCGTTACTGTTCCCAGAGCACTTCGTTCCCCGCTCGGGCATTCGGAGACCCCTCGCTACGCTCGGGCTCTCCCCGCTCACGGCTGCGCCGTTCGCGTCTCGCGGTTCTCGCTCGCGTTGCTCGCTCCGAACCGCGCTATTCCCCCGCCATCCCCAGCACATCGTCGAAGAAGCCAAGCGAGTCGTGCGGGCCGGGGTTGGCCTCGGGGTGGTACTGGCGCGTGATGATGTTCAGGTCGTCGTTCTCCAGCCCCTCCGGCGTGTCGTCGTTGACGTTGACCTGAGTCACGTCCAGTTTGTCGCCGGGGTCGGCGACGGTGTAGCCGTGGTTCTGGGTCGTCATCACGACCTGGTTCGAGCGCAGGTCACGGACGGGCTGATTCACGCCGCGGTGGCCGAACTCCATCTTCTCGGTCTCGCCGCCGAGCGCGTTGGCGACGACCTGCTGGCCGAGACAGATGCCGGCGAGCGGCACGTCACCGACGTAGGTCTCGACGAGTTCGCCGGCCTGCTCGAAGTTCTGTGGGTCGCCCGGGCCGTTCGAGATGAACAGCAGGTCCGGGTCGACGGCGGCTACGTCGTCCTCACTGGCGTCGTACGGGAAGACATGGACCTCGGCGTCGCGTTCGACAAGCGACTCGACGATAGAGCCCTTCGCACCGCAGTCGACCAGCGCGACCGTCGCGCCGTCGCCGCCCTCGTTGTGGACCTCCATCTCGTCGACGGAGACCTGCGCGCCGATGTCGGTGTGGTCGGACATGTGCTTGCACTCGTGGAGTTCGTCGAGCGCGTCCTGCTCGGTCACGTCCGGACCAGCGGCGATGCCGCATTTCATCGCCCCCTCGTCGCGGATTTCGGTCACGATGTCGCGCGTGTCCAGATGGTCGACAGCGGGAACGCCCTCTGATGCCAGCCACTCGGCCACATCGTCGGTCATCTCGCGGGCGACGGCCGCGCGCGGGTGGACGCGGTCGGACTCGAAGCGCTCCTCTCGGACGCCGTAGTTCCCGATGAGCGGATAGGAGAACGTCAGGACCTGCTCCTCGTAGGACGGATCGGTGAGACTCTCCTCGTACCCGGTGTACGCTGTTGTAAAGACCAGTTCGCCGCGGGCCGTCCCCGGAGCGCGAGCGCGCGCCTCGATGACGCGGTCGCCTTCGATTGCCACGTATGCGTCAGCCATTACGAGATGCGTATACTATAGTCGGCCATAAGGGTTGCTTTCGAAGACGAGTTTCGAATTTCGCAATCCTCAAGTCACGACCGGTGATATTATCTCATCTCGATGGACGACCTCGACAGAGAGATACTTTCGATACTCCGCCGGGACGCCCGAACCCCGTACACGGAAATCGCGGACCGGGTCGGTACGTCGGAAGGGACTGTGCGAAACCGCGTCGAACGACTGGTCGACGACGGCGTTATCGAGCGTTTCACCGTCGCGACGCGGACCGGCAACGTGAAAGCGATGATCGAGGTTAGCGTCGACGTAAACGTCGACACGGCCGAGGTCTCGGACCGTATCGCCGATTGGCAGGAGGTCGACTTCGTCTGGCAGGTTTCCGGGGAGGAGGACATTGTCGTCGTCGTCGACGCCGCTGACACCGACGCGGTCAACGGACTCATTACGCAGGCGCGTGAACTCGAAGAGGTTGTCGGGACGAAGACGAGGTTGATTTTGAACGAGCGCGTCGGGTGAGCAGCGAGGTCGCTACGAGGCCGGACGTGACACCCTGATTTCATATCCGCTGGGCTACGAGAAACGGTATGCAGTTCCCGGCGGGTCTAGATATCGACATCGCCTCGACGTACGGCCAACTCGCGACCGACGGGGCGCAGTTCCTCGCGGTCGCGGCGCTACTCTACGCTCTCGGCCGGCTGATCGCCGTGCCGGTGGCCCGATGGCTGCTGACACGGATGGAGACTAACAAGACAGTTGCCAGTGCGCTGACCAGTGCTGTCCACCTGTTGTCGGTTGTCGTTGCGGTGGTAATCGGTGCTAGCGTTGCGGGCTTTCAGGGCGCGCTTGCGGGGTCGACCCTGCTGGCGGCAGGTATCACACTGGCAGTGGGACTGGCGGCACAGGACGTGCTCGGGAACTTTGTCGCCGGCGCGTTCATCGTGACTGACCCAGACCTGAACGTCGGTGACGTCATCGCCTGGAACGGGATGCAGGGGACGGTGGTCGATATCGACCTGCGGGTGACCCGGATTCGGACGTTGGACAACGAACGCATCATCGTCCCGAACACGGCACTGGCAACGAGCGCGGTGACGAACCAGACATCGACTGGCCCCGTCGGGATTTCTTACCAGTTCGGTATCGGCTACGAGGACGATATCGAAACGGTACAGGCTATCATCGAAAACGCCGCCCGCGACCTCGACCACGTCTCGGAGAAGCCAGCTCCGACAGCCAGGGTCACCGACCTCGCGTCGACGGCGATCATCCTGACAGGCCGGATCTGGATTCCCAACGAACGGCGGAACCGACTCGCGTCAGTCAAGGCCGCGTTCATCCGGCAGGTGAAGGAGGACTGCCACGCGGAAGGCATCGACCTCAGCGACACGAGCCAGCACGAACTCGCCGGCGAGATCGGCGTCCACGACAGCGTTGAGCCGACGCGCGAGCGACCCGAATAGCGCCGGTCCGAACAGGGTTCGACCCGCGCTGTCTGCGGGATTCCCGGCGCCCGTACGTTTATACTTATTCACAAAATGGTACGTATATGGACGAGAAGCGATTCGTCGTCGCCCTCTTTGGTCTCGCTGTTGCGGTGGTGGTCAGTGTCCTCGCATATCAGTTCATCGCGGCGTTGACCGTCTCCGTGTTCCTCTATTATTCGACGCGACGGTACTACAGTTCCTTGCGCAGGCTTCGCCTTCCGGCGCGGGTACGTGCGGTCGTCGTCATGGCTTCGTTGGCGATCCCCCTCCTGTTGCTCGTCAGCTATGCGGCCGTCCTCCTCATTGTCGAAGCCCGACAGTTCGTGACCCAGTACGCGCTCGTTGACGTGGCTGCAACGCACATCAGTTGGCTGGACGGGGCAGAGTCCGTGCCGGACCTCACCGTCGAGGGGCTGTACAGCGCCTACCAGTCGGGGCAGCTCACGCCGTTCGTCGACTTCCTCAGCGAAAACGCGATGGTGCTTACCTCGGTCGCTTCCCAGTTCGTTCTCAATCTGTTCATCACGACCATCGTCACGTACTACCTGCTGGTGGACGGGCGGCGTATCCGCGAATGGCTGCTCCGGTTCGACGATGGGGCCATCATCCGTGAGTACCTCGAAGCCGTCGACGAGGAACTGGAAGCGGTGCTGTTCGGCAATCTCCTGAACGTGTTGGCGATTTCGCTTATCGCTATCGCTGCATTCACCGGTTATAACGTCGTCGCGCCAGCAGCCGTCGAGGTCCCGTATCCGACGCTCGCCGGCGCGCTGACCGGTATCGCGAGCTTGATTCCCGTCGTCGGGATGAAGATCATCTACCTCCCGCTGACCGGTATCACCGCACTCCCGGTGGTGCTTGACGGGCAGTCGTCGCTGCTCGTGTACGTCCTTGGGTTCCTCCTCGTCGCGGTGGTCGTCGTCGACACGATTCCGGACCTGCTGCTCCGGCCACTTCTCAGCGGCGAGAGCACGCACGTCGGGCTCCTGATGCTGGCGTATACGCTCGGCCCGGTCGTGCTGGGGTTCTACGGGCTCTTTTTTGCCCCTATACTGCTCGTCGTCGGCATGACGTTCGCGAACACGGCATTACCCCGTTTACTCGGTGCGAGCGAACCGGACGGTATCCACCCCGACCAGTTGCGACTGGAAGACTTCAGCTAGCCGCCACAGCGGTGACCAACAGCCGAACGTGTGTCGGGTTCGCGAGCGAGCAGTGAGTGACGGACACGTCGAGTGTGTCCTTGTGACATACAAAAAGAACATTTATATTCAAGTCAAAATAAGAAACTAAAAATGGGGTCAAACTCCGAGTCCGCTCCCCCCCAGGCGCCTCCAGCGGACCAAATCGAGGAGTTGCACGTGGCGATGCGGCGACTGATGGCCGCCGAGGACCAGTCTGAGGTCGCGGTAATCGCGGTCGAGACTGCAACCGCGATTCTCGATTTCCCGTTCAGCGTCTTCTGGGAGGCCACCGACAGCGCGCTCACAGCAGAGGTGATTTCTGACCCGCTTCGAGAGCACGTTCAGGTTCCAGACGACCCGGGAGAGGTCATGCGACACGAGCGCGGGAGCTGGCTGTGGGACCAGTATGAATCCGACGAGACACAGCGAGTCCTCGTTTCGACAGACAAAGCCGCATCGGATGCACCGCTGCACGGGGGTATCAGCGTCCCACTCGGCGAGTACGGGCTTTTGACTGCCGGGACGGATGAGCGAGCCGAACCGACCGAACGTGAGACGCAGTTGGCCGATATACTCGGGAAGAACGTACTCTCTACCCTCGAACGGATCGAGCGCGAGCGGGAGCTGAAACGGCAGCGCGACAACCTCGACCTGCTGAATCAGATCGTCCGTCACGACCTCACGAACCACCTGCAGACCATCAGCGGCCGGGCGGAACTGCTCCGGGACTACTGCAGCGGCGACGCCCTAGAACACGTCGACGGGATACAGGAGAGTAGCCAGTCGGCCGTGGAACTGCTTGAGACGGCTGGAAACCTCGCGGCGGTAATGCGACAGACGGACTGGGAGACCGAGCCGGTCGCCCTTGGACCAGTTCTGTCTTCGGTGACCGAGGATATCACAGCGACATACACCGACGCACATGTCACCGTCCCGGACGAGTTCCCGTCGGTACAGGTGCAAGCCGACGAACTCCTGTCCTCCGTGTTCCGGAACGTTCTCACTAACGCAATCCAGCACAACGATTCGGCAACGCCGTCGGTCGTCGTTGACGTGACTGACGACGGTGACGTGTTTCAGGTCACTGTCGCCGACAACGGCCCGGGAATTCCGGACGAGCAGAAACGGGCGGTGTTCGAATGTGGGGAGAAGCGACCGGACAGTGCGGGGACCGGCGTCGGCCTCTATCTCGTTCAGACGCTGGTCGACGCGTACGGTGGTGACGTCTGGGTCGAAGACAACGAGCCGCGGGGGACCATCGTCGGACTCACGCTACCGAAGGCCACGGACGACGCCTGAGTCGGCTCCAGAACTGGACGGTCCCGCTACCGCTCCAGCAGCCCGTTCAGTAGGTGTATCGCGCCGTGTTTGTCCAGCGGGTCGTTCGCGTTGCCACAGTGGGGCGACTGCACGCAGGCCGGGCAGCCGTCAGCGCAGTTACACGAGCGCAGCATCGAGAGCGTGGTGTCCATCAGCGGCCCGATGTCGTGATAGCCGGCCCGCGTCAGACCGATACCGCCGGGGTACCCGTCGTAAATGAAGATGGTTGGCTCGTCAGTGTGGGGGTGCCGGGGCGTCGACAGGCCGCCGATGTCGCCGCGGTCACAGAGGTACTCGAAGGGGAACATCGAAATCATGGCGTGTTCGGCGGCGTGAATCGCGCCCGGGAAGTCTCCGGCCTCGCCGCTGTCAGCAACTGCGTCGCCTGATAGACTGCCGCCGTCGCCACTGTCGGGTCCGTACTCGCCGCGGCGAATCTGCGCTTCCAGTTCCGACGGCACCGTGTAGTACAGCGCCTTCGTCTCCAGCGTCGTCTCGGGCAGGTCGAGGGCGCGCTGGCCGAGCACTTCCCCCGAGGAGCCGTCGCGGCGCTCGTAGCCGGTTATCTGCTTTCGCATCGTCACCGAGGCGAAGCGGACCGGCACGTCCCCGCGGGCCGGCAGTCGCCGCTCGTCGAGGTCGGCCTCGACGGTGATGGTCTTGTCGTGGAGGACCCGCGTGAAGTAGTCCGCCCACGTCCGGGACAGTTCGGCCACACCTGCGTTGAGGTCGAGGTCGGTCACCTCGTACCGCCGCCCCTGATGGTGATAAATCGCGCCGGGGTGGGCATCGCGTAGCGCGTCTTCCACGGAGAGTTTCGCTATCACGTCCCCGTTCGCCACGAGCTTTACCTCGCCGTCGTCGACGGTCCGCAGGCTCATCTCGTGGTGTGGGCTGCCGCTGCCGAGCCAGCGCATCCCCTGGTCGGTCTGGCGGCGGTCGAGCTTCCCGGCCGATTCGAGGCCGGAAACCACGTCGGGGAACGTCTCGCCGAAGTGGCGGTCGTCGTCGGGCGACAGCCAGTTCTCACAGGCGGCCGCGTGGACGTGAGACGGGAGCAGTTGCTCGTTTTCGGGATTGGTCACGGCCTGCTCGGCCCCCGTCTCGAACAGCGCGTCGGGGTTGCGAAGGACGTACTGGTCCAGCTGGTCCTCGCCGCCGACGAGCGCGACGAGCGCCGGGTCGGTCCCACGGCCGGCCCGTCCGGCCTGCTGGAAGGCTCGCATCCGCGTGCCGGGGTAGCCGTCGAGCAGGACGGCGTCGAGGCCGCCCACGTCGACGCCCAGTTCGAGCGCGCTGGTCGACCAGACGCCCCGGAGGTCGCCGGACTGGAGGCCCTGCTCCAGTTCGCGGCGGCGCTCGTCGGTCAGCGCGGCCTGGTACGCGCCGACGGCGTCCGCGAGGTCGTGTTCCCCGCGGTCGCGGAGTTCGTCGGCGCTGTCGCTGGCGTACCGTTCTGCGGTCTGGCGCGACCCGGCGAAGACGACCGTCTGGAGGCCACGCGCCACGAGGTCGACGAACAGCCGCTTGGTCTCGACGTGGTTCGACCGCCGCCGGCCGCTGCCCCAGCCCTCGCCCTCGTACTCGGGCGGGTTCCACAGCAGCCAGTGTCGCGGCCCGCTGGCGCTGGTGTCCTCGTCGACCAGCGCGAACGACGACTCGGGCTGGCCGGTGACCGCTGCCGCGTGCTCCACGGGATTCCCGATGGTCGCCGAGCAACAGACCCACTCCGGGCCGCCCGTGGTCCCGCCATCGCTTCCTGCGCCCCTGCTCCCGGCGTCGAAGCGCTCGGCGACCCGCTGGAGGCGGCGCATCACGAGCGAGACGTGGCTGCCGAACACGCCGCGGTAGCCGTGCACCTCGTCGATGACGACGGTTTCGAGCCGCTGGAAGAACCAGTCCCACAGCCGATGAGCGTGTGGGAGGATGCCGTAGTGGAGCATGTCCGGCGTCGTCAGCAAAACCGTCGGCTGGCGCTCCCTGATGGCCTCTTTCTCCGATTTCGACTGGCGGCCGGTGTACTGGGCGACAGCGACGCCAGAGGCGAAGCCGAGGCCCTGTGCCAAGTCCGACAGCGTCTCGGTCTGGTCGTTGATGAGCGCGACCTGTGGGGCGACGTATAGTGTCGTCGCCCGGCGGTCAAGCGCCCGCTCGAACGCCGGAACGGTGTAGGCGAGACTCTTGCCGCTGGCCGTCTCGGTCGCGAGCACGACGTTCTCGCCGCCGTGGACGGCCTCGATAGCGTCCACCTGATGGGTGTAGAGGTCCGTGATGCCCCGGTCTTCGAGAACGCCGGTGAGCCGGTCCGTCACGTCGCAGTCCGCGGTCCGCGCGTCCCGTCCGGGTACTGTCCGCTGGTCGACGATCTGTCCCTCGTAGTACGGACGGTTCCGGAGCCACGCAATCGTGTCGTCCACGGGCAGAATACGTGAACGAGCAGTATCGGTGTTGCTGTTCTCAGTCAGTGGTCGATTGCCTGAGCGTCGGTTTCGCATCGCGCTCCGGTGCGGCCGGCAAGGACGCGACCGCTGCGGGGAGCGCAGCCAGTGGGACGGTGTCGTGAGCGGCGCTTGTGCAGGTGCTCTCGTCCGGTTCGACAGCAAGACAGGTACCGGCAGCCTCGACGACCGGGCTGTTGCCGTCACTGGTTTCGCCCGCCGTCACGACGGCGTCGGCGGCCCGGGCGAGTTCGACCGCACGCCCGCGGGTCGCGTCGTCAATGCCCGCGAAGGCCGGGACCGTGACCGTCTCACAGTCGAGGTCCTGCGCCCGCTCGGCGGCTATATCGCCGGCGGGCACAACGCCGACACTGACCTGACAGCCGGCACCAACGAGCGTCGAGACGGCGGACGCCGCCGGCTTACCGGTGCCGACGACGTGGACGCGGCGGTCGACCGCCTCTTGTTCGGGCAGCGGTGTCACGAGCGGCGCGTCGGTGCCGGGCTGGGTCGTCACCAGCGTCTCCGCGTCGAAGGCGTCACGGAGCGTGTCGCTCGTTAGCACGTCCGCGGGACGGCCCGCGGCGCGGATGCCGCCGCCGGCGAGCAACACCAGTTCGTCGCAGTACCGGGCGGCCAGATTGAGGTCGTGAATCGCGGCGACGGCCGTCTTTCCGTCCTCGACCAGCGTCCGGACGAGTTCGAGCGTGCGGACGGCGTGGTTGATGTCGAGGTTCGCCGTCGGTTCGTCCAGCAGGAGCACTGGGGTCTCCTGTGCAAGCGCCCGAGCGAGGAGGACCCGCTGGCGCTCGCCGCCCGAGAGCGAGGTGAACGGCCGGTCGGCGAACTGGGCGACGCTCGCACGCTCCATCGCCCGCTCGACGGCTTGACGGTCGCCCTCGTCCATCCGGTCGAACCGGCCGAGATGCGGTGTCCGCCCCATTTCAACGGTCTGTCTGACGCTGAAATCGAATGACAGCGCGGTACCCTGTGGCGTGCTCGCGACGAGGCGGCTCACCGCCTTCGCCGAGCGGTCCGAAATCGGTTCGCCGTCGACGCGAACCGTGCCGCGGTCCGGGTCGAGCGTCCCCTTGACCGTTCGCAGGACGGTCGTCTTGCCCGCGCCGTTGGGGCCGACGAGACCGACAAGCGACCCGCGGTCGACGCTGAAATCGACGTCTGAGACGACCGATTGGTCGCCGAATGATACCGCGAGGCCAGACACGTCGAGTATCGGTCCGGAGCGACCCCGTTCCGGGTCGGCACTGTCGGACCCAGCTCCGCCGTTCATAGCTCGTGCACCTCCCGCTTCCGGAGCAAGTACAGGAAAAACGGCGCGCCGAGGACGGCGGTGACGATGCCGACCGGGACCTCGGCGCTGCCTGAGCGTGCCAGCGTGTCCGTCGCTACGAGGAACGACGCCCCGGCGAGGGCCGCCGTCGGGAGCAGTATCCGGTGGTCCGGCCCGACGAGCAACCGCATCACGTGGGGGACGATGAGGCCGACGAAGCCGACGATGCCGGCGACGGCGACGCCCGCCGCTGTGATGACCGCCGACAGCGCGAGCAGGACTCGCTTGGTTCGTTCGACCTCGATACCGAGGCTCTGTGCGTCCTCCTCGCCGAGCAGCATGACGTTCAGGTCGCGTGCGTACGCCAGTAACACGGCGAATGGGATAGCAACGAGCACGACGCTGGTGGTCACTTCCGGCCAGGACGCACCCTTGAGATGTCCCATCAGCCAGTACAGCGCCCGGCGGATGCTCTCGCCGCTGTGGAGCAACAGGAAGGAAACGACCGCGCCGAGAAACGTCTGTATCGCCACGCCGGCCAGCAACAGCGTCGCGACCGGCGTACGCCCGTTCCGCGTCGCGATGAGATAGACGCCGAAGGCCGCGACCAGCGCCCCCGCGAAGGCTGCGCCGCGGAGCCCGAGCCCGAACGGGATGACGACCGGTGCGACGATGAAGCCCACCGCGCCGACGGCCGCGCCGGAGGACACACCGATGATAGAGGGGTCAGCCATCGGATTCCGGAAAATCCCTTGCATAATCGTCCCTGCGGCGGCAAGCGAGAAGCCGACGACCGCACCGAGCAGTATTCGGGGGAGCCGGACCTGCATCACAATCTGTGTCCGAAGGTCGCTTACGGCGTAGGAAAACATGTGGGCCGTGGTCACGTCGACCGTAGGGCCTGAGATAGAGATGCCCGTCGGGACGACAACGGCGTTGAGCAGCACCTTCCCGACGACGGCGGGCGGAATCCACACTGGACCGATGCCGGCGCTCGTCGTCACCACGGCACAGAGGACGGCGACGAGCCCAGCCGACCACCCGACGGTCCGACCCGCGAAACGCATGTATGAAAGCCCACTTGCAGTAGATAAGTATTTATTGCTCCTGACACCCGCATAGGGTATGCGACGACGTGCTCTCGTCTATGTCTTTGTCGTGCTCATCGGCTCCTTCGCGGGTATCACTCCGGCGTCAGCAGCAGCTGACACGCAGGCGGACGGCTGCTCGTTCCCGGTCACGGTGACCGACGCGACCGGGACTGAGGTCACGATCGAGGAGCGTCCGGAGCGGGTGACGACGACCAATCCCTCGGCCGCCCAGACGATGTGGGAGATCGGCGGCCGCTCCCAGGTGGTCGGGCTCACTCAGTATGCGAGCTATCTGGACGGCGCTGAGAGCCGAACGAACGTCTCCGCAAGCTTCGGTGTCAACGTCGAGCGTGTCGTCAGTACGAACCCGGACCTGGTGATTGCACCGAACGCCAGCGCCGGTGACGTGGCCCCGCTCCGGCAGGCTGGCCTCACCGTGTATCACCTCCCCGCCGCGACGACTATCGAGGACATACGGGCAAAGACAACGACCATCGGTCGACTGACCGGCAACTGCGAGGGCGCGACCGAAGCGAACGCCTGGATGGACGCGAACGTCGACGCCGTTCGGCAGGTCACCACGGGCGTTGCTGACCGACCGACGGCGCTGTACCCGCTAGGCGGAGGGTACGTGGCGGCGGGTAACACCTTCGTCACGTCGCTCATCGAACTCGCCGGCGCGGAGAACGTCGCCGCGCGCAACCACACGCAATACCCACAGCTCAACGACGAGGTCATCCTCAAGCTTGACCCGGATGTTCTATTCGTCACCGAGAACACGGCGACCATCGCGCAGACGGAACCATACGCCAGCACGACCGCGGGCGAGACCAACACGACGGTCTCCGTCCGGGTACGGAATATCAACCAGCCTGCGCCACGGAGTGTGGTCTCGTTCGCCCACAACGCTACCGCACAGCTCTATCCGGACCGCTACGACGCCGACAGCTACGTTCCCCGGTCGGCTGTGACGCCGGCCGCGACCCAGACGAGCGAGCCCACGCCCGCGGACCACACGCCGAACACTGACCAGCCCACGACCGACGCCAGCGGTCCCGGATTCACCGCCGTCGGGGCGCTTCTCGCAGTACTTGCCCTCGTCAGCACGCTCTCACGGCGGAGGCCATAGCGGCATGGACAAACAACGCATCCGTGAGACAGTCTGGGACGCGCTGGAAGAACGGGGCGTCGCCCGGTTCCCGTTCCCGCCCCACGACCGGATTCCGAACTTTGAGGGCGCGAGTGAGGCCGCACTGCGCCTGACAGAGACCGCAGTCTGGGACGCCGCCGAGACGGTCAAGGCGAACCCGGACTCGCCACAGCTTCCGGCCCGACGGGCGGCGTTGCGGGCCGGAAAGACGGTGTATATGGCTGTACCCCGGCTTCGGGACGAGCGGTGTTTCTACGAACTCGACCCCGACGACCTCGATGATATCGAGGCCGCGCCGGCCATCTCGAATGTTGCGGACCACGCGCGACAGGTCGGTCCCGAGGCGGTCGGAGGCGTCGACCTCGTCGTGTCGGGGTCGGTCGCGGTCACTGAAGACGGCGCACGAATCGGCAAGGGCGAGGGGTACAGTGACCTCGAATACGCTGTCCTCCGGGAACTGGGACTGGTCGACGAGACGACGCCGGTCGTGACGACGGTCCACGAACTCCAGATTGTGGGCGGTCCGGAGGGCGTCGTCGACACTACCGTTCCTGTCGACGACCACGACGTGCCGATAGACTCGGTCGTGACGCCGGACCGGACTGTCGAGACAGCCACTACGCACACGACGCCGACGGGCGTCGATTGGGACGCGCTTTCCGCGGACCGAATCGACGAGATTCCGGTACTTTCCTCGCGCCGTTCTGACTGACTTCACAGCCGCTGTCCCGGGTACGACCCTGGTAATGAAAGCTTACCGGCGGTACAACTTTATCCCCACATTCCCTGAAAGACGTATGGATACACCCGTGGCCACGCCGAACCGTCACGGGGCCGATGGAACTGCTGGACAGGTCCGTGTCCTCTATGTCGACGAGGACTGTGACGATATCACAGCGGTCAAAGAGACGCTGACTGATAGCGCCGACGAATTCACTGTGACGGTTTGTGAAACGGCAACAGACGCCCTCAGTGCCCTCGAAGACGCGTCCTACGACTGTGTTGTCAGCGAGTATCGATTGCCGGCCCGGAACGGGATCGAACTGCTGGGCGCTGTTCGGGACCGGTCGTTTGACCTCCCGTTTCTGCTGTTTACTGATGACGGAGACGAGAGCGTGGCCAGCGAGGCCATTTCGGCCGGTGTCACGGACTACGTGACGAAGACGCCCCTCTCGGAACAGACGGAACTGCTTCGACAGCGGATCACCGCTGCCGTTGCTCGCTCCCGGGAGGAGTCGGACATCCTCGACCGGATGACCGACGCGTTCTTCGCTGTTGACGAGAACTGGGAGTTCACGTACGCCAACGAGCGTGGTCGGCGCATCATCGAGCGTGCGATGAAGGGGGACGGAGCGACGACGGACCTGCTGGGGCGCAACATCTGGGAGGTGATTCCGTCCATAGAGGGGACGGAGTTCAGCAAGCGGTATCGGGAGGCGATGTCGAACCAGGAGCCGACATCCTTCGAGGCGTACTTCGAGCCGCTACAGACGTGGTTTGAGGTGTCCGTGTACCCGTCGTCGACAGGCATCTCGGTGTATTTCCGTGACATCACGGAGCGCCAGAAACACGAGGAGAAGCTCAGAGGGAGAGAACGAACGCTCAGAGAAATCTATGCCGTCATCTCGCGCAAAGACATGGATTTCGAGGCGAAGGTCGAGCGCTTGCTCGAAATCGGCCAACACGTCCTCGGAACGGAGACGGCCGCACTCTCGCGTATCGACGGTGACAGATACGTCTTCGAAATCGTAACCGACCGGACGGGCACTACCGAAGCGGGCGATACGGTCCCGCTGGAGGCAACGAACTGCGAGCGGGCCGTCATCGAGGAGCAGACGCTGGTGCTGGCCGATATCGCTGAAGACCGGCCAGATCTGGCCGAAAGGGCTGGCTACACGGAGATGGGCATCTCTTGTTACCTTGGAACTCCTGTTATCGTCGACGGGTCAGTGTTCGGGACGTTCTGCTTCTACGGTACGGACCCCCGTGACTCATTCTCTGAGTGGGAAGTCACACTCGTCGAGTTGATGGGGAACTGGGTCAGCTACGAGCAAGAGCGCGAACGCCGCGAGCAGGAACTCACCCGCGAGCGGAACCGTCTGGAGGACTTCGCCAGCGTCGTCAGCCACGACCTCCGGAACCCGCTTAGCGTGGCGTTCGGCCGGCTCACGCTTGTTGAGGAAGAATACGACGGGAATCCGGAGCACATCGAGTCGCTCCACCGGTCACTCGAACGGATGGACGAACTCATCGACGACGTGCTCGCGCTCGCTCGCGGCGGCCACAAGGTCATCGACGCGAACGAAACGTCGTTAGACGATATCATCACCGCCGCTTGGGACACTGTCGAAAGCTCGGACGCGACGCTCGAACGAATTGAGACGGACGCGGAAATCACGGGCGACCAGACGCGCCTCCAGCAGCTGTTCGAGAACCTCTTCCGAAACAGTGTGGAGCACAGCGACGACCCCGTGACTGTTCGCGTCGGGACGCTCTCGGGTGGGCGGGGGTTCTACGTGGCGGACGACGGCCCCGGGATTCCCGAGGACGAGCGTGAGCAGGTGTTCGAGCGCGGCTACACAACGAGCGACGACGGGACCGGCTTCGGGCTGGCTATTGTCTCCGAAATCGTCGACGCACACGGTGGGCGAATAACTGTCGCAGAAAGCGATGGCGGCGGGGTGCGATTCGACGTGACCGGGGTTCAGGTCGACCGCCTATAACTGGTCGACGCAGTCCCGAATGAGTCCGTCGACGTTCTCCGGGAGCGTCGGATGGTAGGCCCGGTCCGGCAGGTCACGCACGTCAAGGCCGAGCTCGACAATGGTCTGGAACGTCTTGGCGAAGCTGTCCGCGTGGTAGTGCATCCCTTGCCAGCCGAGTACTGTTCCGTCCTCCGCGTCGACGACGAGTTTCGCAAGGCCCTCGGGCACGTCTTTCGATTTGAACACGCCGTCGTCGCTGGCCTGTCGCGTCGCCGTGACGATGTCGTAGCCCGCTTCTTTCGCAGTCTCCTCGTTGTGGCCGACGCGAGCGAACGGATAGACGCCGAGCCCGGAGAAGATAACGTGGTGGTGGACATTCCGGTAGTCTTCGAGCGAGCCACCGGACTCTTGCCGGACGATGTTCTCGGCGGCGGTGAAGCCCTGCTCCTTGGCGACGTGGAGAATCGGCTCCTTGCCGTTGACGTCGCCGACGGCGTAGATGTGGTCGGCGTCGCGGGTCTGCATCGTGTCTTTCGCCCAGTCGCCCTCCACTGAGATGGACGTGTTCTCTAACCCCAAGCCCTCGACGGTCGGGCGACGGCCGGTGAACAGGAACAGCTGGTCGGCCTCGAACGTTTCCTCGCCGCCGTCGTCGTACTCGACGGTGAGGCGGACGCCGCCGTCTTCTGTCTCCTCCAGTTCCTTCTCGTAGCAGTTCGTCGGAACGGTCACGTCCCAGTTGTCCTCGTAGATGTCGAGCGCCTCGTCGCCGAACTCCGGGTCGCCCTCGTCGATGGGCCGGTCGTCGTGCTCGATAACTGTGAGTTCCATCCCACCGGCCTCGGCGAGGTACGGCACCATCTCCATCCCGATGTACCCAAAGCCCATCACGATGCCAGAGTCGGGGAACTCAGTGGCATCGAGCACCTGGTCGCTCGTCATGAAGTCGACCTCGTTGATTCCGGGTGTGTCTGGGATGTTCACGCTGGAGCCGGTCGCGATGACGACGTAGTCGGCTTCGTGTTCCTCGCCTCCGGCCCGGACCGTATGCTCGTCGACGAACGTGGCAGTGTCGTGGATGAACGTCACGTCGTCGCGCTCGGCCATTTCGTGGATAGAATCCCGGCGGTGTCCCGCCCAGCCGAGGACGTGGTCGTCCTTCCGTTCGACGACGGCTTCCAGATCGACTTCGGGCACGTCGCCGACGAGACGGTCGTCGTGGCGCGCCTGGAAGCGGTGTGCACCTGCGGAGAGCACTTCCTTGGACGGCATACAGCCACGAAGGATACAGAGGCCACCGCCGGGCTCGCCGTTGTCGACGAGCGTGAGTTCGATGTCCTCCTCCTCGACAAGGTCGCCGGCGACTGCGGCCCCGGCACTCCCATACGCGCCGATGATAACGACGTGAGTCATACGAGTGCTAGAGCGACGGCATCAAATAAAGGCTTCAGTGGCGTGTTTCGCCCAGACACGACCGACGTGTGGTCGTCTGTCCTACTGACCCGGTCAGTCGTCGCCTTCGACGGGTGCGGGTGGCTGCGACCGCCCGAACCCGAGTATGCCACCGACCGACCAGTCAGCGTTGAACACCCGGTCCCAGACGACGAGCGCGGAGGGGATCACCAGTAGGGAAGCAAGGAACGCGTACCCGATCGACAACGCCGTCAGGATGCCGAACTGGCCGATTGCGGGGAACACAGCCAGCCCGAGCACACCGATGCCGAACGTCGTGGTGAGCATACTCCCGAACAGCGCCCCGCCGGTCCCGCGAACAGTCCGGTCTAGCGCCGTTTCGAGGTCGTTTTCCTCGAACTCGTCGGCGAACCGGTGGGTGACGTGGACAGAGTAGTCGACCCCCAGCCCGATGGTTATCGCCAGCATTGTCGCTGTGAGCGCGTTGAACGGGATGCTAAGCACCCGCATCGTGCCGCCGAGCCACGCCACCGTGACGACGACAGGAATGATGTTCACGAGACCAAGCGACGGCCGCCCTTCCAGCATATTGTAGATGAGAATGAGGAACACCGACGACCCGGCAAGCGCAATCGCCAGTGACTGTATGGCTGACTCCAGAATAAGGTCCGAGACGGCCTGGAACACGATGATTGAGCCGGTCGCCGTCGCCTCGTACCGGAAGTCCTCGGCAACGGTTCGCGTATCGGCGGTCACCTCGGCGTCGGTCGCGTCCGATTCAACCGTGTAGACGACGCGCGCGCTCCGGTAGTCCTCGGTGATGTACTCTAACGCCGTACTCCGGTCCGACGAGTCGAGCAGATACTCGTATATCTCCTCGAGGTTATCGTCTGGGACTCCGTTGTCGTTCTGGTCGTTACGCTCGACCATCCGGCGGAATTCGGGGTCCTCTGCTGCTCGGTCTTGAATGACCGTGACGATAGACGTCGACTCAGCGCGCCCGTCCTCTCGGACGAACGAATCCGGCGGGTTGTCACCCGCCCGATACATCTGCTCAAGCGCCGCATCGTTCCGCATTGGCCCCTCTACGTACACCGTCGCCTGACTGGACTGGGTCGTATCGAACCGGTCATCGAGGAAGTTCGTCACCTCCGTTACGGTGTATTCGCTCGGAGCGAACGGTTCCGGCAGGGATTCGACGAAGTCTGGATTCTCCTCGGGCGGCAGGAAGTCCTCCTGACTGAACGAGGTCGAGACGCCGGTGGCGTAGTAGCTGGCACCGACCGTGGATATCAGGATTAGCACGAGGAAGACGATCGGGGCGCGATTCGCGATGACGACACCGCCGCGCAACACGTCGCTGAGTGCTGAGTCTTCCGCGCCCAGCGGCGTCTCACTGAACGTCGGAATGGGGAAGCGCTGACGGAGCCGATCCAATTCTACCTTTGCGGCGGGTAGGAACACCCCGAAGATGAGGAAGGTAAACGTGATACCGACAGAGGCCACGTAGCCGAAGTCCTGAATCGGCGGCAGTGCACTGGTGAGATTCGCGGCGAACCCGATGACTGTCGTCCCCGTCACAATGAAGAAGGCGACGAGCAACTGGTCAGTCGTGATTCGCATCGACTTCTGGATAGACGCTCCGGTTTCGCGCTCCTCCCGATACCGGTTGACGGCGTGAATTCCGAAGTCGATACCGACCGCCAGCAACAGCGGCGGCACGGCGATGAGCATCTGCGAGAAGGGGATACCGGCAAGTCCCATGAAGCCGAACGTCCAGACGACGGCCATAAACAGCGCGATAAGGCCAAGCGCCATGTCTGCGAGGTCGCGGTAGGCAATCGTCAGGAAAAAGAGGATGAACAGCACCGCTGCGGGCACGGTCAGGATGAGCGAATCACTGACGACGTTCGAGAACTCGTCAGCGATGATGCCGCTCCCGAACAGGGTGATGCCACCGTTGTCAGCGCTGGAGACAGTGAATCCGGCCTGTTTCTGGATGCTCGTCAGCGGACTCGATCCGCCCTGGCCTGACCCGGACGAGATTCCGGCCGGAACCTCGTGCGTGACGACGCCGATCGTCGCCGACGCTGAGGCGGATTTGCGGTTGAAATCCTTGCTCAGTAGCGATTTGAACCGGGAGTTCCGCTCGGCCGCGCGCCCGACGGCAGCGTCGATTTCTCCCGGTGTCGCGGCTTCGACAGCATAGATCTGCTGTTCGGTCGTCTTCGCCTCCGGATCTAGCTGCTGGGCGACGATGGTAGCGGCGCTTGAGGTCGACGTGACACGGAGCGCTCCGTGCTCTTCCAACCGATGCTGTGACCTGAGCATCCGTAGCAGCGCCGGCTTCGCGAGCACGTTGTTCTCCCGCTGGATCAACTGCGTGCTCCCTGTATCCGGAGAGAAGGCCGGCGAGAACTTGTCGTTGACCTCCTGCAGTGCCTCTTCGGCCGGAAGCCCGGTCGTAAACTGTGACGTCCCGGAGTTGGTCGAGACGCTTCCGAGGCCGGCGCTGAAGACCACCGTCACGACCAGGAAGAGGAGCACCACCTTCCGTGAATCGTGGACGATGCGGTCGTCCGCCCAGTCGATGTAGCGCTGGTAATCCATGCGTTAGCGGAATCTGAAGTAGCCGCCGATGGCCAGGGCGGCCACGAGCGCGACGCCGATAATCGCGGTCAGTGGCGAACTGCCACCGCCGGAGTTGGTCACAGAGACGGGCAGTCGGTACGTGTCGGACACCGGCGTATCTCCGTCCGGCTCCTCGTACTGGAAGTCGAGCGAGACGGGATAGTTCTTCGTCATCGCGGCACCGCTCGCGCTGATACCGAACTCGATGGTCGCTGACTCGCCCTGGTCGAGGCTCTCGACGTACGCCTGGTCATCCGACACTGAGATGGGGTCTTCAGTGAACAGCTTCGCTTCGATGTCGGTTAGCCGCTCGCCCGCGTCGTTGGTGATCGTCACTTCGAGCGTGTTCGACCCGCCGACGTTGACAGACGCGTTCGTCGTCTCGACGATGAACTCGTCGGCGCTGCCGCCGACGCTCTGCCGGACTTCGAGCGTATCGCTCTCGCGGCTGTCGCCCTCGCTGTTACGGTAGTTGGCGACGAAGTCGAACTGCCGCGGGCCGGCGTTCGCGTTGTCCGACACTTCGGCGTCGAACGAGACGGTCGCCGACTCGCCCGGTCCGAGATCGCCGACCGCGTACTGGGTCTCCTTTGGCGAGATGTTGTCGTTGTCGCTGGCCCAGTTTAGGACGACGTTCCGAACCGTTCGGTCGCCAGTATTGGTGAGTGACGCCTCGATGGTCCCGTCGTCGCCCGCCTGAAGTGTCGATTCAACGTCCCCTAACTCGAAGGACTGTTCGGGCTCTGGCCGGATTCCGAGTGCGATATCGTCGTCAGCGCCGCTGTCGCCCTCCGGATCCTTGTAGCCGACCGTGGCTGAGATCGCATAGCCTCTGACGGACGCATCCTCGCTGGCGGACGCGTCAACGCTGACGGTGCGAGTCTCTCCGGGTTCCCACGTCCCGATGTACTGCTCGGCGGAGTCGGACTCGCCGAAGGCGATTTCGCTGCTCTGTGAGCGCAGGGAGACCGTGGCATCTCTGACAGCCACTGGCCCGTCGTTGTGGAGCGTGACGTTGTAGGTCCCCGAATCCCCGACGGCGACGTCACTGTCGACGCCCCGGACGCTGAACGTCTGCTCGCGGGCAGGCGTAATACCGAGCGAGGAGGCGGACGTACTCTTTCGTACCCCGTCCGTGTCGTCGAAGTCGACCTGAAGGTCGAACTGGTACGGTTCGGCTCTGGCGTCACCGCTCGCACCGACGCGGTACCGGAGCGTCCGCTGTTCACCAGCCTCCCAGGTGTCGATGAACCGGGAGCTACTGGTGTCGCTACCGACTGTGAGTTCAGGGTTCGTCGATTCCAGCGTTACCGAGGCTTCCCGGGCCGGTTCGTCACCAGTGTTCTCGACGGTGACCGCGACCGTCCCGACCGAGTCGACGCGCGCGCCGGAGTCGACGTCCACCACGTCGAAAGCCGCGTCGTCGTCGATTTCGAGTTCGAGTTCGATCCGTTTCGTCGTTGTCTCTTCGTCTCGTGCCCCGTCGTTTTCGGAGATATAGCTCGTGTACTCGTATTCGACGATGACAGGGACGGTGTAGTCGCCGGGACTTGCGTCGTCATCGACGCTGATGTCGAATGAAATGGGCTGTGTCTTCCCTTCCGGGACGGACCCGACGGCTTGCTTGCTCGTTGTCACCGTAATCGGGGCGTCTCCGTCGTTGACTTTGACTGTGGTCCCGCGAGCGGTCGTTACTTCGCTGCTCCGAACGGCCTGTGATGTCGGACCGGAGTCGACCGTCCCGCTGTTGACGAGCACAACGTCGAGTGTTGTTTCTTCACCGGGCGTAACGGTGTTATCGACGAACGTTGCGTCGAAGTCGGGACTCCCGGTCACGGCGCCGATCGCCGTTCCGGACGCCATGAGCAATGCGACAACAGCCAGCGTCAGTAATGTTCGTGGTTTCATGCGTAGGGACACTTCGGACATTTCTTGTCGTTGTTTCTGTCCGGAGCGGACGTCATGTCTGGGTAGTCGGGATATGTACCCACATACGTCTGTGCAGACTCCCGCCCGAACCGTGTACATCGAACGAACGTTCGGTCGCCTATCAACGTTGTGGTTCAGTAACAGTGGGAAGATATTTACAGCCCGAACGAATATTCGGTCGGGATGAGTGATGGAATTCCGTTTGCCGGGGAGCCGGCGGACTCGCACGAGGCGATAATGCGAGCCACGTTCCGCGCCCTCCGGGAATACGGGTATGCCGGACTTTCGATACAGCGAATCGCGGACGAGGCCGACCTCAGTAAATCGACGTTCTATCACCACTTCGATGGCAAGGAGGACCTCCTGCTGTCGTTTCAGGAGTTCATCCTCACGGAATTTAACCGCATCTTTCAGATCGAATCGACCGGCGACCCCGAGCAGGACATCAAGACGTTTGTCAGCCTTGTTCTCGACGATTTTCCCGACTGCGTCGAAACGCCGGAAAAGAACGCCGTGCTCGGTTCGTACGTCGAGATGCGCGCCCAGGCCGTCCAGAACCCGGACTTCCGCGAAAAGTTCACTGAGACAGACGAACTGTTCACCCGGCAACTCGTACAGATCATCGAGGACGGCATCGAACAGGGGGTCTTCGCCGATGTCGATCCCGAGACAGTTTCGCGGTTTATGATCACGATACTCGACGGTGTGATTCTTCAGAGCGCAACACGCAACGACAACCCTGTCGCCGAGATTCGGGACACTATCGACGAGTACATCGAAGAGACGCTGCTTCTCGGCGTTTAGCTTCGGCAGATAGACTGGTACGTCTCTTTCAACTCCTCGAAATCATCGTTCTCGGCTTGCAGCACCCACTCCAGCTCTCTGGCACGCTCTTTCAGCTCCGTATACTCGGTGCTCGATTCCAGTTGTGACGCGGACTTTTCCCGTTCCAGCACGGAGAGCTTCGACGAAATCCGGAAGTACTCGTCGAGTCTGTCGTCTTCCTGAGGCCTGTCGAGATGTTGATCGAGCGTCGACAGGAGCGTCGACTGGTCGACCGGCTTCTGAAGGTAGTCGTCGAAGGGCATCTCCAGAATGTTCAGGTCGGCATCGACCGCGGTCAGCATAATGATGACGCCGTCGTAGCCCCGCTCACGCAACTGTGACAGTACGTCGTCACCGTGTACGTCGGGCATTCGTCGGTCGAGCAACACAGCGTCGAACTTCGGGCCGGCAGCGTCGAGTGCTGCTTGGCCACTGTACACGGCAGTCGCCTCGTATCGCTCGCCGAGTTTCAGGGCCTGCGTGTCGGCGACATCGTGTTCGTCGTCTACGACGAGTACTCGCGGCGGCCCACCTGTAGTTCTGGACACAATATTAAACCATTCTAGGGCTGGCAACTGTATATGTTTTATCGGCAGCCGCCTCTCGAAAAGCGTTAATTGCTGGCCCATTGAAGCTGAACCGATGAGCAAGTCGTCGGCGGACACAGGCGGTCGACACCGTCTTGGCAGCCTCGCGGCCGTGGTCGGCTGGATAGGGGCAGGCGCGGTCGTGCTCGCCACCGTCGCGCTGGTGGTGCAGTCAGTGTTCTCACTCGGGCTCTCGAAACAGGTCACTGTCGGCCTCGGTCTGGCGCTTGGCGGCGGACTGGGCGGCGTCTCCTACCTTCTGGTGACTGACTCGCCCGGCGAGACGACCGACGAAACGATGACAGTGTCGGCAGATGCCAAGCAAACACCGGAGCCACAGCCGGTCGACCTCTTCGACGGGCATCCGGACCCGGTGTTGTACTTCGCCGATGAAGGTCACGGCCCGGTCGTGCGTGCGGCAAACGACGCGTTCGGGACCGCGTTCGACGTGCCGTCCGACCGGCTCAACGGGACAGCCCTTTCGGAAGCACTGCTCGTGGCTGGTATCGATGAAGTGGACGCCGAGACGGTCAGCACAGCTGACCTTGATGTCGTCGCCCTCTCGACGGCACCCGACGAACCGAGGCAGTTTCGACTGCGGACGGCTGGTGCCCCATCCAGCGGCTACCTCCTGCTTACACCGCTGGGGACAGCGGGGGATTGAACGGCCGAACGCCGCCCGCACGTCGGCGGCGTAACGGAACTTTAAAGATTCCATCCCGGCGAGATTCTGGATAGGAATGCTCGCGTCACCGCTGCAACTCATCGATAGTTTCCTGCTGAACTACACCATCGGTGATGTCCTGCTACTCGGCTTTGTCGGTGGGCTCGTCGCAATTCTCCCGCAACGGTCGCTCCGGATGCTGGGGCTACACACGATTGCGCTGGGCGCACTGCTCGTGATTACGCCGGCGTCGGCGATGGAACCAAACAGCGGGAGCGTCCTTGCGTCGGCGTTCCAGTACAAACTGTTCGGGCTGGTGTTGCTCGTCCTCGCGCCGGTGCTGTACGCCGTCGGTCGGCGTTAGGCCAACTTGTCCAGTGCGGTGAAAAAGTCAAGCGGGGGTCCGGCAAGCCGGACCGGTTCGCCCGCACGCGAGATTGTAATTCGCTCCGGCGGCACTACGTCTTTTCTCACTCGCCCGTCACTGACGACGACGCCGCTGTCGGCGTCCGTGAGTTCGATGGCGATTTCGCTGTCAACGTCGACGACCAGCGGCGGCGTCCCCATCTCGTCTGCCATCCCCGTGATGATGAGACCGGCCACGTCGGGGTGGACGAGCGGGCCGCGTTCGCTGAGGTTATACGCCGTTGAGCCGGTGGGTGTCGCCACGAGCACGCCGTCGGCGTGGCCGGACGTGTACAGCGAGTCGTCGACGTACACGTCGAGCGTGGCCCCGCCGCCGTGGCCGCGGCGCTCGCCCTGGACGACGACTTCGTTCAGCGCCGGCGAGAGCTCCCACTCGTCGCCGCTGGCCTGGAGCCGCGGCTTGGCCCGTGTCCGGGCGCTGCCGGTCTTCTGGATGTGTTCGACCTCCGCGACAACCGTCTCGACGGCTTCTTCGGGTGCGATAGCGTTCAGAAAGCCGACTTCACCGAGATTGACGCCCAGTATCGGTGTCGACCCCGCGCCACGGGCCGCGTACAGGAAGGTCCCGTCGCCGCCGATGCTCACGACGAGGTCACAGGCGGACATCTCCTCGACTGGGGCCGAATCAGGCACAGCAGCCTCCCACGCGTCGTGGTCGCCTAACGCGCCGGCCGTCGTTTCGTCCACGACGACGGCCGCCGACGTGGCGCGCAGTCGGTCACACAGTGTACTCGCAAGCGACATGGCCCGGTCGTTGTCCCGCTGCGCGACGATCCCGACAGTCATTGCCGGACGTTCCCGCCGACCGTATATAAACCCTCTACGACGGCACTTATATCCGTCCCGACGCGTATCCCCTTCCATGAGCCGTTCGTGTGGCTGGTGGTCGTGCGTATGAGCGAGGACGACAAGTCCGACGACGACTGGTTCGAAAGCGCACTGGACGACGAGGACGGCGACAGCGGACCGGTGGAGGCCGACGACGCTTCGGCGACACCATCCGAGAGCGACGCCGCGGAATCGGCATCTACCGACACCGGGCCGTTTGAGGGCGATAGCGACGACGGCGAGCGCAGTGGTGATAGCAGTCCGTTTGCTGACGACGGTGGCACCGCGTCTGGCGGGGAGAGCAGCCCGTTCGACGACAGCAGTGGAGACCCTTTCAACAGTGAGGGTGGGTCCGCCGATGTCGAGTCCTCCGGCGACGACAGCGGCGGACTCTTTGACGACGACTTCGCCACCGCGTTCGAGTCTGCCGGCAGCGGTGACGGTGACAGCGGCAGCGACTTCGAGGCGGAGTTCGAGTCCGACATCCCGCGGGTCGACATCGGTATCGAGGGTCTCGACCAGATGATTCAGGGTGGGGTCCCACAGCGTCACCTCATCGTCACCATCGGTTCGGCCGGAACCGGGAAGACGACGTTCGGGCTCCAGTTCCTTCACCACGGCCTCCAGAACGGGGAGAACGCGGTGTTTCTGACGCTTGAACAGTCTCACGACGCGATACTGGACACCGCCGGCGACCGCGGCTGGGGGTTCGAAGAGTACGAAGAACAGGACCAGCTAGCAATCGTCGATCTTGACCCGGTCGAGATGGCAAATAGCCTTGACAACATTCGTGGTGAGCTACCGGCGCTCATCGAGAAGTTCGGCGCTGACCGGCTGGTACTCGACTCCGTCTCGCTGCTCGAGATGATGTACGACGACCAGTCCCGGAGACGCACCGAAGTGTTCGATTTCACCCGGTCGCTGAAACAGGCCGGCGTGACGACGATGCTCGTCTCTGAGGCCAGCGAGAGCAACCCCTTCGCGTCCAGACACGGTATCATCGAATACCTGACCGACGCCGTGTTCATCCTGCAGTACGTCCGGTCCGACACCGGCGAGACGCGACTCGCCGTCGAGATACAGAAGATACGGAACGCGAACCACTCGCGGGAGACGAAACCCTACGAGATAACGAACGACGGGATCTCGGTCTACCAGCAGGCAAACATCTTCTAAGCCGTCGCCGTTCCGACCGACTCCGGTTCGTCACGGTCGTCGAGAGCCGCGTTGTAGCCACCAGCCCAGAGGTCCGTCGCCACGACCAGCACGTAGAAGGTGGCGAACGGACTGAGAATTACAGCGACGAGCGAACCGAGGAACGGAATCACGTTGAGTAAGTTCACCACGACGTTGACGGCGATGAACAGCGCAATCGAGACCAGCCACGGTGTTGCGTACTCCGGGGACAGGACCAGCGTCCGCAACGTCCCGAAATCGAACCCGGCTCCGAACTCGCCGGTACAGGCGAAGTGGATGATGCCTGCCGTCGCCACGTAGCCAAACACCAGCGACAGGACGAACGATATCGCCAGCCCGCCGAAGAGGCCGGCCAGGCCCGCGCCCGCCCCGGCACGGGTCCCGGTTGCTATCGCGAACAGGCTGCCGCCGACGGTCACCCCGAACACGACGAGCGGGACGAGCATGTACACGATGCTGATGGCCCAGGCCTTGAGCCCGTCAACGAGCAGTTCGCCCCAGTCTTCGAACGCCGGTGGCTGTGTCGCTCCGTCGGCCCGTTCGCGGACCGCCTGCACGAGATAACCGTACACGAGTATGACTGGAACGACGAGGAACGAGAGCAGGCTGAGGACGCCGCCGATGAGGATGGTTACGGTCCAGTCGTCGTCTTCCATTGGATATCTGAGTGTATCTTCGAGCGACTCCATGGCCATTGGTCACACTCAACACAGTTAGTTACAGACACCTTGCCGGGGTATTCGCTCGGCTTACCGCGGGACTGCGATGTGTCGACTTCAGCACTAATCCTCAGCAATCACACCAGCTTGCGGAACCAATAAATCACAACCGGGCGACAGGTGGGATATGGTACTACTCGTGCCCTTTGACGGCTCGGCCCTGTCGAAAGCCGCGCTAACGCGGGCGATGGAGTTCGCGGGCTACCGCGACGAGGATATCACTGCACTGTCTGTTATTCCGAACGATGCGGCATACGCGCGTGAACAGGGCTGGGTCGACGACACCGAGGAGTTCGACGTCGAAGCTATCGCCGACCGGATGCGAGAGCAAGCTGAGTCGGTCGCCCCGACGGCGTCGTTCCGCTACGAGGTCCCGGAAGACGTGAGTTCGATGGCGTCAACGACGACGGATATCACTCGGACGATCAGAGAAGTCGCTCACGAGGAGGGGGCCTCCATCGTGTTCATCGGCAGTGAGAACGCTGGACGGGTGTCGACGCCGGTCTGTAGTGTCGGCTCACCGGTGTCCGAAGACCCGCAGTACGACGTCCATATCGTCCGACACTCGTAGCGCTATCTGACGACGGTTACAGGCACAGATGCCCGTCTGACGACGATTTCGGCAACGCTGCCCAGCAGGATGCGGGACATCCCCGAGCGGCCGTGACTCCCCATGATAATCTGGTTGATGTCGTGGTCGTCCGCGTACTCCACGATGACCTTCGTCGGTCGTCCGACCTCGATGACGTGTTCGACAGAGTCGACACCGGCCTCGGTCACTTCCGATTCAAGCTCGTCGAGCAGGCTCTCTGCTGTGGCTTTCTGTTTTTCGTACCACTCCTCGGAGAAGGAGGGGATCGATGCCTCCGCGCTGTAGCCGGCCTCTGCGGGATTAATGACGTGTAAGAGAACGATGGTCGCGTCCGGGTGTTCCTCGGCTGCGAACTCACAGGCAACTGATGCTTGATCTGAGCTATCGACCGGAACGAGGATTCGCTTCGCCATACGACCACTTCCGCTGGGGCCGATTTGAATCTTCGGCCCCCTGCAATCGGCGCGTTGGTCTGGGGTCTCTCAGTCCCGCCCGTGGCGAGTCACACAGGTCGACAGGCCGATGAGTTCCACCGGCTCGGAGTTGTCGGGCGAGTAGACGACCCGCTGGCCTTTCTCCATGTAGGGGACCTTCGATTCCAGATTGCTGGGGATGTTCACCGCGGAAATGGCGTCTTCGTCGCCGAGATTGAGCACCATCGTCGTGTTGATCTGCTTGAACACCGGGTCGGCGATGTCCTGCGGGTCCTGCGTGATGAGATACAGGCCGAGACGCTCCTTCCGGCCCTGTTTGGCGGCCTCGGTGAACTTCCCGATGACCTTGCGGCCCTGGACGCTGTCGGCGTCGGTGAGGAAGTTGTGGGCCTCGTCCATCCCCAGCACGAGCGGCGTCTCCTTGATACGGTCGTAGTCGGGGTCGTTCGAGAGTTTCTGGTCGATGAGCAGGCTGGAGACGGCCAGCACGATGGTCGATGCAGTCCGGGAATCGGTGATGTGGTACGTCGGGATGACCGTCAGGCCGCCGTCGCGGACGAACTGGGAAATCTGGTCGGTGATGGGGCGGGCGTCCTGGTCGAAGACTGCGCTGAAGCCCTGGACGCGGCGCTTGACGGCGTCGAACGTAGCCTCGTGGACGTCACCCGCCTCGTCCAGTTCTTCCTTGAGCGCGGGGTCTCCGAGGAAGGTCCGGAAGTCGCTGTAGGTCCCGCTCTCGCCGTACTGGCGCTCGAACCGCGGGAGCAGCGTGTTTACCAGTGCGCCGTACTGGTTGTCGTTCAGGCTGGAGCCGGCGATGAGCCAGGGGTTGTCGTGGACGAGCGAGAACGGGATGGTGAACTCCACCTGTTCGGCGCGGTGGTGGCTGGCGTTGTAGTCGGCCCCCGCGACCTTCGGGACGAACGCGATGGTGTCGTCGTGGCCGCCGTAGGCGACGCCCTCCCGTTCACAGCGGCGCTCGAATTCGTCGGTCATCGCGGGGTTGTCGTCGTGCATCTGGGCGTACTCGTCCTGGGGGTCGAACTGGACGACGGCGAGTTCGGGCGTCCGGCCGTCGCCCATCTCGTAAGTCCGCCCGAGGTACTGCCGGAGGACGTTCTTGGAACTGTGAGTCTTCCCGGACCCCGTCCCGCCGGCAACGAGGGTGTGCCGGAACACGAGCGGGTCACCGGCGTCGTAGTCGTCTTTCAGCCGGTAGTCGATGGTCGGCGGCTCCGCGGCGGTGCGGACCTTTTCGCCGCCGACGGCGAGATGGCCCAGAAAGACACCGTCCTCGGGAATCTTCAGACCGGTTTTGATCTCGGATTTGTCGGTGGCCTCCCGGACGACGGTTTCGGGTTTTGGCACCCGGTCTGTCATCCGCCGCTTGAGGTCGCCGCTGTCGCCGGCACCGCCGGCTGCTTGCGACGTCTCCGACGTCGCGCCGTCGCTGTACAGCACCGCGACCGGCTCCAGTTCCGCGATGAACTTGAAGTCCCGCTCGTCGATGCCCCGCTCGCGCATCGCCCGCCGGGCGTGGATTTCGGTCGCGTCGTCGGCGTGAAACTCCTGTGCGTACTCCAGGGCCTTGATGCGACAGAACAGCCGCTCGCCGTCGGGGTACGGGACCAGCAGATACATTCCGATGCGCAGGCGCGAGCGGTTCCGCGCGGTGACATACGCCCGCAGGACCGTTTCCTCTGCTTCCTCGCTGATTCGGAGGCCGCTCGCTGCCGAGAGGACACCGAGGCCGGTGTCTGTTCCCGCCGGTGTCACGTCCATCTCTTCAAAGTCGGCATCCGCAGCTGGTGCTGTCGGGTCGGTGCCCTCTGTCGCGTCGACAGCCCGGTCACCGTCGTCGGTCGTCTCTGACGACTGTGCGGCCTCGTCGTCGGCCGCCGCGTCGTCGCCGTCGAAATCAGTGAAATCCCCGAGGTCGGACATACTCCAGTTCAGGGTAGCCGGGGATTAACACCTTTCCCCAGCGGTATGAATGTGAAACCTTACCCCGGTGGCTGTCAACGAACGCATATGAATCCGACGCGGGTGATGTCTTTCAATGTGCGGTACGACACCGCCGGAGATGGGGTAGACGGGTGGCCCCACAGGCGGCGGCTGGTCGCGGGGATAATTCAGTATCACAACCCCGCTATTATCGGGCTGCAGGAGGCGATGGCCCACCAGCTTCGGGAGCTAGAGGTGTTGCTGGACGGCTACGAGTGGGTCGGTGATCCGCGTGACCCCGTCGACGCCGGCGGGGAGCACACGGCTATCGGCTACCGGACCGACCGCTTCGACTGCGCGGCCACGAACACGTTCTGGCTCTCCGAACAGCCGGCCAAGCCGAGTAGCGTCGGTTGGGACGCCGCCTATCCCCGCGTAGCAACCTGGGCGCGTCTCCGCGACCGCGACACCGGTGAGGACTTGCTGTGCCTGAATACGCATCTGGACCATCAGGGGACCGCCGCGCGGACCGAGGGAATCGAACTGGCGCTCGACCATCTCGACTCCGTCGCTCGGGACGCGCCCGCGGTGTTGATGGGTGACTTCAACTGCGTGGTCGGCGAGCCGGCCTACGAGCGCGCTACGGGCCACGAACTCCCCGACGGCCGAAATCTCGTTGACGCCCGCGACACAGCGACCGTCACCCACGGGCCGACGACCAGCCGGACCGATTTCCACGACCTGCTCCCCGAGATGGGCATCGACCACGTGTTCGTTACCGAGGACGTGGCCGTCGACACCAGGGCGGTCATCGCCGACCGCGACGACGACCACTACGGCTCCGACCACTTGCCCGTCGTGGTCGACTGCCGACCCTGAGCCGGGGGAGAATCTTTTGCCGCTGGGGTCCCTACATGTGAGTATGTTGCTTATTCGGGGGACGGCAGGCGGGACGGCGCTGACCGGGACGCTGTACGAACCGGGCGAGGAGCCGCCCGAGTTCAACGGCGCGCCGGACGAGGGGACCCCCTACGTCTGGGTCTGTGACGCCTTCTACGAGGTCGAAAGCGGCGGTCAGGTCCAGTCCATCGGCGACCGCGAGATCCGAATCGCCTTCGAGTCCCCGATGCCCCGCGGCTTCGAGACGCGCGATGCGGCCATCGACGCGGCCAAGGAACACGTCCGAACCCAGTTCGCCCGACTCGGCGTCGCCGGTGAGACAGTGGATGTCACTGTCCAGCAGGCCGAGACGGCATAGCTGCACGGGCCTGTCGGAAGCCCCGTCCGTTTTCTGAGTCAGCGAACGACCGGTGAGTTATACCACGGTGCCGGGTGAACCCACTGCGCGTGGCCGAGGACCCGTCCCCGACTGAGGTGTTTGCCCTCCTCGATGACGAATACGCTCGCGCACTCCTTGCAGCCACGAGTCACAGACCGATGACTGCAACTGAACTCAGCAACGATTGCGACATGTCACTCTCGACCGTGTATCGCCGTCTCGGCGCGCTTGAGGACTGCGGCCTCGTCACTGCTCGAACGCAAATTGCGGATGACGGGCACCACGTCGACGTGTACGATGCACAGATGGACGAACTCACCGTACGCCTCACCGAAGGGACCTTCGACGTGAGTCTCTCCGTCGAGTCAAAGACACACGAGTTCGCTGATGCGCTGGTAGACCTCTGGGAGGGGCTCTAATGGAGGTTGCCGGCCTCTCCGCCGACACGTGGGTTACCGTGAACACCGCGTTCCACCTCGCACAGACCGGGGTCGGACTGCTCATCGCTGCATTGGCGCTCGTTGGCTACCGCCGACGGCGGACCCGCTCCATGCTCGCACTGGCTATCGGAATCAGCCTCCTCACCTTCGTCTCGTACCTCGTTACCCTGAGTGCCGTGCAGGTCCTCCCGCGAATGGTGTTTCCCCTTCCGGGCACTCTCACAGAACTCGTCGGTCTCCTTGTCTTGCTTTACGCTATCGTCTTGGCCCGCCGCGACTAGCCACTTCAGAACGATTCTTCGACGGCGCCCCACCGGATATCGTTGTACTCTCGTTCGCGGTCAGTCTCGAACGTCCGCTCGATGCGGCGGGTGAGTTCCTCGCTGCCCTGCCGGTCGATTTTGGCGAGCTCGTCGGCCTTCCCGATAGCCAGTGGCGGCCCCTGCTCTCGGGCCACGTCGTGGAGTATCTGCCGCGTGAGCTTGGCCCGGCACTCCGGGTCCTTGGTGAAGGCATAGGGGGCCTCGACGCGGAACACGAGGTCGGACCGGGGGTCGTAGAGAACGAAAAACGTCACCTCGTAGGCCTCGGGGTCGAGCGACCGCTCGATGCCCAGCGCGTCGCCGTCGGCGGCCATGATGCCGTCGGTGCCGCCCCGCGAGCGGAACCAGTTTGTCGCAGTGAGACAGCCGGTCTGCCGGTCGCCCCCATCGTCACGGCGCTCCAGTATCCGGCGGAAGAAAGCGGTGTCGTTCACCCACGGGGCGTTCGTTTTTCGGCGGAGGGCCCGCGTAAGGGCCTTCGTCGAGGAGTTTTTGATGAACCCGACCATCGGAACGTCCCGCTCGACGAACCGCTCGACGAGGTCGACGTAGTTGTTTACCACCGTCTTCGGCCGGTCGTCCTCCGCGAGCAGGTCGGCCAGTTCAGTGTCGCGGTCGGCCCATCGGAGCACGCCGGTCGGGTAGATGGGGCCATCGAGGATGAACAGGTCCTCGACCACATCGGCGTTTGTCAGCGCGTGCTGGCTCTCTGCGAGGTACAGCGCCAGGGCGTGGACGACCCGCTGTTCGTAGCGGTCGACCTGTGGCACGTCGAGGACCCGTCGCTTGGCGTAACCGCGGTCCCCACCCTGCCACTCGCCGCCGAACCCCAGTGTCGCGTCGTTCGAGTGCACGGCCATGATGATGGTCCGGCCCCGGTGGAGTTCGATGTCCGAGGGCACACTGCCCATCGCCGCCTGTGCCACGTCCAGTACCAGTCCGTTCTTGAACGTCGTCGGATTGATCGTCCCCGAGTCCAGGCCGTGCTGGGTCGGGAACGGCGGGTCCACCAGCGCGATGTCCTCGATGGGAACCTTCCGGCGGCGCTGCTCGTCCAGTGGCTCCAGAATCTTCGTTCCGTCCTGCCACAGCGGGTCGAGGAAACTGTCCCACACCTCCTCGGCGGCCGCCTCCTGGTCGCTCGTCTCGACGGTCTCGCGCACCTGCCCGGCGAGCTTGGCGATGCCGTCGACGTGCACCGGGTCCAGCGTCATGCCCGTGGGTTCGCCGGGACGGACATAACCCTTTGGTCACTCGCCAATTCGGTGGTTACTCCTTGCCCGACTCCTCGCGAAGCAGGCGCTCGATGGCCTCGGCAATCTCCTCGTAGGACTGCATCGTCAGGCCGTCCGTGGTGATGAGCACGCCCTGGCGTTCGGTCGTCGCCCGCAGGAGGTAGCCGTTCGAGAACGCACGGACGGTGAAACGGTAGTCGCCCAGTTCGGACTCCTGGTAGGCGTTTTTCGTCTGCTTGTACCCCTGCCACTCGTGGCCGACGAAGTCGTTGAGGTCGGCGTCCTGTTCGAGGTCGTCCCGAAGATAGAGCTGCTCGAAGTTCGCACGTGTGAAATACGTCACTGAGCGAAGCGAGTCGCCTGTCGCTGTCCGGGCCGTCGTAACGATTGCGTCGGCCAGATCGTCCGAGAGGATGTTCCGAGTCATGCCCGACCGAAGGCGGGCCACCCTCTTAATTTCAGGGTTCCCGATACCAGCAACGATAGCAGGGGAATAGCACCACCAGTACTGCCGAATTTCGCATCATCGACCGTCACGTTCGGCGCTGACCGACAGTGTATTACGCCGGTCGCGTGACCCACCGGGTATGGACGTCGGACTCATCATTCTGGACGGCTGGGGGCTGAACCCGGACGACGATGTGCGGGACGCCGTCGCCGCCGCCGACACGCCGAACTTCGACCGCTACCGAGACGCAGGCGCAGCGTCGACGCTTGCAACCCACGGCCGCCGGGTCGGTCTCCCGGAGGGCCAGATGGGCAACTCCGAGGTCGGCCACCTCAACATCGGGGCCGGCCGCGTCGTCAAGCAGGACTCCGCCCGTGTCAGCGACAGTATCGCGCGCTCCCGGGGCGAATCGCCGCCCGACGACGCCGCACAGGACCCGCCCTTCTTCGAGAACCAGACGCTGCTGTCGGCCTTCGAGTACGCCGAGGACCACGGCGGCCGGGTCCACTTCATGGGCCTCGTGTCGGACGGCGGCGTCCACTCGTATCAGGACCACCTCCACGCGCTCATCGAACTCGCCGGCGAGCGCGGGACCGACGCCGTCTCGCACGCCTTCACCGACGGTCGTGACACCTCGCCGACCGGCGGTGAGGGCTACCTTGCCGACCTCGAAGCCCACGCCGAGGCACACGGGACGGGCCACGTGGCCACTGTCTGCGGTCGGTACTACGCGATGGACCGCGACCAGAACTGGGAGCGGACCCGCCGGGCCTACGACGCCATCGTCCATCGAGAGGGCGACCACCACGCCGACGACGCCGTCACGGCGGCCACCGAGTCGTACGCCCGCGACACCACTGACGAGTTCATTGAGCCGACGACCGTCGGCGACCACGCTGGCCTCGAAGACGGCGACGCGGTCGTCTTCTTCAATTTCCGGTCGGACCGCGCCCGGCAGCTCACCCGAATGCTCGGCGATATCCGCCCGGACGCCTGGGGGGCCGACACCGAGCCGCCGGACACCCGGGTGGTGACGATGACGCAGTACGACGAGACGTTCGACCTGCCGGTCGCCTTCCCGCCGAACCAGCCCGAGGACGTGCTCGGCGAGGTGCTTTCTGCAGCCGGAAAGACGCAGATTCGGCTGGCCGAGACGGAGAAGTACCCCCATGTCACGTACTTCCTCAACGGCGGCCGCGAGGTCGCGTTCGACGGCGAGAGCCGCGAAATTGTCGACAGTCCCGACGTGGCGACCTACGACCTCCAGCCCGAGATGAGCGCGCCGGAACTGGCCGACACCGCCATTGAATTCATCGAGACCGAGGACCCCGACGCGATGGTCCTGAACTTCGCCAACCCCGATATGGTCGGCCACACCGGCGACTTTGACGCGGCGGTGACCGCCGTTGAGGCCGTCGACGAGCAACTGGGCCGCCTCGTCGAGGCGATTCAGACCGCCGGCGGGCACGTGCTGGTCTGTGCCGACCACGGGAACGCCGACGACATGGGGACCGAAGACGACCCGCACACGGCCCACACGACCAACCCCGTCCCCTTCATCTATCTGTCTCCCGACGGGACCGCTGGCGGACGGACTGCACGCGACGGCGGGACGTTGGCCGACCTCGCGCCGACGATGCTCATGCTCATGGGTATCGACCAGCCGGACGCGATGACCGGGACGCCGCTGGTCGAGTAGCGGGCGGCGCAATCACGCTAGTTTTCGACCAGTGAGAGATACTGCGGTGGCACGCGGGCAGTCGTGTACGTCTCGGTCCCGCGCTTGACAATCCGCCGGTCGTCGGCCTGCATCGCCGCGGCGTCGACGACGAACACGACAGGGTCGGCGGCGTGGCGACGCCCCACCTCGCGGGCTGTTGCGGCGGATTCGGAGAGGTGGACTCGCTGGCGGCCCATCGGCTTGAGCCCGGCTTCGCGTATCGAATCGGCGTTCTGCGGGGCGGTTCCGTGGTACAGCGTCGCCGGTACGGGGTCGTCGGTCGCGTCGAGAGTTACGCCGACGGAGTGCCCGTACGCCGCCCGGACCCGGCCGCCAGCGGCTGCCGCGCTCGACTCGTCACTGGTTCCCGTCCGCTCGAATCGCCCTTTCGGGTCCGTGGCGAGAACGCCGGCCAGTGCCTCACCATCGGCCCAGTCGTACTTCTGCTCGACTGCGACGCGGAGGGAATCGAACGTCGTCCACCCCGCTTCGTCTACTTCGATGCCTGCATCCTCGGGGAAATGCCTGAGCGCGCCCGAGACGAACTTCGAGAGCTGTCGTCGCCGTCCACCGTCGAGAACATGGCTGCCTCCTCTGTCACAGACCGGGCACGTGTCGCCCTCGAAGAAGCCGTCCTCGGGACACCGACGGACTGCGTCTGGCATGGGTAGGGATGCGTCGTGACCACACAAAAGCACCGGGTGGCCGGACGCGACGCCCCGGTATCGACAGTTTGCGCCACTGCCCTGTGGATTTATCATCACCTGCCGACAATCGGAGACATGACAGTTGCCGAACTGGAAGATTTCGGGATGCTCCAGATGGACAGCGAGGACATCGAAACGACCCTCGAACGGAAAAGCGTCGGCGTGCTCGGTGTCCCGACCGACTCCGCGCCGCTACTGCGCCCGCTCAGCTTCTGGTACGACGGCGACGCCGCGCTCTACTTCGTCTACGTCCTCGGTACCGACAGCCGGAAAGTGACGGCGAGCGACGACGCTGCTATTGCCCGGTTTCTCGTCTACGACATCGAGACGACGTTCAACTGGCGCAGCGTCCTGCTGACGGGTTCCATCGAGCGCATCCCCGACGACGAACGCAGAGCAATCGAAGAACAGATTGACACCTCCTGGAAGCCAGACGTGTTCGAACGCGCGGCCGAGACGGAGGCGACGGCGCTGTACCGGTTCCGAATCGACGACCGAGCCGGTATCAAGCAACTCGAACTCCCGCACGAACTCAGAACCGAATCCTCGTCGAGTCGGCCGGACTGATCGCTTCAGCCCGTTCGGAACGAGAAATCGAGCGTTGGCGCGGAGTGGGTCAGCGCCCCCATCGAGATGATGTCCACACCCGTTTCGGCGTACGCCGGCACGTCCTCGACTGTGATACCGCCGCTGGCCTCCGTGAGTGCATCGGCGTCGGCTGCCGTCACGAGGGTGACCGCGCGCTCGGTCTCGGCGGGGGCCATATTGTCCAGCAAGACGATGTCTGCGCCGGCTTCCGCGGCTCGCGGTGCATCTGCCGGAGCTTCGACCTCTACGTCGAGTTTCGTGGCGAAGGAGACCCGCTCGCGGAAGTGTTCGACGGCCTCGACAAGTCCCAGCTCGGCAATGTGGTTGTCCTTGACCATCACCATGTGTGAGAGGTCAAGCCGGTGGGTGTCGCCGCCGCCGGCCGCTACCGCTCGCTTCTCGACGCCGCGCAGTCCGGGGGTCGTTTTTCGCGTGCCGGCGATGCGGGGCGTGGAATTCGTCGCAGCCGATGCCGCCGCATCGACGGCGGCCCGGGTCTTCGTTGCCACGCCCGAGGCGTGGCCGGTGACGTTCACCGCGACGCGTTCGCCGCGCAGCACCGACTGCGCGGGGCCGTCGACGCGAAGCACCACGTCTCCGGCGTCGACGGCAGCCCCGGAGTCGACCGCTGTCTCAACCGCACAGTCTAGATACTCGAACACTGCAGTGGCAGCGTCGAGACCCGCAACCACGCCGGACTCCTTGGCTACCAGTCGTCCCTCAGTCGTGCCGGGCACGTCGTTGGTCACGTCGTGGTGGCCCACGTCTTCCCGGAGCCATCGCTCGATGTCGCTGTCTGCGAGCATCAGTCGGCTGTGGACTCCGGCGGGTCCTCGCTCGCGTCCACGAGATTGTGCGTGCCGACGCTCTCTTCGTTTTCGGCGGCGTGGCGCGCGATCAACAGGGCGGTGACGCTGGCGTGGCGGAGTTCGTACAGCGAGCGGCTGGTACGCGTGCGGACGTACGCATCCACTTCGCCCTTGAGCCGGCGGAGGACGGCCATCGCGCGCTGGAGGTCCGCGGGGTCGCGCACGACGCCGACATAGTCGTCCATCACCCGGGTCAGCCGCTGGAACTTGTCGCTGGCGAACCGCTTGGGCAGGTCCGGGTCGCGTTCCAGTAGTTCCGGCGCTTCGATGGGCTCCGGTTCGGCCCCGGCCGCGTCTTCGCCGGCGCGCAGACCCCAGACGAGTCCCTCAAGGAGGGACGTACTGGCGAGTCGGTTCGCGCCGTGGACGCCGGTCCGGGAGCACTCGCCGACGGCGTAGAGTCGGTCAAGCGTCGTCCGGCCGCGGTCGTCGACGGAGATGCCGCCACAGAGGAAGTGCTCGGCAGGGGCGACCGGGATTCCCTCGGTCCAGTCGACGCCGTGGTCCTCACAGCGCTGTGCGAGGTCGGGGAACTCCTCTGCGAAATCGAGTGGCGAGACGTCCAGCGTGACCTCGCCGGTGACCTCTCGCTCTGTTTTGACTGCCCGGGCCACCACGTCGCGGGGCGCGAGTTCGGCGTCGGCGTGGTAGTCTGGCATGAACCGCTCCCCGTCGCCGTTGCGGAGCAGGCCGCCCTCACCGCGGACGGCCTCGCTGACGAGGAAGGCCACGTCGCCGTCACGCTCGCCGCCTTCCTGTACGCATGCGGTCGGATGGAACTGCACGTATTCCATGTCCTCGACCTCGGCCCCGGCGAGTGCGGCCATGCCGATGCCGTCCCCGGTGGTGTTATCGGGATTCGTCGTCCGCGGGTAGAGGTCGCCGATACCGCCGGTCGCCAGGACGACGCTGCCGGCGAAGTAGGGGTCGACCTCGCCGTCGGATTCGAGCATCGCGCCGTGAACGCGGCCCTCGTGGCGGATGAGTTCCAGCGCGGCGGTGTCGTCCAGAATCTCCACGCGGTCGTGGTCGTCGACGTAGTTCAGAAACGGGACGTGAATGTGCTTGCCCGTTGAGGCGTCCACGTGGAGGATGCGGTCCTCGCTGTGGGCGGCCTCGCGGGTGAAGTCGAACCCATCCTGACTCACGGGCGTCTCCGACGCCCGCTCGTCCGCTCCCGTCGAGCGTGGCTCGACGCTGTCAAATTCAACGTCCAGCGTCTCCAGCAGCACGTCCTCGACAGCTTCGTTGGCGTTCTCGACTAGCACGTCGACGGCGTCGGGGTCGGCAGTGCCGTCCGAAGCGGCCATGATGTCTTCTTTGAACTCCTCGGGTGTATCCCGGGAAATGGCAATGCCGCCCTGTGCCCACCAGGATGAGGACCCTTCGGGGCGGGTGGCCTTCGTGGCGAGCGTCACGTCGTCGCCTTCGCGGGCCGCGGCGAGCGCCGCCGCCAGCCCGGCGATACCGGAACCGATGACCAGCACGTCCGTCGTAATCGGGTCGTCCGTCATGGTTAGATCTCCAGCATCCGGTCCATCGCGACCTGTGCCAGTTCCTTCTCCTCGGGCGCGACCTCGATGACGTTTCGCTCGCGGCCGTCGACCAGTTCCTCCAGCACCCACGCGAGGTAGTTCGGGTCGATCTGCCGCATCGCGTTGCAGTCCATACAGGCATCGCCACACAGCGGCACGACGTTCACCTCAGGGTGCCACCGCTGGAGGTGGTGCGTGAGGTGTATCTCGGTGCCGATGGCCCACGTCTCGCCGGCGTCGGCCTCGGCGACAGACTCACAGATGGTCGACGTGGAGCCGGCCACGTCGGCGGCCTCAACGACCTCGCGGCGGCACTCGGGGTGGACGATGACGTTCGCGTCGGGGTAGTCCTCGCGGACGGACTCGATGTGGTGCTCGCGGAACCGCTCGTGGACCTGGCAGTACCCCTCCCAGAGGATGACGTCGTTCTCGACGGCGTCGGCGGCGTCGGTCCCTTCGACGTCCCATGGGTCCCACTCGACAGTCTCGTCGGCCATGCCGAGTCGGTGAGCTGTGTTCTCGCCGAGGTGCTTGTCGGGCAGGAACAGGACTTTGTCGCCCTTCTCGAAGGCGTACTCGAAGGCCTTGTGCGCGTTCGATGAGGTACAGACCAGCCCGCCCTGCTCGGCACAGAAGGCCTTCAGGTCGGCGTAGCTGTTCATGTACGTGATAGGGATTATCTCTTCGTCGTCGTCCAGGGCCGCGGTCAGCTCCGCCCACGCGGCATCGACCTGCAGCGCCTCGGCCATGCCGGCCATCGGGCAGGAGGCCTCCATCGACGGGAGAATCACGGTCTGGTCGTCGTCCGTAATGATGTCCGCGGATTCGGCCATGAACGTCACGCCGCCGAAAATCACGTAGTCGGCGTCGGACTCGGCGGCCTCCTTCGAGAGCTGGTAGGAGTCGCCGATGAAGTCGGCGTGTTCGACTATCTCCCGGCGCTGGTAGTTATGGCCGAGGATGACCACGTCGTCGCCGAGGGTATCGAGCGCGTTCTCGATGCGCTCGGTCCGCTCGTCTGCCTCGAGATCCCGATACGTTGACGGGAGTTGCTCGAGGTTGTCGTACTTGAAGAGGCTGAGATCTGTCTCGAACGCGGCGGTTTCCATTTCGGGCACGATGTATCCACCTGTGGGTACTCACACTTCGGAACTACTTCGTGAAAACATTTTATCTTCAAAGAAGCAAGTTGGTGGTGGAAAGAATTGTATTTACAGTATTGGTGGCCAACTAAGTTCTGTTAGCAAAATTGGTGGCAACTATAATTCCGTTTCCGGTATTGGTAGTCCATCAATTTTTTATATCCGGATTTGGCGACCAATCCGGTTCTATATTCCGCATTGCCGAATCATGTTGTATGTTATTGAGTGACGAAAAAGGTTGATTCGACATCGCTGTCTGTTCGAGTCAGTCGCTGGCGTCAAACACTACGTCACCGTCGCTGACAGTCAACGTAACTGCGATATCCGAAATTTCGCCGCCAGGCACCGCCCACGGGGGGGCCGTCAGCACGGCGAAGTCCGCGACCGAGCCCGGCGTAATCGTGCCCATCCGGTCCTCGTCGAAGCCCGCGTACGCGGCACCGCTGGTGTACGCCCGCAGTGCCTCGTCGACCGTCAGCCGCTGGTTCGGTTCCGGCGCGGTCACGGCCTGCTGGACGCCATACAGCGGTGAGAGCGGCATACAGTCGCTCCCGAAGGCCAGTTGTGCGCCGGCATCAACGAGGTCGCGGAACTGGTTCGTCTGCGCGCGGCGCTCGCCGAGTCGCTCGTCGTACAGGCCACCGGGCGCTGCCCACCGATGGAAGTTCGGCTGGGATGACACGACCAGCGGCGATGCAGCCAGCCGCTCCACCAGGTCACCGGTCAGGACCTCGGCGTGTTCGACGCGGTGGCGCTCGCTCTCGGCGTCGACCGACTCGACGGCCGAAAGCAGTGCCTCGATGGCCGCGTCGCCGATGGCGTGGGCGGCGAACTGGAGGCCCGCGTCGTCGACTTCTGACACGAGTCTCCGGAGAGCATCCGGAGCCGTCCGCCACTCGCCGACGCTATCGCTGTCGGCGTAGGGGTCCCGGAGCCGCGCGGTTCCGGCCCCGAGCGACCCGTCGATGTACGTCTTGATCGCGCCCGTCCGGACCCGGTCGCTCCCGTGGTTCGTCACCAGACCGAGTTCCCTGACCGAATCAAGGTGATCGACCCAGTAGTTGAGCCGCACCCGCAGCGAGAGTGCGTCCTCGGCGTCTAGGTCGCGGTACACTCGCGGGGCGTGTGACTGCCGCACCATGTCGTGGACGGCGGTAATTCCCTCCGAGAGCGCCACTTCCTGCGCGGCCAGCAGATACTCCCGGGTCTGTGTGTAGTCGGGCGCGATAGCGTCGAAGACGGCCTCGGCGGCTTCCTCGACGAGTACGCCTGTCGGGGCTCCGTCCTCGGTCCGGACGCCGTCGTCGGGTAGGTCCAGTACGTCCAGCGCGGCGTGGTTCACCGATACCGTGTGGATGTCTTCTCGCGCGGCCGCAACGGGGCGCTTGGTACTTACTTGGTCAAGCGTCGCCGCTTGCAACAGGTCGCCATTCCAGTCGCTCTCGTCGTAGCCAAAGCCCAGAATCCAACCCTCGCCGCCGTCAGCCGCCAGCAGCCGGTCGATGCAGTCGGCCGGGCCGTCTGCCCCGGCGAGGTCCGCCTCGACTGCACGCCGGCCGACGATGTCCAGATGCGTGTGGGCGTCGACGAAACCGGGCAGCAAGACGCCGCCGCGGCAGTCGACGGTCTCGGCACCCGCCGTCGAGAGTTCGTTCGGGTCGCCGACGGCGGTAACCGTGCCGTCCGCTACTGCAACCGCGGACGCCGGCTCGTCGCCGGACAGCGGTCGCACCTCACAGTTCGTGAATACGCGGTCGACCATACAGACTCCGGGCGCGGCGACTGCAAAACGCTTGGCCCGCCAAGAGCAACTGTTAGGAGCCCCGAAGCCACACCGGTCAGTATGACCGACTCCGAGGCTACGGCGCTCGCAGAGCGCGTTCGTGACGGTGAGTTGCGGCTCTACGAACTGGAAGACCACGCCGATCCCGACACCGCGGCAGCGGCCCGTAGACACCTGCTGGCCGAGGAGACCGGCGCGGACCTCTCGGCGGTCGGCGACTACACCTTCGACGCTGCCGACGCCGAGAGCAACATCGAGAACATGGTCGGCGCGGCGCAGGTCCCGATGGGCGTGGTCGGCCCCCTCCCGGTCGACGGCGGGGCCGCCAAGGGCGACCACCACCTCCCGCTGGCGACCAGCGAGGGCGCGCTGCTGGCCTCCGTCAACCGCGGCGTCTCCACGATTCGAAACGCTGGCGGCGCGACCGCTCGCGTCCTCAAGTCCGGGATGACCCGCGCGCCGGTGTTCCGCGTCGAAGACGTGGCCGAGGCCGGCGAAGTGTCAGCTTGGGTCCGCGAACACGTCGACGCTCTGGCTGACGCCGCCGAGTCGACCACGAGCCACGGCGAGCTACAGGACGTGACACCGTACGTCGTCGGCGACAGCGTCTTCCTGCGGTTCTCCTACGACACCAAAGACGCGATGGGGATGAACATGGCAACCATCGCGACGGAGGCGGCCTGCGAGGTCGTCGAGTCCGAAACGCCGGCTGACCTCGTCGCGCTGTCGGGCAATCTCTGCTCCGATAAGAAGCCCGCCGCTATCAACGCTGTCGAGGGGCGCGGTCGGACCGTCGCTGCGGACGTGCTCATTCCCCACGAGCAGGTCGAGGACCGGCTCGATACGACCTCCGACGCTATCGTCGAGGCCAACACCCGCAAGAACCTCGTTGGCTCGGCGAAGGCCGGCGCGCTGGGGTTCAACGCCCACGCCGCCAACGTCGTCGCCGCCGCGTTCCTCGCGCTCGGGCAGGATATCGCACAGGTCGTCGAGGGGAGCAACGCCATCACCACTGTCGACGCCCGCGAGGACGGGCTGTACGCCTCCGTTACCATCGCGTCGCTGGAGGTCGGGACCGTCGGCGGCGGGACGGGCCTGCCGACCCAGTCCGAGGCGCTGGACGTGCTTGGCTACGCCGGCGGCGGCGACCCCGCCGGGAGCAACGCAGACGCGCTCGCGGAAGTCATCGCTGCCGGCGCGCTGGCCGGCGAACTCTCCTTACTTGCTGCGCTGTCCTCGCGCCACCTCTCCTCGGCGCACGCCGACCTCGGGCGGTAGTGCCGCTTTCGGGTCAGTGCGCTCTTACTGCCGGCTTTGACTCACCAGAAAGCCGGCACCCGCAACGAGGACGACGACGCCGGCGAGCAGGAGCGCTTCCTGTCCGAGTAGGGGACCCAGTACAAGCAACGCCCACGCCACGGCAAAGATACCGTGGGCGATTGCGAACAGTCGCTGGCCTCGGTGGGCGAACACGACCGTCCCCAGCGCGAACCCGAGCGTCAAGACGACCGCCGAGAGCGCGACCGTGCTCACCTGTAGTGAACCCACGGCAACTGGCTCAACGACCGGGGTGAGCAGAAACAGCAGTCCCGAGAGACCGACAAGAATCCCGACTGCGACCGGGCCGGGCTCCAGATCTAACGTCGCGGTCATAGCAGCCGGTACTTCCCCCGGCTCTCCGATACCTCGCCCGCCCGAACCAGTTTCTGCAGCGCTTTCCGGGTGTACGACGCCGGGACGCCACGCTCCTCGGCGTAAGCCACCACATCGCCTTCGGTGGGCTGGTCAAGGTTCCGCAACGCGCTCAGGACAGTCTCCTTGCGGCTCGACCCGCTGGCCGCCCCCTGTTCGACGCGCTCGGCGGCCGCCGACACGGCGTCAGTGTCGACTCCCGAATCTTCGAGATACGTCTCGTCGTCCACGCCCGCGTCGCCGACCTGTCGCTCCATCTCGGCGTAGGAGTCCAGTTCCGCGAAGGCGTCGCCCTCTCCCTGCCGGTTCGCCAGCATCGACGCCCGGATCTCGCGAGCGTGGGCCTCGTCGTCCGTTTCGACGAACTTCCGCCGCTTCTGGTGTTTCCGGCGCGTGCCACACCGCGGGCACTGCGTCGTCTCCGGCCGCCCCTCGGTGACCCACAGCGCGCTACAATTGCTACACCCGACGACCGCGTACATACCCCCCGATCGGGGCCGGACGGTACTGAATCCACCGACGTCCGATGCCGGGGGACGAAGGCTTAGGTGCGGTGGACCTGACATAGCCGAGCATGGAAGAAGTGCCACAGGCGGCCTGTGAGACAGTCGAAGCAGTCGACGGCGTGCATCTGACACAGCTGGCCGTCGGAGAGCAGATGAGTGTCCAGCAGTTCCATATCGAACCCGGCGCGGCCGTCCCGGAACACAGCCACCGCCACGAGCAGGTCGGCTACGTCGTGAAAGGGACCTTCACTTTCCACGTCAACGGCGAAGAGTACGTCATCGGCCCCGGAGACTCCTACGTGGTCCCGAGCGAGGAACCACACGAGGCGCGCAACGACGGCGAGGAGCCCGTCCGCGGCATCGACGTGTTCAGCCCGCCCAGACCGAACCCGGACTGGCAGGACTAACCACAACTGTTTGAGTCCTGCGTCCGTATGTTTGCTAATGACGCGGGCAGTGGCTACCATCGTGACGCTCGCGCTCGTACTCGCCGGGTGTTCGGGGTTCGTCCAGTCGGACAGCCCCGAGACGGTCACGCCGGTAGCGGTGCCGACCGACGGGGTCGGCTATCCGCCGGGCGTGAGTGACGACGCAGTAGTTCCGTCAACGCTGGCCAGCGCCCACGCGCGGACACTTGCGACGACGAACTACACGCTGGTCACTCGCCAGCGAGTCACCGACAGCAACGGAACGGTGCTCCGGCGAACGAACCACACACGCTACGTCGCGGTGAACAAGACGACGTACGCAGGGCGGTTCCGGCAGAACGGGACGGAACTGAACACGTTCACCACCCGCATCGACTACTGGACCAACGGCTCCATCGTCGCGGCCCGGTACGACAATCGAGCGAACCGGCGGAATCAGGTCGCGTGGCCAGTCCGCGACGACGGCCCGGTCTCGGACCTCTCGGAGCGCCGGACGATACGCGGCGTCGCGGAAGCCGTTGCGCTTTCCGTTGCCGACCGGAGTGACGGCGGCGTCGCCCTCGTCGGGACCCGTTTCACCAACCCCGACAGACTCCGCACGCCGCTGTTCGTGAGTGACCCTCACAACGTCTCCGTCCGGCTTCGCGTCAATCACGACGGCACCGTTTCGGCGTTCCGGCTGGTTTTCGACGCTGAACGTAGCGACCAGCAGGTCCGTGTCACGCAAGAGATGCGGCTACAGCATGTGGGGTCGACGACAGTAGCACAGCCGGAGTGGGTCACAAATACGACCAAGCGGTCGCTTCGGGAATAACCGATCGCCCGCACAGACCAGACTCAGGCGCTACCGAATGCCGGCAGGACTCGGCGTGAGGTGAGCAGATAGCCGGCGTACAGAAGGACCAGCCCCATGTACACCTCCCAAGCAGCGAACGCGGAGATGCCGCCGGACAGGTCGGCGAGGGCGGCCTGTTCGGTGAGTGCCCCGCCGACGGTTAGCCCGACTGCGAGAACCGTCGAAAGTAGGAGTTCCAGTAGTTCCGGAATCGATTCTGTGGCCATGTGTGCCCAGATATCACTGCAAACCGCTTGTAGCTCTTTCGATCCGAGAGAGCTTAGTAGGTCCACAAGAACGGACCTGTATGAGCCAAAACTGGAACGCGGACTACGCGACCCTCGCAAAGCGCGGGTTCATGCTCGGGGCAGGGCTGTTCCTCCTCGGCATTGCGGGGGAGATCGCCGGAAGCGCCGTGTTCGGGACCCTTCCAGCTTGGGGCGACACGCTGTTGGTCGACATGGAACTGCTCGGTATCCTCGTCGGGCTCCTCTCGCCGCTCGTGTTCGGTGTGGTCCTGCCGCTGACCGAGTAACGCTTCTCGGACCGACTGTGCTCCACAAGAAACGCAACCCCCGAGCGATAGCTCTGTTCTCCCGATAGGACTCGCCTGTGCCGTCACTCTCAGGCTGTACCGGAATAAAAATGAAGCGTGTTGTAGCCAGCGCGACTCGCTTACGCGAGTTTCTCGATGTTCTGGCGGCTTCGCCGCCAGAGTCCAGAAGCTCTCTACGAGAGCTTCTCTATATTTTCGACGACCTTGTCGGCGAACTCGCTGGTGGCGAGCTTGTTGCCGCCCTCGATCTGTCGTTCGAGGTCATAGGTGACGTCACCGGAGGAGATGGTCTCCTCGACGGCGTCACGAACGAGCTGGCCGGCGTCCTTCCAGCCCATGTATTCGAGCATGAGGCGGCCGGAGAGAATCATCGCGGTCGGGTTGACCTTGTCCTCGCCGGCGTACTTCGGCGCGGAGCCGTGGACCGGCTCTGCGAGACAGCGGGCCGAGCCGAAGTTCGCACCGGGGGCGATGCCGAGGCCGCCGATCTGTGCGCCGGCGGCGTCGGACATGTAGTCCCCGTTCAGGTTCATCGTCGCGATGACGTCGTACTCGTCGGTACGGGTCAGGAGCTGCTGGAGCATGTTGTCGGCGATGCGGTCGTTGACGACCAGCGAGCCCTCGGGCTGTTCGCCGTCGTACTCGTCCCACAGCTCGTCCTCGGTGATGACGTTCTCGCCGTACTCCTCTTCGGCGACCTCGTAGCCCCAGTCACGGAAGGCTCCCTCGGTGAACTTCATGATGTTGCCCTTGTGGACCAGCGTGACGCTGTCCCGGTCCTCTTCGAGGGCGTAGTCGATTGCCTCGCGGACGAGGCGCTTGGTCCCGAACTCGGTAATCGGCTTGACGCCGATGCCGACCGGGCCGTCGTGGATGGTCTCGTCGAAGTCCATCTCCTCTTCGACGAACTCCTTGACCTCCTCGACTTCGTCGGTGCCGGCCTCCCACTCGATGCCAGCATAGACGTCTTCGGTGTTCTCCCGGAAGGTGACCATGTCCATCTCCTCGGGGTCTTTGACCGGTGATGGGACGCCGTCGATGTGGTAGGTCGGGCGGACGTTCGCGTAGAGGTCGAGCGTCTTGCGGAGCGCGACGTTCAGCGAGCGGAAGCCAGCGCCGACTGGTGTTGTCAGCGGGCCCTTGATAGCGACGTTGAACTCTTTGATGGCCTCGACGGTGTCATCAGGGAGGTTCTCGTCGTACTTGTCCCGGGCGGACTGGCCGGCGTAGACGCGCATCCAGGAGATGTCACGACCGGTGGCGTTCGCGGCGGCTTCGAGCACCTTCTGTGCGGCCGGACCGACGTCCGTCCCGATACCGTCCCCGTGGATGATTGGGATGATCGGGTTCTCCGGAACGTCGAGTTCGTCGTCCTCCGTGACCTGAATCTGCTGTCCCTCGTCAGGAACCTCCACTTTGTCGTAATCGTAGCCCATATTCCGCCAATTGACAGTCGCCCCTAAAGGCGTGCCGCTTTGCCTCAGACGTGGTAACACAGTGCGTAAAGAAAGGACAACGACCGTTCGCGGGCACGTCACTAACCGCAACTGCCGGAGGTGATATGCCTTTCGTGTGTCAACGGGGCTGTATGCACGTCATCGTTCACGGCGGCGCGGGCAGTCCACCGGCGTCACCGGCTACTCGGCAGGCAACTCTCACAGACGCCGCTGAACAGGCAGCGAAGGCGGAGCGCCCGATGGAGGCGGTTCTGGCCGCGCTTCGGCCCCTCGAATCCGACCCGGCGTTCAACGCCGGCGTCGGTGGAGCCGTCCAGAGTGACGGTGAAGTCCGGACTGACGCCGGAATGATGACCCACGACGGCCAGACCGGGGCAGCGTGTGCAATGTCTGGCGTTGTACACGCTGCGGACGTGGCCCGTACTGTGGCAGCTGAGACGCCACACGTCCTTCTTGCTGGCGACGAGGCCGTGGCGTTCGCGGCGGGCTCCGGCGTCGAAACCGATCGCGACCTCACGACTGCAGAGACGCGACAGCGATACGAGCGCGCGAACCCGCCTGATGGTGGCCCTGCCGACCATCTCGACTGGGTCCGTGCGCATTTCAGCGGCACTGACACCGTCGGCGCGGTTGCGACCGACGGGGACCGGCTTGCGGCGGCGACATCGACCGCCGGGCGCTGGTTCGCGCTGGCAGGTCGGGTCGGCGACGTGCCGCAGATCGGCGCTGGCTTTTACGCTGATGACCGCGGTGGTGCGAGCGCGACCGGCGAAGGGGAGCCTATCGCCCGGTTCGGGTTAGCCCGCCATGCAGTCGAACAATTAGACACGTACGGCCCGCGACAGGCCGCCGAGGAGGCGATTGCGGACTTCGAGGACGCGACCGGCGGGCGTGCTGGCGTGATCGTTCTCGACCGGGCCGGCCATACCGGGGCCGAACGGAACACCGCCGCAATGCAGACCGCGCGGAGATAGCCAGAGGGAAACCCCTTTGCCCGCCACCGACTAACCGGCGTGCATGACTGACGTGGATTTCGATTCTGAGCAGTACGAGAAATGCCGCGAAGCGGGCGAGATTCTGGCACAGGTGCGCGACGAGGCGGCCGAACGCGTCGAGGTGGGCGTCTCCCATCTCGAAGTCGCACAGTGGGCCGAGGAGAAGATACGAGAGCTGGGCGGCAAGCCGGCGTTTCCGGTGAACATCTCCATCGACGAGGAGGCGGCCCACGCCACCCCCGAGCGCGACGACGACGCCACCTTCGGCGAAGAGATGGTCAACCTCGACATCGGCGTCCACGTTGACGGGTGGCTCGCCGACACCGCTGTGACAGTCGACCTGTCCGGGCAGGCCGAACTCGCCGAAGCGCCTGCCGAGGCCTTGGACGCCGCGCTGGACGTTGCCGGCCCTGGCGTCGACGTGGGCCAGATCGGCGCGGCCGTCGAGGAGGTCATCGAGGGGTACGGCTACAACCCCGTTGTGAACCTTACCGGCCACGGACTCGGTCACTGGGAGCAGCACACGTCGCCGAATATCCCGAACCGCGAAGTGGCACAGGGCGCGACGCTCGACGTGGGCGACGTGGTCGCTATCGAACCGTTCGCTACCGACGGCCGCGGCAAGGTACAGGAAGGGGCTGACGAGGAGATTTTCGCCCTCGAACGCGAGGGGTCGGTCCGGAACCGGCAGGCCCGACAGGTCCTCGAACAGATCACCGAGGAGTACCGCACACTGCCGTTTGCCGCCCGTTGGCTCGACTCGCCGCGAGCGGAGATGGCGCTTCGCCGCCTGAAACAGCAGGACATCGTCCACGGCTACCCAGTACTCAAAGAGCAAGACAATGCATACGTCAGCCAGAAGGAACACACCGTCATCATCACCGAGGACGGCTGTGAAGTAACGACGCGCTCGCGGTAGCGGACGCCGACTTCGAACTCGTGGGAGATACCGAACTACTGTTTTTCAGCAGCGCTATCGCTCCGAGCATCGTGTGAAAGGGTGGGGGGTGTGTGGCCACGTAGTCAGAAACCACGTGGCGTATGGAAACGGTGGGGTGGGGGGTGTGTGGCCACGTAGTCAGAAACCACGTGGCGTATGGAAACGGTGGGGTGGGGGGTGTGTGGCCACGTAGTCAGAAACCACGTGGCGTACGGAAAGGGTGGGGTGTGTGGGATGGTCAGGCGTTGTTCATCCGCGTCGACGTGGTCATGCCACAGATTTGACATTCACTGACCCGGTACGGCTCTCGGGAAAACGCCGCGTTTTCGCGTTTATCTGACTCCGTCTGTATCTGGACACGCACGGCGTGTGGTGTCTCACGGTCACACGTCGAACAGTGTTCCGCCATGTCGACGCCGTCGTTTATCGCTGCCATCCCGTCTGGGACAAGCAGGGTAGAGAGTATAAAAACCACCTTCAGTTCTGGTCCGTTCAGCACTGTTTATCGCCAGACAGCGGCCGATTTTAGTCGATTACGGCCCCAGATCGATCGAGAATGTTTAAACACTGCCCTGAAGCCACAGAAACCGGTCTATCCGCGTGAACGGCCAATACCTTTATATACCACTTCTGGAGTGTCAGTCCTGTCGTTTTTGCTGGTGGGTCGACAACTGGGGGTATGGACAAGGTGTTTGCGCCGTGGCGCATCGAGTGGGTCGAACGCGAGGAGCCAGACTCCGATGTCGACTGCGTGTTCTGTGCGTTTCAGGCACAGGACGACGACCGGGCGAACAACCTCGTGGCGCGAAGCGACCACGCCTTTGTCCTCCTGAACAACTACCCGTACAACCCCGGGCACGTGATGGTCATTCCGCACACCCACACCGGCGAGTACGGCGACCTCGACGACGAAACCCTGCTCGACCATGCCCGACTGAAACAGCGGACCTTCGATGCTCTCGAAACCGCGCTGTCCCCGGATGGGTTTAACGCCGGGCTGAACCTCGGCGGCTCCGCGGCCGGTGGGTCCATCGACGACCACCTCCATACACACGTTGTCCCGCGGTGGAACGGCGACACCAACTTCATGCCGGTCATCAGCGACACGAAAGTCATCGTCGAGGCTGTCGAAGAGACGTACGACCGGCTCTACGCCGCGTTCGCGTCACAGGACGGGACGACCACCCCCGACGAGGGGGCTGTCCGCATCAACTGAGGCGGTCGTGGGGAAGTTGACACGGAGACTGCGCTGGTGTCGAAGCGGCTTTGACGGCGGCCCGACAACGGGGGAGCAATGTCACGCCGCGCGACGCTCAGACGGGTTGGGCTGCTCGTTCTCGGCGTCAACCTTCTCCTCGTGCTGCTGAAAGCCGGCGTCTGGTTCACCACCGGAAGCTTCGCTGTCCAGTCTGAGGCGATCAACAGCGCCGCTGACACCGCCTACTCGCTGGTCATCGTTGCTGGGCTGTACCTGACGACACGCCCGCCGGACTTCGAGCACCCCCACGGTCACGAACGTATCGAGCCGTTCGTCTCCCTGTTCGTCGCCGCGGGTATCTTCGCCGCTGGTGGGTTCGTCCTCTGGAACGCCGGCACCGCCCTGTTGACCGGCAATATCTCGGTGTCACAGGGACCGGCTGCCGTGCTCGTGCTCGCGTTCTCGGCCGTCGCGAAGTACGCCCTCTACCGGTACTGTCTCCGCGCGGGCACGAACCGTAACTCCCCGGCGCTCATTGCGACGGCAAAGGACAACCGCAACGACATCCTCACCGCGGGCGCGGCGCTGGTCGGCGTCGCTGGTGCGATGGTCGGCTACCCCATCGCCGACCCGCTGGCCGCACTCGTCGTCGCCATCGGCATCATCTACACCGGCATCGAGGTCGTACAGGAAAACGTCACGTATCTCGTCGGCGGCGCACCACCGGAGGACCTTCGGCGCGAAATCCTCCGCCGCGCGCTCGACCACCCGAAGGTCCGCGGCGCACACGATGTCATCGCCCACTACGTCGGCCCTGAAATCGACGTGAGCCTTCACATCGAGGTGGAAGGCGACCTAACGCTGTTCGAGGCCCACGACATCGAGACGGCAGTCATCAAGTCCATCGAGGAGCTTCCGGAGGTCGACGACGCGTTCATTCACGTCGACCCGAAGGAACTCGGCGAGTGGAAAGACGACGAAGAAGTAGAGCGGCTTGCCGATCTGGAGTGACGTTTTAGTGGCTGCCGTGCTATCAGATAGCATATGGGTGACGACTCATCACGTAGCTGGCTCGCGCTCGGACGACTGTTGTTTGGCCTCGGCGTGGCCCTTCAGGCCGCTGAAGACTTCCGCGATATGGAGGACGCAATCGAGTACGCCGAGTCGGCGGGTGTCCCCGCGCCGGACCTGTTGGCCCCACTGGCCTCGGGGATGATGCTGGTCGGCGGGCTGGGGACGGCATTCTGGCGGCTCCCACGGGTTTCGACCGGTGCCGTTGCCACGTTCCTTGCCGTCGTCACGCCGACGATGCACGACTTCTGGAACGCCGAGCCGGATGACCGTGGCGGCGAGCGCCTGGCCTTCTTCGGGAACCTCGCGATGTTCGGTGCAGCGGTAACGTTCCTTCGCGAAGCCTACAGCGGCGACTGAGCACTCGGTCGCTCTGACTGAAAATTTGGGCTGCTGACCCGCTCAGTCCGCGACCTGCGCCCGCTCGATCGGGTCGCCGAAGGCGTAGACGGTGTTGTGGCTCGTGACCTCTACCTCGACCATGTCGCCGATTTCGAGGCCGCGCTCCTGTGCGTCGGCGATGACGACCTGCCGGTAGGCCTCGTCGTAGCCCACCAGCGACTCGTCGGTGCCGTCCTCGACGAGCAGGACTGAGACCGTGCGCCCGACCATCTCCTCGTAGGCCTCGGCCATCAGTTCCATCTTCGCCTCGCTCATCTCCTTCGAGCGGTCCTTCTTGACCTGGCCGCCCAGACCCTTCATGTCGGCGGCGTCGGTGCCGGGCCGCTTGGAGAAGCGCGTGACGTTGATTTTCTCGGGACGGGTCTCACGAAGCAGCGCCATCGACTGCTCGTGGTCGGCCGGTTCCTCGGTCGGGAAGCCGACGATGAAGTCCGTCGATAGCGTCCAGTAGTCCAGCTTGTCGTCCAGCGTCTCGACGACCTCCAGATACTCCGAAACGGCGTGCTGGCGGCGCATATCTGCCAGCACGTCGTCACTGCCGGACTGGACCGGTGCGTGGATGAAGTTGTACAGTTCCTCGTGTTCGGCAAACACCGCCGCGAGTTCCTCGCGGACGCCGTGCAGGCCCTTCGGGTTCGCCATCCCGACGCGAACGCGGAAGTCGCCGTCGATGTCGGTGCAGATGCGGTCGAGTAGCTCCGGCAGCAGGCTCGTCCCCTGGTTCGTGTCCCAGCCGTAGACGCCGGTGTCTTGGCCCGTGATACGGATTTCCTTCGCGCCCGCGTGGACCAGCGCACGGGCCTTCTCGACGTTCTCCTCGACCGAGGGGGACTCGATCCGCCCGGTCGCTTGCTTTGTGATGCAGTACGAGCAGTCCGACATACACCCCCGGGCGATGGGAAGGATACCGACGACGCCGTTGAGGACCGTTTCGGTGTCCGGCGTAATCGTCGGGCACTCGCCGTTGAGGACGTACTGGGGCACGTCGTCCCAGTGAAGCACCTCGGCGTCGATGTCGGCGTTCTGGAACTCCTCGCCCTGTGCGAGCGCCATACAGCCCGTGATGACGAGGTCCGCCGGGGTTTCGTTATCGAGTTCTTTGGCCCGTGCGAGCATGTTGCGTTCGGTCTTCTCAAGCACCGTGCAGGTGTTGAGGATCGCCACGTCGGCGGACTCCGGCCCGTCAGCGGGGTGGTGCCCGCCCTCCCGGAGCGCCTGCTCGATTTGCTGGGTCTCACCTCTGTTCGAGGTGCACCCGTACGTCTCGATGTGATACCGGGCCATTCATCCAGATACTATCGCCAGGACGGCAAAAGGGCGACGGATTGGACCGGTCAGTAGCCGTCGGTTGCGTCTGTGTCGTCCGGGTCTGCCTCTGGTTCGGTCACGGTTTCACCCGCCGTTTCGGCCTGCCACTCCCGAACAATGGTATCACCGCTGGAGGCCCCGATTCGCTCGGCTCCGGCCTCGAACATCGCCCTGGCGTCGGCCCACGACCCGACGCCGCCGCTGGCTTTCACCGGGAGGTACTTGCTGAGAATCTCCACGTCGTGGACCGTCGCGCCGCCCTCGCTGAACCCCGTCGCGGTCTTGAGGTAGGCAGCGTCGGCGTCTGCAACGAGTTGCCCGACCCGCTCGAGTTCCTCGTCGGAGAGCAGCGGCGCTTCGACGATGACCTTCACCGGAACTGGGACGCTGGCGACGACCTCAGTGATGTGGTCCCGGACGGCGTCGTCCTCGCCGGCCTTGAGCAAGCCCACGTTGCACACCATATCCAGTTCGTCGGCTCCGGCGTCCCAGGCCAGTTTGGCCGCCTGACAGACGCTGTCGGTCTGACCCTGGCCGTGCGGGAAGTCGATGACGGCCGTAAGCGGGACGTTCGCGTACTCGGTCGCAAGCGGGAGCGCCCACGGCGGGATGCACGCCCGCATTCCGTACTGGAGCGCCTCGTCGAGGCAGGTTCGTACGTCGTTCGGTGTCGTCGTCGGACCGAGAACTGTATGCTCGATGCGGTCTGGTATCTCGTCCATACCGCGGGGTGACACGTGGTGCCCACGTAAAGACGGCGGGCGGCGGACGGTGGAGCTACTGTCGTGCCGTACTCGTGTTCGATGATTGCCGCTCAGGCTGCGACGGTATCGTCGGCCTCGTTCGGAAGGTTTTCCCTCATCGGAGTCGGCGTGGGGGACATGGTACTGCCCTCGGGGTTAGCGCTCCCGCCGCTTGAGTACACTGTGGCGCTGCTTGCGGGCACGCTCGTGGTGACAGCGCTGTTGTACGCCCTCGAACCACCGATCGACCAACGAACCGTAGTCGCCTTGACGCCGTGGATGGCCCTCGGCGGCGCGCTCCACGCGTTCCATCAGCCACCGATTGACGCCTACAGGCCCGTGGTCGCACCGCTGTTCGGCGCGCCGGCGGTGTATCTCACGACGTTCGTCACGCTGGCTCTCGTCTGGATCACGCTGACGCTGTTCAGCGTCCGACGCGGCCACAGCGAGACGATATCACGGAATCTGGGGTACATCGGTGTCGGATTTCTGACGGTATTGCTTGTCATCGCTGTCGTGATGGCACTGGAGTCCGGCCTGCTTGGACTCATCTGGCCAACTGTTGCTGTCGTCGTCGCAACCGTCGTTACTGCCGTGACGGTGCTTGCGGTCGCGCTGTGGCGGACACCGGTGGTCGTTCGGATGCGGTATGCGGCCCCGACGGTCGTGTTCGCGCATATGCTCGACGGCGTCTCGACGGCGGTCGGCGCTGATGTTATCGGCATCACGGAACGAACGCCGATCCCGGCCCGCATCATGGAGTTCGCTGGCACGCTCCCAACAGCGCCGTATCTCGGCAAAGGCTGGCTGTTCGTGTTCGTCAAACTGCTCGTGGCGGTTGCGGTCGTCTTTCTGCTGGACGACTATCTCGAAGAGGAACCCATCGAAGCGAGTCTCCTGCTCGCGCTCGTAACCGCCGTTGGCATCGGCCCGGCCACGAACAACATTGTCCTGTTCCTGTTCAGCCCGGTCTGAGTGGGGCTACTCCGGCACCGAATCGCCGAATCCTTCCTGCCGTTCCCGTTCGAGCCGCTGACACCCAAACACGAGTGCGTCCGGCAGGTCCGTCGCATTCGATTGCAGCGATTCGAACACGGTGGCCACCTCACTGAACCGCGGGCCACGACCGGCAACCAGTGGCTCCTTTTGCCACGTAATGAACTCATAGTCGGACAGCAGCGGCAGGTGGCAGTGGTGCAGCTCTTGCCGCAGAATCTCCGGATCCTGCGGGACATTAGGGTTTATTGCACTCTCGGGGAGCGGGACTGTCGCGTCAGGGGGGGCATTTAACAATGCGACGATTAGCTGCCGGCGCGGCTCAGCGCTAACGGATTTGAAAACTTCGTTCCAGCGTCTTATCACCCGCTTTCCGTTCTGGTACCGTTGCTGTGTCATGGTGTAACTTATACCATTTTTTCATACGACGACATATATATTGTCGTGGTGTACTATATTAGGTGAACTAAACCCAGAGGGTGCCTCTGTCCGGTCGAGTCGCCATGACCGGATGACACAATCCTCATGGGCATCGCGAGCAAGAGAGACATGTGCTTGATTACCCCATCACGCAGTGGGCGTCTGTCTGTGTCGTCGCCGGCGCGGTCGTCGGCCTGCTGTTGAACATCCCGATGGTGACACAGGACGAGGGGTATCTGCCGGCGTACGTCGCTGGGGCTGGACTTACTCGCGCCGACCCAGCCGCGGTGAGCCGGCCCCTCGCTGTTGCTGTGCATCACGGTACTGCCTTCGCTGCGGCGCTGTTGTACGGCGCGGTCGTCGCGGGCCTCTCGTCCGTGCTTCCGATGGCAGTCTCGCTCAACGGCGTCCCGCTGCTACCGCACATCGCTGGCGTTGCGGGCGTTTCCGCGTTCATCTACTACTTTTTCGCTCGCATCGCCATGCCTCGCTTCGGCGGCAGCGTTCGAGACACCGCTGACGAGATTATCCGACAGTGGGCACTCACGGCGTTCATCTTTGGGACAGCGCTTGCGCTGTTCGTCCCGGTGCTCGTCACCTGGCTGTAAGCTACGTGTCCCCGGCCCGCTTCGAGAGGTTCCTGTAGGCCCCGAGATACAGGAAGACGGTGGCAAGCAGCGCGAACGGAACGACGAGGGTCCACGAGGGGCCGTCCGGCGTTCCCGCGCCGACGGTGTAGCCAGTCAGCAGCCCGAGGACGACTCCGGCGACAATAGCGATACCCGCCGGTCCTCGCATCCGTCTGTCGAACAGCGAGATATCGTCTGCCATACGTCCCCTCTATCGGGCGTCCTACCTCACTGTTGCGACCGACAGGAATCCACTGACTACTAAATAGTTCCGTGCGACTGGCCTGTATGGCGAAACAGCCGCATCTACTCGTCGAACCGGGTGACCTGACAGATATCGCGCTCGTGCCGGGCGACCCCGGACGCGTCGACCGCATTGCAGGCCTCTGTGACGACCACGAAGTCGTCGCACAGAACCGCGAGTACAAACTCGTCAATGCGACCTACGACGGCCGCGAACTGACGATCTGTTCGACCGGCATCGGGTCGCCGTCGACGGCCATTGCCGTCGAGGAACTGGAAGCGGTCGGCGTCGAGACGCTCATCCGCGTCGGAACGACCGGCGCGCTGCAGGAAGGCATCGAAATCGGCGATATGGTCGTCGCCAACGGCGCTGCCAAGGACGAGGGCACGTCCCAGCGCTACGAATCCAAGTCCGTCCCGGCCGTCCCCGACTACGAGGTGCTCTCGTCGCTGGTCGACGCCGCCGAGGCGAACGACGAGGACGTTCACGTCGGTCCAATTGCGACGGACGACGCCTTCTACGCCGAGACGGACGAGTATATCAACGACTGGGAGGACGCCGGTCTGCTGGCCGTCGAGATGGAGGCCGCCGCGCTGTTCTCGCTGTGTCGTCGCAAGGGCCTGCGCTCGGGTGCTATCTGTACCGTCGACGGCAACCTCGTCGAGGGGACACAGAAGGGCAAAACCGAGGACGAGGAACTCCCCGAGAAAGCCAAGAACAACGTCGAGCGCGCTATCGAAATTAGTCTGACGGCGGCCTCGTCGCTGTAGGCACCGCCGCTGTTGACTCCGCACGAGCAGCTAACCCCGCAACTTCCCGGCGGAGGGCTTAACAGATGTTCTCCCGTGGGAACCTGTATGCTCGACCAGTTCCGGAAGTGGTTCCACGCGGCGGTCAGGCGACTCCGGCGGGTCGAGCGCCGCGAACTGCAGGACTTCAGGCGGTGGGCCGAGGTGACGGAAAACCTCGTTCACCTCTCTATGCTGGTGTTTGTCCCGCTCGCTATCGTGCTGGTGACGACGCTGGCAAACGCCGTCCCACGACTGAGTTTCCTGCTGTTCCCGCCGCTCGCGGCGGGGTCGTACACGCTCTTTGTCGACCCGACGAGCAAGTACTCCGACCCGAAGCGGTTCGTCGCGGGCCTCACCATCGGCGCGGTCTGTGGGCTGGGTGCACTCGCAGTCTCGAACAGCTATCTCACAGCGCCGGGCGGCCAGTTCGGCGTCAACGCGCTCGGTGCCGGCCTCGCCGTCTTCGCCACTGGCGTAGTCACCTGGCCGCTGGACATCGAGGAGCCGTCGTCGTACTCGACCGCGCTGCTGGCACTGCTGGTCGAACCGAGCCAGCAGGCGACGTTCGTCGCCAGTGTCTTCCTCGCCAGTTCGCTCGTGGCAGTACTCTTCGTCATCTGGCGCGAGCAGTTCTACGAACAGCGAGCAACGTACCTGTACGAGTCGATGTCCGGTGACGACCACGTTCTGGTCCCGATGCGCGGCGACGCAGCGGGACAGACAGCGATGCTGGGCGCACGACTCGCGGCCGCTCACGAGGCCGGCAAAGTCGTCCTGCTGGACGTGGTTTCGGACAGCGACGCCGCCACGGCCCAGCAAACCCTCACACGGGACACGATACAGCTTGACATCCGGTCCGAGAACGGGGGCGAGCCGGCGTCGGCAGAAACCCGCCCGGTTGGCGACGGCGGTGACCCGGCAACCGCCCCGGCGTCGCCCGAGCAGACGGACCTCGAAGCGGAGATCGATTGGCTGGAGACCCACGCGGACCGGATCGAGACGCGGACGGGCGTCTCCTGTCAGGTCGTCGTCGCGAGCGACCACGGGTCGCCGGCGAAGACAACGCTGCAGACTGCGGCCGAAACCAACTGCGATCTCATTGTCGCACCCTACGAAAGCCAACACGGGGCGCTGACGCCGTATTTACAGCGGCTCTTCCGCAGTGAAAGCGATGTCGTCGTCCACCGCTCCCGGAGCGACCGGACCCGCTGGAAACAGGTCATCGTCCCCGTCCGTAGTGTCAGCGATGTGGCTCACAATATGGTCGACTTCGCCACACGACTGGCCGGCCGGAGCGGGCGGGTCGCCGTCGCGACCTGTATCGGCTCCCGTGGGGACCGCCGCCGGGCCGAAGAGATGCTTGCGGACCTCATCGAACCGTACGAGGGCGCGTTCGAGACGCGGGTTCCGCGGACGGATATCCAGACGTTTCTGTCCGATACGGCGTCGCAGTACGACCTCGTCATGATCGGGGCAAGCCGCGACCGGAGCAAGGCGTCGCGGTTCATCTCCCCACCGACGTTCGAACGGCTGGAGGACGTGGAAACGGATGTCGCTATCGTCGACCGCGGTCGAGCCTAAATCTCCGCGTCGTCCTCGTCGTTCACGTCGAGCAGGTGGTCGGCGATGTTCTCCATCCCCTCGCGGCCCAGCGCGGACTGGACGATGAGGTGGCCGCCCAGTACTGCGGGGCTGATGACCGTGTCCGCGCCCGCTCGCCGAAGCTTTTCGATGTTTTCGCGGTCCGTCGCCGCGGCGACGATGTTGACCGTCGGATTGAGCGTCTGGGCCGTCAGTATCGCCAGCGCGTCCTGCGCGTCGTCGTTCGTCGCCGCGACGACCGCTGCGGCGTCCTCGATACCGGCCCGTTGCATGGGTACTTCGTCGCTCGGGTCCGCAGTCAGGACGGCGATGTCCTGTTGCTGGAGCCGGGTGGCCGTCTCCGTGTCCGGCGTGATGACAACGAACTCGATTTCGCCGGTCAGCTCTTCGATAATCGGTTCCGTCAGGTCGCCGTGGCCGAGTACCAGTACGTGGTTCTCAAGCAGGTCCAGTTGTGCGTCAGTCATGTTTCCGAGTGCCTCCGAAAGCCGTTTTTCGATTGCCGGTCCCAGCAGCGACCCCAGCGCGATGGCGAAACTGGCCGTTCCGAGGACGACCACGGACATGCCGAACAGTTTCGCTTGCTGGCTCTGTGGGGTCATATCGCCGTACCCGACAGTGCTGGCCGTGACCAGCGTGTAATAGAACGCATCAGTCGCCGTCGAAAGGTTGGTGAATTCATCGCGGAGCGCGTACGACCCCGCCGTTCCGTACATGAGCGAGCCGAGGAGCGCCGCGCCAGCGGCCAGTTGCGCCGTCGAGAGGTCGATCGGTCGGTCGAACCGCCGTCGATTCAGGAGCATCGTCGGGAGCGAGAGCAGCGAGAGGGCGACAAGCGGAATCGAAACCGCCGAACTCGGCACGGAGCCGACGAACGGAATCGACACCGCGGAGTTCTGTACCAGCCCCTGTACCGCCGCCACGGGGAGCAAGACGACGGTCGCGTACCACGCGATTCGCAGGCGACGGCGGAGTCCAACGACGCTGACGAGGAGCGTGAACCCCGTGAGTGCGCCGGTGAACCCGGCGGTGCGCTGGATGCTGCGCGGAATGAGGTCCCCGAGCGGCCCGCTGATCGACACGGCACTGATATTGACCACACCAGTGACGAACGACAGCACCGCTACCAACACCGGCAAGAGGATTGTCGCGCGCGCTCCCAGCCAGTCCCGCGGTCTGTCCATACCCATCCAGATTACATCGGTCGGTGTAAATGTACTGTCCGCGGGCCGGAAGCGATTTACTACCGGCCACGCAGGGTGTGGACATGGCTTCGCTCCCGGTCGAGGTGTTGATGGGGATCTATCTGGGGCTGTTGGTGGGAGTGATACCGGCGCTCGTCTCGTGGGCGCTGGGGTTCAGTTTCAAGTATTTCACCGGTATTACCGTGCCAGGGTTCGGTGTCGTCGTGCTCGCAATCGCACTTGCCGGCGTCAGCGGCGGCCTCATGGCACTGGCTGATAAGTCGATTACGCAGGCCCCCAACGCCGAACGAGTGATCACTGCAATCATCCTCGTCGGGATGGTGTCGCTGTACGCACACAGCAAGGGCGACCAGCTCGGGGCAACGTTCCCGAAGCGACTCTCTTTACAGGGGCTACGCGAAAAGAAACTCTCCGCGGACGTGGTTGAATTCGTCGGTGGCCGTGACGAGGTCCGTATTCGTATTGTCGGCGACGTGGCCGACATGGAGGGGTATCCGCCGCTTTCGGAGCCGCTTCGTGCCGACATCCGAAACGAGGAGTGGCGGTTTCCGGCCGACCTCCGCATCGGCGAACTCGAACGCCGGATGGAAGAGCGACTGAAATCCGAGTTCGACCTCGGTGACGCCGCCGTCTCAATCGACGAGCAGGGGCGGGCGACGGTCGTCGCCGCGCCGCCGTTTTCGGGGCTGTCGAAGCGCGTGGGCGATAATCGCCACGCCGTTTCGGTTGAGGCGCTGTTGCCGACCGGTCTGGCCCGCAACGACGAGGTGACAGTGCTGACTGAGGACGCGCAGGTACGGGGGACTGTCGTCAGTGCCCGGTCGGACCCGGTGGCCGACGAGACGCCCGCCGAGACGCCAACGGAACCGGAAATCGCCGACACCGAGCCACCTCCGACGCCGGTCCGGGCCCCGACGACCGACGGTGGCGAGGGGCGACTCACCGTCGCCGTGACCCGGACGGATGTCCAACCGCTCCTGCGCTCAGCCCGGCCAAAGGTCGTGGTCGAACCCCGTGGCACACATCGGGAGTACGAACTCGTTTCCCTTCTCCGGCGAGCCGGCAACCGCTTTCGCCGACTCACGGTTCGCACCGACGGCCCGCTTGACGGGACGACGCTCCGGGACGCCCGTGTTCGGGAGGCCTACGACGTTGCTGTCGTCGCCATCCGGACGCCGGACGGCTGGCAAGTCGCACCGCGCGGCGAGGCAGCCGTTGAGGCGGGCGACGAACTGTACGCGATTGGTCGCCGAACCGACCTCGATGCCTTCGCGGAGGCGGTCGCATGATGCTGGTCGGCCCGACACTGCTCGCACAGGTCGGTGCGAACCTGCAACTGGGGACGGTGTCACGGGCGCTGGTCGAGGGTGTCGTCTGGCTCCTCGCTATTACGATTCTCGCCGCGACGCCAGCTGGTGCTATCGCCGTCTTCTACCGCTGGTACGTCCGTGAGCGCATTCAGACCGGGCTAGCGGTCCTGTTCGGACTGACTGCGGTCGTCCTCGTCATCGGCGCAACGACCGCGCTCAGTGAGGTCATCGCCCAGCGTGAGGACGTGCTGGCGGCCGGGGCGGTCCTGTTGAACCTCGCCGCGTTCCTCGCCGGCGGCGTCGGGGCCTACGGCGGGATGCGCATCGGGGACCGGCTGGGTGTCGACCTCTTTGCCGCGACCGGCGGCCGAAACATCGACGCCGACGTGAGCGAAATCGTCCAGACCGTCGGCCGCGTCACGTCGGTTCGTCTCCCCGAGGATATCGACGATATCATCGGTTACGACCCGATGCCCGACGAGACAAAAGAGACGCTCGCTGACCGCCGCTTTCTCTTCCCGCGGCGGCTGACGAAAGACGAACTCCGGGAGCGGCTGGTTGGCCGGCTCAAAACCGACTACGGCGTTGGCCACGTGGACGTCGAACTGGCCGACGACGGGAACGTCGACTACCTCGCCGTCGGCTCGCGGGCGGCCGGTATCGGGCCGACGTTGCCACCATCGACGAACGCCGTCGCACTCCGGGCTGACCCGGCCCACGCTGCGAGCGCCGGCGACCTCGTTCAGGTCTGGGAGCAAGCGCCATCGAAACGCGTACTCACCGGGGAACTCCGTGGCGTCGCAGACGACGTGGTGACGGTCGCTATCGACGCCGCCGACACGCCGAAACTCGACCCCCAGACCGAGTACAAACTGGTCACGCTCCCGGTGCAGGACCGCTCTGACCGTGAGTTCGCCTCGCTGCTCCGTGCGGCCGACGAGACAATGGGCACCACCGCCGTCGAACCGGGGAGCATGCTCGACGGCGCGCCGGTCGGCAGTCTAGCAGTGTCAGTGGTCGCGATCACCCGCGACGACACAGCGCCGGAGACAATCCCGTCCCGCGAACGCGTCCTCGCGGCCGGTGACACAATCTACGCAATCGCTACCCCGGACGCGTTGCGGCGGCTGGAACAGGCCACGACAGCGGCGGTGGCGGACGAGCCGGACGACGGCGCGGCTGACGGGGACGGACAGTCAAGCGCGTCTGACTCTGCCCCCCGGAACGAGCGAGCGGACCGACCGGAAACAACGGCGGACGACGCGACTGCTGTCTCGGCTGCCGACAGCGCGCAGAATGTCGACGCGGTCGAGACTGCTGCCGATGCCGCGACCGACGCCGGCACGGACACGACTACGGTCGACACTGCCGACGAGTCAGCAGACTCCGCTGTTGAAGATGCGGCGGCTGAGTCTGCGCTGGCTGATGCCGGCGCTGGCGAGAGGACAACCGAGACTGGCGACGAGGCTCCCGACGACCCGCTGGAGGCACTCCGGAACATCGACACGGAGGAGCCAGGCGACGACCTGACGGCCGAGGAAGCGTTCGACGACGTGCCGGCAGACGACGCCGACGACACCGTCGAGGTGTGGGACCCGGAAGAGCGGATCGGCGAGGCTGACGACGAGTCCGCCGAGGCCGGCGACAGCGACTCGACGGACTCCGAAGCGCCAACCGGGGACGGAGACGGCGCAGACGACGAACCGACCGCTGGTGACGGTTCGGAGGACCGAGACTGAATTTCGAGTGTCGGTACCGCCGGATGCACGCTGTCTGTCTCCTGCCTCCGAACCGACCGGACACACCTCAGTCCGGAACCCTCTTTTGCCAGACGCCCGGAGTACGGCTATGGAGTGGAAACTGTTCGCACACCTCCGGGACGCAGCCGACGGCCAGTCGGTCAGCGTCGATATCGAGGCGGACGCCACGGTCGGCACAGCGCTCGATGCGCTGCTCGCGGCCCGACCGGCGCTCGCCGAGGAGGTGCTCGACGAAAACGAGGAGCTGGCCGACCACATCCGGGTGCTCGTCGACGGCGAAGACCCCTTCGCTACCGGTGATGGGCTGGCGACGGCAGTCGACGAGGAGACGGAACTTGCGTTGTTTCCGCCGGTCAGTGGCGGCTGATACGGATCGGCAGCGGGCTCAGTTTTCCAGCGGCCCCGGCGCCGTCACGTTCGAGATGACGACGCGAACGCCGTCCTGATACTCAGTGTCGAGTGTCACGTCCCACCCGTGGGTCCGGGCAAGCATCCGCAAGTTCGGGAGTGTCATCCCGGCTGCGGCGTCCGGTATCGCGCCGCCGTACTCGAAAAAGGCGTCCGACGCTGTCTCGCCAGCCGGGGTCCCGTCGTCGGTGATGACGATCTCGTCGGCCTCCCGGGAAACGGTGACCGTGGACGCGTCGTTGTGTGCCGCGAACGTGAACCCGCTCTCGAAGAGGTCTCGCAGGCGTGTCGGGTCGGCGATGACCTGTCCCTCTACGTCGGCCGCCATCGTGAGGCCGTTGGTGTCAGCACGTTCCCAAGCCCCGTCGACGATTGGCCTGAGGTCGACAGCCGTCGTCTCGTCGATTGTCTGTCCATGTCGAGCCAGCGTCGCGAGTCCGTTGACGATTTCGGACATCCGTTCGGCCGTCTCGGATGTCGACCGGAGGGAGTCTCTTGCCAGGTCCACCTCGCCGCGGTCCAGAGCGTTGCCGGCGACGGAGACACGACCGGTGATTATCTGGAGCGTGTTCAGAAGCTCGTGTCTGATTGCAGTGGCGAACCCCTCCAGTTGTTCGTTCTGTCTGTCAAGCTCGCGGCGACGCCGTTCGCTTTCGGTCACGTCGGTGAACACGAGCATCCGACCGATATTGACCTGTCCCAGCGAAAACGAGGTGTCGCTGACGAGGTAGTACTCTGCTCCGCCACCACGGTTTCGTTCGAGAATCTGCTCGTCCGTTTGCAGTATTTCGGTGACGGCCGGCAGCACCGTCTCAAGGTTCTGTCCGCGGCTCCCGGACAGGGCCGGAAAAAGCCGCTGTGCCTTGCCGTTTGCTTCCTTGATATAGCCGTCATCATCAAGATACACGACCGCTTCGTCGACGCCATCGGTCAACTGGACGGCGAGAAACGCCTCGTCGTACACGTAGAGGACACCGAGCGCGAACAGTGCCACACCGAGCGGTTCGTGGTTGATATCGAGGAGGAGGTCGCTGACGTACCCGACGATATCGAGGATGACCGGCAGCGCTGTAATCCCGACAAGAACCCCGAGCGGACGGGTGTCGTAGTCCGCTTCGAGGAACAGTTCGAACAGCATGAAGAAGCCGACAGTGACGAGCGCGTAGGAGAGCCCTGTCACCACCCAGTGAAACACGCCGTGTGTAATTGCCAGGTGCGGGAACGGGTCGGAAGCGAACTGCGTGGCGAAATAGAGCCCGTGAAACGGATTGGTTAGCTTTACCGCAACGACAGCGAGATACACGCTGACAGCGACCGCACGGTACAGTCGATTCCGGTGGAATGCCCGCCCGGTGTACGCCGAGCAAAAGTATAGCCACGCGCCGACCGTCGCGAGCCCGACGACGAGGCTGCCGAGGTAGAACGCGTATCCCAGCGTCCCGGGCGTGATCAGGAAGCCGAGTTGCAGCGCCGCCCAGCCGCCGCTACAGAGGAGGAGTCCGACCATCCCGCGGCGAGTATCCGGGTCTTCCATGCGAGCGGCTCTGTAGAGCCCGACACCGCATCCGGCTGCCGCGAGAGCGTATGCCGCGACGTACGCGAGAAATGCCGGAGAGCTCCCGACCAGATTCATCTACCTATGGTATGGAGAGTCTTTCAATGAGTGTTGTGTCCGCGTTATCGCCTATGATAACTCTCAGAGGTCGCGGATTTCGAACACGTAGTCCGGACACTCGCTGATGTCTCCGCCGGCGTACGCGGCCTGGGCCACGTGTCGCGGTGTCTCGGGGATGAGGACTCGTGTCCCGTCGACGCCGAGCCTCGCTGCATCGGCAGCGATCGCATCGAATAGGGCCCGTGCAGCGTCGACGTTGCTCCATACCCCGACTGCGTACTCTGCGAGCCGTTCGCCGTCAGCGTCGGTCGTCCGGGCGCGACACGCCATCCCCTGTGGCTTCTCGCCGACGGTCAGGACCGCCCGTTCAGTCGCTAGCCGGTCGAGCGTCTCCCGCGTCAGCGTCGAGAGCGCCCAGCTCTCTCCGCTGTCGAGCGCGAGCCCTGACAGGACGTCTCGACCGTCGCTCCCCTGCCAGTAGCGCCATGCTGTCGTAGGATCGTTTCCGACAGACATCTCGGGCGTTACGTCGGCCGGCTCGGGGTGTGCCCAGCGGAACGACGTGACCGCTTCGAAGCCAGCAGCCAGCGACTGGCCGAGCCCGGCCTCGTTCCAGGAAAACACCATGCTTCGGCCGACTGACGCGCCGGCATCGGCCGCCCATTCGATGAGGCGGTCGGTCAGCAGCGACCCCAACCCCTGCCCTCTGTAGTCCGCGTCGACACGCATCCCCTGGAACCATGCTTCGGTCTCGGTGAGTCTGACGGCCTGCGCGATGCCGACGGCGTGGCCGTCAACGTCGACGACGAGGGTTTTCCGGTCCGGGCCGTCGTCGTCGACCCAGTCGTGGAACACGTCCGGGATGTAATCAGCCATCGCGCGGTCGGCCCAGACATCGCTGGTCAGGTCGACAATAGCCTCGTAGTCGTCGTGACAAGCCGTCCGAACAGTCGGCGACATACCGTTGGACTCGCCCGCGACGATAAAAAAGAGACGCTCCGCGGAGCCACACCGTGACTACTGCGCCGGTCCCAGCGCTACAACCAGGGTGTCGAGCGCTGCTGAATCTCGCCGGCAAGGGGCTCTTGCATCGTATCGGCCACGTCGTCGCTGTTGGCCAGCGCCCACATGAGCTTGACCTTCGCTGTACCGGGGAGCATATCTTCGCCCTCAGTGACGCCGGCGTCAAGCAGGTCCCGTCCGGTATCGTAGACGCGGTCACAGACCCGGCCTTCGAGGCACTGGCTGGTCATGACGACCGGGATGTCCAGTTCCTCGATGGTCCCGATCCAGTCGGTGTTGACATGGCCAAGCCCCGTGCCCTCGATGACAACGCCCTCGCTGTCCTCTGCGGCGGCTTCGAGCAGCGACGGGTCCATCCCCGGCGAGAACTTCAGGAGTTCCACGTCGGTCTCGATGTCGTCGTGCAGCGCCAGGTCGGCGGCGTCCCGTTCGGTGTACTCACGGTGGAACGTAACCGTGCTCTCGCCGTCGATGTCGTAGTCGACCTCGCCAAGCGGCTTCGCGCCGACTGTCTCGAAGGCGTCCCGGCGCGAGGTGTGGTTCTTCCGGACGCGGGTGCCGCGGTGGAGCGCACAGCGGTCGTCGGACTCGTCTGCGTGCATACAGACCAGCACCTCCGCACAGTCGCTCGTCGCAGCCTCGACCGCCGAAACAGCGTTCATCACGTTGTCCGAGGACGGGCGGTCCGCCGACCGCTGGCTGCCAGTAAACACGATTGGAACCGGCGTGTCGAGCATGAACGACAGCGCCGACGCGGAGTACTGCATCGTGTCGGTGCCGTGCATGACGACGATGCCGTCTGCGCCGGCCTCGATTTCCTCGTGGACCGCCTGCGCGAGGTCCTGCCAGACGGCCGGGGTCATGTTCTCCGAGAGAATATTCGCGACGACGCGGCCGCGGTAGTTCGCCATCCCGGCGAGGTCCGGGACCGCTCGCAGTACGTCCTCTGCGTCGAACTGGGCCGTCACTGCACCGGTACGGTAGTCGACGGTCGAGGCGATGGTCCCGCCGGTGGAGATGAGCGACACCGTCGGGAGGTCGTCGTCGAATTCGATTGCCGACTGACTCTGTTCGTCCTGCGCGCTCTCGACGTCGTACACGTCCGACTCCAGCACGTCGACGGATGCGCCCTCGCGGTCGATACCGACGTTGTACCCGCCGTCGAGTTTGACGACGAGGTGCTCGGGCGTACTCGATGGAAGCAACACGCCCTCGTATGTCTGGGCCGCGCGCTCGACGCGGACCCGGTCGCCTGCGTTCATGCGCGGCACTTTCCGCCGGTGGGACTTGAACCCACTCGTTTCGCCGAGCCTTTTCAGCTATACGCCGGACCTGACGACGACCCGCGGCTCCGGTGTGTGGGGCAGTTCGCAGTCGGACTCTCAACACACACGATACCAAACCACAATGTTATCTCACTCGACATGCTCCTAACACGTATGGCAGACAACAAGAACGGGCGCGAAGCGCAGGCTCGAAACGAGGAGCGCCGCCAGCGCGAGCGCGCTATCGCCGAGGAGCTCGAGCGCGCGGACGAGCCCGAGCCGCCAGTCGACTCGACGGAACTCGCGTCCTTCGAGACTGAACTCGACACGCTCGAATTCCCGGCATCAGCGGCTACGGTGGTCGATGCGGTTGGCGATTACGAGATCAAGTCGGCCGAGGGAACGCACACCGTTGCGAATCTCTTGCCCGATGCAGCGGTCGAGTCGTTCGACTCGCCGGCCGAGGTCCGGACCCGAGTCCAGCGGCCGACCGTAGCGGGGGCGATGAAACGGATTGTAAAGGCTGCCGACAGGTATCAAAGCGCGTCGTTCGGTGCCTCACAGCGCGACGGGTACGAGCGGACGTTCCGGGCGCTGCAAGCTATCGATGCGGATGACGACGACGAAGGCATTCGCGCTATCGCCGACTGGATTATTGAGCACATTCACGAGAACGAGACGCTACCGGGGTCCCGCGACGTGCGCCGACGGGCGTCGGAGTTCTGCCGGTCGAACGGTTACTCGGTTCGCAACGACGACTGGCTCGGTATCTGAGCGACACACCGCCGTCTCCCTGACTGCCGACAGGCCCCAAAAGGACCATACTACTCGCCGTCCCATACTCAGTATGGCCGAACGAACCGAGGAGCGGACCCGCGACGCGGACGCGCAGTCGGACGGTGACCTCGGCGTCGATGTCGGCACGACGGAATCAGTAGAGACGGACGTCGCTGTCGGGGAATCACGCGACACGACGTCGTCTATCACCGAAACGTCCACCACAGACAGCGGCAGCTACTTCTCACTGCGGGCGCTGCTGTTCGCCTTCGGCGCGGTCGGCGGCGGGATGGTGCTTGGCGGACTGATACCGCTCGTGCCGTTCACCGAACTGCTCGGCATCGTACTCGGCGGATTCGTCTACGGACTGCTCGCCAGCGAGCGCCGATACGCCGAACTGGGGCTGGCGGGCGGTGTCAGCGGCGGCGCAACGGCCGTTCTGTCCCTCCTCCCACAGCTTGCTGCGGGACTGAACGGTACCAGACTGTTCGCCATCGCCGGTGGGGTCGGTCTCGTCCTCGCGCTCGTCGGACACTACTTCGGCCGGGACCTTCGCAGTGGGCTGACGAGAGACCTGTAGCTTTTCAGGCGACTGTGCCGGTCAGTATCGCGACCGTGCTTGCTGCATTTGCTGCAGTGCATTCCACGGTCCCGTCGCTCGGACTGCAATAGAGGTATCAGACAAACGCTGTTGAAATCTTCTGCCCGTCTTTCGTTTGTGACGGCTCGCTACGATTTCGGCGTGAACGGACGTTTTCGGTGCGACCGATTGTCTCCGTCTCGTCGAACACATCTATAACTTGTTCAATAGTCCAAAAAATAAATAATAATATGATTATACGTTGTTTTCTATGGCCACCTAACCATAATATCTTGAGTTGACAACTCTTATAACTCTCGTATGTAAATCCCGGACCAGAACGTATGGCACCAGAGACATACGGGCTTATCAGCCTGTTCCCGGCGATGCTCGCGATTGTACTGACGCTGTTCACTCGCCAAGTACTCCTCTCGCTGTTTGCAGGCATCTGGATCGGCGCGACGGTGCTCGTCGGCTGGAATCCAGCCGCCGGAGCCGCCCGGAGCCTCCAGTTCGTCGTGGATAACGTGACTGAGCCGTTCAACGTCAAGCTGCTCCTGTTCACGTTCCTCATCGGGGCAATGCTGGGGATGATCTTCCTCTCCGGCGGGATGAATGCGCTGGCGTCACAGATGGTCAAGCGTATTCGGACTCGTCGTCAGGCGGCGCTTGGCACGTCGCTACTGGGAATGACGATCTTCGTCGACTCGTACGCCTCGACGATGATCACCGGGTCTGTCATGCGCCCGATCACTGATAAATTCGACATCAGCCGCGAGAAGCTGGCGTACATCCTTGACTCCACCACTGCACCGACCGCGTCGATATCGGTCGTCTCGACATGGCTCGGGTTCGAGGTCGGGCTCATCGCCGAGCAACTCACCACGATTGGGGTGGAGCGAAGCGCGTTCCTGCTGTTCCTCGAGTCGATACCCTATCGGTTCTACAGCCTGCTCGCACTTGCGATGGTTTTCATCGTCGTCATCGCGGACTTGGACTTCGGGCCGATGGCGAAGGCTGAACGCAGAGCAAAGGAAGAGGGCAAAGTCCTCGGTGACAACGCGGACCCACTCATGGAAACGCAGGAGGACGATATCGTCACGCCCGACCACGTAGAGCCACGGTGGTGGTACTTCGCAGCACCAATTGCCGCACTCGTGGGGGTGACCGGGTTCTCGCTGTATTACTCTGGTGGCGGGTTCGCTGGCCGGAGTCTCACCGATGCACTGTCGAACGCGGCCACCGCTGACGCAATCGTCTGGGCCTCGTTCTCGGCCTGTCTGGTCATTCTGACAATTCTGGTCGGACACGCACGGATTGCGGTCGATAAAGTGAGCGATGCCATCTTCGAGGGATTCAAAATGGTGATGTTCCCCGTTGCGGTGCTCTCGCTCGCGTGGTCCATCGGTGCTGTGAGTCAGGCACTCGGTGTCGGTCCCTACGTCGTCGCTATCAGCGAGGGAATTATCACAGCCGGGATGCTGCCCGCCATCATCTTCCTCAGCGCGGTCATTATCAGCTTCAGCATCGGCACGTCTTGGGGGACGATGGGTATCCTGTTCCCTGTCGCGATACCGCTCGGACACGCTCTCGGCGCGCCGCTTGCCCCAGCTATCGCAGCGATCCTGACCGGCGCGCTGTTTGGCGACCACTGCTCGCCCATCTCCGACACGACAGTGATGTCGAGCATGTTCGCCGCGAGTGACCACGTCGACCACGTGAACACCCAGATTCCCTATGCAGTACTGGCCGGCATCGTCGCAACCGGGCTGTTCCTGCTGGCCGGCTACGGCGTTTCGGCGTACATTGCGCTCCCCGCCGGACTGGTCGCTGTCGGGTCTGTGACGTACCTGCTCTCAGAACAGCTCTCGGTCGAAGTCCCCAGTTCGTACGGTTCGAACGCGGACTGAGACGGTCCGCTCTCCGAAACACCGTTTGGCTCAGACGATTTCCCAGCCGTCGTCGGTCCGTTCGACCACGTCGTCCTCCGCCAGCCGCGTGAGCGCTTCCTCGACGATTTCGGGCGGGGCCTCAATCTCTCGGGCCAGCGCTGGAACGGTATCGATACCGTTTGCGAGCCCGCTGACCAGTTCTGCGTACAGTCGTCCGTCGCCGTTCTCGAAGCCGGAGTCGATGCGGTCCCGTACGTCGGTCATGCGGGCTTGCACCCATCGCTGAGCCAGCGACAGTTCGTTCTCTAGCTGCTGGAGATGCTCCAGTTCGCGCGCCAGGTCGTGAAAGTCCCCGTCAGATGTGGCCCCAACGTCTATCGAGAGGTGGCGACAGGAGGGCATCTCGAACTCGGGGTTTGCCGGATAGGCGCTTTTGGTACCAAACTCGTACGGAGAGACGCGGACCTCCAGACGGAGGTTCCGGGCGATAGAGAAGTACTTTCGGCGTTGGTCGTCCGTCCGGGAGTCGACGAGGCCGGCGTCTTCGAGCTTCTGCAGGTGGTCGATGACCGCTTTCGGACTGACACCGATGTACTCGCTGATTTCGGTGACGTAGCAGGGTTTGTGTGCGAGTAGTTTGAGAATCCGCCGGCGATTGGCGTTTCCAAGGAGATTGAGTAGCTCGGCGGAGTCCATCGATACGTAGGTAGCGGGTCACGGTTCAAAAGTATGACTCTCGTCGGGCGGTTTGCTGGTGTGTCCCCCGCTCAGCGACCGGGTAGGCCCGCGACCCCTATGCGCCGCCGTTCCCGTTGCCCTGACTGCCGCCGTTTCCTCGGTCATTGTCCTGGCCGTTGCCGCCGTCGTTTCCTTGGTCACTACCCTGGCCGCTTCCTTGGTCACCGCCGTCGTTGCCCCCGTCGCCTCCGTTATTTCCCTGGTCCCCGGCCTGGTCGTTTCCGCTATCGTTTCCCTGCCCCTCCCCGCTGTCGTTCCCCTGGTCGCCTTCGTTACCGTTCTGGCTGGTATCGCCGTCGTTGCTCTGGTCGTTTCCGTTATTTCCCCGGTCTCCTTCGTCACCGTTTCCCTGGTCCCCGGCCTGGTCGTTGCCCTGCTCACCCCCGTCGCTGCCTTGGTCGCTCCCGTTACCGTTTCCCTCGTCGTTGCCCCCCTCGCCCGCATCACCGTCGGAATCCGTCTCGGACGAGCCGTCGGCCCCGTCGTTTCCGGATTCGTCGGCGTCAGAACCGTTCTCCCCGCCAGCGCCGTTTCTGGCATCGTTGCCGCTGTCGTCGCTGTCCTCGGTGCCGGACGCTCCACGCTCCCCGTTTTCGTTCCCGTTGCCCCGTTCCGCCCCCCTGTCAGACTCGTTTCCCTCGTTCCCGGCCGCGCCGTCTGCCCCCTCGCTATCGCCGTCGGTACCCCTGTCAGCGGGTGGGCCTCCCTCGGTCTCGTTTTCCTGCTGTCCGGGGGCATCGTCAGGTGGGCCTCGCTCGCTACTGTTTCCCTGCTGTCCGGGAGCCTCGCCGGGCGGGCCTCGGTTGCTCTCGTTGGCACCCCGGTCGGGCGTCTCGGCTGGCGGCCCCCGGTCGCTATCGTTGACTCCGGCGCCGTCGGGCGGTCCTGCTTCGCTCCGGTTGACGCCAGCGTCGTCGGGCGGTCCCTGTTCATCCGGGCCAGCGGTCCCCGGCGGTCCGGCGATACCCCGAGCAATCGATGCGACCTGCTGACCGGAAAGCTTGCTTGCGTTTTGTTTCAACCGTTCCAGTGCAGTGTCGTTTACACCGGTCTGTTCGGCCGCTGCATCGGTATCGTTAATCGCGGTCTGCAGGCCCGCAATCTCTGCGGTGAGTCGGCTCTGCTGTGCCACGTAGGCCTGCTCACTGATGCTTCCGTTCTCGTATCGCTGTTCGAGCGTGGCGTTTCGCTCCTGTAGCCGTTCGAGCCGGCGTTCGAGCGAGCCCGCCCGCTTCGTGACCAGCTCGGCTCGTTCAGTGCCGTTCGATTGGTTGTATGTCGACCGCCACATCCCGTTCTCGACCGTGTCGTTCGCGGCGGCAGCGTTCGACTGGAGGAACGCCGTGAGTTGCGTTCCCATTCCGCTGGCAGACTCGTTCTGCGTGGCCACTGTCTCCGTTGCGGTCTCCTGCGCTGTCACGGCTGGGAGGCCGACAGCGACAGTCCCGACGAAGACCAGCACTGTGAGGAGCGTGGCCTGGCGTGGGCTCATTCCTATTCCTACTTCGACCCTCCCACATCAAAAAGAAACGCCTTCGTTCGTGTCGTTCATCAGCCCCTGAAACAACCGCAGATAGTCCAAGAGTGTTTACGAACGTATTTAACGCGGCTTCCCCGACGGGAGCAGTCGCCAGGCGAGTCCCACCGACAGCACGGACAGCGCGACGGTGGCGACCGGCAGCGCGAGGCCGGGCTCGTAGCGCAACGGCGGATGATATCCGAAGGCGTAATCGAGCACGTCGTTGCACAGGGCCAGCACCAGCGCGGTCACGAGCGCGCCCCTCGTCGTTCGGGCGTAGTGGGGAACTAACAGCCCTTCGGCGATGAAGCCGAGGTGGGTGATGATGATGCCGAAATACGCCCACGGCGCGGGGAAGTACGCGTCGAAGCCGATATTTAACGCCACGACAGTCCACAGCCCCATCTTGACCAGCCAGACCAGCGCAATCGTATGGAGATACGCAAGCGGGACCGTCAGCGGGACCTCGTCGAGCGACTTGCCGAGAAAGGGCAGAAGGGTAGCGACCGACAGCGTCATCAGGAACAGTGCGGCCGGCGAGTCGGCGTACAGCGGCCAGAGGAACGTCGACACCTCGGGCATCGTCTCGACGTAGTACCGGATGCCGACGAGCATCGCCACGGCGTTGACGACCAGCAGCCACACGAGGCTCGGCGTCTGTTCGAGGTAGTACCGCGCGTACCGACGGGGCAACGGCCCCCGCTGCTCGCTCATGGGTCGACTCGGGACCGCTCGCGGCAAAGCCCTGTCGGACGGGAGTCGCTATCGAGCCACCGACTGTGCGTTGCCGCTGTTTGCACGGCGGCAAAAGGCTGCCGGCGAAGACTTATGTATGTGAATGGCACACATACACCTGCACCGATGTTCGAACAGTTTTCGCGTGGATACTACCTCGGCCGCCTCTACGTCGAACCGAGAGATGACGCGGCGGCCGCGATGTGTCGCGAGCAGCACGAACGAGTGAACGAACAGTTGTACGCCTCCGGCGAAGGGGTCGAACGCACAGACTATCCGCTGGTAATGAAACTCGGCTCCCAGCACTTTGCCGTCCACGGAGATGCACAGGTCCCGGCGGACACACTCGTTGTTCCCGAACCGATGCTCGAAGACGCCAACGTCCGGAACCCGCCCAGCCTCGAAGAAGTATTTCTGGCGAAAGCGGACCACGCCGCACAACTGCTCTCTCTCTCAGAGGGCGCGACGATACTCCCTGACACTGCTGTTTGAGCGGGTGAAACTCCGCTTCACTGCGTTCTCATTGGCTACCGGACGGACCGGAATTTTGAAACGTGGGATAAGTAGGTTATACGCTTAAGCTACAGAGCAATGCGGTTCGGGGGCCTCTCTTCACATGTATGTCACAGCGAAACCACGCTGAGGAGCAGGATAGCGCTACTGACTCCAAATTCTACCTCCCCGCCGGCGTATCTCCATCGCATGGTGCCGGCTGGCCCGAACGTCTCTGGGCGCTGCTGTTCAGCCATCGCGTCTGAACCGGTGACACCGCCGTACGGGAACCCGCCGGCTCAGCGGGCACGTATCCCGCTCGGACCGGCCGGACGAGACACGGAAATCGGGCCGCCTGTACTCGGCCCTCACGGCCAACCGACTCAGTTAAATTAGCGCACGACTACCCTCAGCTAGTACCAAGAGTTTGGGACGGATTTCCGCCGACGTCTCCACCACGTAATTGCACGCGCTGGCACACACCACTCTACAGACACATGACCGATATCAAGGCGGTCGTCCGAGCCGAACATCCCGACATCGTCCTCACACAGACCGTTTCCCACGACCGGAGCTCGAAAGTCAGGTCCGTGTCTGAGGCGGGCACGGACCCGACGTCGGGCAAGTTCTTTTACCACATTGAATCGTCCGACTTCCAGCAGTTCGAGGACGGATTACGGAACGACAGCACTGTCGGGGACTTCGAACGCGTCATCGAAACCAGAGACGACGAGGCCATCTACAGCTTCGAGTACACGGACGAAGCAAAGATCCTCTCCCCCGTCATCTCGGCCGCGAACGGGGTTATCCTCGACATGGAAAACGACGGGAGCGCGTGGATACTGACGATATGGCTGCCCGAACGGACGGCTCTCGCTCAGCTGTGGGACTACGCTCAAGAGAACGACATCGACATCGATCTGCTGCGCGTGAACGAGTACGCCAGTCTGGGAAACACGGACGCAGGGCTGACTGACAGCCAGCGGGAGGCGCTCCTCGTCGCACTCGAAATGGGGTATTTCGAAGAGCCGCGGAACGCGACTCTCAGCGATGTCGCCGCCGATCTGGATATCTCTCAACCCGCGGCCGGCGGTCGCCTTCGGCGCGGCATCAGGCGGCTCATCATCTCCTCGCTGAGAGATGACGACGAACCGCCGGACTGAGTGGTAACGCTTCGATGCAGTTGCGGTCCGGGAAGTCACTTTTAAGCCCGTCCCCGTCTGCCATCCAGTCGATGCTTGACCGGTTGCTGGGACGAGCGTCGCTGAAAGAGCGGGTCGCCGAACTCGAGGAGGAGAACCACCACCTCGAACGACAGCTCGACGCCGAGAAGGAGCGCCGTGCCGACGCAGCGACCGAGCGCCAGCGGGCCGAGGCCGAGGTCAATCGGCTGGAAGACCGGGTGGCTGAACTCGAAGACCGCGTCGAGCGCCTGCAGGACGAGGAGGGCGAATCGACGTTCCGGGCCGAGGAGACGCTCAGTCGGGCCCGTCTAAGTGAAGTACTCACTCGGCTGGAATCCTTCGAGACAGAGCCGGAAGGCGTCTTTACTGCCTATATCGACGCGGAGCGTTCCCTGCCCGGGCCAGTTCGGGACGCCTTCGGCGACCGCGCATCGCTGGTCGCCAGCGCCGCGCCGTGTCTAGCTGTGACGGATGACGCCGGCCTCCTGTCGGCGTGCCTGTCGGTCCCTTCGCCGCCGTCGCCGTTCACCGGGTGGGGCGACACCGTTCGGCTGGAGCGGTCGTGGTTCGAACCGACCGGTGAGCACGTCGTCGCGCTGGTCCGCTCGGACCTGTTCGCCATGGGCGAGTACGACGGCCGCGAGCGGACGGCGTTCCACGGCTTCGACTCGGAGCTGAAAAGCCAGCACTCCAAAGGCGGCTTCTCACAGAGCCGGTTCGAGCGGCTTCGGGACCAGCAGATCGACTCCCATCTCGACCGCTGTCGGGCCGCTATCGAGGAGGTGTCCCCCGACCGGCTGTACGTCGTCGGCGAAGGGTCAGTCATCCACGAGTTCGAGGACCTCGCGACGGCGACGAAGCCGGTCGACGCGACCGGGGAGCCTGCCGAGGCACTGGACGACGCCGTTCGGTCACTGTGGACTGTTCGGTTGCGCGTTCCGTAGCTCAGGACCTGTTCAGCCCGGCCCCGTCGGTACCGGTTCCGTAGCTTTTTCGCGGGGCGGCGACTCTGTCCGGCTATGGCCGTAGCCATTTTAACACACGACGCCTTTCCCGACCGGGCCAAGACAGCGGTCGGGTTGTTGCGGTACGGTGACCGAGCAGTACACGCTCTCGTCGACCGCGAGCGGGCCGGACAGCGCGTCAACGACACGCTCCCGGACGTGCAGGACGCCCCTATCGTCGCGTCGATGGCCGACGCGCCCGAGGTGGACGCGCTCGTCATTGGCATCTCTCCAATCGGCGGTGAGTTCGACGAGTCCTGGCGCGAAGACGTTCGCACAGCGCTCGAACGCGGCTGTGACGTGTACGCTGGGCTGCACGACTTCCTGGCCGACGACGAGGAGTTCGCCCGCCTCGCCGAGGAACACGACGCCGAACTCCACGACCTCCGCAAGCCACCAGAGGACCTGACTGTGGCGGCGGGCACCGCCGGCGATGTGGATGCGACAGTCGTCACAACTGTCGGCACCGACTGCTCGACGGGGAAGATGACTGCGTCGTTCGAGATCCGCGATGCGGCCCGGGAGCGCGGCCTCGACGCCGCCGTCGTTCCGACGGGTCAGACCGGCATCGCCATCACTGGCTGGGGCATCGTCATCGACCGTGTCATCGCCGACTACGCCGCCGGCGCGGTCGAGCGGCTGGTCGAAGAAGCGCAGACGGCGGACCTCCTCGTCGTCGAAGGGCAGGGTGCGCTGGCCCATCCAGCCTATTCGGGCGTGACGACGAGCATCCTCCACGGGTCGGTCCCGGATGCGCTCGTTATGTGCCACGAAGCTGGCCGCGAGGCCATCCACGGCTACGAGTCGTTCGATATTCCGCCGCTCTCCGAGTACGTCGACATCTACGAGCGCCTGGCCGCGCCCATCTCGGATGCGTCCGTCGTCGCGGGCATGCTGAACACCCGCCACCTCGACGACGGTGCGGCCGCGGATGCTGTCGCAGGGTACAGTGACGCTCTGGACGCACCGGCGACTGACCCGGTCCGCCACGGCGTTCCGGACGAGGTACTGGACGCCATCCTATGAACTGGCGCGTCGACCGCCTCGAACTGCCGCTGTCGAACCCGTTCGGTATCTCGCGAGAGACCAGCGAGACCAGCGAGACCGTCGTGGTCGAACTTACCCACGAGGGGACTACAGGTACCGGGGCCGTCACGCCGTCAGCGTACTACGACGAGAGTGCCCAGTCAGTGGCCGAAACGCTCCCCGAACTCTGTGAGACCGTCGACCGCATCGGCGACCCACACGCGCAGCAACGCATCGAGCGGGACCTCGACGAGCAAGCGCCGGGTCAGCCTGCCGCACGGATGGCACTCTCTATCGCTGTCCACGACCTCGCCGCTCGGCAGCTGGACCTGCCGCTGTACCGGCAGTGGGGCCTCGACCCCGATGCGGTCCCGCCGACCACCTACACAGTCGGCATCGACTCGCCCGAGCGGATGGCCGAGAAAGCATGGGAGGCGGCCAACAGCGGCTTCGGTCACCTGAAGGTCAAACTCGGGACCGACGACGACCGGGCGCGACTGGACGCGGTTCGGGATGCCGTCCCCGACGCCGAGATACGGGTTGACGCCAACGCCGCCTGGACCGTTCACGAGGCTATCAACAAGGCGGACTGGCTCGCCGACGCTGGTGTGACGATGCTGGAACAGCCGGTCGAGGCCGACGACATCGACGGCCTCCGCCGCGTGACCGACGCGACTGAGATTCCCGTCGCCGCCGACGAATCCTGTGTGACAGCGTCAGACGTACCGCGGGTCGCTGACGCCTGTGACATTGTCAACGCCAAACTGGTCAAATGCGGCGGCCTCAGGCCCGCAACACGGCTGCTCAACGCCGCTGCGGCCCACAATCTCGACCTGATGCTCGGGTGTATGGTCGAGTCCAACGCCAGCATCGCCGCGGCGGTCCATCTCACACCGCTTGTCGACTATGTCGACCTCGACGGGGCGCTCTTGCTGGCATCAGACCCCTACGACGGCGTGCCGCTCGACGGTGCCGTGTTCGACCTCACTTCGGTGTCGGCCGGCACCGGTGCTCGGCGGGCGCGAGACGCGTAGCTGCGAGACAGTACCGATAAAAATCCGGTTCGGAGTGTGATGTGGCCCGCTTATGCCGATTCGACTGCATTTAGCAGCTCATCGTAGTCCGGCTCGTTGGTCGGGTCGTCGGCGACCCAGCTGTAGGTGACTTCGCCGTCGTCGTCGACGACGAACACGGCGCGGTTGGCGACGCCGAGCAGCCCGAGGTCCTCAATGTCGATTTCGAGGCCGTAGTCCTGAATCGCCGACCGGCCCATGTCACTGAGCAGGTCGAACTCCAGCCCGTGCTCGTCGCGGAAGGAGTTCAGCGAGAACGCCGAGTCGGCGCTGACGCCGAGGACCGTCGCGCCGGCGTCGTGGAAGTCCCCGAGGTGTTCCTGCAGGGCCACCATCTCGTTGGAACACGGCGGCGTAAACGCGCCCGGGAAAAACGCGAGCACGACCGGCCCGTCGCCTAGATGGTCGCTCAGTTCGAAGTCCTCTACCTCACCGTTCGCGATTGTCGCCGAGATGTCCGGCGCGGTGTCGCCTGTGGAAACCATCACCCGAATATAACGGCGTCGTCCGAATAAATACCCGCCATCCGGCAGGGCGACCTCGACTCCCTGCCGCCGCTAGCCGCCTACAGCCACTCTTCGAAGGCGTGGTGTTCACGGGTCGCATTGATGTAGTCCCGCTGCATCGACGTGATGGCTGCCGAGAGGTCGTCGCCGTCGTCGAGAGACTCGCGAACGCGGGCGATCTTCCAGTCGCTCGGGGTCGTCCCGGCGTCGTATCGGGCTTCGATAGGCCCGAGGTACTCGTCAATGCGGGCCTCCGGGACGCCTTGCTCTGCCAGTCCCAGACGGGCGTACTCGAAGACCTCGTCGTAGATGGCCGCGCGGTCGGCCGTCCGCTCGCCCTCGGCGGTCACCCACGACAGGTCGGCCTCGAAGCCGTCCTGTGCGGCGTTGTAGAAGCTCCGCCTGGCTTCCTGCCACGGTAGTTCCGCGGCGGGGTGGTCGGCGGCGACCAGCCCGCGGATGAGGCCGACCGTCAGCGCCTGCAGCCCGATCATATCCTTGGCGTGGGGCTGGGTCGGGAGGGGACGGTACTCGATGCGGAGCGACTTTTCAGTGCTTGCTCCCTCGACCGGCGTTCCGCCGGCGACACAGCGGAGCCAGCGCCAGTAGGTCCCGCGCTTGTGGTCGAACTCCCAGAACTCGTCTTCGAACGCCGCCCGGTCGTCGTCGTGCAGGAACTCGCGGAGGAACGGCGCGAACAGGTCGTCGTCGACGACGCGGCCGACAACGTCCGTCGTATCGTCGAGGTCCCGTGGGACCCGGACCTTCGGGTTCTCACTGGTGTTGACAGACTGCTCGAAAGCCGCGATGCGGAGTTCGTGGTGGGTGTTCGCACAGAGCCACTCGCCGTCGGTGTCGCCGTACATATCTGCCGGGAGGAACGGCGAGTTCACCGATAGCGCAAGCAGCGGTCCGAGCGTCCGAATCGCGGCGTTGTAGTACTCGGGGAACGCCTCGGCGTCCGGAACCTGAAGGTGGGGCTGGATCGAGGTGGCCAGGGACTCGAACAGAATCGTTGGGAACGACCCGCTGTACCCCGGCACGTCGAACTCAATGGTGCCGCCGGCGTGGTCCAGCGCCTCGTTGTCCAGTGCCACGTATCTGGGGGCCTGCCGCATGTTGTCCGCGAGGACAACCCCGTCCCTCGTCTCGTGTGCCGAGAGGTACGCCTCGCTGCCCCCCTCGGGCGGGACGGTCCACATCGCATCAAGGACGAGTTCGCAGTTGTGTTTGCTCGCCTGCTGGCGGGCCTGTTTCGTCTGCATCTCTACCGCCGTCGTCTGGACCTCCATCCCGGTCTGGTCGAAGCTGTTTGGCTCGGTGTTGACCTCGGCGTTGTGCACGCCCAGTTCCTTGTTGGCCTCGCCCTCGAACACCACGTCGGGCAGGCGGGTCAGCCGTCCCTCCCAGTCCTCGGGGTCCATGTACGGCTCGTCGTCGTCCTCCTCGACGGACGACTCGACGGCCGGCTCGGCCTCCTCCTCTGGCGTCTCCGGTTCGTCCTCGGCCAGCGGACTGTCCGGGTCGATGTCGAGCGACGGCCCCTCTCCGGGGCCGAATGAATCCTCGGGCTCGTCAGCGGTTTCGGCAGCGTTCTGGTCCGATGGTTCGTTTCCAGCGGGTTCGAGAGAATCGCCCTCGTCTGGCGCAAGGGGCCCTCCGTCACCGTTTGGTTCCAGCGATGCGCCGCCGCCACCTTCTGGCTCTGCCGGCGCGTCGAGCGACCCGCTCCAGGCCGCTTCGCCCGATTCGCTCAGGTCGTCGTTCAGACCTGCTTCGGCGGTTTCCTCGCTATCCTCCGCATCGTCCGGTTCGGGCGGGTCCGGCTCCGCGTTGATGGCGTACAGTTCGATTTCCAGACCGACGGAGAACGCCTCGTTGTCGAACTCCCCGGCCTCGATGGCCCTCCGGAGCTGCATCGCCTGTTCGTCGACCCGTTCAGTGAACGCCGCGGCAGTCTCGTCAGCGAGCGACCGGGTCACTAGGTCGACGATATCGTCCATGCTCGGTACTGTGTGGGTTCTTCCACTATAAGTGACCCGTCGTTGTCCGACGGGGCGTTACTCGAAGAGGTCCTCGTGGCGGGCGGCGAGGTTGGCGTAATCGCCGGAGCTGAACGCCTCGAACACTTCGTTGGGGTCGATGGTGGTCTCGGACAGCGGTGTCACTGTGGCCGGGCTCCCGCGAACAAAGGACTCTGCTGGAACCTCGTAGCCCGGCGGAACGACCGTTCCCATCGCGACGATAGAGCCCTCCCCGATGGTGGCGTCGCTAACCGTCGAATTGAATCCGACGAGCGCCCCGTCCTTGACCGCTGCATCGTTGAGAACGGCCCCGTGGCCGACCATCACCTTCTCCCCGACGGTCGAGGCGTGGACAATGGCTCCGTCACCGATGGCCGATTCGCGGCCCACTTCGACGGGGGCCACGTCGCCGCGCAACACGACGCCGGGCCAGACGTTCGCGTTCGGGCCGACGGTGACATCTCCCACCAGCGTCGCCTCGCGGCTGACGTGGGCGTATCCGTGGATATCTGGCGTGGCTCCTTCGAAGGCGTACTCTCGGCTGTCCATACTGCTACCATCGTGTCGGCCACTCGAAAAGATACCGGTCAGAACGGGGCGCACCGGTCGTATAGCCGCTGTCGAGCGCGTCCGTACCGCAACCGCCAGCCGCACCTGAGCTATTCGATGTGGACGACGAGGACGGGGACGGGCGCGCTCTCGACGACGCGCTCGGTAACGCTCCCGAGATTGGCGACCCGGTCTCGCCCGGTTCGACCGTGGGTCCCCATTACGATGAGGTCGATGTCCTCCTCTTCGGCGTAGTTGGTGATTGTCTTGTGAGGAATCCCTTCCGCCATGGTCGTGACGACCTCGACGCCGGCCTCCTCGCCGCCGACCACGATGTCGTCGAGCGCGACCTCGCCCTCTTCCTCCAGCGACTGACGAACCTCGTCCTGATTGGCCTTGTCGGCCGCGACGTACAGCCGTCTGTCCACGACGTACAGCCCATGGAGGGTCGCGTCGTTGTCGCGCGCGATGGAGGTGGCGTGTGCGAGCGTTTCAGCCGTTCCCGAACTCCCGTCTGTGGCTACGAGCACCGAATCGTACATATCCGGCTTCTCATGCGAACTGTGCCCACATAGTACTCCCTATCACACTGATACGAGCCGTGACTGTCCAACCGACGGTGAAACCGTTTGATTCAGCTTCCGTCGTTCAGTGTATAACCGTTCTAACCATTATTTGTCAACAGGAATACTTTTGCCGGTTGCTGTCCATTCATTTCTATACGATGCAGGGGAGCACGCAGCCAGACGGTACACGGGCAGAACTGTACGTTCGTTCACTACTGCCCGACGGGCACACGCAGCAACAGGCTGCGGTAATTGACCGGCTCCAGGGGCTGTCGGACGACGGTGTTCTGTCAGATATCACTGTTCAGGTCATTGGACGGCAGATACCGTCCACGCCAGCGGAGGCGCGGACCGAACTCGGGCTGTTCGCACTCAACCGAGTTAGCGTCTTTCAGGAGTGGGCAAAACGCAACGAATGTTCACTCGAACCCGCGTTTCAGGTGCGCTCGGTAGACGCTGAAATATCGGGGGAGCAGTACCGGGCGCTCGTGTTTCCAGTCCAACTATTAGCCGAGTACGTCGGATCGAAACTCAGGTGCGTAACGCCGCACACGGCCGACGGGGAGACCGTCACTGTAACGGACCGGCTCACAATGCTCGAAGGCGAGGAAGAACTGACGCTCTCACCGCTCGAACGGGCAAGCGCGGCACGGCCACCAGCCCAGTCTGAGCTGCCAGCGGCCGACACTGCCGACGAGGATTCGGACCCGCCGTTACCAGAGTAACGCCAGCATCGCCCGCGTCTCAATACACTTATCCCCGGCCGCCGTCGTATCCTCGGATATGAGTACGGTCACGGTCACGCTGCCCGACGGGACTCCCTTAGAGGTCGAGCGCGGCAGCACGGTCGAGGATGTCGCCTACGAAATCGGGCCAGGGCTAGGTGACGACACGGTCGCCGGCGTCGTCGATGGCGACCTTGTCGACAAACACGCGCCGCTGACAGACGATGTCAGGCTCGAAATCGTCACCGAGAGCAGTGACGAGTACCTCGACGTGCTTCGTCACTCGGCCGCTCACGTCTTCGCGCAGGCCCTGCAGCGCCTCCACCCTGACGCGAAGCTCACAATCGGGCCGTGGACCGACAACGGGTTCTACTACGACATCACCGGCGTCGACATCGACGAAGACGATCTTGAAGCCATCGAGGCCGAAGCCGAGGAGATCATCGAGGAGGACCTCGACATCGAGCGCGAACTCGTCGACCGCGACGAGGCCTTCGAACGCTACGAGGACAACCCGTTCAAGCAGGACATCCTCGAAACCGAGGCCGCGGACGACGAGGAAGTCTCGTTCTACACGCAGGGCGAGTTCGAAGACCTCTGTCAGGGCCCCCACGTCGAATCGACCGGTGAAATCGGCGGTTTCGCCCTGCTGGAAATCTCGGCGGCCTTCTGGCGCGGCGAGGAGGACAACGAGACGCTGACCCGCGTGTACGGAACCGCCTTCCCGACAGAGGACGCGCTCGACGAGTTCCTCGAACAACGCCGCAAGGCCGAGGAACGGGATCACCGCAAGATCGGCCAGGAGATGGACCTGTTCTCCATCGACGAGACGACCGGGCCGGGCCTGCCGCTGTACGAGCCAAACGGCAAGAAAATCCTCAACGAACTCTCCGAGTACGTCGCCGGGCTGAACCGCGACGCGGGCTACGACGAGGTCGAGACGCCCCACGTCTTCCGCACCGAGCTGTGGAAGAAGTCGGGCCACTACGAGAACTACGTCGACGACATGTTCCTGCTCGACGTCAACGACGAGGAGTACGGCCTGAAGCCGATGAACTGCCCGGGCCACGCCACCATCTTCGAGCAGAACTCCTGGAGCTACCGCGACCTGCCGGTGCGGTACTTCGAGGACGGGAAGGTGTACCGCAAGGAGCAACGCGGCGAACTCTCCGGGCTCTCCCGGACGTGGGCGTTCACCATCGACGACGGCCACCTGTTCGTCCGCCCGGACCAGATCGAGGAGGAGGTGCTGGCGACGGTCGACATCATCCTCGACACGCTTGACACGTTCAACCTCGACTACACCGTCCAGTTCGCCACCCGGCCGGAGAAGTCCGTCGGCGGCGACGAAATCTGGGAGAAAGCCGAGTCCCAGCTGGAGTCGGTCCTTGACGAGCAGGACATCGACTACGTCGTCGAAGAAGGCGACGGCGCGTTCTACGGCCCGAAGATCGACTTCGCCTTCGAGGACGCGCTCGGACGGCACTGGGACGGCCCGACCGTCCAGCTGGATTTCAACATGCCCGAGCGGTTCGACCTCTCCTACACCGGCGAGGACAACGAGGAGCACCGCCCGGTGATGATCCACCGCGCGCTGTATGGCTCCTACGAGCGGTTCTTCATGGTGCTGACCGAACACTACAACGGGAAGTTCCCGCCGTGGCTCGCCCCCGAGCAGATCCGCCTGCTGCCGGTCAGTGACGACAACATCGCCTACTGCGAGGAGATTCAGGACGAACTTGAGGACTTCCGTGTCACCATCGAGGACCGCTCCTGGACCGTCGGCAAGAAGATACAGCAGGCCCACGACGACCGCGTCCCGTATATGTGCGTCATCGGCGACAACGAGGAGGAAGCCGGGACCATCTCGGTCAGGGACCGCAAGGAACGCGAAGAGAAAGACATCGACATCGCCGCGTTCCGCGACCACCTCGAAACCGAAGTCGAGCAACAGCGGACCGCCGTGACGTTCCTCGCCGGCCGATAGCTGCTGTTTGTTCGGCCGATTCTCGCTGCCGCTGTATTGGCACTCCGGAATGCGCCGGGCGCGCCCTTTTATCCCCAGCGGGCGAGCCGACCTGTATGACCACCGACAGCGGGGAGTCGAGCGACACCATGCGGGAGCGCGCCGCGGGCGACACCCGACTCCTCTGGCTCCTCCTCGATGCGGACCGCTGGCTCGTCACCGCCCTCCTCTCGGGCGTTCTGTTCTGTGGCATTCTCGCGGTCGGCCTCCTCCACCCCACGCCGGCCCTGGCGCTGCTGACCCGCGGCGACCCGGTGGAAACGCTGTTCCAGGCGCTGATTACGGGGACGATAACCGCAGTTACGCTGGTCCTGACGCTGAGCCAGCTCGTCCTGTCACAGGAACTCGGCGCGGCCGGCGACCAGCGCGAGCGGATGGACGGGGCGATGCAGTTCCGCGCGGACGTGGCCGACGCCGTCGACGCTCAGGTCAGTCCCGCGGAGCCCTCGGCGTTCCTCCGGTCGCTGGTCCGCGGGACCGCCGAGCGGGCCGAAACAGCCCGGGACGCCGTCGACGACACCGCGCTCGACGACGACCTGACGGCGCTGCTGTCGACGTATCTGGAGGACGTGACGAGCAACGCCGACAGGGTCACCGACCAGCTCGAAGGCGGGACCTTCGGGGAGTTCGACGTCATCAAGGCCGCCCTGAACTACAACTACTCCTGGAAACTGTACGTCGGCCGGCGCATCAGGGAGACCTACGCCGAGGAACTCACCGACGACATCGACGACTCGCTGGCGGAACTCGTCGAGACGCTCGAACTGTTCGGCCCGGCCCGGGAGCACTTCAAGACGCTGTACTTCCAGTGGGAGCTGTCGAACCTCTCCCGGACGCTGCTGTACGTCGCGGTTCCGGCGCTCACCGTCGCGGTCACGTCGCTGCTGTTCCTCGATACGCAGGACTTCGTCGGCCTCACGGCCGGCGTGCCCGACGTGCTGTGGCTCGTCGCCGTGGCGACGACGGCGGCGGTCCTGCCCTTCACCGTCCTGCTGTCGTACATCCTCCGCATCGTCACGATAACCAAGCGGACCCTCGCTATCGGCCCGTTCATCCTCCGGGAGACTGACCGGAGCGCCGACGTCGACTGGGACTGACGGCGACACATCACCACGGTATAAGTGCCGCTCCGGACTCGGTAGTAGTATGCAGATTGGCTCGCGCCGGTGTATCCTCAACCCCGTCAGCGGCGACGGCGAGCACGCCGACTACGTTCCGCGGCTGCTGGAAGCACGCGGGTTCGAGGTGTACGAGACGGCGGCTCCGGGCGACGCCGTCGCGTTCGGCCGCGAGGCGGGCCGGGCCGAGGCTTCCGAGGTCGCCGTCTGTGGCGGCGACGGGACGGTAAACGAGGTCGTCCGCGGCCTCGACGACGCCGGCCACCTCTCGGACGTGACGCTGAGCGTCGTCCCGGCCGGGACCGCGAACCTTCTGGCCGGGAACGTCGGCATCAGGGACATCGAACACGGCGTCGAAATCGCCGACACCGGAACGAAGCGGACCGTGGACGTGGGCGTCGCTGGCGGCGAGCCGTTCCTCGTCTCCTGTATCGCGGGCCTCCCAGCCGACGCCAGCGTTTCGACCCCGGGCGACCTCAAAGAACGGTTCGGCACGCTGGCGTTTCTGCTCACCGGCGCACAGGAGGCGCTGCGTTTCGACGGGCTCGACATCACTATCGCGGCTGTCGGCAAAGACGGGCCGTTCACCTGGTCCGGCGAGGCCACGTGCCTGCTGGTGGGCAACGCCCGCAAGTTCGTCGCCGAAGGCGGGCAGGCGAACATGGAAGACGGCCTGCTCGACGTGGCTATCGTCGAACAGATGCCGACGGGGAATCTCGTCGCGGAGGCTATCGGCCAGCGACTACTGGCACTTGATACCGACGGTGTAACCCACGTCCGAGCGGACGAGATCACCGTCGACGGACACGGTGAGACACTCACCTTCAGCCGCGACGGCGAACTCAGCACCCACGAGACGCTGTCGCTGTCGGTGCGCACGCAGTCGCTCACGCTCCGCGTAGGACCGGGATACGAGCCGAACCCGGAGTGACGGCTTGGACCGACGGTCAGCGGTTCCGCGCCCGAAACCCCGGCGGCGTCCCGGACGCCTTTGTCACCGTCCGTCGAGAGAGGTGGTATGGCCCCGCTCTCGACGGGCGCGCTCGTGGTATTCGCGCTCGTCGCCGCTGCGCTGGCGCTGTTCGTCACCGAATGGCTCCCGCCGGACATGACCGCCGTCGCCGTCCTCGTCGCCCTGGTCGTGCTGGAACCGTACACCGGCGTCCCGGCACGGACAGCCATCGACGGGTTCGCCAGCCCGGCGGTGGTCACTATCGTCGCGATGTACATCCTCAGCGCCGGCGTCGAATCGGCTGGCGTCGTCGACTGGCTGGCCGGGCGACTCGCGGCGCTGGACCTGCTTCCCATCTACATCGCCGCGCTGGGCGGCCTCGTCGCCACGGTGGCGACGGGCACGCTGAGCGCGTCGCAGGCCTACGACGCGGTGAGCTGGAACGTCGTGTTCCTGCTCGCCGGCCTGCTCCCGCTGGGGCAGGCGATGCAGGCCACAGGCGGGGCCGCGTTCGTCGGCGCGCTCCTCGTCGACGCCGCCGGGGTCCTTCCGCCGCTTGCGCTGCTGGCGCTGGTGTACCTCCTCACGGCCGTCCTCGCCAGCGTTATTACTCCGCCCGCAACCGTCGTGCTGATGATTCCGATTGCCGTCGCCACCGCCGCCGAGATCGGCGTTTCCGGGTTCCCGTTTCTCGTTGTCGTCACGTTCGCGGTCGCGACGGCCTTCCTGACTCCCATTGGATACCAGACGAACCTGATGGTCTATGGTCCCGGCGGCTACCGCTTCACCGACTTCGCACGCGTCGGCGGACCGCTCCAGCTGCTTCCGTGTGCCGTGACGACGCTCTCGGTGTCGGTTGTCTGGCCGCTGTAAAGTTCCGGGCCGCCGCGTTACTGCTCGTCCTCTTTCAGCTCGTCAAGCTCCGACTCGACCTCGCTCTCGTCGACGTCGACCTGCGTACTCTCGTCGGCGAGTTCCTGCTCCAGTTCGGCCTCGGAGACGTCCGCGTCGGTCGACCCGCTATCGCCGTCCTCGGCTTTCCCCATCTCGGCTTTCAGCGTGTCGAGTTCGGCGTCGACTGAGCCTTTCTGTCGGACTTCCTCAAGCTCCCGCTCCAGCGAACTCTCATCCGATATCTGACTTTCGAGGACGCCGTCCTCGCGGAGTTCGTCCATCGCCTGCGAGCGGGCTTCCATGTCCTCGGTGCGTTCCTCCGCACGCTCGATAGCCTGATTGATGTCCTGCATCTCGTCGCCCGCGCCGGTCATTGCCTCGTTGACGCGCGCCGACGCCTTGGCGGCCTCGTGGCGGGCCTTCATCGTCTCCTTCTTTGTGCGGAACTGCTCGATCTGTTTCTGGAGCTCGTCTTTCTGCTCGACCAGCTGGTCCTGTTGGTTCTGCAAGTCCTGTATCTGGCCTTCCAGATCCTCTATCTGGCTCATTTTCTGCTTTTTCTTTTCCAGCGCCTGACGAGCGAGGTCTTCACGGTCCTGCTCGACGGCTTGACGCGCCTGTTCGTTGTGCTTCTCGACGTTTTCTTCGAGGCGGCGCTTCTGGATCTCCAGTCGCTTCTTCTGGGTCGTCAGGTCCGCGATGCCCTGTTTGACATCCTGCAGTTCGTCACGCAACTGCTCGTAGCTGTAATCGAGGGTCTCTGTCGGGTCCTCCGCTCGGTTCAGGACGGCGTTGAGTTTCGAGCGGATGACGTACGACGCGCGCGAGAGGATTCCCATGTATGCGCATTGGTCTCTCCAACCTTAAATTTCTTACAGAGGGCTGGCGAGTGAACACGTATGACTACCGTCGGGATTCCGGGCGGGCGAGACGTCACCGCGACGCTCGACCGACCCGGGTCGGACGCTATCGTCGTTGCGTGCCCGCCCCATCCACAGTACGGCGGTAAGCGGTCGGACACGCGCCTGAACGCGGTCAGCGACGCACTGGCCCCCGATGTCGGCTGTCTCCGCTTCGACTACGGCGCGTGGGACGAGGGCCGCGGCGAACGGGTCGACGCCGAGAACGCGCTGGCGTGGGCGAGCGAGCGGGCCGACGCTGTCGGCCTGTTTGGCTACAGTTTCGGCGCAGCTGTGGCGCTCTGTGCGGCCGCCGAACTCGATAGCGAGTCCGAGCCGTCGGTCTTCTCCGTCCTCGCCCCGCCGGCCGGACTGACCGCCCATCTCGATGCTGTCGCCGCGCTCGACGCTATCGACTGCCCGGTACAGGTCGTGGTCGGCGAGCGCGACGACACTGTGGACTGGGAGCCGGTCGTCGACCGGGCCACCGAACTGGGACAGGCCGTCGAGCGTCTGCCGGCCGATCATCACTTCGTCGGCCAGAGCGGCCGTGTCGGTGAGACTGTTGGGCCGTTTCTCCGTGGCCATCTGTAGCCGGTGTCGAATCCGACTGCCGGGACCCGAGACTACCGGACAGTATCGAAAGACAGAGGCACTGTGGGTCCGAGTCCCGACCATGAACCGCCCGCTCGCGTTCGCTGCCGTGTCGTTTGTTGCCACGCTGGTGACGCTGTTAGTACTGATGCAGACGGCACTCGTCGCAGGCGGCCCGCTCCGGGCGCTCGTGCTCGCCTCGGCTGGTGCCATCGGGACCTACGTCGCTATCAGGTCCGGCGTGCTCAAGTCCTGACTCTCGGCCGAAGGTACATTTATACTATATACTGATAAATAGTGATGTATGTCAACGCGAACCAGGGAAGCGGCGTCTCACTCGACACGGCACGGCATCGTCTCGCTTCTGGGTGGGTTCGTCGCTGGCTATCTGTTGTTTATCGCCATCGGCTCAAGTCCCAGTGATGCGGTGTTTTCGGCGCTGTCACTCGCCGCGCTCGTGGCCGCGTGGCGTGTTCTCACGCTGCCCTCACTGTAGCCGCGTTGACACTGCGACGGGGTGGCGAACAGTGCGCGCTCCGAAACCGTTTAGACTACGCGGGGTTCACCGTCGGTATGCCGACCGAACCCGAAACGGACTACGACCCGGAACTGGGTCGGAAGTTCATCTTTGTCACCGGTGGCGTGATGTCTGGCCTGGGGAAAGGCATCACCGCCGCCAGCACAGGCCGATTACTCAAAAACGCCGGGTTCGACGTTACAGCGGTCAAAATTGACCCGTATCTGAACGTCGACGCCGGTACGATGAACCCGTTCCAGCACGGCGAGGTGTACGTGCTGAAAGACGGCGGGGAGGTCGACCTCGATCTGGGGAACTACGAGCGGTTCCTCGACATCGACATGACCTTCGACCACAACGTCACGACGGGCAAGACCTACCAGCACGTCATCGAGAAAGAGCGCGCCGGCGACTACCTCGGTCGCACGGTCCAGATTATCCCGCACATCACCGACGACATCAAACGCCGCATCCGCGAGGCCGCCGAGGGCAACGACGTCTGTATCATCGAGGTCGGTGGCACTGTCGGCGACATCGAGGGGATGCCCTATCTCGAAGCACTCCGGCAGTTCGCCCACGAAGAGGACGAGGACGACATTCTCTTTACCCACGTCACGCTCGTCCCCTACTCGAAGAACGGCGAACAGAAGACCAAGCCGACCCAGCACTCTGTGAAGGAACTGCGCTCTATCGGCCTTCAGCCGGACATCCTCGTCGGTCGCTGTTCGGACAAACTCGACATCGACACGAAAGAGAAAATCGCACTGTTCTGTGACGTGCCGACCGAGGCGGTGTTCTCGAACCCGGATGTCGACGACATCTATCACGTCCCGCTGATGGTCGAAGAAGAAGGTCTCGACCAGTACGTGATGGAGGAACTCGACATCGCGTCGGAGGCCCTGCCCGAGGACGAGCGGGAGAACCGCTGGCGCGACCTCGTCACGCAGCAGACCGAAGGCGAGGTCGAGGTCGCCCTCGTCGGCAAGTACGACCTCGAAGACGCCTACATGTCCGTCCACGAGGCGCTGAAACACGCTGGGTTGGAGAAGAACGTCGACGTGAACGTCCGGTGGGTCAACTCCGAGAAGATGAGCGACCACCACGCGGACCGGATGCGCGAGGCCGACGCCATCGTCGTCCCCGGCGGGTTCGGCGCGCGCGGGACCGAGGGGAAGATCGAGGCGATCCGCTACGCCCGCGAGAACGGCGTTCCCTTCCTCGGGCTGTGTCTCGGCTTCCAGATGGCTGTCGTCGAGTATGCCCGCAACGTCCTCGACCTGGCGGGCGCTCACTCCGCTGAACTCGACGAGGACACGCCACACCCGGTCATCGACATCCTGCCCGAACAGTACGAGATCGAGGACATGGGCGGGACGATGCGGCTGGGTGCTCACGAAACCGAAATCGACGCGAATACGCTCGCCGCGACGTTGTACGGCGGCGAGTCCTGTACCGAACGGCACCGCCACCGCTACGAGGTCAACCCCGAGTACATCGACGACCTCGAAGCCGCCGGGCTGAAGTTCTCCGGCCGCGCCGGGAACCGTATGGAGATACTCGAACTCGGACCGGAAGACCACCCGTACTTCATCGGGACGCAGTTCCATCCGGAGTTCCGCTCCCGGCCGACGCGTGCTAGCCCGCCCTTCGTCGGACTGCTCGAAGCCGTGCTCGGTGAGGACCCACACGCTGCGACGACCGAGGAGGTGAGCCACTGATGGTGAACGTTGACGAGTTCATCGAAGAGGCCAAAGCCGAAATCGCCGAGGAAATCGGCGACAAACACGCCGTCATCGGACTCTCCGGTGGCGTCGACTCCTCGACCGCCGCCGCGCTGGCCTACGAGGCCATCGGCGACCAGCTCACCGCCGTCTACGTCGACACCGGGCTGATGCGGAAAGGCGAGACCGACGAGATCCGCGAGACGTTCGACTACATGGACTCGCTGCGGGTCGTCGAGGCCCAGGACCGCTTCCTCGAGGAACTCGAAGGCGAGACCGACCCCGAGGAGAAACGCCACATCATCGGCGAGCAGTTCATCCGGGAGTTCGAGACGGTCGCCCGCGAGGTCGACGCCGACTACCTCGTCCAGGGGACCATCTACCCCGACCGCATCGAGAGCGAGGGCACGATAAAGAGCCACCACAACGTCGGCGGCCTGCCCGAGCGCATCGACTTCGAGGGCATCGTCGAGCCGATGCGGGACCTCTACAAGGACGAGGTGCGGGAAGTGGCCCGCGCGCTCGACCTTGAAGAGATAATCTCCGAGCGGATGCCGTTCCCCGGTCCCGGGCTCGCGGTGCGTATCATCGGCGAGGTCACCGAGGAGAAACTCGAAGTCGCCCGCGAGGCTAACCACGTCGTCGAGGAGGAACTGGAGGAGTACGAGCCCTGGCAGGCCCTGGCCGCCGTCATCGGCAAGGCCACGGGCGTGAAGGGCGACAACCGCGTCCACGGCTGGGTCGTCGCTGTCCGCTCGGTCGAGAGCCGTGACGGCATGACCGCCCGGGCGCAGGAACTCGACTGGGACACGCTCCAGCGCATCCAGTCGCGCATCACGGGGGCCCACGAGAACGTCGCCCGCGTCGTCTACGACGTGACCCACAAACCGCCGGCGACCATCGAGTACGAATGAAGGTCGTCCTCGTCGGGACGGACCCCAACGGCATCACGGACGCCCTCGACGCCGAGGGCCACACCGTGACGGTCGCCGACGTCGGCAACCGGCCGGGCCTGGAGGAGGCCGGCGTCCACGAGGCGGACGTGTACCTGCTGACGGAGATGTCCCAGGCCACCTCCATCGCCGTCGCCAAGGACCTCAACCCCGACCTGCGGGTCGTCGTCTACGCTGAGGGCTCCTTGCCGGACTTCGCCAGCCGGCAGACCGACCTCGTCGTCGACCCGGACCTGCTCGGTCCCGACGCGGTCGCCGAGGAACTGGACTGATTACAGCGTCACCGCCAGCCGGTCGAGCCGCTCCGAGCCGCTTTTTTTGAAGGGAACTCCGTGGCCCGCGACCGCGACCTCGAAGGCGGGCGACCGGTCCGCGAAGTCGCTGATACTCCGGGCGACGGCGTCGGTGTCGTAGCTCACCAGCCACGGCGAGGGTTCGAAGCGGCCGCCGTCCTCCCGGACGAGGTCACCCAGCAGTCCCAGCGACAGCGACTCACTGACGTAGCAGACGTGGCCCGGCGTGTGGCCAGGCGTCTCGTAGACGGTGAAACTGCCGACGGTGTCGCCGTCGGCGAGGGGGACCACGTCGTTGGTCGGCGCGTCCAGAAACGGCGAGACGAGCCGCTGGAACGCGCCCTTGTGATTGCCCAGCGGCGGGGATTGCTCGCCGGTGACCAGCGGGGCGTCCCGTTCGCCGACGTAGATGGTCGCGTCGATGCCGTCGAAGGCCGCCAGTCCGCCGACGTGGTCGAAATCGAAGTGGGTCAGGAGAATGCGGTCCAGATCCCGGAGCTCGTAGCCGGCGTCGCTCAGGCCAGCGATGAGTTCGTTTCCGTGCCAGGGCAGCCCCGTATCCACGAGCGTGAGCGTTCCGCCGTCGTCAACGAGCGTCGCGTTGACGCCCGTGAGATCGTACCACCAGCTATCGTCGGCGAGCGCCGTTACCATACCGCGGCGTTGGTGTGGCGGTTCCTAAACTGTCCCGTCTCAGTCGAGTGCGACCGGCGCGGCCTGTCGGACGTCGTCCTGGAGCCGGTCGGCGTGTTCCAGGCGAATCTCGCGGGCCTCGCCTTCCGTGACCGGTTCCGCCCTGTCGAAGGTCGGCGAGACCGGGTCGTAAGCGTCCACGTCGAAGCCCATCCGGTCGAGGTACGCCGCCACGTCGGCGCTGACCCCGTCCCGGATAGCGTCGTTGGCGTAGTCGAGGACGGCGTCGAACTCCGGAAGCACGATTTCTTCGTCGGTCACCCCGCCCGTCGCCCCGCCGATTCGCACCTTGGTGCCCCTGAGGTGGTCCATCAGGGACGCCACGTCGTCGGCCAGCCGCAGGACCCGGCTCGGGAGCGCGGCGTCCGGCGACCGCCACTCGACGGTGCCGAACTCGTCCCGGAGCTGGACCGGCGTCCAGATGGCGCTCTCGGGGTCGAAGTTGGCCGCGACGGTCCGACGGTCGATACCGGCGTCGATGGCCGCGGTCACGAAGTCGTCGTAGCGCCGTTCGAGCCGGCGGTCCCACTCCTCGGCGTCTTCGAGGTACGACCACAGCCACCCCTGGTGTGGCACCGAGTCGTACGCCATCCAGCGGTACAGTTTCGAGCGGGCGCTGTCGGCCAGCCGCCGGCCGCGGAAGTACGGCGACGACGAGACGAGCGCCAGCGCGGGGTCGACGGCGATGAGCGCGTTCAGCTGGTCGATGGCCCGCCCCGGCTGCTGTTCGACGTGGATGTGCGTGCCGGCACAGTGGCGCACGTACTCGAAGTCGTCGCCGACGACGCGGTTCTGAATCCGGGTCCGGTCGCTCGGTAGCTCCGATATCTCGTCGGCGTTGACCGGGGTCGAGAGCGGGACGAGGCGCTTCCCGAGGTCGTCGGCCCGCCGCAACACGTCCCCGAGCCGGTCGAGGAGTTCCTCGTGCAGTTCTGTGGCTGTCTCACACGGCGTCGTCTTGACTTCAAGCAGCGGCTCGACGAACTCCCGCTCTGCCCCCGGAGTTGCGTCGACGAGCGCGCCCGGCTTGACCAGCCGGCCCGCCTCGTCGACGACCCAGTACTCCACTTCGACGCTCCGTCGTATCGGTTCGGATTCGTGTACTGACACAGTGACCTCGCTGTGGGTTCGGCGGTGTGTTCCCCCGCTGTAGTTCAGTGGTAACACACCACACGAAAACTGCGGCCAGACGGGTTATGATAGTTACGCGATTAGTAATATTTGCCCCCACGAGCGGCAACGATTATCCGAATAGCTGCCGGCAAACCGAACAGACATATCACAATCGGGCGAACACCCGTCATTACTGGTTCGGCATGGCGCTCAGAGCGGCAACTGCGACCGGACGAACTGCATACCGGTCTTGACCTTCGACGGGTCCCGAATCCGCTCTCTCTCCGCGTCGGTGAGTTCGAAATCGAACACCGCGAGGTTCGCTTCGAGATGGTCGCGGCTGGATGCCTTTGGAATTGCGGCCACGCCGTCCTGCTGGAGGAGCCACCGGAGCGCGACCTGTGCCGGGGACTTGCCGTAGCGGTTCCCTATCTGAACGAGCGCGGGGTCGTCGAGGACGCCGCCGCGGGCCAGCGGGCTGTAGGCGGTCAGGAGCACGTCGTGGATGCGGCAGTAGTCGAGCAGCTTGCGCTGGTCCCAGTAGGGGTGGTACTGCACCTGGTCGGTCAGGATGGGGGCCGTGGAGATGTCTCGGGCCTCGTCAAGCAGCGACGGCGAGAAGTTGCTGACGCCGATGTGGCGGACCAGCCCCTCCTCGACGAGGTCGTTCATCGCGCCGAGCGTCTCCGACAGCGGGGCCATCCACGGGGTGTTCGGCCAGTGGATGAGCAGGAGATCGAGGTAGTCTGTCCCGAGTTTGTTCAGGCTCTCCCGCGTCGACCGGCGGACGCTTCGCTCGTCGCGGTTGGACCCGTCGAGCTTCGTCGTCAGAAACACGTCTTCGCGGTCGACCGCGGCGGCCTCTATCCCCAGTCCGACCTGCCGCTCGTTGCCATACGCCTGTGCGGTGTCGATGTGGCGATAGCCCATCTCCAGAGCCGTTTCGACGGTTTCACGGCAGGACTGGCCGGTGAGCTGCCACGTCCCGAGGCCGAGTGCGGGGACCGACGTTCCCTGGACCTGAATGTTGTCCATGCACGGTGTTGGAGGGGACCGGTGAAAAGTCAGTGGCTCCGGCGCACCGCGGTCTCGAACCGGCCTGCGCTACTGTACCGTCGCTATTGCTCTAGGATAGTCCCGCCCGAACCGACCGCAATGTCGGTGCCGCCGCGGACGACGGCCTTCAGGTTCTCGCCGGCGGGGGTCTCCTCCTGGGTCCAGTCACCGCCGCCGAAACCGTACACCTTGCCGCCGCCGCCGACGGTGTAGCCGGCGCTGTCGTCGTCGGTGACCTCGATGTCGCGCAGGCCGGCGTCGCCCGTGTCGGTCGGCGTCCACTCGGAGCCGTTCCAGTGGAATATCATGCCGCCGCCGCCGGATATCCACACGTCGTCCGGGCCGTCGGAGTCGACGCCGTAGAAGTTGACGTTGGCGTCGGCCAGCCCTATCTTGTCCCACGTCGAGCCGTCGTCGGTGACGAAGACGCTCTTGTTGCCGTCGACGATGTGGCCCGAGCGGACGCCGTGGAAGTCAACGGCGTTGATGGCCGACCCGGAGCCGGGCGTGGTGTAGTCCCACGTCTCGCTCGCGCCGTTCTCGAAGCTGAAGTACATCTTGCCGGAATCGCCGGCGACGTAGACGTTCGCCTCGCCGGCCGCCCCGGTCACGGACACGTCGTTGAAGTTGTTGGTGACGTCCATCGGGGCGCTGTGGTCGGTGAGCACGCCCGACTCCACGTCGTACTCGCCGATAGCGCCCGAGGCCCCGACGAACCAGAGGGCCTTCCCGTCGTCGGTCACGTCGGCCCCGTAGAGGCTATTTCCGTTGCCAGTCGGGCCGCCGCCGATGACCTTCTGCCAGCCCTTGCTGGTCCGTTCGAGGACGATGCCGCCACCCGCCACCGCGTACGCACCGGCCGCGGTGTATTCGACGTCGTGGAGGGTGTTCCCGGTCGGGGACTCGACGGACTCCCAGGGGCCGGCCGCCGCAACCGTCCCGGAGAGGGCCGCCCCGCCGAGTGCGGCTGCAGCTGTCGTGCCGATACCCTTGAGTACGCCGCGTCGTGTCGCGTTGCGATCGGACATGACACCCGGTCCTGTGGACTGTCTCCACTTCAATGGGGGGCGCAGTTAACGACCTTTCACAGCGATTTAAACGTTTAAACGGCCGATATTCGAGGGAATTGCCCGTCGGACATAGAAAATTGGCGGCCCGAACCGAACCGATAAAATATCAGGTTAAGTCGCGTAAACGGACACAAGACTGATACCGCGAATCCATCCCGTCGCCTCAGGACAGGTCGGCGACGAGAGACGGGGCTTCCGCCGCGATGATCTCGTCGATGGCGACACGGGCCGCCGCCGGGTCCGCGGGCAGACAAAACACCGGCGTTTCGTCAGCGATACCTGCCGTCGCACGGATGGAGATGACACCGGCCCCCTGTTGCTCGAAGAGCAGTGCTCGGTACACCTCTTCAAATCCCGGGAGGGCCTTCTCGAACAGCGGGTGGACTGCTTCGAGGGTCTGCTCCGACCGCGCGACGCCGAGACCGCCCGCCGTGACGACGACCTCCACGTCGTCGCGGCCGACCAGCCTGTCGATGGTCCCCTGGATACCGTCATAGTTCCCTCGCAGTCGCTCACGGGCTGTAACCGTCTGTCCGGTGGATTCGAGGGCCGCTTCCACCGCCTCGCCCGTCGGGTCGCCTTCTTCGGTCGCCGTCCCGACCGTGACGACAGCGGTGGTCACCGACTGTTCCTGTGACGTGTCGTCTTGGCTTCCTGTCTGTGCTGTCGGCGTATCCGTTGTCTGAACCGCCGCTTCCTCTGGTGTATCTGCCGATTGGGTCGCTGCCTGTGCCTCGCCGTGGCGTTCCCTCTGTGCGTCCTCGTCAGGGCTCTGTGTCGTTGCAGCAGTCACTTCACCGTCCTGCGTTTCGGCCGCTGACTGGTTGTCCGAACTTTGGGCTGTCGCCTCGTCGATTTGTTCCGCCACAGAACTGTCGGCTTCGGCCGCCGTGGTGGGTTCGTCGCGGTTCTCAGCGGTATCATCCACTGCAGCAGTCGCTGTGCTGTCGGATTCTCCTGTCGCTATGTCATCGTTTCCCGACTCTGTGTCGGCCGCTTCGGTGGGTTCCGAAGCGGTGGCCTCGGTGTCAGTATCGACGGCCGCGGATTCCTCGTCGTCCCCTGTCTCACCCTCTGCTGTCTCGTCGTCCCCGTCAGTCGGACCGCGGCGTGTGTCACGGGACTGGAAATCCACCATACTCGTTCAACGGTCGGGGTGAATAAATACCCTGACGACCGTTTGTGTGCTTACTATTGATATAATATTTGAAACCGATAGCCTTAAAATATAGTAAGAAGGACAAAAATGTATGGCTGGGAGATACCACGTCGTCTGCCATGAGTGTGCGTTCGAGGGACTGTACGAAGAGTCGTCGGTCGCGGAGGGGCAGCGGGACGCACACGCTTCTGCCAGCGGGCACCGGATGAGTCTGGGTGACATCTCGAGCCGGGAAACGCCCGGGCTGTCACAGTAGCGGGACCGTTAGCGTTTTGCGCACGCTTGCCTGATTCTGACCTATGCAGCGACGTTGTTCCGTCGGTATTACTGGAGGGTGTCCATCGTGACGCACCGTTCGAGCGGGCGCGACGGGGTGGATGTCGATGGCTGACGACGAGTCCGGCTACGTCCACCGTCCCGACACGGAGCCACAGTCCACAGACCGCTCTCGCACAGACGGTGAGACAGGCACGGACCCCACCGACGGTCCCGAGTTCGGGACGAGCGGCTGGATTCTCGTCGGGATGATCGGCGTGGCGTTCCTCCTCGTTCCCGGCGCAATTTTGCTTTTGCCGTCCGCACAGGGCGTCATCAGTAGCTTCGGCCTCACACTCAGAGACGCCTATCTCACGCTCCCGCTCGTTCCGGCGTTCGTCCTCGGTGCGCTCGCGGTGTGGTCCGCGGTTCGCTCGCAGTCAGAGTGACCGAGAATAATTATATCAGGGACGCCTTTGCTAAGCTACTGAATGGTCCTGTCGCCGCTTACTGTCGTTTTATTGTCGGGTGTCGTCGGCATGGGCGTCGCCTTTCTGGTGTGGCTCCACCGGGACCGGCCGGGTGCAGGACCGCTGGCAGTGTTCGTCGTTGCGGCGAGCCTCTGGGCCGTTACGTACGGTATCGAGCTTGCTGTGCCGGGGCTGGCAACCATGGAGCGACTCGTCCAGGTGCAGCTGACGCTCTCGGTAATCATCCCCGTCGCGTGGCTCGTGACGGTTATCGAGTACACGGGGCATCCACACTGGCTCACCCAGCGCCGAACAGCGCTGTTGCTTATCGAACCGGCGGTGTTTGTCACGCTCGTGTGGTCGAATCACGCACACGAACTCATCTGGTCCGGTCGCGGGACGCAGTACGTCTCGGCGTCGTCGGTGACGCTCGTGCCCGCGTACGAAGTCGTGTACTGGGGCCACATGTCCTACATACTGCTGTTGATCCTCGCCGGCGGTGTCCTCCTGTTACGAATGCTGTTCCGGTCGAATCAGGTATTCCAGGGCCAGGGGCTCGCACTGCTGCTCGCCATCGCCGTCCCGACGGTCGTCCAGACGCTGTTTGTGCTCGGTGTGCTGCCGACCGCCTTCGACCCGACGAGTCTCGGGTACGTTGCATCGGGAGCCGTCCTCTCGGTCGCTATCCTCCGCGGGCAACTGCTCGACGTGGCACCGGTGACCCGAGAACTGGGGCGAGAAGCTATCTTCACCGAAATGGACGATATGGTCATCATTGTCGACGACGAGCGCCGCATCGTCGACATCAACGCGGCCGCCACGGCGTTGCTTGACGGTGACCAGACCGCGGTTCTGGGCCGCTCGCTCTCTCAGACATCACCGACACTAGCCGAGACGGTCCCCGGCCCTGGCGAGCAAACACAGACCGAGATGGCTCTCGACCGTGGCGGGAGTGTGCGGTACTACGACGTGCGCGTGATACCGCTGTACCGCGCGTACGGCGTTGTTTCGGGCCATCTCATCAGCCTCCGGGATATCACAGACCGCCGACAGCGCGAACAGCGGCTGGACGTGCTCAACCGCCTGCTCCGACACGACATCCGAAACGAGATGAACGTCGTCAAGGGGAACGCGGACCTGCTCAGGGATACAGCCGACACCGACGAGCGCGAGCGACTCGACCGCATTATCAGCACAGTTGACGACATCGTCGACCGAAGCAACAAAATCGGGCGAGTCACCGAGGCGTTAGAGACCGAACAGCACAGCCCGACAGCGCTTCGCCAACTACTGGAATCGGTCGTCAGCGATGCCCGGGACCGCCACCCTGACGTGGCGATCACGCTCACCTGCGAGGATGATATCTGGATTCGGGGTGGTCCGTCGGTCCTCATCGCGCTGGAGGAGCTAGTCGAGAACGCTGTCGAACATCAAGCAGCCGATGCGGACCGAGTTACGGTCGAGATTACGGCGACGCGGGCCGGTGGAACGCCGGGCGCGCGTGTGGCCGTTCACGACAACGGTCCCGGTATCACCGACCACGAGCGCGAGGTCATCCGTTCGGGGACCGAAACGCCGCTCAAGCACGGCTCCGGCGTCGGGCTGTGGCTCGTCAACTGGATTGTCCGGAACCTTGGCGGTCGGATGTCGTTCCCCGATACGGACGAATCGGGAACGACCGTAGAGCTGCAACTGCCAACGGCTGAGCCCGCCCACGCGACGGACGACCCAGTGGCGGCCCACAGCGAGAACGCTGACTGACCGTAGCTGCTACCACTCGATTTCGGCCTTGTCGCGCCAGAAGCGTCCGCTTGGTGCGTCGGGTCGGAAGCGGGCGAGCCAGACCGGCGTCTCGGCCCCCTTCTCCGGCGTCCGCGGGGCGCTGCCCTCAGTCATGTCCGTCTGGACGTAGCCCGGACACACCGAGTTGGCGACCAGCCCGTCGGCCGCGTACTCGCCGTCGAGGTACTTTGTCAGTCCGTTGACGCCCGTCTTCGAGATTCGGTAGGCCGGCGTGCCACCCGACTGGCTCTCGGTAATGGCTCCCAGCCCGGACGACATGGTGACGACGCGGCCGCCCTCCTCGGCCAGCAACAGCGGAAGGGCGTATTTCGTCATGAGGACTGCCCCCCGGAGGTTCGTATCGAGGGTGTGGTCGATGATGTCGGTCGGCATCTCGTCCAGCGGGTCACGTGAGTCCATCACGCCGGCGTTGTTGACCAGCACGTCGAGGTGACCCTGTTCGCGCTCGATGCGGTCGACGGCGGCGACCATCCCCTCGTCGTCGGTCACGTCGAGTTCGACGGCGTGGCGGTCCGTGGCCTCGATGTCGTCAGTATCGCGTGCGCCGGCGTACACAGTCGCGCCGAGGTCGACCAGCCCGTCAGCGATTGCCTTTCCGATGCCCCGCGTCGCTCCGGTAACGAGGGCGACCTGCCCGTCGAGGGAGTCATAGAGCGGAACGTCCATACCCGAGGTTGGGCGGCCGAGCCGAAAAGAAGGGGGGTCGTGGCGAGGCCGCCGCGGCGTCGGGGCCGACCTACCGTTCCTCGTCCCGGCGCATCGCAATCTCGAACCAGGGACAGAGGCGCAGTTGCCGGTAGTACTCGGGGTGCTCGCGTAGTCGCTCGTAGGGAACCCACATGAGACCGTCGACCTCCTCGGGGTTCGGTTCCAGCGACGTGTCGTGGAGTGTGGCCTGTAGGACCGCACAGACCTCCCATTCGAGGCCGGCGTTCTCATAGTAGCGCTTGTACTCGAACCGGTCGGTCACGCGGAGGTCTCCGTACTGCGAGGGGTCGATACCCAGTTCCTCTTCAAGCCGCTCCTCGGTGGCTTCGACCTGCGTCTGGCCCTGGACGGGGTGAGAGGCGACGGTGCCGTCCCAGTGGGTGTCCCAGAGGCGTTTGTTGGCGGCGCGCTGTGCGAGCAGGATTCGGTCGTCCTCGTCGAACAGCAGGGCGGTGAACGCGCGGTGGCGAACCCCGTCGCCGGTGTGGGCGTCGAGCCGATTGACCAGCCCCTCCTCGTTGTCGTCGGCGTCCACCGCGACGACCTCTTGTCGAGCGTTTTCGTGCGTCTCGTCGACCGCGTCGGAACTCATATGTCGTACCTCTCACAGAGGCGCGTATTACGCCCTTCGACTTCCCGTCACCGCGCCGGGTGGTCCGACACGAACTGCTTGAGTATCTGCTCTTCCGCTCGATGGAGCGTTTCACTGCAGGTCGACTTCGCGATACCGACTCGGTCCGCAAGCTCTGTTAGCGAGCACTCCCGCGGCGTGTCGTAGTAGCCCGCCTCGATGGCCTCCTCGACCAGTTCGAACTGGCTCTCGGTGAGCACCTGTTCGGTTTCGAGGTGTTGCCGGATGCGGTCGACGCTGAAGGAGATACCGAACTCCTCCAGCTGCTCGCCGAGTTCGGAGAGCCGCTCCTGTGGCGCGGAGATGTCCCAGACGGCCTCCCCATCCGAGAGCGTAAACGGCATCTCCAGCGGGACGCCCGACCCCTGGACCGGGAACAGCAGGAGCGGCATCGACGTCTCGAACTGCACCAATGCGCTGTCGTCGCGGTGGGAGAGGATTTCGAGCGTGGTGACCGACTCCCGGCCCTCGATGTCGCGGAGCACCGCCGGGAGGTCGTCGGCTGTGATCTCCGCCAGTCCGACGCCGGAGTCCTCGCCGGGGAGCGCCGAGAGGATTCGGAACGTCGCATCGTTGTACGTGCGCGACACGTCGCCGATCCAGATTTCGTCCGGAATCGTGAGTGTGAGTTCAGCGTGTGGCATTGGTGTATCCGAATATATTCGCCCAACCTCTGCGGCCGTAATCCCGAACATGTTCGTCTACCCATGGCTCGGACAAGAACCTTGGGGGACCTGTCGTGTGCTCTCGGCGCGAGCGTCGGGCATGCAAGACCGACGGGCCGAACATCTACGGGTATGGCGAACGCTTATTTCGCCGGCCACTGGCCGTCTGGTATGGAGCGCGTCTCGCTGACTCGGACAATCCCGGCCGATCCGGAAACAGTCACTGATCTGATAACCGACGTGGAGCCGTTCATGATCGCGGCAGGATTCGACGAGGTGACGCTGGACGGGGACGACCTCGGCATCACGAACCGCGTCGGTCTCTTCGAAATCGAACTGGACCTCGAAATCGTCGAGACTGACGCAGTGCTGCGGTACGAGCAGCGTCAGGGCATCTTCGAGTCGATGATGACGGAGTACACGGTCGAAACCGTCGATGAGGGGACCGAGGTGACGGCGATGACGGAGTACAGCGCCCTCGACCTCCCCGTGCTCGGCGAGATGCTCGACTCGACCGTCATCTCCCGACAGCGCACGAAGGAACTCAACAGGCAGTTCGACTGGCTCGTCGAACAAGTATCATCGCGGTAAACACGAGTGTGACTGTTCGAGTGACCGCCTATCTGTTCTCTATTAATATCCCGAACATATTCGGGAAAGGACCGAGGGACACCCGCCGGTAACGGGTACCTATGAGCCACTCCCACGAGGACCTGCCGCCGGTTACGACCGAGGTCCACGACAACTCTTGGTCGGCGAACCTGGAGACGCCCGCACACGCCGATGACCTCGACGCCGTCGTCGAGCAGGCCGTCGACGCCGTCGAGATGACGACGGCTGGGAACCACGTCAATCTGGTGAGCCACGCCGATCACGGCCATCCCGAGACGTACCTATTCGACGCGCTTGAGGCGGCCTTCGGCGACAGCGTCTCAGTGGAGTACGTCCAGCAGTGTGGCTGTGGGGGCCACGTCACCCGCGTCCACCGGGAGGCATAGATGCACGGGAACCTCGACCTCGACCAGCAGCCGTTGGTGCTGATCTGGGAGGTGACGCAGGCCTGCGAACTGGCGTGCAAGCACTGCCGGGCCGATGCCCAGCCGCGCCGCCACCCCGACGAACTCTCGACGGCGGAGGGGAAGGCGCTGCTTGACCAGGCCCGCGAGTTCGGCGAGGGCCAGCTGGTCGTCCTCTCGGGCGGGGACCCGCTGACCCGCGAGGACCTCCCGGAACTCGTCGCCTACGGGACCGAGCAGGGCCTCCGGATGACGATGACCCCGAGCGGGACGACCTCGCTGACGCGGGACCGGCTGGCCGAACTCGACGACGCCGAGCTCCGGCGGCTGGCGCTGTCTATCGACGGCGGCGACAGCGACGCCCACGACGCCTTCCGGGGCGAGTCCGGGAGCTTCGAGGCGACGATGGAGGCCGCCGAGGCGGCCCGTGACCTCGACATACCGCTGCAGATAAACACCACCGTCTGCGCGGAGACGGTCGAGCAACTGCCGGCGATACGGGACCTCGTCGCGGACCTCGACGCGGTGCTGTGGTCGGTGTTCTTCCTCGTCCCGGTCGGCCGCGGGCGGGTACTGACGCCGATTCCCCCCGAGCGGGCCGAGCGCGTACTGGAGTGGCTCCGCGAGGTCAGCGAGGAGGCGTCGTTCGGCCTCAAGACGACCGAAGCGCCCCACTATCGGCGCGTCGCGATGCAGAATCAGGACGAGGGTGCTGCCGGGCTCAAACGGCGGATGGGTATCCGCGCTGGCAAGGGGTTCGCCTTCGTGAGCCACACCGGCGAGGTGTATCCGTCCGGATTCTTGCCTGAGTCGGCCGGCAACGTTCGAGAGGAAAGCGTCGTCGACATCTACCGGGAGTCGTCGCTGTTCCAGCAACTCAGAGACGACGACGCGCTGACGGGCAAGTGCGGCGCCTGCCGGTACCGGTCGGTCTGTGGCGGCAGCCGGTCGCGGGCCTACGCGACGACGGGGGACCCGCTGGCGGCGGACCCGCTGTGTGACTACCAGCCCGAGGGGTTCGACGGGACGGTTCCCGACCAGCACCCGGCAGATTGAGGGGATTTTTCACTCCGTGGGAACGCGCCTCGCCCGTTTTGTAACACGGTGTCACAGTATTCGGTATGAGCGACTCCGGCATCAGAGTGGAGCTATCGGTCGATGCCCCGGGGGCCTGTCCGGTGGCGAGCGTCTCGGACGAGGCGGGCGCGGCCGTGACCGATGTTGCCCGAAGTAGCCCAGATGCAGACGGGCAGGTCATCGAAGAGTTCACCGCGACGGGCACTGACGGAGGGGAAATCGAGACACGGGAAGACATGGACAAGGTGTTCTCGACGGGCACCGGCGCCCGCTACCAGTTCTCTCGGTCCCGAACCGAGTGCGTCTGTGAAGCGGTCGAAACGTATGACTGTCCGGTGGCAGATATCCGCGCCGAGGGCGGACAGCTCCACCTGACATTTCACGCTCCCGATGTCGATCGGGTGCGCGCCATCGTGACGCGGCTGAAAGAACTGTACGACGGCGTCTCGCTCCGGTCGATGCGTCGAAACGGTGACGTGGACCCGGCGGACTCGATACTGGTCGACCGGAGCAAGCTCACCGACCGGCAACAGGAAGTGCTCGAAACGGCCGTCGAGATGGGGTACTTCGAATACCCCAAAGGGGCCAACGCCGGCGACGTGGCGACGGAACTGGATATCTCCGTTTCGACGTTCGCGGAACACCTCGCCGCCGCCCAGACGAAACTGCTTGACAGCATCATCACGGAATAGGTCTCTGGTGGGTCGCCACTACTGCCAGCGGCGAGCGAACGCTGCTACCAGGAGATACGTATAGAGGAGCGCGCCGAGACCGCCAGCCGCTGTGCCGACTGGTCTCATCCAGCCGATACGGCCGACAAGACCGAGTAGCTGTATGCCGAGTCCGCTCCCAAGCAGTGCAATCGACAGCAGTGCCGTCCGGTCATCTGCACAGGGCCAGACGCCGACTGCCGGCGGGTAGAACTGGAACGCTGCCCCGACCACAGTGAGTCCGAGAAAGCCCGCCAGCATCGCCCGATAGTGCGCGGTGACCAGCGCCGGGCTCCGACCGGTTACGGCGACAGTCAACCCGAGTCCGATACCGACGACTCCGGCCACGACCGCCAACAGGACCGCGTAGAACCCCACGCGGCGTCGCTCCGACCGCAGAAAGAGGGCCAGATACGACAGCGCGAACCCAGCGACTGCGACGGCCTCGACGACGCCACCAATGAGGAGGAGCGTGCGGTCGAACAGCCCGAACCCGAGCAGCGCGGGACCGACGGCACCGGTCGCGACGACGACGGCGACGACCGGGCGCGGCACTGCCGCGACCAGAAACCGGGGGAACAGCCGGAAGCCGACGCCGAAGACGAACAGCGCGGCCGTCCCCGCGGCCAGCAGGTGCGACAGTTGCTGGGGGTGGACCGACCCGAAGCCGGCGGTCGTGGCGAGCGCGCTCCCCGCGGCGAGCGCGAGGTAGCCGAGCGCAATCGGGACCGCGACGTTGGCGGTTCGGTCGACCGGCTCCCGGTGGGCGTTCGCGCCGCCGGTCCCCGTCGCGGTGCCGGTGACGTTTCCGGCAATCGTCCACCCAAGCGTTCCGAGAAAGACCCCGACGCCGCCGACCCAGAGAAGGGTTCCCACTGGTCGGAGCCACGACGGGCCAAGCGGCGCGAGCGCCAGCCCTGTTGTGCCGAGGACGGACAGCGGGAACTGGACGGCTGGCCCCAGTTCCCACGCGAGGTCCCGTTCGAAGTACGGCGGCACGAGCGCGTAGGCCTTCCCGAACAGGACGTGCAGGACGAACCCGTAGAGACCGAGCGTGACGACGACTCGCCGGGGGGCGGCGACCGCCATCGCGGCGTGAAAGCCGACGAAAAACAGCGCGCTGGTGGCGACGAACCACCGCGAGGCGCGCTCGGTCCGCATCTCAGTCCGGCCGTATCGTGATGTGCCACTTCTCGTCGGCGACCTGCTCCGCGTCGTACTGATACCCCTTCTTCGTGAGAACGTCGTACAGCGGCACCGGCTCGAAGCTGTTCACCAGCCGGAGCGCCTCGTCCTCGCTGACCGAGTCGAGCGCGTCCATGATGTGCCCGAACGGTTCCCCGTCGATGTCTCGAACGTCGAGTTCGCGGACCGCGTCCTGCTGATCTGTGCTCATACGTCCGATGATGGTCCACGCCAGTCAGGCGTTTGTCCCGAACCTGTTCGGGCGACAGCACAGTGTCACTCACGGACAGTCCGGAAACGGGCCGTCGCTGCCACCCGCGGTTACCGAAGCGTCGTGTAGCTCAGTCCGGCGATGGCGATAAACTGCAGTGAGCGCAGGACCAGTACGGCTTGCTGGACGTGTGGGTCGCCGGCGTAGAAGCTCTGCATCGAGAAAAAGAAGTAGACGGCGATGGCGTTCTCGGCGAGCATGGCGACGGCGAAGGCGATGAGGCCGGCGACGAGTCCCGTCCGGAACGTCGCGTAGTTGCGGACCCAGACGCCCAGCAGCGGAAGTAGTAACAGGACGTTGAGTCCCGCGAGCGCCGCCGCGGCGGTGATGAGCGGTCCCATCGCCATTAGCGCCGCCCCTCCCGTCGGCCGGTCGCGGCCCGGGTGATTTGTTCCCTCATTCGTCCATTTTCTCCACGATCTCCTCGAAGGTGTCGCGGTAGTTGTCGAACCGGTCGGTCAGGAAGTAGAGTTTGGCGTACTCCTCGTCGCCGGATTCGACCACGCCGTGTTCTTCTAGCTGTTCCATATGATGTCTGATCGTCTTGTAGCCCACGTCGAGTTCGTCGGCGAGTTCGTTTGCGTTCATCGGTCGGTCCGAGAGAGCGTCGATGATACGCGCCCGGTTGGCGCCGCCACGCGTCGCCGTCAACAGGTACCAGAGCGCTTTCTCCATCCCACTGTCCTCCCGGGACCTGCGTCTGCCGGTCGTATAGTCCTGTCTCTCCCCGCCGACGGGCGCGCTGGACTCGGATGCATGTGCCACGATGGGATACCGGAGTCCAGACGGCCGACCGATAAAGGGTTTCTTCGCACTCTCCCCCGAGACTGTTCCAATTTCGGGGCGACTGGTCCGGTCCGACGACACCTGCGAGCGTCCGCGTCGGCCGCGCTGACCCCCGCTCAGCGGAGCGCCGCCGTCGCGTCGGCCATGACATCGATGGCCTCTTTCAGCGTCTCCGTGTCCGTCGCGTAGGAGATGCGAGCGTAGCCCGCGCCGTGTTCGCCGAAGGCGTCGCCGGGGACGACCACGACCCCGCGATCGATGACCTCGTCGACCCACCCGTCGGGGACCTTCGGCATCGCGTAGAACGCGCCCTTGGGCGTCGGGCAGTCCAGTCCCATCTCCTCGAGGCCGTCCAGCAGCACGTCGCGGCGCTCCTGAAAGGCCTCGCGCATCTCCGCGACCGGCTCTTGAGGGCCGGTCAGTGCCGCCTCGGCGGCGTACTGGGCCGGCGCGGACGCACAGGCTTGTGCGTACTGGTGAACGCGCAACATTCGCTCGATTCGGTCCGTCGCGCCGGTGACCCAGCCGAGCCGCCAGCCCGTCATCGAGTACGCCTTCGAGCAGGCGTTGACGACGACGACGTTTCCCGAGTCGCTGAACTCCGCTGGTGACCGGTGCTCGCCCTCGAAGACCTGGTGTTCGTACACCTCGTCGGAGATACACAGCACGTCGTGCTCGTCGGCGATACGGGCGAACGCCCGCATGTCCTCGGGGGTCTGAACCGCGCCGGTCGGGTTGGCAGGCGAGTTCACGACGAACGCCGCCGTGTCGTCGGTAATTGCTTCCTCGACCGTCTCGGGGGCCATCGTGAGGTCCTCACGCAGCGGCACCGGTCGCGGCGTCCCACCGGCTAAATGGGTCAGCGCGTCGTAGGAGACGAACCCCGGGTCCGGAAAAATAACCTCCTGTCCTGCATCAACGTGGGCCTCCAAGGCGATGTGCAGCGCCTCGCTCCCGCCCGACGTGGCAATGATGTCTCCGGGGTCGACGTCGAGGTTGTTATCCCGCTCGTGCTTGGCGGCGATGGCGTCTCGGAGTTCCTCGGTCCCTTTGTTCGACGTGTAGGCGTCGACTTCCCCCGTTTGAATTGCCTCGACGGCCGCTTCGCGTGCGTGCTCCGGCGTCGGAAAATCCGGTTGGCCGAGGCCGAGGTTAATCGCGTCTTCGCCGGCCGCCTCGAACACTTCACGGATGCCCGAAATCGATACCTGCTCTACTCGTTTAGAGAATTCGGTCATACTCTGTTTCGGGGCGGCTGGCCCGATAATTCTTCCTTGTGCTTCGGTAGCATTGGAATCGTCCGTCTGTTCTGCTGGACCCACTGACTAAAGAAACTAATAACAAGTTTATTTCTATCCCATTATATATCAGATATCAGAATAAACACGTATTCATAATGCAGTTTATGTTATTCGGTTTATTGAATAACGGGCTGCATGAGGAATTATATATTAGTTTTATAACTCACCCATATTTAGTGGGAGTCGGATGTCTCGACATACTCTGCCGAAACCGTCCAGAAGATCAGTCATCAAGATGCTCGGTTCCGCTGTAACGGTCGCAGCCTTTGGTGGAGAAGCCAGTGCATCACAAAATTCTGATACAAAAGAATATCTGATCGGTGTTTCAAATGATAAAAACGCATCAGATGTTCATAGCAAAATAAAGGAGCGATCCGACCTCGAGCAGCTCGATATTATCGACGTGAACGAGTCGCTTTCGTACCTTCGCTCAGCAGTCCCACAGAAATTCACGGAAGAACTTCTTCCGACGGTCGAAGCAATTGAGGGAGTCAAGTACACGGAATTCAACCACGTTCGCGAGCCGATCGCCACGATTCCAAACGATCCGAAGTTCGACAGCCAGTACGCGCCACAACTTGTCAATGCTCCGAAAGCCTGGGATGTTACCTTCGGCAGCAAGGATGTCACCATCGCTGTCATAGACACCGGTACGGATTACACTCATCCCGACCTTGACGGACAGTTCGGGAACCAGAAAGGACGGGACTTCGTCGACAACGACAGCGACCCCGCACCACAATCCGCTCAGCATGGGACACACGTTTCCGGCATCGCTGCCGGCGAAACGAATGACGAAACCGGTATCGCAGGTGTCAGTAACTCACGGCTTCTGAGTTGTCGTGCACTCGGCCCAAACGGGGGCCGAACCGCCGATATCGCTAACGCTGTCGAGTGGGCGACTGATCAGGGGGCGGACATTATCAACATGTCCCTCGGTGGTGGCGGCTACAACCAGACGATGAAAAACGCCGTCTCGTACGCATGGAATCAGGGTGTCCTCCTCATCTGTGCAGCCGGTAACCACAAGGACGGTGACCCGCCAAGTCAGCAGGACGTGTCGTACCCAGCAGCCTACGAAGAATGTGTCGCCGTCGGTGCCGTCGATCAGAACAAGAGTCCCACCGAGTTCTCGAACTACGGTGAGAAAGTCGACATCGCAGCTCCGGGCAATGATGTCCTCTCATCCGTTCCGGGAGGAGACTACGCGCAGTTCCCCGGAACGTCAATGGCGTCCCCTGCCGTCGCCGGCGTTGCGGCGCTCGGACTCGACAGACACGAATGGCCCGTCAGTCAGACCCGACAGAACCTTCTGGACACTGCCCAGCCACTGAGTGAGGACAGCCAGTTCGTCGGTGTCGGTCTTGCGGATGCATACAACTTCGTCACTGCCGGCGGGGGCTCGAAAAACGAACCGCCAATCGTGACGCTCAACGACGACTCGCGAACTGTCACTGTCAACAGAGAGATTATCTTCGATGCCAGCGGCTCCCGTGACCCCGACGGCTCGATAACGAACTACCGCTGGGAGTTCGGCGACGGCTCTGACCCTGTTGAGGGGTCGGACGCAGCAGAGGTCAGCCATACGTACACCGACACTGGCGATTACACTGTTACCGTCACTGTGACCGATAATGACGGTGCCGAGGCAACCACGTCAGTCAACGTCTCTGTCTCTTCTGAAGCAAAAGACCGCATCACCACTGATTCGTCCGGCTCGCTCAGCGGGATGCTTGACTATGATACGTACACGTACTCCCTGAAGACGGACTCGCCGCTGCAACTGATCCTCAGCCTCAATGGGCCGTCTGATGCTGACTTCGACCTCTATGTCTCCTTCGACGGTCGCATACCCACGCCGAACGACTACGACCGCGCGTCCTACACGCAGGACAGCAACGAACAGATAATCATCGACGACTTCTCACAGGTCAGCGAGATCGGTATCCTCGTGTATGTCTACAGCGGACGCGGAGACTACACACTCTCACTGGAGGAAATCGGAAAAACAAGCTCGTAATCTAACTGTTATCCTCTCCTTTCGGCTGATTTCGTGCGGCGTGCCCGCTTGCCCTTCCGCTTTCAGTTCGTGGCGTTTCGCGCCGCCACCGCCGACGCTCACTCGCCTCGTCGCTGGCGAGTCCTTACCGAACCACAGACATCGCGATTGCGCCGCCACCGCCGACACTCATCCCCACGATGCCGCGGTGATGGTCTTCTCGTTCCATCGCGTACAGCATCGTGGTCGTGAGGATGCCGCCGCTGGCCCCGATAGGGTGGCCGAGCGCCACCGCGCCGCCGAGCGGGTTGTGTTTCTCGGCGGGGATGTCGAGTTCGTCAGCGACGTACACCATCTGCGCGGCGAACGCCTCGTTGAGTTCGAAGTGGTCCACGTCGGCGACGGCGAGGTCATTGTGCTCAAGCAGTTTTTCGACGACGTCGCGGACGGCGATAGAGAATTCCGACGGGTCCCGGTAGGCAACCGCGTAATCTTCGACGTGGGCCATCGGTCCAAGCCCTTCGCGCTTGACCGTCTCGGCGTCGGCCAGCACCACTGCACCCGCTCCGTCAGAGAGCTTCGAGGCGTTGCCGGCGGTGATCGTGCCGCCCTCGACGAAGGCCGGCGGCAGCGTCGCCAACTGCTCGACGGTCGTGTCCGGCCGCGGCCCCTCGTCCCCGGTCACGAGCCCGTCGGCCGTCTCGACGGGGACCAACTCCTCGGTGAACTTCCCCGACTCGATGGCGTCGCCGGCCCGGTGGTTGCTCCGCCGAGCGTACTCGTCTTGCGCCTCACGACTGATATCGTGCTCTGTGGCGAGTTCCTCTGTCAGCGTGCCCATGTGCGCGTCGTAGTGTTTGTCCCACAGCGAGTCCCAGATCATCGCGTCGACGAGTTCGCTGTTCCCGTGTCGGTGACCGCCGCGCATATCCGGAACGAGATACGGCGCGTTCGACATCGACTCCATACCGCCGGCGAAACACACCGACGCCCGACCGGCCTCGATACGGTCGGCGGCAGTCGTGATCGCCCGCAACCCGGACCCCGATGCCTCGTTGAGCGTCGTGGCGGCGACATCGTCAGGGAGCGGCGACTCGACGACGACTTGTCTGGCCGGAACCTGGCCGACGCCCGCCTGTACCGCGTTTCCGAGGCCGACCCAGTCGACACTGTGTTTATCAATTGCGGTTCGGTCAAGCAGTCCCTCGACGGCTGCCGTACCCAGCTCTATCGCGCTTCGTTCTGCGAGGCCACCCAGCAGTTCACCGTGTGCAGTGCGTGCGCCGTCTACCAGAACCACATCCGTCATACGGACTACATGAATCTGAGACTACAATACTGTTCGCCCGACGATGGACGGCGTCCTACTCCTCGGCCGCCGTCCGCAGTTCCTCGATAGCCGTTTCCAGCCGGCGGAGCGTCGCATCAGCGTCGGTGTACCCTTGCTCGTACTCGCCGTAGGCGTCGTCGGCTTCGTTCAGGAACGCCTCGACAGCATCATGGATATCGTGGTCGCTCATGGGTGTCCTGACGGCAGCCGAGCGGAAAAGTCCCGCTACTCGCGGGTCACTGCGTCACGTCGTAGTCGACGCTCGCGTCGCGAAGCGCGTCGGTCACACGGCCGACAGTGTCCTGTGTCGCGACGACGACGGCATTGAGTCCCCGTGATGCGGCGGCGGCAGCTACCTCGCCAGCCGCGAAATGTGTCGTCGGTTCGATGTCGGCATCGCGGAGCGCGACGACGGACTCGACGCCCGCTGCGGTGACGATGGGGACATCTGCACAGGCTGTGGCGATCTCGTCAATGTTCTCGACTGGCCCCGACCGGACTGGCGGGACCTGGATGACGCTGACGTGGCCGGGGTCGAGGTCGATGACGCCTTCGAAGCCGGTGACGCCGACGACATCGCCCGCCGCGGCGCTCGTCGTCGTCACGCCCGTCGCGTCGCCGCCGCCGGGATGGGCGTGCAACAGCCCGTCCGACAGTGAGAGTGTCACCGTCTCTCCTTCTTCCAGATCCGCCGTGGCGATGGCGGCGTCCTCTTGCACGCTCCCGAGTACGTCGTCGGTGACGTGGTCGGCGAACCGCCGAACGTCGGTCGCAGACTGGAACACCCAGTCGACGCCCTCCTTGGTGACCCGGTAGCGGGACCGGCCTTCCTTCTCAACGAGTCCGTCGTCGACGAGTTCGCGGATGTACTCGCTGACGGCCTGGCTCGTCACGCCGACGGCATCGGCTATTTCGCCCTGACTCACTGCGGGCTGGCGCTCGGCGATCTCCACGAGGACCCGAAACCGCGTCGCGGCCCGCTTGTTCTCCAGGACGTCGACCATACAGGAGTCACGGGAGTCGCAGGTAAAAATACCACCGACACTGTCAGGCCCGGATACACGGGCGGCTCCGCACCGACCATCCGCGTGACCGACAATATAAGCGTCACCAGCGCCGACCTCACGGCGATGACAGCCAGCTACGACGACCGGTCGCTCCTGCTCGACGGCACGCTCGTCGTCGCAGACCTCCACGTCGGCCGGGGCACCGGCGGGACCCTCGAACTCCCGGTCGGCTCCGGTTCGGACATGGTCCAGCGGTTCCAGTCGCTCGTCGAGCGCCACGACCCCGACGAGGTCGTCGTCGCGGGCGACCTGCTGCATTCGTTCCGGACCGTCCCCCGGTCGGTTGAGAGCACCGTCGCCGGCCTCAGGGAGGCCTGCCGGACGGCCGGTGCACGGCTGCTCGTGACGCCGGGCAACCACGACACGATGCTCGACAGCGTGTGGGACGGGCCGACCGAGACGGCCTACCGGGTCGGCGACACCGTCGTCTGCCACGGCCACGAGGCCCCCGAGGCCGACGCCGACCGCTACGTCGTCGGGCACGACCACCCCACCATTGCCATCGAGGGCCAGCGCCGGCCCTGCTACCTTGTCGGGTCCGGCCAGTACCGTGGCAGTGACGTGGTGATGCTCCCGTCGTTCAACAGGCTGAACGCCGGTGTCGAGGTCAACGAGATGCGAGCCAGCGACTTCCAGTCCCCGCTGGTCACCGACGCCGACCGACTTGAGCCAGTGGTCTGGGACGAGAGCGGGCGCGAGACGCTGTCGTTCCCGCCGCTGGGGGAGTTCCGTCGCATGCTATAACGGTAAGTATTTGAGCCGCGACGGTGGACGCTGGAATATGGTTCAGACAGAAATCGCGCTGGGTCTCATCGCGATTACGCTGCTCTCGCTACTGCTGCTGTACTTCGCGACAATAAAGTACGTCTCTGAAGTCCTCGAAGGGGAGGGGCCAGACCACGAGGGAAACACGAATAGCGGCGGTCCAGCCGCATAGACCGCCGTCTCTTCGGAGCTGTCTCAGCAGTTCTACTATCGTAACAGATCAGCGGCGACCTTGCCGCTTTCCAGCGCACCCTGTATCGACGACCAGCGGGTGTAATCGCCGGCCAGCACCGCGTTTCCGTCCGGCGCTGTCGGGTCCGGGAGCGACTCTCGGTACCCCGGCGGCTGAGCGAACTGTGAGAACGGGACCCGGTCGGTCCGGAGGTGTTCGAGCGCCTCGAAGCTCGCGTTCGGGTACCACGACCGGAGCGCGTCCCGGACCTCGGCGGCCAGGTCCGCGTCGCTCGCGTCGGGCGTCCCGAGGAACGTGGCGCTGTACAGCTCCATGCCGGCGGGCGCGTACTCGCTGGCGACCGCCGACAGCGGCGCGACGGTGTTGGGCCGGTCGTCGGCCGCGTTGAGGATGATGCGCTGGCCGGTCGTCGGCGCGCGGTTCGTCGGGAGCGCGAAGTACTGCGTGACACAGCCGACCGGCGCAGTCGGAATCGCATCAATATCCGTCAGCTCTGCCGCTGTCTCCGGGTCCGTCGCGACGACGCAACTCTCGGCCGTCACCGTCTCCGTGCCCACCTCGACAGTGACCTCGCCGTCGTGGGTATCTATGTCAGTTACGGCCGCGTCGGTCTCGATGGTCGCGCCGGCCGAGCGAGCGCGGTCGGCGAGCTGTCGCGGCATCGCCTGCATCCCGTCGGCCGGGACGAATATCTCGCCCTCGCTCAGCATCTTGTATGTGTACTCGAAGATGCTGCTGTCGGTCCCCAGCGAGCGGTCGAGCGTGATGCCGCCGTAAAAGGGTGCGGCGAACCGCTCGACGAACCGCCGCGAGAACCCGTAGTCGGCGAGGTACTCCCGGATGGTCCGCCCGCCGCGGGAGAGCAGTTCGACCGGCTCGACGCCGGCCAGCTCGCGCTGGAGCCGGAACAGCCTGAGCTTGTCGGCCGTGCGCACGTCGGTGTTGAGCAGCGTCTGTGGCGCGGCCGTGGGGTTGCGAAGCGGGTCCGACAGCACCGAACGGTGGTTCGGACTAGCGATAGTGGCCCCCGGCGTGAATGTCCGGGGCGAGAGCGCCTCGATGTCGAGTTCACGCTTGGCCGCGGGGTACGCAGTGAACATCACCTGGAACCCGCGGTCGAACGTGTAACCGTCCTCGTGGACCGTCCGGACGCGACCCCCGACCTCTGAGGCCTGTTCGAAGACGGTCACGTCTCGGCCCGACTCCGCCAAGTGCCGGGCGGCGACCAGCCCGGCGAGTCCGCCTCCGGCGACGACGACATCTGTCATACCCTCAGGTTCGACCGCCCCGGACAAGAGCGTGCTGAAGCGGGACCGGACCACACTTGGTCGTCCCGTCCACAGGGGGAGACATGGAGACGACTGCGGCGTTTCGCGGCCTCATCTGCACGGCGTGTGGCGCAGAAACCGACAGCACGGCCGACCGCTGTCCCGACTGCGGCGGGGTCCTCGTCGGCGACTACGACGTTCCGGAGCTGACGCCCGCGGCGCTGCCCGACGCGACGGGGCCGGGCCGGTACGAGCCGCTGCGGCCGTTCCCGCGGGACGCGACGGTGACGCTGGGCGAGGGGGCGACGCCGCTGGTCCCGGTCCCGGACCTGGCCGCGGAACTCGGCGTCGACTCGGTGTACGTCAAAGACGAGGGGCGCAATCCGACGGCCTCGCTGGGCGACCGGAAGCTCTCGCTCTCGGTCACCGCCGCCACCCAGCGCGGGGCCGAGCGCGTCGTGACGCCCTCGACGGGCAACGGCGCACAGGCCAGCGCCGCCTACGCGGCCCGCGCCGGCGTCGACTCGAAGGGCTTCGTCCCCTCGCGGTGTCCGTTCCTGAACAAGGCGATGGTGAACGTCCATGGCGGCGACATGCGCGTCGTCGAGGGCCGGTACGACGACGCCGTCTCAGCCTTTGAGGAGGAACTGGCCGAGGCCGCTGAGGGCTGGGTTCCGGTCGCGCCCGGACACCCCTTCCGCGTCGAGGGGGCCAAGTCCGTCGCCTTCGAGACCGCCGACGACCTCGGCTGGGCGGCCCCCGACGCGGTGGTCCACCCAACCGGCCACGGTGAGACAGTTGTCGGCCTCGAACGCGGATTCCAGGCGGCGGTCGACAGCGGCCTCGCGAACGCAGTCCCGCGAATCTACGCCGCACAGCCCGACTCGGCGGCCGCCATCGCCGACGCCGCACGCGAGGGCGACGACGAGCCGGCGACGGTCGAACACCCCGACACCATCGTCGGCCCGCTCGAAGTCCCCGACCCCGCCGCCGGCGCTGCGGCGCTCGACTCGCTGGAGCGCTCGGGCGGGGGCGGCGTCGCCGTCCCGGACACGGACATCCTGGCCGGTGCCGTCGACGGCTGCGAGATGGGGCCGGAGACGGGCGCGACCGGCGGGACGGCCGTCGCCGGCGCGCGGGCGCTGGCTGACGACGGTGCCTTCGACAGCGACGACGTGGTCGTCCTCGTGAACCCCGTCGCCGGCAGCAAGGAGGCGGACCTGCTGCGCAGTCACCTCATGAGCCAGGGCATCTGAGGCCGCCGTCGGCCGGAGTGGGGGACGCCGTGACACAGCACCGCACACTTCGGTGTCGTTTAGCCCGTCGTGGCACAACACTGGCCTGATGCGCGCCGCAGCGTTCAGCGAACTCACTGGCCCGGACGGCGTCTCGATTGTCAACCGACCGACCCCCGAACCCGGACGCGGCGAGGCGGTGGTCTCCGTCGAGGCGTGCGCAATTAACCGCCACGACCTCTGGATTCTCGAAGGCGATTCCGCGATGGTCGACGCGGACGACCTGCCCTTTGTCACCGGTCTCGATGTCGCTGGGACCGTCGACGCCGTGGGCGAGGGCGTCACCGCCGTCGAACCCGGAGACCGGGTGGTACTCTGCCCGAACGAGACCTGCGGGACCTGCCGCTACTGTCGGGAGGGGCCGGAGAACCTCTGTGCGAACTTCTCGCTGTACCACGGCGGCCTCGCCGAGGCGGCCCGCGTGCAGGCCGACCGCCTCGTCGCGCTCCCCGACGGCGTGGACACGGTCGAGGCGGCCGCGCTGCCGACGGCCTACATGACGGCCTTCCACATGCTCCGGCGGGTCGAGGCTAGTCCGGGCGACCTGGTGTTCGTCCCGGGCGTCACCGGCGGCGTCGGTGTCGCGGGCGTGCAACTCGCCGACGCGCTCGGCGCTGACACTGTCGGCACCTCCTCCTCTCAGGACAAACTGGACCGCGTCGAATCGCTCGGTCTGGACCACGCAATCAAGAGCACCGACCCGGACGAGATTCGGGCGGCAGTCGACGATGTCGGCACAGTCGACGGCGTGCTCAATCACCTCGGTGGTGAGTACACGCAGGTCGGCCTTGACGTGCTGCGACGCGGCGGCCGGATGGCGGTCTGTGGGCGGACGGCCGGCGGCACGTCCGAAATCGACATCCCGGACCTGTTCCTCGGGCATAAACGTGTCATCGGGAGTACGATGGGGACGCAGGGCGACCTAGAACGACTCGTCGGCCTCGTTGCTGACGGCTCGCTCTCCCCCGAAATCGAGGAGACGTACTCGCTTGAAGAGACCGGTACGGCGTTTGTGGCAATGCAGAATCGCGATAGCGTTGGCAAGCTCGTCGTGACGCCGTAGTCACTCTTGCGACCCGCAAGACTTTCGAAACTAACTCTGGCACAGACGGCCGGTGTCCCGTCGCTGTCGGTGCTTAGGGCAGTCTGTCCATCGGTCGCAGCTGCCACCACTTATCGGGCGATAATGACTGGAACAGGCGAGTTACGGAACACTTTCTGAGCGACGTTCCCGACGACCAGCCGATCGGCTAAGGAGCCGCCGTGCGTTCCGAGTACGACCGCATCGAAGTCGTCAGCTCTATTCAGAATCGCCCGGACCGGGTGGCCCAGTTGCACTTCAGTGGTTATTTCGACATCGTACTCGGCGGCGCGCTCACGAGCCTCGTCGAATACTCCTTCCGCACGCCTCTCGGCAGCCGCTTCGACATCATCCTCAAGAGCAAGTGAGGTGGCCGCTCCCCCCAACGGCGACGGTCCGCCCACGACGTGTAAGACAGTAATCTCCGCGTCAGGATGGTTCTCAAGGGCGTACCCAAGCGCTCGCCGGGCCATTTCCGAATCGTCCATCGGAACGAGAATCCGTGCGATCATACCGTGACTACGGTCAGCCTGTGGATAAAATGGTGGTGCGCCTTGTTCGGAGACACGATGCAGTCCCGTCGGCTGTGAACGCCTCTCGGTCTTGCCGGCGGCAGCTGGTCGGTTCGCCGTCCGTTGACCGAGGCGTGCAAGATGCAGTACACCTACGAGCACAGAGCGGTCGTAAACTCACTCTGCAACGTGGCGGGAATCGAACGTAGTGTTAAATCAATAGCCTGTCAAACCGTGGCTATGAGCCACACGATCAACTCGATTCTCGTGCCGACCGACGGCAGTGACGGGGCACGAATAGGGGCTCGGCGAGCTATCGATCTCGCAGCTACAATCGGTGCCGACCTCCACGTACTGTCAGCAGTTGACGCCCGTGACATCGAACCGGAGCTGAATTCTGACGGGCAGACCGACCGGGAGCGTCTCCTCACGGAGGCGGCTGAACGGGCGGTAGACTCCATCGCGAGACTCGCCAGGGCGCATCTCTCCGGGCAAATCACTACCGCCGTCGAGTCGGGGATTCCGTTTCAGGCGGTCAACGACTACGTCGATGCTCACGACATCGATCTCATTGTTATGGGGACGCAGGGACGGACAGGGTTCGAACGGGTTGCACTCGGGAGTGTTGCAGAAAAGACGCTGCGGACTGCCGCTGTCCCAATCGTCACGGTCACTCCGGATGGGGATATCGTCGAAATCGGCGAGCAACGGTACGAAAACATTCTCGTCCCGACTGACGGCAGCGAGGGGGCAACACTCGCAATCGAATGGGGGGTCACGCTAGCGGAGCTGTATGACGCAACCGTACACACGCTCTACTCTGTCGACACGAGCCGGTTCGGCGGCGCTGAAGGATCAGCAGAGATTCACGAGGCGCCTGAGCAAACTGGCCAGGAGGCACTTGCGACGGTCCATGAGCGTGCCAGCGACGCAGATGTCAGTGTCGCAGGTAACATCGCAAGCGGCCCGGCTGCACGCGCGATTCTCTCCTACAGCGAGGAACACGATATCGACCTCATCGCGATGGGAACACACGGCCGCTCCGGCCTCACGCGATACCTGACCGGAAGCGTCACCGAGACCGTTGTCCGTAATGCGTCTGTCCCGGTCTGCTGTGTCCCGATGCAGTGAGGGGCCTTCAGTCTCCGCTTACGACGCTCGCTGTCGCGATGCCCCGGACGCGTGCTGTTTCGCAGTGGTGTATGCCTCCCGGACGCGCTTGAACTCGTCCTCGTTGCCGCCGTGGTCCGGATGGACCTCCTTGACGCGCTCGCGGTAGGCCGATTTCACGTCGTCCAGCGACGCGCTCTGTGTCAGTCCCAGTTCGCTGAACGCCTGGACTGTCGGGTGTGGTTCCTCTTCGGGATCCGGGCCGAGGTCAACTTCGGGCGTTTCGAAGGGCAGGCGTGCGCCGAGATAGACGCCCGGCATCTCGTGTTCGACCAGTACGGGAATAGTCGGGGACCGCTCGATGCGGTAGTACGCTCGGGCGTCGAACGTGATTGCCACGTCCCGCTTGGGGAGATAGAAGGCGACGTGTTGCCCCTCGACGAAGTGGTTCTCGGCGAACTGCTCGTCGATAGCGGTGAGGTACTCGCGCAGCTCCGCCCGGCGTCGCATCTCCCCGCCGTCTGTCGCCTGCCGGTTCGGCCGCTCGGCCGGAAACACGCGGTTCGCGAGGACGAATAGGCCGGCGACAACGAGGGTTCCGGCGATGCCGAGGGCGAGCCCGAGGACCAGCCACTCCGGCGGCATACCCGGTTGTGTCTGCACGGCCACGAATTAGGGTCCAGTGGTAAAGAAATTCCCGCTCTCCGGCAACAGGTGACTGCTTCAGGCGGGCTCCCACCAATCAGTTTCGGAGGGTACCGGCTCCGCCGTCGGTGACAGCCGAGACACGGGGACAGAAATCCGTCTTAACCGATGTATCTGAGGTCCTCGTCGGTGGGCGACGGGGAGTTCTGCTGTTCCATCTCCTGAATCTTCCGGACGACCTCCTCCATCTCGTCGGCGCGGTCCTCCAGCGAACTGTAGTCGACCTCGAACCCGATGACGTCTTGGAGGATTTCGAGAACGGCCTGCGCGCTCTTGGGATCGACCAGATAGCCCGAGGTCTCGCCCATGAGGCAACTGGCCGGCACGTCGCGGCGCTTGCTCAGGCCCAGCAGCAGGCCGGAGACGCCGACGATGCCGCCCGCAGGTTCGTCCTCGCGGAAGGCCACGCCAGCGTCTTCCAGCGTTTCCTTGAAATCCTCGGTTGTCGTCGCGCCGAGCACGTCGTACTCCTCGATGAGCTCGCCGGTCGGGACGCCGCCGAGAGCGAACACCCGCTGAACGCCGAACTCGTCGGCGATGTCGAGGAACGTGTCGGTCAGGCCATAGTGGCCCTGGTTGTCCTGGGCCTGATGATTCCCGGAAAGCACGAGCAGGTCTTGGCCTTCCTCCGGCGTCACGGCGTGGAACTCTGCGCAGGCAAGTTCCGCCTGTCCGTCGTCAATGCTGACCTGTGGCGGGAAATGTGTTGAGTAGACACGCCGAACGAGCTCGCTTTCGAGTTCCTCCAGTAGGTGTTCGGCGGCGAGTTTGCCGACGTGGCCGACGCCGGGCAGCCCCTCGACCAGTACCGGGTCGTCGAGGTCGGGGTCCGCTACAGTCTCGATGTCGAATTCGTCCATACGGCTTATTCGCGGCTGCGGCGCTTAAGAGAACGTCGATACTCGCCGTAGCTGTCTTCAGGCGAGAACGGCGCGGGTACGCTGTTGACTGCTTCGGCCCCGCAGTCCGGACAGGTGTTGTCCAGCGTGTACACCGGCCGGGCGTGCTCGGACTTCCAGGCAGTGCAGACGCGGATATCCGATTTCATCGGTAGTGACTCACTGAACGACAACCGGCTTACTCGTCGTCTTCGCTGCGCTCACGGTGGAATTGTCCCGTTCCACCGTGTTGCTGGACGACCGCCGCGGCGCGGTCCGCGCTCTCTTCGAGCGCGTCCTCGGCGGTCTTGTAGTCGGGCGCTTGCACCTGGATGCGGTACTCAGGTGAGCCGACGTAGGTCACTTCGAGTTCGATTTCGTCGGGGACCTCGCCGTTGCCCTCGGCGGCCTGCAGTGCTTCCTTGATGATGTCGACGCCGTCGCTTTCGGGACAGGACAGGTCGACATAGCCGGTGACCTGAACGTACGGCACAGAGACGTTGTTCCGAGCCGTCTGCACGATGGCGTCGATTTCCTCCTCGGAGAGGTCGACCTCTTCGAGGGCGTCGTTGCCGTGGATTGCCGCTGATTCGAACCCGTCGTACATCGAGCCGAACTCAGCCAGCAGTTCGTTTGCGATGGCGGCGTAGGTCTCGTCGTCTAAGTCCTCGCCGAAGGCCAGTTCCATCCAGTTGTCGGCCTTCTGCTCGTTTTTCCACTCCTGAATCTTCTCCTTTCGCTGGTGGTCGTTGACGTCCTTGATCGAGAGGTCGATCTGCTGGGCGCTCTCGTCGACGTCAAGCACCTTGGCAACGACTGTCTGCCCTTCGTTGACGTGGTCGCGGACGTTCTTGATCCATCCGCTGGCGACCTCGGAGATGTGACAGAGGCCGCGCTTGCCCTCGTACTCGTCGAGGTCGACGAACACGCCGAAGTCCTCGATCTCGTCGATCTTGCCGACGACGAGTTCGCCCGGTTCGGGCCAGCCGCTGTATTTCATCCTATCGGGCCTCGACGACGGCGGTCACTTCGCCTTCGATGTCGGCCTTGCCGCCCGTCGGGCGGGCGATTGTGTGGCCACAGACGGCACACGAAACTTCGCTCGCGGCCTTCTCGAAGAGAGTCTGTTCGTTCTCGCAGTCGGGGCATTCGACGGTAATGAAGCTTCCTGCCATCGTTACTCCTGGAACTCCAGTCGGCCGGCGCGCCATCCCTCGCGGAGGTGGGCCTTCCCACACTCGCCACAGCGGTACTTGAGGTCCGTCTTCTTGGTGGGCTTGTCGCCACCCGGGACCTTCGAGAACTTCCCGTCGTTCCCGATACCGGAGTTGCGTTCGCGCTGGCGGTCGATCCACTTCATGCCGGTCTGGCGGCCGCTCCGGACTTTCTCGACCTCGTGTTCCTGGTGCTCGTTACAGTGCGGACAGTACGTATTGAATCGTCGTGGCATCTGCATAGATATCGGCCTTACCGAGCGATTTGACGTGACCGCTTAAAACCCGTTTGGTTCGCACCTGCCGTTTGCCCCACTTCCCGCGTCTGTCCGCCCGACCCACCCCATGACAGCCTACTGGAACCGCGCGGCGGGACCGGTCGCTTTGATGCGGACCGCGCCGAACACGTCAGCGGCGTCCGTTCCACCCATGAGTTCGAGATTCACCGCTTCGCCAGCGGAGAGTGACCTCAGTTTCTTTGCCAGTTCGTCGTCGATGTAGTCCACGACCTCGTAGGTCTCGTCGGCTTCGACATCTCGGAGTTCCATCCGTCCGTCGTCGTCCATCGGGCTGACGACGACTGAGGCCCGCTCGCACGACCGCTGGTGTTGTTTCAACATACACGACTGTCATCTACTCGGATATATAAATCTCCGCTATCATGGTGTTAAGCATCTAACCACAATCGGCAAGAATATAAGGACATTCTAGTTACAGGCCGGTTCACGGTCGCTCTCTGTCGGTTGGTGCGCTGTGTCGCAATCGGCTTCGAAGTCACTAAGTACGCTGTTGGCAAAGGAACGCGCATGAAGAAGCTCATTATCCACGGCGACCCGGGGCTGCGCAAGGGCGGCCGCATCGAGTACGACGACGAGGAGTACGAGGTGTTCTCGGTCTCACGGCAGGGCGACTGGCACGGCCCGGACCGGCCACAGCTCTGGTGTACTATCGGCTCGGAGGACGAGGAAGAGACGTTCAAAACCCAGGAGTACATCCCGATGCACCTAGATACAGACGACATTGAGGCAGAAGCCGTCACCGTCCTCCGCGAGCGCGCACCGCCGAACGCCGAGTCCTGATCGGCCCGACACTGCGCGCTGAGTAACTGCCGTTCGCCCGCAGCAATCCGCTCTCCGTTTTCAGAAGTACTCCGGTCGCACCTGATAGATAGTGACGCCGTCGGCCTGTTCCGCCACGGTCACGCCCTGTAGCTGGTCGACAGTTACGTCGCCGTAGCGGGCCCGCTCTGCGGGGCCGACGTAGACGTAGCGCACGTCGTAGGCTTCGAGGAGGCGACGCTGCTCGGCCGGCTCGCCCGTGTAAATCGTCGCCACGTCGTCGACGCGGCGGTCATACACCGTGTCGTTGCGGTACTGGGCTTCGTGGGTCCAGCCCGCGACGGTCGGCAGCCCGGTCAGGCTCGACGGCGCGCTCGCGCCCTCGCCCTCGGCGGCGTCCCACTCGTAGTCAGCGGGGGCGGCCGTGACGATGGTCGGCCGTCCGGTCGTCGTCTCGTCGAGCCACCGGATTGCCTCGGCTTCCGCGGGGTGGTCGTCGTCGAGGTACGCCAGCCCATCCAGCGTCGGGTCGCCGGCGTACTTGACGTGGTTCGAGAGCGCGAACACGCCGTACAGGGATGCCGAACAGACAAGCAGGGCGACGAACGCCCGAACGCCGATGCTGGTCCATTCCCGTGCCTGCTCGCCGGCCGGCCGCCAGCGGGTAAGCAGCCACGCCAGCACGGGGCCGGCGGCGACCCCCCAGAGCACCCACACCTGCATATACGTCTTGAAGACGGTGTTCATCCGGCCGATGTTCTCCCTGACGAAGACAAACTCGACGAGCAGGACCAGACCCGCACCGGCGAGAATCAGCACGGACTCGAAGCCGACAGGTCGGTCGCCACCGTCAGCGAGCGCCGGGACCGCATCGACTGTTCTGTCAAGCGTCGGTGAGCGCGCGAACAGCCACGCGCCCAGCAGTAGCGGACCAAGCAGGCCGACCGCCGCGATGTCAAGCGTCGCCGCCAGCGCCGCCGTGCCAACGGCCACGAGACCGACAATTCGGGCCGTACTTCGCTCGACGGCTCGCCCGGTCTGGGCGTACAGGTACAGCCAGAACGGGGCGACGAACAGGCCGTGGACGGCCAGCAACTCCAGCAGCGAGGTCCGGTCTGGCAGGACGGCGATCTCGCGTCCGCTCGCCGGGCCGAGCCAGAACGGCAGCGACCAGAGCAGTCCCAGCACCAGAACGACAGCAGCGACGCCCAGTCCCATTCCGATCCGGACACCCTCTTGCCCCGACCCGTTCAGCCGGAGTCGCTGTCCGATGGCCTCTGGTAGGAGCGTCGTTGGGTCGGCCGGCGCGACGGTTACTGTCAGCAGCGCCAGCCCGCCCGCCGATGGGAACGACCACGTGTTCGTCACGGCCATGATGCCCGCGACGGCCGGGAGCGCAGCGAAAAGTAGTCCGAGCCGCCGCCGGCGTTCGGCGGCCGGCGTCTGGTAGTAGCTGAAACAGAGCGCAGCAGCAAGTAACAGGAATCCCGTGCTCATCATGTGGGCGTGCATATCGCCGTTGAGCCAGGAAAACAGCGGGAACTCATCGATGACTAGCGCCACACTGGGCTCGTATGTGCCGAAATCAGATGCCGTGTCTTCGATGACGCGGCTCGCGTCCCAGTAACTGAACGAGTCTGGCCCCGCCGCGAGCCCTTTCAATTCGTAGCCGGCCCGTTCGGCGACGCTCTGGCCCAGCCCTCCGGGCAAGAGCCAGATGACGAACTTGACCGGTGTCGATAGGTTGCTGGCAAACCCGACACAGAACGCCGTGAGGCCGGCCGCTAGCCGTCGCGGGAGGCCGCGTTCGCTCGCGACAGCGCCCGCCAGTCCGTACGCCGCTGTGACCAGCGTGGCGTAAAACCCCGCTAGCGCGAGATTGTACGCGAACTGCCCTTCGGTCCCCGTTATCCTGGTGAGAATCGCTGTGATGAGATGCCCGCCGTAGTAGTACGCGACCGGTTCGCCGGCGAACCACATGTCCTCCAGCGGGAGGCTGTCAGCCCGCACGAGCGACTGTAATAGTCCAAAATCGAGGAACTTCTCGCCGCCGATGGGGACGATTGCAGGGTCGAACGCTCGGATGCCAACAAGAAACAGGAACCCGACGGTAAACACGCCCGCCGTTTCGGCGTACGTTCGGAGGTCGAGTGCGCCGTCGACCCGCCGGACAGCTACCGTACTCGTCGCGAGCACGGCGACGCCGAGCCAGACGCCAAGCGTCAGCGAGAGGCGACCGACGAAGTAGGTGACCAGCCATAGTATCGAGACGGCGACCGGGACGCCGAAGGCGAGTCCGCGGTCGGCAAAGCGGGGAAACAGCAGTCCAGCGACGGTTCCGCCAGCGTACAGTAACAGGAGGTAGAGGGCGAGCCAGGTGGCGAGGAGCCCGTATTGCATCAGTGAAGGGACCGGTTCGCTGGCCTATACGCTTTTTTGTTGCTCCCGCGATTATCGACTGGTTAGGAACCGGCAGCTTCGAACTGTTTTTAGTTCCGCCTGTCCCACTATTCGGCAATGTCGCGTTCCGTCGGGGTAGTTCTCCCCGCCTACCGTCCCGACACAGAGCAGTTCGGGACCTATATCGCCGCTATCGACGATGCTCTTGAACCGCAGACTATAGTCGTTGAACTTGATGCACCCCGGGACGGTGTTCCCGCACGGCTCCGCTCGCTCCCAGCCGAAGTCCACACCGTGCCCTATCGCCGCGGGAAAGGTGCAGCTATCACTGCCGGGTTCGAGCGGATGGAGACCGACGTGCTGGCCTTTGTCGACGCCGATGGATCGACACCGGTCGCCTCGCTCGAACGGATACTGGCCCCGGTCACCGAGGGGCGGACGGACCTCGCCGTTGGCTCCCGTCGCCACCCGGATGCCATCGTCGCCAGCCACCAGACGTTCGCTCGCCGATTCCTCGGCGACGGCTTCGCGTGGCTGGCCGGCCAGTTGCTCGACGTACGGCTGTATGATTACCAGTGCGGTGCAAAAGCCATCGATGCGGCCGCCTGGGAGCGCGTCCGCGACCATCTGTACGAACCCGGCTTCGCGTGGGACGTCGAACTGGTAGCCATCGCCGCGGCGCTGGACCTGTGTATCGAGGAGGTCCCCATCGAGTGGGAGGACAAGCCCGGCTCGACGGTGTCGCCGATACGAACGTCGATAGACCTGCTCGAAGCGCTGTTGACGGCTCGCCACCGCTCGAAGCAACTGCGCGACGACGGGTTCCACACCGCCCTGGCCGAGCACCTCGACGAGCCGACCGCCCTCGTCGAGAAGGACCGATGACGGACCTCGAACGGCGGGTCCGACGCCTCGTCCCGGACCGGTTCGAGTCGCTGGTCTCGGGCGTCCGGTTCGGCCAGTTCGTCTCCGTCGGCGTCGTCGGCGCGATAAGCGACAACACCGTCCTCGCCGTGCTCGGCCTGGCATTCGGCGTCAGCGACATGTGGGCCAAAGCCGCGGGCGTCGAGACGGCGATTCTCGTGATGTTTCTGGTCAACGAACACTGGACGTTCGCGGGTCAGGGTGAGACCGGTCGCCGGTCGTTCGCAAAGCGCCTCGGCAAGTCCCACTTGGTCCGGTCCGGCGGCGTCGCGGTCCAGCTCGCAGTTTACTGGCTACTCACGCAGTGGCTGATGATCGAACTCGTTGTCGCTGGAACTGACCTGTGGTTCATCGCCGCGAGCCCGCTCGCGATTGGGGTCGCGATGCTGGTCAACTATGTCGCCGAGAGTCTCTTCACCTGGCAGGTCCACGCGGACGGGTGACCGTAGCGCGTTACTAACTCACGGACGGCACTCGAATCACAACCCTTAATGAGGGGACCGAACTACGAGAAGGTAGCGGGATGGGATAGCCAGGAGATTCCGGCGGGCTCATAACCCGCAGATCGGTAGTTCAAATCTACCTCCCGCTATCATTTTGCCGAACTCACTCCTCCAGCGAGGCGTTTCATCGCCGAGCGCCGCTGAGTTCGGCAATTATTGGCCAGTAGATTTGAACGAGAGAACGCCGAGCGGTAGCGAGGGGCTCGCGTTGTTCAAATCTACCCCCCGCTATATTCTGTCGCTCATAAATCCGTGAGCGACTGGAGTGGTCCAGTATGCCTGATGCGCCTCGCGAGCTGCTGGAGCGTGTGGCCTGAACGGGTTCAAGTCTTCTGTCATACGCTACGACGCTGTCGGCTGCTCTGAGTATCCCGCCGCCGTGTCTCACCGCTCTGGAGGGACGCTCCCACGGCTGTGAGTACTGGTGCGACCTACAGGAACCGTATCAACAGCCGTTCTAGTCGTCGCCGTGCTCGTCGACGATAGTGACCTCGCCGTCGATGACCTGGACGTTGATCAGCGTCTTGGCGTCGTAGCCCGCCTCGTCAAGCTTGTTCGTCCCGTCGGCCTTCTTGATGACACAGACGATGTCGCGGATGTCAGCGCCAATGTCTTCGAGCGCGCCCGTGAGCCCGGCTAGCGTCCCGCCGGTCGAGAGCACGTCGTCGAGCACGAGCACCTGGTCGCCCTCGTACACGTCGTTAACGTACATCTCGCTCTCGGAGTAGCCAGTTACCTGTGACAGTGATACTTCTCCATCAAGCCCGTACTGGCGCTTTCGGACGACGACGAGTGGGATATCGGTCATCAGCGAGACGGCTGTCGAAATATGGATACCCATCGCCGCCGGTGTGACGATCTTGTCGACGTCGTCGAGTTCTGCCTTCCGGATGATCTTGATGACGATTTCACGCAGAAGTTCCGGTCGAAGCATCGGGACCCCGTCGCTGATGGGGTGGACGAAGTAGTGATAGCCTTCCTTCTCGATGATTGGCGCTTCGAGTAGGGACTTCTTGAGTCGGTCCATGCTGGCGGTACTACAAGCCCGTACTAAAATTCTCCGTCACCGACTCAGTAGAGCGTCAGCAGCTCACCGAGTGCTCGCATCATCGGCAGGAGGTGTGCATCACCCAGTGCGTAGTACTCGACGGTGGTTAGGAGTAGAAACACAGCTGCTACACCCGTTGCAGCACCGAGAAGCGCTGCACCGACCTGCCCGGTTCGACCTTTGGAGCGACCGCACAGCGCCCAGATACTGAGTGGGACAGCAACGCCAAGCGCGAGCAGCGCGTGCAACTGGAACGCTTCGCCGATACCGTTCACCGTCAGCGCAACGAACACTACGGTCAGCTGCCCGCCGATAAACACTGTTCCTGCAACTGCCCAGAGGAACATGTGCCAGTGGTCTGCGAGAGTCTGGCGTACCGCTGGAAGCCGCACAAGCAGATACACGCCGAGTGGGTAGAGGGGGAACAGATACCGGGCAGTCACCTGCGCGTGCAGTGGCAAGCGGTTGTTGTACAGCAGGATAACGCCGACGAATGCCGCTATGGCAAACGCGTCCACGACGCGGTCGGCACTGAGTGTTCGGTCAGCTATCGACGATGGCAAACGCAATCGTCGGACGACCGGGAGTGTACCGGCGATGGCGACGAGAACCGGCGCGGATTCGAGCACTGAGAGGTTGACGGATTCCTCGCCGGTCTTATCAAGCGCACCGCCTGCACTTCCTGACCGGACGAAGGCGTGATACACGTCATCTGGTTGCTGCTGGAGCGCTTTGAATCCCGACGCGAGTTCACCGCCCAGCAACAGCAGTGGACGCATTCCGCTCTCGATGGGTCCAAGCAGCGGTGCCAGCGGTGTAAGCAATCCGCCAGAGCCACCACTGCCGCCGCTACCGCCGCCACCGCTTGCACTGCTCGCAGTACCGCCGCCCAGAGAGCCACCGCGGGCAATCAATCGCGGGGGCTTAACCGGAGAGCCCGAGATAACGACGTTAGTGATAACGAACGGCAGCAAGGAGAGGCCGAAAACGACGCCGATACGAGCGAGCGTTCGCGGACTGTTGTCCGGTGCTGTCGGGAGGTCGACCAGCGCCAGGGCGACACAGAGCAGGAGCGCTTCCGGCGCATGCACCCACGCATACAGTCCTACCAGCGCGTAGGCGAGCGCGCGGAAGGTCTGTTGCTTTGTGATGACTCCCCCATCTGTTGGCTTGCGGCTCCGATAGAGGCAGTACGCGATGCAGACGACCACTGTCCCGGTGACGGCGTGGCGCTTCGGCACGGATGCCCAGAACGCGAGCGGTGTCCCAGCCGTGAGCACCACGGTGCTCAGGAGCCCCAGCCGACGTGTTTGCATCCGGCTCAGGAGCCGATAGAGAACCACCGGCGTGAACGCCGCAATGAGGAGATGCGTGAGTTGCAGCGCGTACAGATGGATTCGACCGGCGTCGAGTGGCTGGGCCAGTATCACGTTCAGCCCGAACAGTCCCAGAACGGCGACAGTACCGCCGTAGAGAATCCAGTCGTCGTCGGTGTAGTAACTGCACTGGACCACCAGCGCCAACAGCGCGAGCGACCAGAGCGCGACCAACGCAATGCGGAGCTCGACGATGGTGGTGAGCAGGTCAAGCACGAACACGAGCGGTAGCGAGAGGACAATGACGCCGTAGTTTCGCGCGTGCCACTGGCCGCCGTAGTTATTTGCCCCCGGCGTGTTGAGTCCAGGGCCGTAGGCAGCTTCAGTCATCGCTAGCTGTCCGTTTGAGAGGCTGTACAGCCCATTCGCCAGCGTGTAGGAATCGTTTATCAGGAACGCCGTCCGCCACACCAGCCCGAACAGCACGACTGTCGCGAGAAACACGATCAGGCCGAGCCGGTCGCCAAACAGCACAGCGTACGCTGTCTCGCGAGTGTTTGAGAGGGCGGGCGTCCGCCGTCGAAGACGTCCGACAAACTCTGTTGCCGTCATTTGACCACCGATATCGTGACGTTGCGCGTCGCCACCACGCCGTGGCCCGCCCCGTCGCGCTTGCTCACGGCCACCGTGCCGTTGTACTGTTCGCGCTTGATCTCCCCGTCGGTGAACGTGTCCGACGCCAGCGTCAGGTCGTACGTGTCACCGGTCGAGTCGTCCAAGAAGTGATTCGTCGTCCGCGTGTACCCCAGTTCCTCGATTGTGAGTTCGTAGACGAGTGTCGGCTGTCCGGTTCGATTCGCGAACTGTATGCGGACCGGTGGCGCATCGAGGTAGTAGCTCGCCGCCCCGTAGGACCCTTTCTCAAGCGTTACTTTCTCAGGCATTTCGACTGCAGAAACCGTGACGTTGCCAGTTTCTAGTGCGACTGGCTCCGGCTCCGTTGCCAGTGTTACGCCGGGGACCAGCGGGCCGGAAAGCAGTGTAACGCCGAGTATAATGGCGATTACACTGGTGGTAATGGCCCGCATTTTTTCCATTGTTACCAGTCACTAGATATCTGGCAATAAAAGTGTCGTGGCGTCTTCTCGTGTCTGATTCTATATGGGCAACTCCGACGTTAGGAGATCACTCACAGCTGGTTATCCAATCACAGAGAGTGGCGCTCGGTGCTCAAGAAAAATGTAAGTGCTGCAATAAAGTGAAGAAAGCAACGAGTATATATCCCAGCGAGTGAGAGGTTTGGGTTCTGTAAAGCCAGAATTAAGATAGCGGTGACACCGCTCATTAACTAAAAATTAAAAACAAAATTGATGGATGGATTATGCGTCCGGACCGGTGTCCTGAGCGAGCGTTGCGGAAGTATCGCCTTCCGGAGGCTCGTAAATCACTCGAAGGTCGTAGTTACTGTCAACGTCTGCTTCTACGTTACTGCCTGCCGTGACGTCCGAGCCGGAACTGGTATATGATTCGTGGCTTGTCCAGTCTCCATTACTTGATGTACCACTGTTACTGCCAAACGTTCCACGAATGTACAGACTGCTTACTTCGATACTGTCTCCACCATCGTGGGTGACAGTAACAAGTCCATCAGCAGTCCCAGACTCAGCTTCTCCAGCTTCATATTCCCATGAGAAGCTAGCCTGCGGCGTGGCCTGCTGTGCCTGGTCACCGAGACCAAGCACAAAGGAGGCGATTACTGCGGCCAGAATGACCGTGATTGCGACCATCAGGATGACCCCGATGACCGGCGACACTGCGTCGTCGTCGTGGATGAGTTGTTTGATATCCATGGTTTGTTCGACGCACACCGCGAGCGTGACCCGAGTAGGAAACCCCTATAGTTTGAAGGATTTCCTTACTGGCTCGCGGGGTGTGCTGCTTCAACCACATGAGAGGGACCCACTTATACACACAGCACGTTTTAGCCGTTCAACGTTGCCTTGAAAGCCTTCAAGGGTGGCTGTACCGCCGAAATTTGATATAGCGCTGCATGAATAGTTCAGCGCTAACCAAGACAAACGAAACAATGAACACCGTGAAATAAACAGAAGTTTAGTTGTCGGACTCGGCTTCCTCTGCCACATACTCGGTCAGAGTCATCTCACGACCAGCGTAGGTGTGATAGCCTGCGGAGACGCTGAGCACAATCGCGATCAGCGTGGCCCAGACCAGCGGTGGAATGACCGTGAACGGGTAGACGCCGACCCAGAGAATCGTCACGATTGCTAGACTGACCGCGCCGAGCGAGAGATAGTACTCGCGCCAGGGGAACTCGCTTCCCGGCACGATTTCGAGATAGACAGTGAGCTCCTCCGTGTGTGCTGTCTTTGAGATCGTCCCGTTCTCGTCGTCATAGTCGATGATACCCGTCTCATGCATCCGCGGAAGATGAGACTGCTGTAACGTGGTGTAGACACGCTTCCGTTGGGCGCTCGTGACAGCCGTGTTCGGGCAGTCGTACTCCTGTGCCGCGACGTGTGACGCAAGGTCGCCGAGCTGTACTGGCCCGTCGTGTTCTCGTAGATACTGAAGCGTGTACCGACGCCGCTCATTCTGCAGTACGTCGAATATTTCGCCTTTTGAAAGATCGTCGTCCCCAGCGGAGTCCGACCGTTCTACCTGCTTGCTCATATTATTCTCTCCAGTCCCCACCACCCATCGCAGGGAATACAGCGAACATCAGGGTGTCCATCAATTATAAACTCACGGATTTCACTGCCGGAAAAAACGATATGTCGCGAGCTTATGCGTCAGGTCCGGATGCAGTGGCGAGTGTTGCGGAGTTGTCGCCGGTAGCCGACTCGTAGACGACGCTGAAGTCGTAGCTATCGCCAGAGACCATGACAGCGACTCTGTCACCTGCAACGACTTTGCTGTTACTGCTGGCGTTGGCACTCGGCCACTGCTGGTTATTGCTATCGATTTCATTAGTAGCAGCGCCGGATCCGAATCCGCTCCCTCTGAAGTAGAGGTTGCTTGCCTTGATCGAATCACCACCGTCGTGAGTTACCGTAACCTCGCCCTTATCTGAGTCGTAGTCCGTACTGAAGCTAGCCTGCGGTGCCGTGTTGCTGACCTGATCGCCCAGACCGAGGACGAATGTTGCGATAACGGCCGCGAGGATGACCGTAATTGCGACCATCAGGATGACCCCGATGACCGGCGACACAGCATCGTCGTCGTTGAAGAATCGTTTGAGTTCCATTGTCTTGTCCGCACGCATCAACAGGTTCCCCTGTTATGCCGTGCTTACCGAATCGTGGCTATGGAGCTATATAAGTCTGCACCTGTATTATCAGAAACTGTAATTACCCTGTCTGTTAACAGCTATTCTTTGGGTGTTTGAAACCAGATACGGCCGATCTAGTACGCAATTATCGCAGAAGATGTTTTTGAATCTTCATGAAAGGGCCAGCAGCGCTACCGTAACGAATACTGCAAGAATGAGGATGCTGAGTCCGATGCCGGCCCGCATCGGATGCACGAGACTATCGTCGTCACGGAGCCGCTGAATAACGTCGTCCGGGGAAGTCACTGTCTGCGTGACGATGCTCGTGGCCCGAACCACTACGCGGTCTACGGCGGCGTACAGTTCGGTCACTCCAACAACGAGACCACGAGACCCGTAGAAGATAGCCGGGTTGTACAGCGAATCGACGTCCGGGACCCGTCCGAGCTTCGAGAGGGGCTTCTTTGTCACCGCGAAGCCGATCAGCCCGAGGACAGCGAGCACGACTCCCTCGATGAGATGGGGAATAGTGTAGGTCTTGTAGACGTGGTCGACGACTGCTCCGCTCGTCACGTCGAACGGAAGGATGGTGAACAGTGCCGTGTCGTACACACCGTAGATGATACAGAGCGCGGCTACGGACACCATTGCGACGCTCTGCAGACGGTTCGCGTCCGGGACGCTGCTGTCGTACTCGCCGTGGAAGAACGCGTAGTAGCCGAACTTGATGAACGACATGAATGTGCCGACGCCGCCCAGCAGCAGCATCCACTCGAGCGTATAGAACTCACCCACCGGGAGCGGTCCTTTGCTGAAAGTATAGTGGCTCCCGGAGATGATAATCCCTTTGCTGACGAACCCGTTGAAGCCGGGGAAGCCAGCGATAGATAGCGCAGCGACGGAGAATGCACCTGCCGTGATTGGCATCTCTCGCCAGAGACCGCCGAGTTTCTTCAGGCTCTCCGTCCCGGTCCGGTAAATAACAACACCGGCGGTCATGAACAGCAGGCCCTTGTAGAGGATGTGGTTGAACACGTGGGCGAACGCGCCAGCCTGAGCCAGTGACGACCCGATCCCGACGCCGGCGACCATGTACCCGACCTGCGACTGGATGTGATACGAGAGGAGCCGCCGCATATCGTTCTGGAACAGTGCGAACAGCGCGCCGAAGATAGCCATCCCGCCGCCCATGTACGCGATGGCTTCGTGGCCGTTGGGGAACGCGCGGTACATCCCGTAGACGCCGGTCTTGGTTGTGAACACACAGAGGAAAACGCTAGCGGCGATGTGCGGGCGCGGATAGGTGTCTGGTAGCCACGCGTGCAGGCCAATGAAGCCGACGTTGACGCCGATACCGATGGCTGCGAGCGCGGCGGCCAGTCCGGACGTGATGCCGGCCGTTTCCGGACCGCCCGGCACTGACGCGAACAGGAACGTCTCCACCGCGACGTAGTGCCGGAGGATAGCGGCCATCAACAGCGTGCCGCCAAGTCCGTGTAGCAGGGCGTACCGGAAGCCGGCCCGGACCGCCCTGCCGCCGTAATGCCACACCAGCAGCGTACTGGTGATGGCCATCAGCTCCCAGAAGAAGATGAGTGTCAGCCAGTCGCCGGCGAAGACGGCTCCAAAGCTGGTCGCGACGTACGAGAGCGCGTACCCCGTCTGTGTCGTGTCCGCCTCGCTGGCGTAGGAGTAGAGTACAGCAACCGCGGCGATGAGCCCGAAGATGATCCCCATCAGCCGCGAGAACGGGTCGACGTTCAGCAGGACGGCTTCGAACCCGAGGAAGCTGTCTACATGGAGATGTGCACCTTCAGGGACCATGACCGCCCACGGCACCGCGAGCGCTGGTACGAGCGCACCGACCGCGTGACCGGCACGCCGCGGGAGTCGGGACACGACGATTGCCAGCGCCAGTAGGACGACGACTGGCGGAACCGCTGTAAGCATCGACATCAGGCCATCACCCCCGGAAGATTACCGACGATGGTGTCGACGATCCGCAGGAAGACAGCGGTGTACGGCACTGTCCCCAGCAGGAGCGACAGCGTGGCCGCAGTGAGAATTGGCCCGAGCATAAACCACGTACTCTCGCCGCCGCGCCAGCCACGGTCGTCCCAGCCCCCTGCGGGGGGGCCGCCGTGATGTTCGTGCTCCTCGTCGTGTTTCCCGAGGTGGTCAACGTGTTCCGGCTTCGGCACCTCGTCCTCGTCGGAGTGACCGCCGGTAGCGTCCGAGTCGTGGTCCTCACCGCCGTCGGCCCGAATCTCGTCTCGTCCGCCGAATGGTCCCTCGATGAGTGGCTTCTCGTCGTGGCTCTCCGGCGACTCGAAGTACGCCTGATAGACGATGGGCCAGAAGTACGCGATGTTGAGGACGCCCGAGACCAGCAACGCAGCGGCGAATACGAGCCCACCGCTTTCGAGACTCAGCGCACCGATGACGAGATACCACTTGCTGACGAAGCCAGCGACCAGCGGAATCCCGGCCATCCCGGCCGCGGCGACGGCGAAGGCGGCCATCGTCAGCGGCATCCGCTTCCCGATTCCGGCCATGTCGCTGATGTCGTCGGTGTGGGTCTCGACGTGAATCGCGCCAGCACAGAAGAACAGGGTGAGTTTCATGAACGCGTGGGCGGGGATGTGAAGCAGTCCACCGGTCAGCGCCTGTCCGTGGAGCAGCCCCAGTCCCAGCACGATATACGATAGCTGGCTGATCGTCGAGTACGCCAGCCGGCGCTTGAGGTTGTCCTGCCTGAGTGCGATGATACTCGCTGTCAGGAGAGTAAAGGCCGCAATCGCGGCGAGCGGGAGGCCGACGCCGAGTTGCTCCATCGTCCCGGTTCCGTACACGTCCAGCACCACGCGAGCGATGCCGAACACACCGCTCTTGACGACTGCGACGGCGTGGAGCAGACCCGACACCGGCGTCGGCGCGACCATCGCGTCCGGGAGCCAGGAGTGCATCGGCATCAGGGCAGCCTTGACGCCGAAGCCGGCCGCCAACAGGGCGAACGCCGCCCGTGCCAGCGTCGGGTCGGCTGTCGCGAGACCTTCGAGCCCGCCCGGCGTGAACGCGGTCGTCCCAGCGAGGACGAACACGAGGACAGTCCCACCGAGGACTGCGACCCCACCGCCGAAGGTATACGCGAGGTACTTCCGGCCGGCGGCGCGGGCCTCGTCGGTCTCGTCGTGGGTGACGAGCGGGTACGTCGACACCGTCAGTAGCTCGTAGCAGACGAACAGTGTCAGCAGGTTCGACGCGAACGCGACGCCGACCGCCGATGCGAGACTGGCGGCGAACGAGGCGAAATAGCGCGTCTGGGCGTGTTCGTCCAGCCCGCGCATGTAACCGATGCTGTAGAAGCTCGTGACGATCCACAGCAGGCTCGCAAGCAGGCCAAAGAGCAGCCCAAGCGGATCGACGGTGAACGCCAGTTCAATACCAGTGGCGAACTGTCCGATGACGAATTCGTACTCCGTTCCGCTCAGGACGCCGGGGACCATGCTCGCAATGATCGCGAACTTCGCAAACGCGACGGTCAGGGTCACCCCCTCTCGCAGATTCGGCCGTCGTTTGAGCGAGAGAATCACGGGGATAGCCACCGCCGAGACGAGGATTGCCAGGATTGGGCGTAGCGACTCAGTCATTGGTTTAGAAGGGGTGGAAGCGTTTCTTCGAGCACTCTCTGCAACTCCGGTACGGCTGCGGTCAGCGCGACTGCGAGTGCGGCCGCGACGACGACGACGGCGATCATCCCGAACGAGACCGCCTGTCCGCTCCCGTCTGTGACGGGTGCCTCGTCGGGTTCCGCGTGGATGGTCGGCTCGGCGAAGTAGAGCCGCTCGACGAGGCGGGCGAAGTACGCCAGCGTCAGGAGCGTACTCGCGAGCAAGACGGCCACGACGGGCCAGTTCTCGGCGTTGACCGCGCCGAGGACGATGTACCACTTGCCGACGAAACCGACTGCTGGCGGAACGCCGACCATCGCCAGCGAAAGCACGGCGAAGGCAAACGCCGAAACCGGGACGCGGCTCCCCATCCCGGCGTAGCCGTTCACCGTCGTCGCACCCGTCTTGCGCTCGATAATGCCCGTCGCAGCGAACAATCCACCCTTCATCACTGCGTGGCCGAGCAGGTGGACAGTCGCGCCGACGACGGCCAGCGGGGTGGCGATGGCGAACCCGGCGACGACGAGGCCGAACTGTGACACTGAGGAGTACGCCAGCATCCGCTGAACGCTGTCCTGCGAGACGGCGAGCGCGCTCCCCGCGATGATGCTCACGCAGGCCAGCCCGACCAGCGCCCAGCGAGCGACGGGCACAGCCGTCAGGAACTCAACAGTGAACACAGAGAACAGCAGGCGGGCGAGCGCGTACGCCGAGACCGTCGAGACGAGCGCGGAGATGAACGCACTCACCGTGTCCGGCGCGTTCGCGTAGGCGTCGGGCTGCCAGGTGTGCAAGGGGAACAGGGCGACTTTCACCGTCAGTCCGCCGACCATCAGCCCGAACCCGGTCAGGACGAGCGTCGAGTCGTACGCCGCCATCTCCCCGAGCTTCGCCGCAAGGTCGGCCATGTTGAGCGTGCCTGTCGCCGCGAGCAGGTAGCCGATGCCAAGCAGGTACAGTGAGGCCCCGACGGTCCCGATGATGAGGTATTTCAGCGCCGCGACGGCGGCACTGGCGTCCCGGCCGCTCGCCACGAGGCCGTACGCCGCAAGCCCCGTGATTTCGAGGAACACGTAGAGATTGAACACGTCGCCAGTGACCGTCATGCCCGTCAGGCCGGCGACCAGAAGCAGGTACAGGCCGTAGAAGGGACCCGAATGTGGGCCGGCCTGTCGAGCGTACGCGAGCACGCCCAGTGACACGACGGCCACGAGCACGGCGACGGCCCCTGAGAGGCCGTCGACGACGAGTTCGATACCGTACGGGGCGGCGAAACCACCGACCGCGTAGGACACAGTCCCGCTCGTGCTGACAGTCCACGCGAGCAGTCCGGCCAGGCCGGCCTGGACGACGAGCGTCAGCGTCGCGACTGGCCACCCTGCCCGCTCGCTGACAAGGCTAGCGACCAAAGGTATCGCGCCGCCGACGATGGGCAGGACCACCAGCAACACAGGGATTTGTTCAATCATAGTAGAGCTGTTTGAGTTTGTCTTCGTCCAGCGTGCCGTACTCGGCGTAGATGCGGATAATGAGCGCAAGCGCCACCGCGGTCAGGCTCACCCCGACGACGATAGCGGTCAGAATGAGCACGTGCGGGAGCGGGCTGACGTAGGGGCCACCACCATCCTTGATAATTGGCGGGTTCCCGCCGGCCCGGAACGCGAGCGTGATGAAAAACAGGAAAATGCCTGTCTGGAAGATATTCATCCCGATGATCTTCTTTACTAGGTTCCGAGACTCAATGAGCATATACAGGCCGATGCCAAGCAGCAGCATCACCGCGAAGTAGTTGTAATGTGAGTTCAGCAGTTCAAACATCAGCTCTCATCCTCCGGTGAATCGACGGCGTGGCCGAATCCCGCCGCGAGCAGGAAAAAGAGGCCGATGGCAACGCTGGCGACGATACCACCGATGGCCAGTTCGACAAGCTCGATGGCGTAGGCGACCACATGCGAGATGAACTGCTCGTACAGGTGATACTCGAGGAAGTTCCCGCCCAGAACTATCGTTCCCAGCCCGATGGCTGCGAACGTGAGCACACCACCGGACGCGAGCGCGGCAACGACGCGAACGTCGAGCCACTCTCGAGCCGCGTCAATACCGTAGGCGAAGGCGAGCATCATCACGACCGACCCGGCGATGACTCCGCCCTGGAAGCCGCCGCCGGGGGAGTTCGCCCCGTGGAACATCACGAACAGAGCGAAGGTGAGTACGAACGGCGCGACGACCCGCACCGTCGTCATGATGATGGTACTCTCGACGTAAAGCCCGGTACGCTCGTCGCTACTCATGCGAACACCTCCTGTCTGAGGACGGTCAGCGCCGCGACGCCGGCCGAAAAGACCACCACGGCCTCGCCCAGCGTGTCGAACCCACGGTAGGCCGCGAGCACTGCCGTCACACCGTTTTTCACTTCCGTGTCTTCGTAGGCGTTTTCGAGGTAGTACTGCGTTACGTCGCCGCTGACAACGGGGTTCGCAGCGCCATCCGCACCGACGGCAGGCAGCGACGGCACGGTCGCAACCATGACGATGACGAACGCGCCGACCAGCACGACGGTTCGAACGCTGATCGACTCGAACAGGCCGTTCTCCTGTGGCCGCACGGTGTTTGCCAGCGCCAGGATGAACAGTATCGTCATGATTCCGGCCCCGACAGCCGCTTCGGTCAGCCCCACGTCGGGGGCCTCAAGCATCACCCAGATAATGGAAATGCCGAGGCTGTAGGCAGCAAACGCCATCAGTGACGCCAGCACGTCACGGAGTACGGCCGCACCGATAGCACAGCCCAGCACGAACACCAGCAACAAGCCCTCGATGAGAGAGAGTGTCATGACTTCCCCTCCTCATCGCTGGTGGTCCACGGCTCGATACCCTGGTCCTGTGCCGCCCGGGCGATAGCGTGGGCGGCGGTGGGGTTCGTCAGAAACATAAACACCAGCAGGAAGACGGCCTTGATAGTCGCGAGGTCGGTCTGAATCGCGAGCGCGGCGGCAGCAATACTGAGGACGGCTCCCAGCGTGTCGCTTTTCGATGCCGCGTGAGCGCGCGTGTACACGTCAGGCAGCCGCACGATTCCGATTGAGGCGACGCCGCCGAAGAACGCCCCGACAAGCGCGAGCGCGACAATCGCCCACTCTGTCGGCGTCATAGCACACCTCCGTGCTCGACGTTGAACTTCGAGAACGCTATCGAGAGCAGGAAGTTCAGCAAGGCGTACACGAGCGCGATATCGAGGAACAGCGGCTTATCGAGCGCGCCGGAGACGAGCGCAATTGCGATGACGGTGTTCGTCCCCATCACGTTGACCGCGATAACTCTGTCGTGGTCTGTCGGCCCTGCGAACACACGGTACAGCGCCACGATAGCGAACAGGACGAACGCGCCGGCGATAGCCAACAGTGCCGCTTCGAACTCAATCATCGTCGGCCACCTCCGGGTCGCCGATATCGCCCTCGACCGCGCCGTCGTCCCCCTGTCCTCGCTCGCGTGGCGAGGGAATCGCTGCTGCCTCCCGGCCGTAGAAAACGAACCGGACGGCTCGTTCGAGGCCGCCGTCGAACAGGTCCTCTCGGGCACTGCCGGTGAGCGAATGGATATCGAACGCCTGCTCAGAGACGCTGACGGTGAGTGTCCCGGGCGTCAGCGTGATGCTGTTTGCAAGCGTCGTCACTGGTCCGTCTCCCCAGATGGCGGCCTCCAGTTCGACCATCTTCGGGTCGATAGGCAGTGACGGGTGCAAGACGACGTAGGCGATTTCGAGGTTGGCGACGGCGATTTCCTTGAGCAGGTACGGAACGTAAATCGCCAGCCGTGCGAGCTGTCTCGGAACCCGTGTCAGCGACGGCTGGCGGCTGAACGCGATCGGTGCAAGCAACGCAGTGACAATCGTCGCCGTTATCGCGCCAGTGAGGAAATCCAGCGGTTTGTACGAACTCAACAGCATGTAAAACAGATACGAGGTTCCGAAAATGGTGAGATACTTTGGGAGCGTCGCGGCGCGAGCAAGCGCGGTCGACCGCGCTGGCCGCTCGACGGGCGCGGTCTCGACCTCGATATCGCCCCGGACGAGTTCGACTTCGAGCGGCCGAAGCATCGGCGTCGTGCCGCCCGGGTTGAACTCCGGATCGAGGACGACCCGTTCGATGCTGTGTTCGTCGGCGTAGGTCAGAATTGCGTCGGCGTAATCACCGGGGCTGAACAGGTAGCGGTCGGCACCGATGACGCCCAGTTCAACGTCGAGATTCGACGGCGGGACAGCACCTAGGTCTTCGTCGAGCCAGACCTCGATTCGGTCGAGCAGGTCCTTTGCCTGGCCAAGTTCCGTCTGGGCGTCAGGGTCAACAGCGCGCGTGCTTGCGACGGCGACGAGGTGCAGCGATATCTGTTGTTGTCCCTCTTTGGCCGCCGATTCGGCCTGTTCAACGGCGTAGGCGACGGTGTTACGGACCGTCACCGAATCAGCTACTGGCACGAGCAGGCGACGGGGTGGTGGTACAGTCACAGTCTCTGTTTAGAAACTCCGAATAGGCGGTTCGTCGGGCAGTACTGTCGTTATCGGACCGGAGCAACGGAACACGCAAAACTATTTCGTAATCGGTTACGCTCTCAGTCACGACTGGACAGATGGTCACCGAGTTCGTCGGCGACACGGGCACCCAGCCCCTGCTTTTCCCCGATGTACTCCGTGGCCGAGTCTCCGTCGACAAGTATGGCACGCGTCTCGTCGCCACCCATCACGCTCGCGTCGTTAGCGACCACGAAGGTCAGCCCGGTCCGCTCCCGTATCTCGCGGGCGCGCTCGATTAGCGTCCCGTCGTCGCCCTCTGTCTCGACTTTGAACCCGACGATAGGGAGGTCGGGGTGATCCGAGCGAACGGTGTCGATGAGTTTCGGCGTCGGCTGCAGCGTCAGCGTCAGCTCCGCCTGCCCGCTCTTGATTTTCTCGGGGGCCTCCTCGACGGTGTAATCCGAGATGGCGGCCGCGGAGACCAGCGCGTCGGCCGCGTCGGCGACCCGCCGGGTAGCCGCCGTCATCTCCGCGGCCGACTCGACCTGCTCGACGGTCGCGTAGGGAACGTCCGGCCCGTCGTGGACGAGCGTCACGTCGGCCCCGCGGGCGTAGCAGGCCCGCGCGACGGCCCGCCCGGTCCGCCCCGAGGACCGGTTCGAGAGCGTCCGCACCGGGTCGACTGACTCTGTGGTCGCACCCGCAGTCACGACGACGTGCTTGCCTGCAAGTGGTCGGTCGCCCGCTGCCCGGGCGGTCGCCGTGACGATGGCCCCCTCGGTCGCGATTTTGGCCTTCCCCTCCTCGATTCGCGGGTCAACGAACTCGACGCCCCAGGACTCGACGCGGTCGATTGCCTCCAGTACGCCGGGGTGGTCGTACATCGGCTCGTGCATTGCCGGTGCGACGACGACCGGCACGCCCGCGCCGAGAGCGGTCGTCACACACGTCGTCACGGGCGTGTCGTCGATTGCCGCGGCGACCTTGCCGACAGTGTTTGCCGTTGCAGGCGCGAGCAAGAATACATCGCCCCAGCCCGAGCGCCCGCAGAGGTCGACGTGTTCGACGTCGCCCGTGATTTCGGTAATCACCTGATTGTCCGTCGCGAACGACAGCGCCCACGGATGGATGATACCCGTCGCGCTGTCGGTCATCACCGCCCGGACGGACGCCCCCTGTCGTCGGAGTTCGTGTGCGAGTTCAACCGTCTTGACGGCCGCGATAGACCCCGACACCCCCAGAACGACGTTGACTCCGGTCAGCATACCTGCCGGTTCGCGGTGCGTGGGTAAAAGCCCCTGTCTCTCCGGCGGCACTAGTCGCTGTCGCCCGCGATCTGCTCACTCCGATTGCCGCTCTCGTCACTGCTGATACGTGGCCTCCCGTCGTGCGCGTTCAGTGCGAGGCTGAACGCGGCTATCGCCAGCAGAACCAGCCCGAGTGCGACTACCGAACTGAACGAGAGTCCGGTCGACGGAGTCGGAACCGCGACCGGGATGAGTACGTATCGAACGACCAGCACAAGGAGAACGGCCCCGGCGAGGATCGCCGCAGTTCCGGTGACGTGGACGAACTGGCTGTCGGTCGTGTCGGCGTCCCGGCCCAGTTGTTTCCCGATACTGCTTGCGTGCGCGCCGGTGTCCCAGACCAGTAGCGCCGCCGCGCTCCCGACGAGGACGAGTATCGGTGCGAGTCCGCGCTCAGCCCCGAACAACGTCACGATGAACAGGAGCGCGCTTCCAGCTGCGAACCCTGCCGTCTGCCGGGATAGCAACTCTGAATCGACCAGCTCAGCCAGTAGTGTGACGAGTCCACGGAGGACGACGACCGAAATCAAGACGCCGAGGAGCAACACAGTAGCCGAGCCGTAGTGGCCGCCCCCGGCATACGTGGGCGCTATTCGCCGGGTCACGCCAGCGGCTGTAAGGATCAGCGCGCCCAGCAACAGCACCACAGGGAGCACGATACTACCGGTCTGCCGCGCCAGCAACCGTCCGGGGTTGTCCCCCAGCCACTGTAGCAGCCATTGCCGGAGCCGTTCGACGACGAGAATACACAGTACGGCCGGGAGCCCGACTGCAAGGGGGAGATGGAGCAGGCCACTGAAGGCGACCCGCAGAGCCGGCCCGAGCACCGGGAGACTGTGGAGAAAACGGTCGAACAGTCCCTGTGCTGTCGGTATAAACGCCACGAGCAACTGCAGGCCAACGGCGGCTTTGAGCGAGATGTCGATATCCCACCAGCTTCGTCCCAGCAGGTCCAGCCGCCCAAGCGCTCGGTCTGTCGTCGCCGCGGGTGCCGGAATCCACGACTCCAGCGTCTCCGTCGCCCGGTCCAGCAACAACAGGGCGGTCAGGATCCCGGCCTGTAGCGTCACGAAGCCCACGAGCGGATGGAGAGAGAAGCCGGTGACGACATGTACGAGCACCCGGGGCAGCCTGACGGCAGCCGCGACGGCACAGACGATTGTGATGAGGATGCCGGCCACCAGCATCACGAAACTCTCGTCGAGCATTGTCGAGAGTTCGTCCGATGCCTCAGCCGGCGGCACTAACCCGCTACTCGCGTCGATAACGACGAGCGTGGCGGCCAGCGGGAACCCGAGCGCCGCAACGAGTGACCGGTAGTCAGCCGCCAGCAGCGCGGTCCCACAGAACACGCCCGCACCGATGACGATGGCGACGCTGCCGCAGGCGATACGCTTGTGGGCCTCGCTGCGGAGCGCCCAGACTCCGGCCGCGATGCAGAGTCCGCCGACGAAGCTGGCCAGCACTGGTATCGCGTCCGCGACAGCGAGGCCGAGGACGAGCGAAACGAGCACCGCGACTGTCCCGGCCAGCGCCGCGCTCGATGCCGCCGGTCGACTGTCGAGTTCCGTCATGCCCACCGCTCCGTCGCGCGAATGAGGGCTTTAGCGAGCGGTTCCGTGGGCGTCCAGTCGACGACCCGGACTGAGCCTCGAAGAGCGTCGAGGCGGGCTGTTCGGTCGATTTGCTCGACGGTACTTCCCGGACTGTCGCCGGTCGTTATATCGGGACTGACGACCGTAACCGCGTGTCCGTACGCGGCGAGTCGTTTCGCCGAATCGGCCGCCCGGTCGTCGAGCAGGGGTGTACAGAATACGATCTGTGATTCGCTCGGTATCGAGCGGTCGAGCGTCGCCACCGCGTCCCCGCCGTCAGTGATACCGTACCGGTCTGCTGTCTCGGTCGGCGACTGCATTCGCCGAGTGCGGGTGTCGGTGTCGAGCAGCCACGACTTACGGGTCCCCGTCGGCCTGTCGGCCGACCCGTCCACAACCGCTTCCAGAAACGCCTCTAATCGCTGCTCCTGTGCCCGATTAGCCGATGGCTGCAGCGTCTCGCAACTGTCGTAGACGGCGGCCCCGACGCGGTTGTCCGTCGCCAGAAGCGCCGCGCCGACCTGCTGGGCCGCGTAGACGCAGAACTGGACGGCCGTGGGCGCGCCTGCGTTGCCTGCAACGGGATGTCTCGAATCTACCAGCGTGACAACGGTGGCCGCTCGTGTCTCCTTGAACTCGACTGTCGCCAGTTCATTCGTCTTCGCGAAGCGGTTCCAGTCGACGCGGCTCATCGGGTCCGAGGACTGATGCTCGCGGATCGCGTAGAACGCGAGCCCATTCCCGCCGGCGTCCGTCGGCACACGCCCCGACTGTGAAAGGGTCTGGCCCGAAAGCGAAACGGTGTCCACACTGGCACTGCACGAGAGCGTCGTCTCGGCGGTGACCTGCTCGGCGAATTCGACGGTCCCGGTCAGGTTCCGGCAGGCGATTGCCACGTCGGTGAACGCGTGGTCGCCACGCCGGGCTTCGACGGTGTAGGTGACCGAATCCGACGCACCGGCTTCGAGGTGGGTCCCGAACCGCGGTGAGCCGTCGATGACCTCGAGCCGCTCCGGGACGCCGTCGAGGACGCGAACGTCGGGCAGGGTCGCGCCCCCGTCGTTCGTGAGCGTCAGCGTCACTGTCACCTCTGTGCCGGGGAGCGGGTCGGTCGGCTCGATGCGCCGCTCGACTGTGAGCGTCGGTTCGGGGTCGCCGATAGCCGTCTGATAGGCCGCATACACCAGCGCCACTGCCGCGACCATGAAAACCGCCGGGTTCCCGGTGACGATGCCGGCTCCGCCGGCAACCAGCGCGGCCGAGACGCCGACGTTGCGCTGTGTAGTCTCGCGCGTGCTCACGACTGCTCACCCCGCTGGAGCCGTCGTATCTCTGTTACCGCCGCCTCGACCTTTCGGTCGAACCCCGCACCGCTGGCCCAGTCCCGTAGCTGCATCTCGATAGGTGGGTCAGGTGCGTCCGGGCCGCCGAGGAAGGCTATTGCCCGGCGGTCGTCCGTCCACGACCCAGCCCGAACCTCTCGGGCTGCTGCCTCTGTCGACAGCTCCGCCGTTTCGACCAGCACCTGTCGCGCGGCCTCGCGGAGTCTGTTCCTGATTTCCGACGCGTGACTCGCTTCGAGGCCGTTGTAGGGGTCAACACGCCCGTCGATTTTTTCGAGCAATTCGTCGATGTCGTCGCCGACCAGCGCGCCGGAGTCTGCCTGTGTCGCTTTCGGTTCCAGTAGCTCATCGAGCAGCTCTGTCGACTCGTCGCCCGAACCGTCGTGATACGGCTCACGCGGTTGTTTCCCTCGTACCGGCGGCAGCGTCGAGTCCTGTGTCCGAACAACGGTGTACAGGCCAAAAAGTCCGATGGCGGCGGCGCTGACGCTTGCGACGAGCTGTAGTTGCCTGGCCGACCCGCTCCCGACGTTCGGAAGTACTGATGGGAAGGTGACGACGAACACAGCGCCGGCAAGTGCAGCGAGTCCCAGCAGGGTGTATCGGACGAACCTGGACCCCGGTGTCGGGCGGTTGACGCTGACATCGATGGTCGCCCGGGCGGTTCCCGCTTGCTCGTTCCGCGATTCCGCGCCATTCATCAGTTGTCACCTCGGTTGAAGAGGTCTCTGAGGGCGTTCTGAGCCGATTCTGTTCGCTCTCCGGTCGCCGACCGCCCGCCGTATTCGACTTCCCGGAAGAGGGTCGTTAGCTGGCGGACGGGAGCTTCCGGAAGCCCGCTGTCGATAGCCCGGCGAGCGTACTCCCCTGGCGTCGCCGTCTCGGGGTCCGGGACTGACACACGGTCAGCCAGCAGCGCCCATGCCTCCCGCACCGACAGTGAATCGATGTCCGGCCCCTCGTCCGCCTCTGCCGTCGATTCGGCGGCCGCTGTCCGCCCGGACGCTGTATCCGACGACCCAAACAGCGACGGGCTGTCGACGCCACTCCGAACTGAGGCAAGGAAGCCGCTGGACCCACCGAAGCCGCTCAGCGCTCTGAACGGCGCAACTGAGAGCGACCCGAGCGCGCTCGGCAGACCGGCGACGCCCCGCAGTGACATCGTGCCGACCGACCCGAACCCCGTCGCCAGTCCGGACAGGATACCGCCGGAGACGGCAGCGAGACCGGCCCCGACTCGTGCGAGCGCCGACGATCCCGAGAGTAGCGCGGCGGTCGTCACCTTCGGAATCCGGGCGAGAGTCCGCCCCACCGCGCCGTCCGAAACTGCTGAGACCACTGTCCCGAACAGCGAATCCAGAATCGGATGCAGGTGGAGTCCAGCCGCTGTCGACCCGTCACCCTCGGCGTCCGATGCGGCACGAATAACACTGACTGCGACGACGCCGAACCCGCCGATAAGCGCCAGCCCGAGCAGTTTCACCAGCACTGGAGACCCGCTGTCTTCGCCTTCCCCGGCTCCCGGCGTCTCTGTCGCCGTCTCCGTCGGTGTTGGCGTCGCTGTCGCCGATGGAGTATCGCTCGTCGCTCCCGGCGGCGTCTCTGTCCCATCACTGGTCGCTACCGGTGTCGGCCCGCCGTCGACTTCGCCGGGGGCTGTTCCGTCGGGCGTGACCGGCTCGCTCGCTCGACTGTCGAGGGGGCCGCTCGACTCGAATTCGACGCCGAGCGCGCCGGGAAACAGCGCTGTGCCGAACAGGACAGCGACCGCACAGAGGAGGGCGAGGGCGGCACGTACCAGCTTTGTTGACACTACGGCCCCGTTCCCGGCGGCAGAGTAAATACTTTCCCTCACTGATAGACTGTCTGAGCAGAAAACCTTTCATCCGCTGTGGGTATAGCAGAACTACCACTATGCGGACACTGACCCGCCGGATGCTGTGGACCCTCCTGCTCCTCCTTGCCGTCGACATCGCTGTGGTCGCTACCGCGGCGGTGCTTCTGACACCCTGGCTTGCGCCGGTTCGGGACGCTGTTGCCACCTCCCTCCCGTTCGGTGGGGCGTCGGCACGCATCGCCTGGTGGGTGGCTGTTCTCGTCCCCGCACTCGTGGCGTTTGTCTGGGCTCAGCTTCGATACACCAGTGCCCAGACGATGGCTGAAGTCGACGCTCGAATCGTCGGCCCCGAGGAGTACCCCGCCCTCCACGAGCGAGTACAGCGGCTCGCGCAACTGGCCGACCTCACGCCGCCACGGATTGCCGTCACAGACGCCGAGGTACCGAACAGTTTCGCCATCGGAACGCTCGGTGGCGCGACGGTGGTCGTCAGCGAGGGACTGCTGTCGGTTCTTGACGGCGACGAACTCGACGCCGTGCTGGCCCACGAACTCATGCACGTCGCCAACCGCGACGCGACTGTCATGACGCTGGCCAGCTTCCTCCCGTCGCTGACAAACGGCGAGTACGACCCGCTTGCGGACCTGCTCCCGGGCGAGAGTCGTTACGCGCCCGGATTGGTCGCGCTCGGTCTCGCATATGTGTGCAGCGCCCGGGTGCTTGAGGCCCCGTTCGGAAGCCTCTCGTTCACGCTCGGGTTCCTGTTCCTGTTCGCGGTGACAGTCCTGTTCGGCGGCGTCGCGCTGGGCGTGTTCACCGCTCCCGTCGTTGTTCTGGGGCGGTCGCTGTCGCGCGCTCGGGAGTTCGCCGCCGACCGGAGCGCGGCACAGTTGACCGGCGACCCCGCCGCGCTCGTCGGGGCGTTAGAGACGCTCGACGGAGATGACGACCGCCCGAGGACCGACAAGCGCTCGGCGCACGCGGGCGTCCGCGGCCTGTGTTTCCTCCCGTACGGGTTCGATTCCGACGGGCCGACGGACTCGCTGGCCATCGAAACACGGTCCCACCCACCGACAGCCGAGCGGATCGAGCGACTGCAGGCGGTCGCACGCTCGCTCGAACAGGGTCAGTCTGACTCCTAATCGACGCTCGGGTGCATCGTCGGCTCGCCCGGCATCGGCTCCTCGAAGTACCGCCGCATGACCTCCAGTGACTCCTGTTCACGTTGCTTGCGCTCTGTCTCGTCGATTTCTTCACAGCCCGGCGGAACCGGTCGGTCGCGGCCGGTGAAATACCCCTCCGGGGCGGTCCAGTCGTGATAAAAGTCGACGTCGGAGTCCTCTATCAGTGTAAGCCCGACTTGTGCGCCGTGGCCCGCGGCGACGATGGTCTGGTGATGCTGCTCGGCCAGCCGGCCGGCCGCGTACAGCCCCTCGATATCGGTCCGGCCCTGCTCGTCGGTCGAGATGAACTGCTTCGACCCCCGGTCGACAAGCGAGATGTCCAGCCCGTTCAGATACGACGGGTCCGACCAGGACGCAGCGATGAGGTATGTCGCGTTATATGAGTCGCCACCGGCACAGGTCACGTCGAACCCTCCCGCAGTCTCCGCCACCTGCTCGGCTTCGCCGTCGATGAACCAGACGCCGGCGCGCCGCGCCTGTGCCCGAATGAGTTCGAGCAGGAGCCGGGGGTTGATTCCCGCCGGAAATCCGGGGTAGTTCTCCAGATGTGCGTTGCGGTTCAGTATCGACTCGCCGGTCGAGATGATCCGGGTCGACAGGCCGGCGCGAGCGGTGTAGATCGCCGCCGACAGCCCGGCGACGCCCCCGCCCACGATGATGACTTCTTCGCGGTCGGTTGGCATAGACAGATGTTTCCAGTGGGGGCAAAGAAACGTGCCGGTTTGAGACCTATAGACGGGGAGCGGCCAGTAACAGCCCCTACAGGGCACACACCGGGCGGTACAGTTTCTGAGGTGACCCGAAGCCTCATAACGATACACCCACTAAAGGCGTCGTAATGACCGACACCGTCGACGAGGTCGATATGCCGTACGACGATGACGCGTCTCAGCAACAGAAGATCGAGGCGCTGCAGGAGCGGCTAGAGGTGCTCGAATCGCAGAACGAGGAGATGCGCGACAAACTGCTGGACGCGAACGCGGAGAACAACAAGTACCAGCAGAAGCTCGAACGGCTCACACACGAGAACAAGAAGCTCAAACAGTCACCGCTGTTCGTCGCGACCGTTCAGGAACTCTCCAGCGATGGCGTGATTATCAAACAGCACGGCAACAATCAAGAGGCCCTGACAGAGGTCACTGACGAGATGCGGGAGGAACTGGAACCCGACGACCGCGTCGCCGTCAACAACTCCCTCTCTATCGTCAAGCAACTGGACGACGAGACCGACGTTCGCGCCCGCGTGATGCAGGTCGACCAGTCGCCGGACGTGACCTTCGCCGACATCGGCGGCATCGAAGAGCAGATGGAGGAGGTCCGCGAGACCGTCGAGATGCCGCTGAAGAGCCCTGAGATGTTCGAAGACGTGGGTATCGACCCGCCGAGCGGTGTTCTGCTGCACGGCCCGCCCGGCACCGGGAAGACGATGCTGGCGAAAGCGGTCGCCAACGAGACCGACGCCACCTTCATCAAGATGGCCGGCTCCGAACTGGTCCACAAGTTCATCGGCGAGGGCGCGAAGCTCGTCCGGGACCTGTTCGAACTGGCCCGGCAGGAGGAGCCCGCCGTCGTCTTCATCGACGAGATAGACGCTATCGCGGCCAAGCGGACGGAGTCGAAGACCTCCGGCGACGCCGAGGTCCAGCGGACGATGATGCAACTGCTCTCGGAGATGGACGGCTTCGACGACCGCGGCGACATCCGCATCATCGCGGCAACGAACCGCTTCGATATGCTCGACCGCGCCATCCTCCGCCCCGGTCGCTTCGACCGTCTCATCGAAGTCCCGAACCCCGACCTCGAAGGTCGCAAACAGATTTTCCAGATCCACACTCGCAGCATGAATGTCTCCGACGACGTGGACTTCGAGGCACTGGCCGAAGAGATAACGGACGCCTCCGGTGCTGACGTGAAAGCCATATGTACCGAGGCTGGGATGTTCGCCATCCGCGACGACCGGACCGAGGTCACCATGGCGGACTTCCACGACGCCTGGGAGAAGATTCAGCAGGAGGAGACCGACGACGAGGACGTCTCCCGGACGTTCGCCTGATTTCGGCAGCGTTTCCATCCGGTTCTCCACGCTTTTGTAGGTCTGTAGTCACCGCTGTGACGCGCAACTGCGCTGTCGTCTCGCCCGTTTCAGAACACAGTTACCACTCCGGTCCTGACCTGCTAGTATGGCCGTCGCAGATACACTCCAGTCGCGTGCCCGCGCTCGTCCGCGGCTCGTCACCGCCGTCGTCTCGGTCGTTGGCTACACGCTCGTGTTCGGCGCGTTCGGTGGCGTATTACCCCTCCCCGAGCTCTCGAACGGCATCGTCATCCTGCTTGGCGACGCAATCGCCGTCGTCAACAGCGTCGCGCTGCTGGCAATCGTCGCCGGCGTCTACTTCATCAAGAACGACCAGGTCCAGAAACACCGCGCGGCGATGCTGACGGCGTTTACCCTCATCATGGTGTTCCTGACGCTGTACATCCTCAAGGTCGGTGGCGGCTTCGAGAAGGAAATCGTCGCCGAAGGGTTCGTCTGGACGGCGTACATCGTGATGCTGGCTATCCACATCCTGCTGTCCGCGGTGTCCGTGCCGGTCGTCGTCCACGCGGTCGTCCTCGGGCTGACCCACTCCCCGGCGGAACTCAGGGAGACGGTCCATGCTCGTGTGGGCCGCATCGCCGTCTCCGCCTGGGGGCTGAGCCTGTTCCTCGGGCTCGTGACCTACGTGATGTTGAACCACATCTACGGCTGGGTGCCCCGGTAGGCGACCCCGCGCCGCCCGTGCGGTGGCGAACGATTTTGCCGGCCGCCGTCGTAGACTACGGCGATGACCACAATCAAGGACAGCGTCCACGACCACATCGAGGTCCAGGGCGTCGCGGCGGCGCTGCTCGACATGCCGCCGGTCCAGCGGCTCAGACACATCTCACAGCTCGGCACCGTGACGCTCGTCTACCCCTCGGCGAACCACACCAGATTCGAGCACTCGCTGGGGGTCTATCACCTGGCCGACCGGGCGCTGTCCCACCTCGGCATCGAGGGCCAGCAGGCCGAACGGGTCCGCGCCGCGGCCCTGCTCCACGACGTGGGGCACTCGCCGTACAGCCACAACGTCGAGGCGCTCATCCACCGCCGGACGGGCAAGTACCACGACGACGTGGACGAACTCCTCGGCGACGGCCCGGTCGCGCGGGTGCTGTCCGAACACGGGCTCAACCCCGACCGCGTCGCCGGCCTAGTCGCAGGGGAGGGCGAACTGGGCCAGCTCGTCTCCGGCGAACTGGACGTCGACCGGATGGATTATCTGGTCCGTGACGCCCACCACACCGGCGTCCCCTACGGCACTATCGACCACGAGCGGCTGGTCCGGGAACTGAGCTTCGTCGACGGCGAACTCGTCTTGGACGAGGGGAACGTCCAGACGGCCGAATCGCTCCTGCTCGCGCGGGCGCTGATGAACCCGACCGTCTACCAGCACCACGTTGCCCGCATCGCCAAGTCGATGCTGCGCCGCGGAACCGAGGAACTGCTCGCCGCGACCGACACGACCGCTAAGACGCTGCGCCGGTGGGACGACAACGACCTGCTCGTGGCGCTGCGACAGTGCGACGCAACGGCGGCCTACGCCCGGCGGCTGAGCCAGCGGGACCTGTACAAACGCGCCGTCTGGGCGGAGTGGCAGGCCGTGCCCGAGGAGGTTCTGACGGCCGACCACGAGGCGGTCGGCGCGATGGAACGGGCCATCGCCGACGAGGCGAACGTCGACAGCGACGCCGTTATCCTCGATATCCCGCCGGAGCCGTCGATGACCGAGTCGAGCAGCCGCGTCCTCGTCAACGGCGAAGTCCGCCGGCTCGGCGAGCAGTCGACGCTTGTCAACGCCATCCGCGCCGCCCAGCGCGACCAGTGGCGGCTCGGTGTCTACGCGCCAGAGGGCGAAAGCGAGCGGGTCGGCGCGGCGGCCATCCGCGAACTGGGACTGGACCTCGACGGGGCCAGGGTCCGGGACGTGCGGCCCGGCTTCCACGCGACCCTCGATGAGTTTAACTGAGAGAGCGGGCGAACAGGGAACATGATTGTTGAAGGGACGATTCTGACGGGACGGTCGTTCGAGGCCGTCGAGGGCCGCGTCGTCGTCGAGGACGGCGAGATAGCCGCCATCGAGGAGACGGCGGTCGACAGCGACGACATCGTGGTGCCGTCGTTCGTCAACGCCCACACCCACATCGGCGACTCGATTGCGAAGGAGGCCGGCGAGGGGCTCTCGCTCGAAGAACTGGTCGCGCCGCCGGACGGTCTGAAACACCGGCTGCTCCGGGATGCCGACCGGGACGAACTGGTGGCCGCGATGGCGCGGTCGCTGTCGTTCATGCAACAGGCCGGGACCGGCGCGTTCGTCGAGTTCCGCGAGGGCGGCGTCGAAGGCGTCGAGGCCATCCGGGACGCGCTGGCGGACGCGTCCCTAGAGAGCGTGATTCTCGGCCGCGAGACGACCGACGCGATGGAACTGGCCGACGGGTTCGGCGCGAGCGGGGCCAACGACAGCGAGTTCGGGGCGGAGCGCCGCGCCACCCGCGAGGCCGGGAAACTGTTCGGCATCCACGCCGGCGAGGTCGACAGCTCCGATATCAATCCCGCGCTTGACCTTGACCCGGACTTTCTCGTCCACATGGTCCACGCCGAACCGCTGCACCTCCAGCGGGTTGCCGACAGCGAAATCCCGGTCGTCGTCTGCCCGCGGTCGAACGTCGTCACCGACGTGGGCCGCCCGCCAATCGAGGAACTAGCCGACCGGACGACCGTCGCGCTCGGGACGGACAACGTCATGCTCAACAGCCCGTCGATGTTCCGCGAGATGGAGTTTACCGCGAAACTGTATGACCTCTCGGCCCGCGAGGTGCTGCGGATGGCGACAGTCAACGGGGCCGAGATCGCGGGTCTCGGCGGCGGACTCGTCGAGCCCGGCCACCCGGCGCGCCTGCTCGTCCTCGACGGCGACTCCGACAACCTCTCCGGGGCACGAAACCCCGTTCGGGCGGTCGTTCGTCGGGCAGGGTTGGCCGATGTCCGACGAGTCGTCCATCCGACGACGGACTAATTCTTATCACTGCGGAAATAGTATGTACGGGCAATGCCCTCCACCACTGACCGCGCCCTGAGCACACCGCTGAAGATACTCCTGTACGGGCTGCTAGGGCTTGTCTCGTTCCTCGTTGTTATCGCAGCTGTGAGGTTTGCGTTCGGGCTGTTCTTCGGTCTCATCGGTCTCGTTCTGGGACTGCTCTCGCTGGCCGCCACCATCGGGGTTCTGGCGGCTATCGGCTATGCTGTATACTGGGCCGCGTCGACCGTCTTCAGTCAGGACGAGGCGACGGCGTCGGCGACTGACGCGTCACGAACGCAGGCCGCACACGCAACAGATGCGGCCAGTGCCAGCGAGATAGACCCCGTCGAGCGGCTCTCAGAGCGCTACGCCAACGGGGAAATATCCGAAGCCGAACTCGAGCGACGGCTCGAACAGGCTCTCGACGAGCCGTCGCTGGACGGCTCCGGGGCAACAGAGGCCGAGCGGAACCGAGAGTTGAACTGAGCCAGCGTCTGTTCGGCTGTTGTGTGCTACCTGTTACCAAACTATATCTGTTCAGCCAGTCAACAGTACAGTATGTACGACAGGATACTGGTGCCAACGGACGGGTCGCCGGGGACACGGGCGGTGCTCACACACGCTGAAACGCTTGCAACAACTCACGACAGCGAGATTCACGCGCTGTACGTCGTTGATACCGGCCGATTTTCGACGCTCCCGAACGAGCCGACGTGGGAGAGTGTCACCGACTCGCTCCATCGCGAGGGCGAGATGGCGCTGGACATGGTGAAGCGTCTCGTTGCCGACGATTTGACTGTCACACGGGCCACGGCCGAGGGAAGCCCGAGTCGAGAAATCGTCGACTACGCGAGCCAGAACGACTGCGACCTCATCGTAATGGGGACCCACGGACGCGGCGGTATCGACCGCCTGCTACTGGGGAGCGTCGCCGAACGGGTCGTCCGGTCAGCCCACGTCCCCGTTGTCACTGTTCCGGTAGAGACGACGACGCAAGATGTCTCGGAAGACGAGCAGCCTGCCGGCGTCCCACAGTGACGCGTCTTTCGCCGTCGCGCTCACTCCGTAATCGGGCGGAGGTGTTCACAGTCGCCCGCGGAAACGATTTCTGTCCCAGAGTCTGTCTCGATGACGAGCGCACCCGGAAACTGGATGTCTACAGCTTCACCCTCGATGGTGCCACCCGGCGTCTCGACCCGGACCTGTTTGCCCAGCGTCGTGGCGGACTCCCGCCACGCCTCGACGACGTTCGCCGGGTCCTGTCGGAGCGTGTCGAACTCCTCCAGCAGCCGCTGGGTGAACAGCCGTCTGTCGACCGGATCGCCTCGCTCAGCGAGCAGGCTCGTCGGCTCCGCCTCTGCGGGCAAGTCCGCCGGATCGACGTTCGCGTTGACGCCGATGCCGACGACGACCCACGAGACTCGGTCGGCCTCACCTTCCATCTCGGTGAGGATGCCGACCAGTTTCCGCTCCGCGTCGCCGTGGCGGACCAGCACGTCGTTGGGCCACTTGATGCTTGCCTCGACCCCGGCCTCGCGTGCCGCCCGGGTCACCGCGACAGCGGCCGCGAGCGTGAACACCGGCGCGTGGGCCATCGGCACGTCGGGTCGGAACAGCACCGAGAGCCAGACCCCGCCGCTGGGCGAGTGCCAGTCGCGGTCGAGCCGTCCCCGGCCGCCGGTCTGTTCGTCGGCCAGAACGACGGTGTCTGACGCCCCATCTGCCGCACGGTCACGAGCGCGTGCGTTCGTGCTCGGAATGCTGTCGTGGTACTCGACAGAAAACGGTGCGTCCAGGCCGTACTCGACCGCGCTCGCCCCGAACTCCGGCACCGAATCGAGGGTGTAGCCCGCGTCGCTGCTCCCGATTTCGAACCCCTCCTCGCGGAGGGCTTCAACGTGTTTCCAGACCGCAGAGCGGGAGATGTCCAGTTCGTCGGCGAGGGCCGGCCCCGAGACGGGGCCGTCCGCCAGCGCATCGAGTACCCGATGACGTGTTTCGTTCATAGGTGGGGCTTCGACCGGCCGGAATAAAAGGCGTCTGCAGAGCGCGACGGTCAGTCCACTGGCTCACCCGATCACAAAGAGCAGGTCGCCCATGTCGACTGATTCGCCCTCGCTAACGGCCACGTCGTTGACAGTGCCGCCTCGTTCGGCGACGATGTCGTTTTCCATCTTCATCGCTTCGAGCACACAGAGAACGTCGCCGGCCTCGACCTCGTCGCCCTCCTCGACGTTGACCTCCAGAATTGTCCCCTGCATCTCTGCGGCGACTTCCTGACCCTCGGCGGTAGAGGCACTGCCGCCGCCGCTGTCGGAACTACTGCCGCCCCGTGGCCGCTGTGGCTGATTGCCGCCGTCGGCGTCCACGTCGCCGACGTTGATGGGCGGTGCGCCGCGCTCTTCGAGGTCGACTTGGAATCGCTTGCCGTTGACCTCAACGGTGAACTCACGCTCGACGACCTCCTCGTCCTCGTCGCCGTCGGACTCGGTGACGGTGCCCCACTGCTCTTGGGCCTCCTCGATGCGCGAGCGGTCGAGTTGCTCGTCGAGGTACTTCGTGGTGTGGGTGCCGCCGACGAACCGGTCGTCGGTGAGCATCAGGCGGTGGAACGGGATGACGGTCGGGATCCCCTCGATGTCGAAGTCCTTGAGCGCCCGTTTCCCGCGCTCGATGCACTCCGCGCGGTCCCCGCCGTAGGTGATGAGCTTCGCTATCATCGAGTCGTAGTCGGTGACGAGGTCGTCGCCCTGCCGGAGCGCGTCGTCGAGGCGGACGCCGATGCCGCCCGGCGGGTCGTAGGTGTCGAGGCTGCCGCCGGTCGCGGGGGCGAAGTCGTCGGCGGCGTTCTCGGCGTTGATGCGGAACTCCATCGCGTGGCCCTCTATCTCCACGTCGTCCTGTGCGAAGGTTATCTCCTCGTCCATCGCCACCCGCAGTTGCCACTTGACGATGTCGATGTCGGTTATCTCCTCGGTGACGCAGTGCTCGACCTGGATGCGGGTGTTCACTTCGAGGAAGTAGAAGTTCGCGTCCTCGCCGAGCAGTTCTCCCTGTTCGCGGTCGGTGTCCTCCTCAACGAGGAACTCGACGGTCCCGGCGTTGTAGTAGTCCGATTCGCGGACGCCGCGTCGGGCGGCGTCGCCGATCTTCTCGCGGAGAGCGTCGTTCAGGGCCGGCGACGGTCCCTCTTCGATGACCTTCTGGTGGCGTCGCTGCAGCGAACAGTCGCGCTCGCCCAGATGCCGGACGTTGCCGTGGTGGTCGGCGATAATCTGGACCTCGATGTGGCGGGGGTTCTCCAGATAGCGTTCGAGATAGACGGAGTCGTTCGAGAAGTACGCCTCTCCCTCCCGCTTTGCGCTTTCGAGTTGCTCCTCAGCCTCCTCCGGGTCGTGGACGATTTTCATCCCGCGGCCGCCGCCGCCCCCTTCGGCCTTGATGGCGACCGGGAAGCCGTTCTCCTCGCCGAACTCGACGACCTCCTCGGGATCCTCGACCGGGTCGGTCGTTCCCGGGACGATGGGCACGTCAGCCGACTGCATGATCTTGCGGGCCTTCGTCTTCTCGCCCAGTGCCTCCATCGACTCGCTCTCGGGGCCGACCCAGGTGACGCCGTCCGTTTGCTGAACACGCGCAGCGAAGTCGGCGTTCTCCGCGAGGAAGCCGTACCCGGGGTGGATGGCGTCGGCATCGGCCTGTTTGGCGGCGTCGATAATCGCTTCCTGGTCGAGATAGGAGTCGGCGGCACGGGCCGGGCCGACGTTGTACGCCTCGTCCGCGTACCGGACGTGCCCGGCGTGCTTGTCAGCGTCAGAGTAGACGGCCACTGTGCCGATGCCCAACTCCTCGCATGCGCGCATCACGCGCACCGCTATCTCCCCGCGATTAGCGACGAGCACCTTATCGAACATACGCCCTCATACTGAGAGTCGGCCCATAAAACTATGCGCAGATAGCGGCCAATCTTACACATATAATCATGTTAGTATGGAACATGGCCACAAACCCGTTCAGGGCGTCGTCAAATAACTGACGGACGGACTGACCACCATTAGAACCGCTCGGCGCGGCCGGCGGCACTCCAGGGGTCAGTCGGCGCGTCCGAGCGGACTCGAACGGACCGTTTCTGCGTGGCTTCCACGCGCCCGGAGAACGACCACTGCTTGCCGTCCCAGGAGTCGCCGTCGTCTGCCGCTGCAGCCGCCGCGGCCGCTGCCGCCGCGCGCTGGCGGTCGGTGAGGTGTGCGCCGATAGCAACGGCGATCGCAGCCGCCTCGTCCGTCGACGCGTCGTCGAGCTGTGCAGCGATTTCCGCGACAAGTTCGGCGTCGACCGCCGAGTCAGTGTCTGCCGCCATCGTCACAGTGGGATGTTGCCGTGCTTGCGGTCGGGCTGGTCCTTGCGTTTCCCCCGCAGGAGGTCCAGGTCGTCGATGAGCCGCGGGCGGGTCTCCTGCGGTTCGATGACGTCGTCGACGAAGCCGCGCTTGGCCGCCGTGTAGGGGTTCGCGAAGGCGTCGCGGTACTCGTCGATGAGTTGCTGGCGGCGGGCTTCCACGTCGTCGGCGTCTTCGAGTTCGTCGTCGTAGAGGACGTTCACCGCGCCCTGTGGCCCCATCACGGCGATTTCGGCGGTCGGCCAGGCGTAGTTCATGTCCGCGCCGATGTGCTTCGACGCCATCACGTCGTAGGCCCCGCCGTACGCCTTCCGCGTGATGACGGTCACCAGCGGGACGGTGGCCTCGGAGTAGGCGTACAGGAGCTTCGCGCCGTGGTTGATGATGGCGTTGGTCTCCTGGTCCTTGCCGGGCATGAACCCGGGCACGTCGACGAACGTGAGAATCGGGATGTTGAACGCGTCACAGAAGCGGACGAAGCGCGCGCCCTTCCGCGAGGCGTCGATGTCGAGCGTGCCGGCGTTGACCCGCGGCTGGTTGCCGACGACGCCGACGCTGTGGCCGTCCATGCGGGCGAAGCCGATGACGATGTTGCGCGCGAAGTCCTCGGCGACCTCGAAGAAGGAGTCCTCGTCGACGATGCGCCCGACCACGTCCGTCATGTCGTAGGGCTTCTGTGGCGCATCAGGAACGGCCGTCTTCAGCCCCTCGTCCCGGCGCTCGGGGTCGTCCCAGGGCTCGACGCGGGGCGGGTCCTCGACGTTGTTCTGTGGCAGGAACGAGAGCAGGTAGCGGATGTCGTCCATCGCGTCCTTCTCGTCGGCGGCCGTGAAGTGGGCCACCCCGGACTCGGAGGCGTGGGTCTTCGCGCCGCCGAGTTCGTCGAAGCCGACCTCCTCGCCGGTCACCGTCTCGATGACGTCCGGCCCGGTGATGAACATGTGGCTGGTCTCCTCGACCATGTAGACGAAGTCCGTGATGGAGGGGGAGTACACCGCGCCGCCGGCACACGGCCCCATGATGGCCGAAATCTGCGGGACGACACCGCTGGCTTGCTGATTGCGGTGGAAGATGTCGGCGTAGCCCGCCAGCGAGTCGATGCCCTCCTGAATCCGCGCGCCGGCGGAGTCGTTCAGGCCGATGATGGGCGCGCCTGTCTCGATGGCCTTGTCCATCACCTTACAGACCTTCTGTGCGAAGGCCTCGCCCAGCGAGCCCCCGAAGACGGTGAAGTCGTGGGCGAAGACGTACACCTGTCGACCGTCGACCTTGCCGTAGCCGACGACGACGCCGTCTCCCGGTACTTTCTTGTCGGCCATGTCGAAGTTCGTCGAGCGGTGTTCACGGAGCGAGTCGATTTCCACGAAGGTGTCGTCGTCGAGGAAGTAGTCGATGCGCTCACGCGCGGTGAGTTTCCCGCGGTCGTGTTGGGCCTCGATTCGTTCTTCGCCACCGCCCCGCTTGGCCTCGGCTTTTCGTTCTCGAAGGTCCTCGACACGGTCGTCGTGGCTCACGCCACATCACTTCTCCCGGACCGGAGCATATCCGACTCCTTGCGGGCATCCGAGAAAAGCGTTATCAAACTTAACCATTATTTCCCGTATTCGGTGGCCGAAACCGGCGGAGTTTTGAGCGGCGACCTGCTGCTATCGCGCGTGAAGAACGTCACGGCCCGCCAGCACAACCCCTTCGGCTTCGACGCCCCGTGTGAGCCGTTTGTACCGGGGTACGGCGATGCCAATGCCCACTTCCACGTCATCGGCGACCACCCCGGCGTCCACGGTGGCGAAACGTCCGGCATCCCCTTTACCGACAATCCCGCGGGCGAACGTCTCCAGCGGGCGCTCGTCGAGGCCGGACTGCTCGCCGAAGTCGGCACTCCGCCGACCGTCGAGAAGACGTACCTGTCGTATCTGTATATGTGCGGCGGCGAGCCGCCGACGGACGCTGACTACGAGGCCCAGGAACCGCTGTTCGACACGGAACTTCGGGCTATCACCGCGCACGTGCTCCTGCCCGTCGGCGAGCGCGCCACGCGGCACGTGTTCGCCAACACGACCTCGGAGCCGACCAAGCCGATAGACATGGACGCCCGCCACGCCACGGAAGTCCCCGGGAGCGGCTGGCTCGTCGTCCCCATCAAGGAGCCGGCGGAGTGGACCGACGACGACGAGACCGCCCTCGTCGACGCACTGACGGCGCTGCTGAAGACCGACTATCGCCGCGAGGCGGACCTCGGGCGGTTCCTGCCGAACGACGACCCGTATCTGGTCCGGTAGCGACTCGACTGATTCTCACACGGCTCTGACAACCAGAAACAGTAGCTACAGCGACCACTCGTCCGAGAGCGGCTCCGCGGACGCCCAGTACGTGTCGAACGTCTCGATCGCCCACTCGCGGACGGCCGGCGCGGTCGTATCGACTGACGCCTGTAGCACGCCGTTGTCGTCCCGCAACAGCAGATGCACAACGTCGTCGGCGATCATCACCGCGAGTGGCACACCGTCGTTTCGTACCCGGACCGACGCGTTCGGTTCGGAACGCAGCGATTCGAACCGACTCCGGAGCCGGTCGTCTGCTGCCAGTGCGTCTATGGCGCTGGGCGAGAACACGCCCGAGAACCGCTGTTCGCCGGCGGTGGCTCGATCCTGAACGACTCGGATCGCCTGGTCATTGAACGCATGGGAGAACGTCCGGACCTCCTCGGCGTCCCGAAGCAGGTCAAGGAGTCGCTGGACCGGCGCGTTCGGGCGCGTCTGGCTCGGGACAGTTATCGTCGCGTCGGCCAGGTGTTGCAGGTCGAAGTCCATCGCATCGGTGGGCAGATACTGGACGATGTCGCGCAGTCGCTGCTCGGTTTCGAGGCTGTCGAGCAGGTCGGTGAACCCGTCAGCGACGATGCGCCCCGTCGCCGTGGCGACGTACTCGCCCCCCGTTCGGCGGATCCACGACCGGTCCTCGAAGTCCGCGATGATACGCCCGAGCGTCGCCTGCGACGCGCCGGTTTCGGTCGCGAGCTCCCCGCGCGAGTGGGGTTCCGCCGCCAGGAGCCGCAAGACCTCGACCCGGTTCGACGAGAGCGCGAGGAACTCGATCTCTTCGAGCGCCGATTCCATACCGCCGCGTTGGGGGTTCCGTCCTAAAGCGCTTTCGCACTATGAAATAATTTCACACCGTGAATATCCGCCACGGGTATTCAGCTATTTCGCGTTATGTAAGATTTTCTAAACGGAACTATACGTCTCGACATCTTACTGTAGAGTACGATGAATCCGGTTTCTACATGTGTTCTCTCTGTCGGCTGTGTAGTTATTTCAGAAAACACATACGAGGTGGTGGCATGATTTCGCGCCGGACGTTCGCCCTCGCTGCCGTTGCCAGTGTTCTGCTTGGCGGGACCTTCGTCGGCGCGAAGGCCGGGCTGTCGTACCTCCCGCCGCTTCTGTTCGTCGCCCTGCGGTTCGATATCGCCGCCGTCGTGCTCCTCGGCTACGTCGTCGTGACGCGGTCCCGGGACGACCTGCTCCCACGGACCCGCGGTGACGTGCTTGGGATTCTCTCGACGGGTCTGTTCGCGCTGGGTCTCACGAACGCGCTGATATTCGTGGGCCAGCAGTCCGCCACCAGCGCGGTCGCCGCTATCGTGTTCAGTCTCAATCCGATACTGACGCCGGTGTTCGCTGCGCTCCTGCTCTCCGACGAGCGACTTTCGGCCCGCGGTGGTCTCGGCATGGTTATCGGCCTGCTCGGCGTCGGCCTCGTCGTCAGTCCCGACCCGGCGATGCTCCTGAGTGGGGGAATCGGCAAACTCATCCTGTTCGGCGGCGCGACCAGTGCGGCGCTTGGCAGTGTTCTCATCCGCTGGTCCGACGGTGGCCTGTCGAGTACGGTCCGGACCGCGTGGGCGCTCCCTGTCGCCGCCGCGTTCTGTCACGCGCTGAGCGTCGGTATGGGCGAATCGGCAGCTACGGCGGTCTGGTCGCCGACCGCGGTTGCGGCCCTGCTGTACGTCGGCATCTTCGCCGGCGCAATCGCCTACATCGCCTACTTCGGCCTGCTCGATGTCACCGGTGCAATCCAGGCCAACCTCATCTTCTACGTGGTCCCCGTCGTGTCGACGCTCGGCGGGTGGGCCTTACTTGGCGAGGCGATCACCCCGACCGCAGTGGCGGGTTTCCTGACTATCTTCACTGGGTTCGTGGTGCTCGGCAGCGAGTCGGTCGACATCCACGCACTGCTCTCGGGTACTACCGACGAGGCTGACACTGTGTCGGACAGTCTGGGGATTACGGACGAACCGTGCGGGTTCGAATCGGACTGACATATACTCTGGGTGTCGTATGCCTGCTGGCAACCGCCCAGACGATTCGTGAGAGTCGCACCATCCCGTGAAAAGATGGCTGGCCTTCTGATGGGCTACTGTCACTGCGACGACCACACACTGGGCGGTCACTACAGACCGTCGCGAAGAATGTCTGCGGGAAACCGATGTCGTACGTCGGTTATATCGGCGGGATGATTGCGGGGTCCTCAGCGAGGAGGAGCGTCTGTAGTCCGAGGCCCAGCGTCAGGATGACACCGAGGATGACTACTGTCCGGACCATCCAGAGCCAAGCCGGGCCGAACGCCCGGAGCCCACCCGTCCCCTGTCGGAGCTCGGCAACCGCGTTCGAGGAGAGCACCCAGCCGACGAACACGAGGATAAGCAGCACTGACAGCGGGAGGAACAGCTTGTACGCGAGCGTGTCGAACCAGCCGAACCACGCCAGGTCCCAGGCTGACGGGAATCCGAGCACGAACAGCACGGCCCCGAGCATCGCCGACAGCGACACCCGCGAGTAAGGCGTGTTGTCGACGCCGTAGGAGACTGCAACTTCGAGCAGGCTAATGGCAGAGGAGATTGCGGCGATGAGGACGACACCGAAGAAGACGACACCGAGGAGCCGTCCTCCCGGGAGCTGTGGGAACGCCGATGCCATCGCGACGAAGATAGCTGACGGGCCGCTGGTGTCGGGACTGATGCCGATGGCGAAGAGAATCGGGAACACGACCAGCCCCGCCAGCACACCGACGAGCGTGTTCGTCACGACGATGATTCCACCATCGACCGGGAGACTCTCGTCGTCACCGATGTACGAGGAGTACGTAATCATGGCTGCCATCCCCAGCGAGAGGGTGAAAAACGCCTGACCCACTGCGAACGGAATCAGGTCGCCAGCGTTCGCTGCCAGCGTGGAGAAGTCCGGGGAGAGGAAGTAGCTGTAGCCAGCCCCCGCTCCCTCGAGGGTGGTGACCCAGGCCGCCATCCCGAGCATGAGGAGAACGATGCTGGGGACCATCACCTTCGTCGCCTTCTCGATCCCGTCCTCAACACCCACTGCGACGATGCCGACACAGATGAGCAGGAACAGCGCCTGTCCGACGACGGCTTCCGGGCCACTGGAGATGGCTCCGAAGTACTCTGCGGAGTTTCCGAAGTATGCGCCCGTTGCGCTACCGAGAATATACCGCATGACCCATCCGCCGACGACGTTGTAATACGAGAGAATCCAGAACCCCGTGAAGACGCCCAGGCCACCGACGACCCGCCACTGCTTGAATCCGAGTTCAGCGAACGCGTCGACGGCATTACGGTTCGTTCGCCGTCCGATGATGAACTCTGCTAACATTGCCGGGAAGCCGATGAGCAACACGGCGACGAGGTAGAAAACGAGGAACACTGCGCCACCGTTTGTCGCGGTCTTGAACGGGAACTGCCAGATGTTTCCGAGACCGACTGCGCTACCGATCGCTGCGAGAAGGAACCCGAGCCGTGAGGCCCACGTTTCTCTGTCACTCATTGTGATGCGGCATATTATGTTGGGGTATAAAAACCACCGTGATTCCAGTTCGCGATACGGGCCGATAGTGTCTGGATTGAAACACGCCTTCAGAAACTGCGTGGCAGCAACTTGGCGAGCCGTCTTGTTGATTTTTGACTGTTTTTCGGGTGTGTGACCGTGCGATATGAAGGGCTGGCCCGAACCGATTGCGGGTCAGACCTCGCCGTACACCGGAACCGCTGCGCCGCTCGTCACGGTTGCGGCGTCCGAACAGAGAAACAGTATCACCGCTGCGATGTCTCTCGGGTCGACCCACGACTCGGTGTCGGCGTCGGGCATCATCTCGCGGTTCATCGGGGTATCGATGACGCTCGGCATGACAGCGTTAGCCCGGACGGATCCGAGGTTCTCTTCCGCGATAGTCTCGGTCAGGAGTCGGATGCCGGCCTTCGTCGCCCGGTAGATGCCGTCGCCCTCACCACCCTCAAGTGACGTTCGCGCAGACACGGAGACAATCGCGCCTTCTGTGTCCCGCAGGTGCGGAATCGCGTGTTTCGACGCCAGGAACATCGTCTTGAGGTTCACGTCGAACAGGAAATCGAACGTGTCGAGGTCCGTCTCGTGAATCGGCGTGCCGCCGCGCCAGGTGCCGGCGACGTTCAGCAGGTAGTCGAGCCGTCCGTGTTCGTCGACGACCGCCTCGACCGTCTCGGCCACGTCGGCCTCGTCGCTGAAATCCGCCTGGTAGAAGTCGACGCGCTCGGGTTCGGCCAGCAGGAAGTCCTCGGTGTTCGGTTCGATGATGTCGCTGCCACAGACGGTCGCGCCGGCGTCGAGGAAGGCGTCCGCGACCGCGCTCCCCAGCGCTCCGCCGACGCCCGTGATTAGCGCTACCTCGCCGCCGAAGTCAAAATCGGCTGACATGTATGTGACAACGGCTAGCAGGGAAATAAATCTCCGTCCGCGAGGCACCGGGTCCGGTTTCGCGAGCACCAGCGGTCGCTCGGCTACGGTGTGACGACGAGTTTGCCGAGGAAACTGTCGTTCAGTACGTCGTCGTGGGCGGCCGCCACTTCGTCTAGGTCGTAGCGGCGGGCGACGACCGGCGACAGGTCGCCGTCGGCCATGAGGGTCGCTAGCCGGTCCAGTACCGCGCCGAACTCGGGCGTGTTGAACATCGAGACGTGGTGGACGCTGAGGGCCTTCGCCCGGCAGCGCGGGACGTTCTCGAACGTCGCCGCGAGGTCGGTGTTCCCGATGGCGGCGATGCGAGCGCCCTGTGTGGCCACCTCTGCGTCGAACGCGAGGTAGTCGTCGAGCCGGTGGTCGAGAATCACGTCCGGCGCGCCGGCCTCGACCACGGCGTCGCTGAGGTCGTCACGGCGGTAATCGAACACGTCGTCCGCGCCGAGGTCGGCCAGCCGGTCGTGGTAGTCCGGCGACGCTGTCGTCGTCACCTGCGCTCCGTTCGCCGCGGCCAGTTGGACCGCGACGTGGCCGACGCCGCCGCTCCCGCCGTGAACCAGCGCTCGCTCGGCTGGCTCCAGCGAACAGGCTGCGACGAGGGTCTGCCAGGCGGTGACGCCGACGAGCGCGACGGCTGCGCCCGCCTCGGCGGAGACGCCCTCGGGGAGCCGCGCCAGATGCGACTCGGGGACGGTGGCGTACTCCGCGCAGGTCCCCTGGAGCCAGTTGCCCAGCCCGGTGGCAAACGCCCGGTCGCCCTCGGCGAAGTCAGCCACGCCCTCGCCGGTCGCGGCGACGGTCCCGGCGCAGTCGGAGCCGGGGACCCAGGGCAGTTCGCCGGGTTCGTAATCGCCTGTCCGGAAGTACGTATCGACCGGATTGACCGCCGCCGCCTCGACTTCGAGCAGGACCTCCTCCGGACCCGGTGTGGGTCGTTCGACGTCGTCGACACGGAGTACGTCTGTCGGGCCGTATTCGTGGAATCGTACAGCACGCATTGGCGTATGCGTCTGGTGGTACCGGGAAAACCTTTCCCCACAGCCTGGGTGAGTTCAACTCCGGTTCTCTGCACATCGCGGGCCGGGATGCGACATCGCCGACAGCGAACGGGTCAGGTCGGTGCTCAGTCCGGTAACTGCAGTGTACACTATCCAAACGCCAGATCTTACACCGTTAGCTGTGCCGGGGCGACGGATTACCACAGTTGGCCATGTCGTTTATCAACGGTGAAAATTGCGCACCAACCCTTTATTAGGATGTTTGCATAGCATTGGATGATGGAACCAGATAGGGACTCGCCGCTCCCGAGTTTTATTGCTGGCAGTTACGCTGCCAGACTCGGGCTGGCACTTTCATTTGCGATAATTGTCATTATCGCTGTTGGGGTCCTGACAAGCGTGCAGGCGTCCGCCACTCTCGAGGAAGACGTGGCAGACGACATTACGGCGCTGTCAGAGACGCAAGCCGAACAATTGGACGAATGGTTGACAACATCGCGCCGGAATGTCCGGTCGGTGTCACGACTTCCCGTGTTTACTGACGGAACGGCCACGGAGAAACAGCAACGACTGGAGGAGCTCCGGTCCAACGAGGAACTGCCACCCGGTGTCGTTGCAGTGCACTACTTCGACACCGAGACAAACGAGATTCGCGCCAGTTCGAATCAGGACTTCGTCGGGGTCAACGCTGCCGAGCAGGGGGCCCCGTTCGCGACGGACCCGCCACAGTTCAACGACGCCGATGATACCCACGTGACAGAGCCGTTCTCTGTCTCGGTCGTCGACCATCCGATAGTTGCTGTCGTTTCGCCCGTTCCCGGAGACGATGACAGGGCGCTCGTGTATATGATCGACCTCCGAGAGAAGGCCGATCAGATATCGAACCAGCGCGATGGGTCATTTACCACGGTCGTCAACACCGAGGGCGAGTTCGTTTCCCACCCCAACATCTCGATGATCGGGTCGACAGCACCGATTTCACAGATGGAGTCGAACCCGCTGGGGACACTTGAACCCGGCGAGAGCGCCTTCCACGAAACAGACCGTATGTTGATGGGGCTGAACCGCCTCGAATCGAAGGACTGGGTCGTCATGGTCCACTCCGACCCGGAGGTCGCCTACGCGCTGAGCGATCAGATCAACTCCGACCTCATCGCGCTCATACTACTCGCTGTCGTCAACCTCGGGCTCATCGGGGTCACGATCGGTGGAAACACGATTGCGTCGCTACGGCGGCTTTCGGTGAAGGCCGAATCGATGGCCGATGGTGAGCTTGACGTCGACCTCGATACGTCGCGCGAAGACGAGTTCGGAACGCTGTACACGGCCTTCGACAACATGCGGACGAACCTCCGAACGCAGATTTCCGAGGCCGAAACTGCCCGGCAGGAGGCCGAAGAGGCCAAAGAGCAAGCACAGGCGGCTCGCGAGGAAGTCGAATCCGAGCGCAACGAGATGGAGGCGCTGACCGGCCACCTCGAACTCAAGGCCCAGCAGTACAGCGACGCGCTGGAGGCCGCCGCCGATGGCGACCTCACCGCGCGGGTGGACACCGACAGCATGAACGAGGCGATGGCCGAGGTCGGTGAGGATATCAACACCACGCTGGATGCGCTCGAAGACACCATCGCGGACATGAAGGCGTTCGCGGCCAACGTCATCCAGTCTAGCGACCGCGTCAACTCGAACGCGGAACGAGTTGACCAGGCCAGCAAGCAGGTGTCGAAGTCGATAAACGAGATTTTCGAGGGCACGACCGAGCAAAACGAAGGCCTCGAATCGGCGGCTGCCGAGATGCAGAATCTCTCGGCGACCGCACAGCAAGTCGCCTCCTCTGCTCAGCAGGTCGCCGACACGTCCCAGTCGGCCGCAGAGGTCGGCGAGGACGGCCGCGAAGCCGCACAGGAAGCTATCTCGGAGATGAGTGCCATCGAGGACGAGACCGGCGAGACCGTCGCGGAGATCAACGCGCTTGACGAGGAGCTCGACGAGATCGGCGAAATCGTCGGCGTCATCACAAGCATTGTCGAGCAGACGAACATGCTCGCGCTGAACGCCTCCATCGAGGCCGCCCACGCTGACGGAGACGGCGACGGGTTCGCCGTCGTCGCGGACGAGATCAAGGGCCTCGCTGAGGAGACCAAAGAGGCCGCCGCCGACATCGAACAGCGCATCGAGGGCATTCAGGAGCAGGCCGGCGACACCGTCGAGACGATGGAGTCGACCAGTGCCCGGATCACCGAAGGCGTCTCGACGGTCGAGGAGACCGTCGACGCGCTGGAGACCATCGTCGAGTACACCGAGGAGGTCGACACCGGCATTCAGGAGATCGACCGGGCGACCGAGGAGCAGGCCCGGACTGCACAGGACGTGATGGGGACCATCGACGACCTGACGACGATCAGTCAGCAGACGGCGACGGAGGCCGACACCGTGGCCGGTGCCGCACAGGACCAGTCCGCGTCCATCGACGAAGTGTCAGACTCCGCGACAGAGCTCCGACAGCGGGCTGACGACCTCGAATCGCTACTGGACCGCTTTACCGTCGAGAGCTCCGCCGGGACGGGTTCTGATAGCACGGCCGCAGTGGGGGACGACTAACAATGGCAACGATAACGACCTGGTTCATACTGGGACTACTGGGTGAACTGCTCGGGACGGCGGTGCTGGCGTACGGCTACACGCTCGTCCCAGAAGAGACACGGAAGCGGTACCTGCTGTTGATCGCAATCCCGGGTATCGCCATCGTCGCCTACGCGCTGATGGCGCTTGGCTTCGGGTCGATACAGAGTGGCGGCCATACGGTGTACGTGATCCGTTATGTCGACTGGCTATTGACGACGCCGCTCAACGTCTGGTTCCTGGCACTGCTCGCTGGCGCGAGCCGGCAGGACACGGTGAAACTCGTCGTCCTGCAGGCGTTGACTATCGTCTTCGGCTTTGCCGGTGCCATCACTGCGTCGCCAGTGAGCTACCTGCTGTTCGCGGTCGGCGCAGCGCTGTTCGGTGGCGTCATCTACCTGCTCTATGGCAACATCGCGGTGGCTGCGAAGTCGACTCTGTCCGACATCGAGATCAGCCTGTACCGCACGCTCCGGAACTTCGTCGTCGTTCTCTGGCTGGTGTACCCAGTTGTGTGGCTGCTCGGTGCGGCGGGACTGGGGCTAATGGACGTTGAGACTGCGACGCTCGTGATCGTCTACCTTGACGTGGTAACCAAAGTCGGCTTCGGCGTCATTGCTTTGCTGGCGATGATTGATCTCGGCTCAGTCGGTGAGACTGCCGAGGAGCCGACAGCGGTTGCGGGAGACTAGCGAGAGCGATCACTCTGAAAGACACGCACGGAGAACCCGGGAGGCGTGTGCGGTAAACGGCTCCCGAAAATGCGAACGCCGACGGGGTTGTGTGGTCCTCGTTCTGCGAGAGAGTCACTCTACGTCGTTGTAGCGCCTCAGAGTGGGTGCCAGTCAGGATTGCTCCTCACTGACGGTCCCGCTGGTCTCTGTGTCGTCAGTCGCGCCGGCGACCTCGGTCTCGTCTACGGTAGCAAGTGCGTCTGGAAGCCGGTCTTGGATCAGCCAGAACGTCAGCCGGTAGACGCCGTACCCGAGCAGGACGAACAGCACGAGGTCGATAAGATACAACTCGACGAATTCGAGGAGCGAAATATCGCTGAGCGCGAGGTTGCCGGACAGGATGAGAAACTCAAGTGTCGCGAGGACAAACAGCGCGGGTGCAAAGAGGATCACCAGCCCGATGACGAGGAGTGCGATCCGTTTCTGCGAGGGGGAAACAGGCATACCGACAGTTCGCTGCCCAGACAGATAGCTCTACACGTTCCGTGCTACTGTACCGACTGCCTGTGCCGTGCTACAGCTGGCAGTACCGTACGAACAGCGGAAGCGAGACCATCGAGTGAACAGAGCGCGGCCAGTCAGTGGATGCCCATCGCTTCGATCTGCTCCTGATACCGGTTCCGGATGGTGACCTCCGTCACCTGGGCCACGTCGGCGACCTCGCGCTGGGTCTTCTTCTCGTTACAGAGCAGCGAGGCGGCGTAGATGGCCGCAGCAGCGTAGCCGGTAGGTGATTTCCCCGAGAGCAGGCCCTGCTCGGCGGTAGTGTCGATGATTTCGTTGGCCTTCGACTGGACCTCCTCTGAGAGTTCCAGCTCGGACGCAAACCGCGGGACGTACTGCTTGGGATCGACCGGCTCCATCTTCAGTTCGAGTTCCTGGGCAACGTACCGATAGGTCCGCCCGATCTCCTTCTGCTCGACCCGGGAAACGTCCGACACCTCTTCTAAGCTGCGTGGGATGCCTTCCTGACGACAGGCCGCGTACAGGCAGGCGGTGGCGACGCCCTCGATGGAGCGTCCGCGGATGAGGTCCTCGTTGAGCGCGCGCCGGTAGATGACCGAAGCGACCTCCCGAACCGAGCGAGGAACGCCGAGTGCGCTGGCCATTCGGTCGATTTCCGACAGCGCGAACTGCAGGTTCCGCTCGCCGGCGTCTTTGGTCCGGATGCGTTCCTGCCACTTCCGGAGGCGGTGCATCTGGCTCCGCTTCTCCGAGGAGAGCGACCGACCGTAGGCGTCCTTGTCCTTCCAGTCGATCTGTGTGGTCAGCCCCTTATCGTGCATCGTCTGGGTCGTGGGGGCTCCGACGCGTGACTTGGACTGGCGTTCAGAGTGATTGAATGCCCGCCACTCCGGCCCGCGGTCGATGTTCTCGTCTTCGATGACCAGGCCACAGTCCTCGCAGACGAGCTCTCCACCGCCGTCGCTAGATATGGACTCCGACTCACACTCTGGGCAGGTCTGCTGGCCCGTGCTCTCGGACTCCTCCTCGCGTTCCTCCTGTTCAGAATCCCGCTGGCGCGTCGGCCGTTCCATGTGTTCTTTTACGGAGAAAAGCCAATCACGTATAAATGTTTGGGCGGGCTTGATACTTTTGCCTGATTTGGACGCCGATTGCGAATGCTAGGTCGAATAATTATGTTAAATTTACCTAGAACTGTCTACGTTTCGAGTCACCACAGCGTGTAACCGGTTCGGGCACCCGTCTCACACCCCGGGGCTACGATGGAGCGCGGACGGGCCGGCACTGTTCGTCCGACACATCGCGCTCTTTTAGTCTGGGACTCTCCCATCTTGAGATATGGGCAAAGTCAATATCGGGCTTCGGGGCTGGCGTTTCGACGAGGACGTGCTCGGGTCGGACGGACGGGTCCGGCCGCTCAAGACGATGGAACCGGAGACCCGACAACGGTTGCTGGTGCTCGCAGAACGGGTCGTCGACCCCTGTGACGCCTGCTGGCTGATTCACGGTGACGAAGACATCGAACAGTGCAACGTCGCGGACGCGATTTACGGCGAGCCGATGGGCGAGGTGGTTGTCTGCTCGGACCACGAGACAGACTTCATCTACTGGTTCCGCGAGGCGGGTGGCGAGACCTACGCTGGCGATACTGAGCTGGCCTCGGCCTTCCACGAGTGGTTCCTCGACGGGAATCGCGCCCCGGAGGGGTACGTCGGCCTCGAACACGTCGATGAGGAGCCGACAGCGCTGCCGGAGGCCCCCGACAGGGACGAAGCGATTCCGGGGCTCGAAGAGGAGGTCAAGCAGATGGACGAAGCGGACCTCGACACAATCGACATGGACCTCAGCGACCTGGACGTATGATATCTGTCGCTGTCGTCGACGCGGAGACGCCGGGCAACGTCGGCACCATCGCCCGCTCGATGAAGAACTTCGGCCTCTCAGAGCTGTTGCTCGTTGACCCACCGGAGCTAGACCCGGACGGCGAGGCGTACGGCTTCGCCGGGCAAGCCCGTGACGACATTCTGCCGAACGCCCGGACAGTGACGTTTGACGACATCGTCGAGAACTACCACACTGTCGCCTGCACGGCGACGACGAACGAGGACCCGGCCAACCACGTCCGGTATCCGGCGACGACCCCGGCCGACTTGGCTGACTCGCTCCGGGATGTCGAAGGAGACATCTGTGTCGTCTTCGGTCGCGAGCGTGTCGGACTCTCCAACGACGAACTCGCACAGCTGGATGTTATCTGCTCTATCCCGGCCAGCGCGTCGTATCCGGTGTTGAACCTCGGGCAGGCGGCCACCATCGTTCTCTACGAACTCCGCGAACTGACTGTCGACGCGAACCAGCACCCCGAGGAACTGCACACCCTCGCCGAGACGCCGGCCGTCGAGGGACTACACGAGGAGTTCGACCGGTTCCTGCGGGCTATCGGCCACCCCAGAGAAAAACAGCACAAAGCCCGCCGGCTGTTCCGTCGGGTACTCGGGCGTGCGCAACCGACCGGTCGGGAGACGAAGACGCTCCGGGGCCTGTTTCGGCAGGCCCGGCAGCGAATCGAGCGTGCCGAAGACGACTAATCTTCAGTCGAGTGTCTCGGGGCCGCTTCCGGAGTCAAACAGCGCCCCGATGACGGCGTCGTGGGCTTTCCGCAACCGGTAGTGCAGGGTCGGCGCAGAGATGTCGAGCGTCTCGGCCAGTTCCTCCGCGGCGCTCCCTCGCGGCCAGTCGTAGTAGCCGCGTGCGTAGGCGGTTTTGAGCGCGGCGGCCTGTTTTGGCGTCAGCCGGTCGCGTATCCGTGTCCGGAAGTCCGTCACCGTCGAGACCGGCTGGTCGACGTACTGCTTGCTCCGGAGCTCCGTCCCGGGCGTTACCTCTTGGACCGCTTCAACGACGGCGCGGACGTTGATATCCGGTGCCATCTCTGCTGTGAACTGCAGGTCGCCGTCCGCCGCCACGGCCTGCCGCACCGCCCCGCCGTAATCTATGAGAGTGTCAAGCGGCGATGCGGATATCTTGTCGAGCGTGACTTCAAGCAGGGGCGCTCGGTTCTCCGACGCAGTCTCGACGACGGCACAGGATTCGACCGACGGCAGCCCAGTGAGCGCCTGGCTCACCTGGTCAGTGCCGACCCCGCTGACGCGAACGTAGTGGAGGCTGCGTCCGGAACTGGTCGGGACGCGCCGTTCGAGTGTGAACGAACAGTCAAGCATCGCGGAGAGGCTGGCGAAGATGTCGTCGGAATCTGGCGTCAGGAACTCTAGCTCGACGGTCGTCGCCGACTGCAGCGACTGCTGACTGTGGACGCGCTGGATGGACAGTGCGATAAGCCGCCCCAGATCGCCAAGGATGTCCGACTCACGACAGCCAATCGTGGTGTCGGTCGATGCGTACACCATCAGGACGCCGTACGTGGTCTGGCCAGTTGTCAGGGGAACTGCCGCGACGGAGCAGTGGGCTGCGATTAGCGGGCGGTCCATCTCGGTGTCCGACTGGGTCGACACGTCGGCGATGTCCGCAACGACCTGTACCTCACCGGTCTCGATAGCATCTATGGCAAGACTGTGCTCGCCGGGCGAAATCTGCTCCGGCGTCGCCGTGGCAATCCCAGCGGCGGCACCCAGTGTTATCTGGGTTGCACTCCCGCGGCTTCCGGCCCACACGGCCTGGTACAGGTCTGATTCAGTGAGGTGTGCACACACCGCCGATTCGATCTCCTCGCGCGTCTGTGTGTCCTGTAGCGCTTTCGCAATTTCTCGACCCAGTACGTTGAGCCGCTGTGCCTGTCTGAGTTCGTCTCGCTGGCGTTCGAGTTCGGCCTCGCGGTCTTTGTGAGCGGTGATGTCCCGAGCGACGAAGATGACAGTATCGAGGTCGTACGCGCGACTTTGCAGCGGTGCAACCCGCGCTTCGAACCATCGCTTGTCACCGGGAGTCTGCAGTCTGTACTCCACGGACTGAAACGACCCGGTCCGCAGGGCTACACGAACAGTCGCCAGTAGCGAATCAGCGGTGTCGCGGGGAAGAAACTCGTGTAGCGTCTGGCCGACAAGCGTGTCCGTCTCATCTACCTTCAGCATCGTCTCGGGGTCGGTCAGACAGTCGAGAAATCGCCCCTCCGCGTCGATAATGTAACTGGGGTCCGGAAGGGCGATGTTCAATGCATCGCGCTGTTCCGTGTGGCGCTGTCGTTCGAGTTCGTAGCCCGCCCAGTCGGAGAGCAACCGGACGAACGTCAGGTCCCACTGCGTGTACGGCGCCGCGCGCGGCTCCAGTCCGTAAAAGCAGAACGTCCCGTACACGGCCCCGTCAACGACGACGGGCGCGCCAATGTAGTTCTCAATGCCCCACTCCGAGTCAGCGAGCGCCGGGGCGTCCGCTGCAACATCGCCGATAGCGAGCGGTTCGCGGTGTTCGACGACGTGTCTGCAGTTCGGGAGTGTCTCGATGCTGGTTGTTCTGCCGGCTTCGAGGTCGGCAGACGACGGTGTAGTGACTGCTTCGAACACGTACTCGTCGCCGTGGACCCGGGAGAGGGTCCCGAACGGCGAACCGAGCGTTTCACAGCCGAGTTCTAACAGCGCGTCGAGCTGGTCAGTGAACGTCCGGTCCGAGTCGGTACAGACCTCGTAGGCCGATTCGAGGGCCAACTCCCGCTGTTTCCGGGCTGTGATGTCGATATGTGCGATGGACGCAAACGTCGCACCGTCGATAGTGAACGGAGCGGCGTACAACCGGAACCACCGTTTCGCCGACTCAGTGTGACACGGGTATTCAAGTTCGAACGAGGCCTGCTCGCCAGCGAGGACGGCCCTGATGCCGTCCGCCGCCTGTTGCCCGGTCGTATCGTCGGCCGTGTCAGCAACGTCGAGATAGTTCCTGCCGAGCGTACTCGGCGTCAGCCCTGTTCCGTTTGCCCGACCAAACTCGTGCCACGTCTCGTTCGTCGAGAGGATCACCCCGGACGAATCTACAATCGCAAACATGAGCGGCAGTGTATCGATGGCTGGCCCGTACAGGGCAGGGATATCGTGGCCATCCACGACACTTGGAACCATGCATCAACTGTAGCGGCGAGCTACTTAACGCCCGGTGTCTAGTTAGATTGTTAATATTTCTTCCGAACACATGCACGCGATGAATACATCTCGAATAACGGTCTATCGGGCTACGAAAAGCCGTAACTGAATGCCGACCTGACAGAGAAAGTACCACATATTCATATACTAACTACTAATCGAGTGGCCCGGATATATCAGCCATGGTTCGGGTTTGCTCCGATTTATTCTAGGGGCCTAGAGAGAGTACTTAGGACAGTTACCGCTGTAGCGATCCACAGGATACGCACCACCTCACTATGGATTCCACTGTCAATCCTGTTCGCGTCGAACTGTTCTTCCGGTCCCTGTGTCCGGAAGACGCAAGACAACACCAGCACTACGTGCTCGACCGGTTACAGGCTCTCGAAAGCGCTGGCCGTATCGAGGACCTGTCGATACTGATCTGGGGACGCCGGATCGAACCACGACTCGCACAGCGGACTGCGGAGGGCCGACACCTGCTGGAGCGCCTTTCGATGTTCGAACAGTGGGAGCGCGACTCCGATGCCTCGCTTGACGCCTTCGACTGGCAGCACCCGGTGACGAACATGGTTTCCGACGAGTCGGTCAATGTCATCACGCTGCCGACGCTTGCCCTCGCTGAATACGCTGACGGAGACCTCCAGCACGTCGCACCCTGCACGCGAGATGGAACGGTCCACCGCGTCGTCGACCGTGTCAACGCCCTCGCGGATACCGGAGACGTTGCCGACGACCGTGAGCACGAGCGTACCGTGGCCCAATAGCATTCGAACCACTCCAAACCTGACACGATACCTGTCCCCATCCAGTTCCATACCAGACAAAATGAATACGAAACAAACCGAGATTCCCGACTCGCTTCCGCTGGACGACCGACTGTCGCTCCTGTCGTCGCACTATCGGCGATACCTTCTGTACGGGCTGTCACAGTACACGACACCGGTTTCACTGGCTGTG